>CANFEY010000012.1 GCA_947446025.1 Bryobacterales bacterium
AGAAAGAACTGAGTTTGTCGGCCAGCCTCTACCAAATCCTACAGGTTGTCAGCGTCACCATTTTCGAGCGGACGCCCATTCTACAGGCCCTTCAGCTACAACATACCGGAGAAAAATCAGACCCATTTTTCAACCAGCTGAATCTGTTAGACTTATAGCCGGACACTACTGAACGTAGAATAGAATGGTGGCAAGAGGCTTTGAGAGCAAGAACGTAGAACAGCAGCAGCAGGATCTTGAGGAGCGCCGCGCCGCAGCCAAGCGCGTGATCCTCAACGCCGAACAAGCCGAGGTCAACCGCAAGCGCGACGGACTCATGCTGCAACGCACCCGCATCCTGCGCGAAATCGAAATTTCCAACAACGAGCGCCACCGCGTGACGCTGCAAAGCGGCCTGCAATTCCTGGACGAGCAAATCGCGGGCCTGTAATGCGCGTCCTTGCGCTGGAAAGCCGTCGAGCCGTCGAGATCGAAACCCTGATCCGCACCCGAGGCGGCGATGCGTTCGTCGCGCCGTCCATGCGCGAAATCCCGCTTCAGAACAACGTGCCCGCGTTCGCCTTCATGGACCGGCTGCTTGCGGGCGACTTCGACATGGTGATCTTCCTCACCGGCGTCGGAGCGAAGCTGCTGGCGCAGGCCATCGAAACGCGCCATCCCCCGGGCTTGTTCCAGGAAGCGCTGCGGGAAATCGCGGTGGTGGTGCGCGGACCCAAGCCGAGCGGCGTGATGCGCGAATGGAATGTGCCGGTGGCTGCCATCGCGGGCGAGCCGAACACTTGGCGCGAAGTGCTCGCCGTGACCCAAGGTAGGCCCGAGCGCAGCATCGCCGTGCAGGAATTCGGCCGCAGCAGTGTCGAGTTGTTGGACGCCCTCCGAGCCCGCGGAGCCGAGGTCACCAGCGTCCCCGTCTATCAATGGGAGCTGCCTGAAGACACCGCCCCCCTGCGCCAAGCTGTCCACCGCCTCGTTGGCGGCGAGTTCGATCTGGTCCTGTTCACCGCCGCCGTACAGCTCACCCACCTGCTGCAGATCGCCGAGGCTGAAGGCGTCGACGTCGACGCTGCGCTGCGGAAAATCGTAGTCGCCTCCATCGGCCCGACTACTTCGGAAGCCCTGCGCGAGCAAGGCATCCCGCCGGATTTTGAGCCATCACACCCCAAGATGGGAATTCTGGTGACCGAGGCGCTCCAGCAGGCTCCGGGCATCCTACAATTGAAGGGATGAATCCCGGCTCCAGAAAGGCGATCGCTCGGGCTGGGCTGTACGCGGACATGGCTCTTTCGATCCCCGCATCCGCACTAGTGGGTTACGGGATCGGCTATTTATTGGACGGGTGGCTCGGGACCACTTGGTTGCGGGTGTTGTTCCTGCTCATTCTGATTGTCGGTGCGTTCACCCGCATGGTTCTGCAGATCCTGGGAGACCAGAAGTCTAAATAAATGTTTGAGATATCGATTCCACGCATCAAGCGCTACGCCCTAATACTGGGCGTCGTCGGCACGGTCGTCGCGCTGCTCACCCGCGGGGCGAAAGACGCCTCCGGCTTCGTCGTCGGAGCGTCTCTGGCCTTCGTGACCATCGAATCCTGGTCCCGTCTGGCCGCCAGCCTCAACCCGGAGGCCGCCTCCAAGCCCTCCGTGGGAGCGTCCGGCGTCTTCCTGGCCGTCCGCTACCTGCTGATCGCCGCCGCTATCTATGCTACAGTAAAGGTTTTGGGAGTGACCCCGCTGGCGATGTTGCTGGGCCTGTTTGTGTCCTTTGCCGCCGTCGTAGTCGAACTCATTCAGCAGTCCTCCAAAAGGTAACCTATGGAACACGAGCTAGGGCTCACCCGTCTTTTTAACGATTTTCTGGCCGCTCCGGCCAATGCCGCGCTCAATCTGGTCGGAATGCCCAGCGATCCGCGCCCGTGGGGCAATTGGCTCGCCGTGGAAGTCATGTGCGCGGTCCTCATCATGCTCATCGCGCTGATGATCCGCGGAGCGCTCTCCGCCGACAAGCCGGGCGGCCTGCAGCATTTCTTCGAGACCTGCTACGAATTCATCAAGAAGTCCGCCGTGGACGCGGGCGTGGAAGATCCTGCGAAATACATGTCGTACTTCGCCACCATCTTCATTTTCATCGCGACGATGAATCTCATCGGGATCATCCCGGCCTTTGAATCGCCCACCATGTTCGCCTGGGTGCCGGCTGGACTCGCCCTCTGGACCTTCCTCTACTTCAACGTCGCCGGCTTCCGCACCAACGGCCTGGGCTATTTGAAGCACTTCGCAGGACCCATTTGGTGGATGGCTCCCCTGATGTTCCCCATCGAAATTATCTCCCTGTTCATCCGGCCGCTTTCCCTCACCGTGCGTCTCTACGGCAACATGTTCGCGGGCGAGCAGGTGACCCTGGTATTTATCTCCATGACCAAGCTGATCATCCCGGTGATCTTCATGGGGCTGCACGTGTTCGTCGGCTTGGTGCAGGCGTATGTGTTTACGATGTTGACGATGATCTACATAGCGGGAGCAACCGCGACGTCTCATGGTCATGGCGACGAGCATGCTCACGGGCATGACGCGCACGCGCACTAGAGTTTTGCAGTACCCCGTTTCAGTGTGAGCCCCCGGTCTCCCAAGGCACGGACGGAACCACCTCCTGGCGGAATTTATAGTTGAAAGGCAACAAACAATGCGTCTCAAGAATTTCCTATTTCTCTCCACCCTGCTCCTGATGGCCAGCCCCGTATTCGCCCAAGAGGGCGGCGGTGCAGGCGTCACCGGTAGCGTTACGGCCGTGGGTGCCGCGGTTGGCATGGCGATCGCCAGCGGACTTTGCGGACTCGGTCAGGGCAAGGCCGTCGCTTCCGCCGCTGAAGCCGTGGCTCGTAATCCTGGTGCCGCCGCCACCATTCAGACCCTGATGGTTCTCGGCCTCGCGTTTATTGAATCGCTGGCGCTGTTTACGCTTGTCATCATCTTCTTGAAGGCGTAGTGGGGCTGTCCGCTCCCTTACGGTCGCGGTTCGGTGCAGCAAGCAGTGAGCCGCTATGCGTGAGCATGCGGACGGACGGTACAACAACGAGGGCGGGCCGCTACGGTCCGCCTTTTTCATTTGAGGAACCATGAAACTGCAAGGAATTTTTCCCGCCATCGTCACTCCTTTTGACTCCAAGGGTGAACTGTACAAAATCAAGGTCCAGCATAATGTCGAACGCTGGAACCGAACCGTGCTCTCCGGCTACGTCGTCTGCGGCTCCACCGGCGAAAGCGCGCTGCTCAGCGGCGAAGAAAAGCTGCTGCTGTTTGAATGGGTCGCGCAGCATGCGGCTCCGGAGAAGACGCTCATCGCGGGGACCAGCGCCGACAGTGTGCGGGAGTGCGTGCGCATGACCAATCGGGCGGCGGAGCTGGGCTACAAAGCCGCGCTGATTCTGCCGGCGAACTACTACAAGTCGATTTTCAGCAAGCCGGAGTCGCAGAAGTTGTTCTTCCGGGCGGTTGCCGATCAGGCCAAGATTCCGGTGCTGCTGTATCACTTCCCGCAGGTCAGCGGGATCGACATGTTGCCGGAGACGGTGGCGGAGCTGGCGGCGCATCCGAACATCATCGGGATGAAGGATAGCTCGGGGAACCTCGAAGGGACCAAGACGTTTCTCGCCGCGGTGCCGAAGGATTTTCAGGTGATGACGGGGTCGTCGAATGTGCTGGCCGCGTCGCTGGCGGCGGGCTGCTCGGGCGCGATTTTGGCCTTGGCGAATGCGGTGCCGTACGCGTGCATCAGCATCTGGGAAGCGCACCGGTCGCGGGAAACTGAGGCAGCGGAAGACTGGCAGAGCCGCATCGCGGCGGGGTCGGCGATTATCTCGGGAAGCTACGGTATCCCCGGACTGAAGCACGCGATGGACCTGATGGGGTACTTCGGCGGCGATCCGCGGCTGCCGTTTGTGCCGGTGGGTCCGGCGGCGCAGGCGGAGATCGCACGCGCCTTTGAGGGACTTAAAGGCTGAGCTGCGATAGCGGTACAATCTGGCGCGGGCGGCCGATGCGGATTTTGCCGTTGCGGAAATCGTGGGCCCTGGCGTGGATGATTTCTGAGACGCTGTCGGCCAGGAAGCCGATCAGCTTGCCGGAGTTCAGCACCACGATACACGGCGTCCGCCCCGATATGCCGTGGCGCAGCTTGAGGCGCAGCCGCAGATCGATCACAGGGAACGGCTCCCCGCGCAAGCGGGATTCGCCCGCCAGCCAGGCCGGATCGGGGTGGTCCGCGCTGAGCAGGTCGTGCGCGGGGATGATCGCCTTGACCGGACCCGCTTCAATCGCAAATTCCTGCCGCCCCACCCGGAACGTCAAGTATTCGCCGCTGCGGAATCCTTCCACATGGCCCGTATCGGCCCGGCGTCAGGAAGTGTGAGCGTCGCGAGCCACGTAGCCGCACGCGATGATGCTGAGCAAGACGCCCAGTGGTTCGCTGTCATTGAGGTTGTGCTCGGCCACTCCCGCCACCGTCACCGCAAGGAGACACGCAATCGCCGCCGGCATCATCCAGTTGGCCCGTCGAGCCATCCAGAAATCGAACAGCGCGCGCCCCAGGAACCCCAGCATCGCCAGCAGCGCCGGCACACCGCGCTCCGCCGCGTATTGGTAGTAGACGTTGTGCAAGTGCCCGATGGACCATTCCGTCGGCACCGGACTCGGCACGCTGGGCGGCGCGTATTCGACGAACTTGCGGCTCACCATCTCGGGCCCCACTCCCACCAACGGATGCGCCTTGATCATCTCCCACCCCGTGGCCCGCAACGCCGCCCGGTGCGCCGTGGAATCCACAATATTGAGTTGAGGCTGGAACACAGACATCACGCGCTCCCGTAGCAACGGACTAGCCGCCAGAACCACCGCCCCCGCTACAGGCACCAGCGCCACCAGCCACCGCTTGCGGGACCACAACATCCACATACCACCCAGCGCCGTCCCCGCCCACATGGTGCGCTGGAAGGAGACGAGCAGTCCCGCTCCCATCACGCCGACCGCGCCCAGCAGGACCCCGCTCCGCCTATCGAACAGTATCAGCGCGCCAGCCACCATCAGAGCCATCATGGTGATCCCGCTGAAGGTCATCCAGTGGGACATGAATCCGGTGGCCCGCGAGCCGTTGCTGTATACGTGATAGAACAGCACAGCGTTGGTGCGGTAGATTCCGGCGAACTGCACCAGCGCCCAGGCGGCGGAAAGCGTGGCCCCCGCGAGGATGCCGTACATCACCCAGCGGACTTCGCGCAGCGTCCGGATCGCGCTGAACACCGCGAAGAGCATCAGGTACTCGTAGAATTTCTTCACCTGCGCGAGGCCCACGCGCGGCTCCGGCGAAAACGCCAAGGACACCAGCGTCCACCCCATGAACAGCAGCAGCGGCAGCGTCACGGGGGGCCAGCGCAGCTTCTTGGGGTCCAGCAGCAGCGCCAGCACCGCCGCGCCCAGCAGAATCTGGCTCGCTGCGATGGACACGGTTGAGGTGGCTGCCGCCGCACCCGCTAGATAGGCTGGGGCCTTGTCGCGCATGGCTAGTAACGCGGGACCGAGGGGTCCACCATCGCGCTCCAGGCGTCGATCCCGCCGGCCATGCTGGAGCAATTCTCGACGCCCTGTTCGCGCAGCCAGTGGACCACGTTCAGACTGCGCACGCCGTGATGGCAAAACACCACCAGCGGCCCGGTGGCAGCTTTGGCCTCCAGTTCCTGCAACTGCGACGGCACGGAGCGCATGGGCAGCAACGCCGCGCCTTCAATCTTGCAGATGGCGAACTCATTCGGTTCGCGCACGTCGATGAGGTGCAGAACCTCTCCAGCGTCTATGAGTTGCTGAACGTCGCGGGCGGAAATTTCCAAGGGACCGGGCATGATTCACCATCATAGCGGGTACCCCGGCGTCTAAGGGTACCGGGGTGGAAATTCCCATGTGTCCAGGGATCTCTGCGGATTCCTAATGGCGGGAGCGTAGGTTATTGTGGATCATGGCCAACCTACTGCGGCGAATCTGGCGCGAACTGCAGGCCCAGGACCTGATCGAATACGCGCTTATGGCCGGCTTCGTAGCCGTATCCGCGGGAGCTCTGATGCCTGGGGTAGCGGGCAGCATCAGCACCATCTTCTCGAAGGTCGCCTCGGTGCTGTTCGTGGCGCAAGACCCGTTCACAGGATAAACGATCATCCCCCAGGGAGAATCTTGGAGATATCGTTGTAGATCACAAAAACGATCACGACCATCAGGAACGCGAAGCCCACCTTCACGATGCCTTCCTTGACGCGCATGCTGAGGTCGCGCTGCATCAGCATCTCGATCAGCAGCATGAGGATGCCGCCGCCGTCCAGCAGCGGAATGGGTAGCAGGTTCACCACCGCCAGATTCAAGCTGACGGCTGCCATCAAGCCCAGGAACGTCTTGGCACCCTCTTTCGCCGCGCGCCCCGACTGCACGGCGATGCCGATGGGGCCGTCGATCGAGCGCGCCGACATGCGCTGCTCCACCACGCTTTGCAGGAAGCGGTAGATCATCATCGCGTTCTTCTGGTTTTCATCCCACGACGCCATGGCAGCCTCGCGCAAAGGGAGCTGCACTACTTCCACACGCCCTTGCTGCAACTGCGCGCCGATGCGCCAATGTTCCGCTCCCGCTTCGGTGGTCTTGAGTGGCTGAATCCCAACCTCATGTTCCTGCCCGTCGCGAAGATAAACCAGCTGCACCGGCTCACCCTTGGACCCCTCCACCGTCTCGATCAACTTCTCCGAGGACAGGATCAGGTTACCGTTGATGCTCACGATGCGGTCGCCCTTCTGGAGCCCCGCCTTCTCTGCCGGAGCGGCGTCCGAGAACCCCGCCACCAGCACCTCCACCTGCGGCGACCAGCCTGAAGAACCTGGGCTCCGCGCATCCGGCGATTCCGGCACAAGTTTGAACTGCAGCCGCGATCCACCACGCACTACGGTGACGTCCATGGACCGCCCCACGCCCACCATCTCCTTGCGTTGGATGGCTTCCCAATTCGGGCCGCCCTGCCCGTCGAACTCAACAACCTGATCGCCCTCTTGGATGCCCGCCTTTGCCGCCGGACCCTTGGCCATCACCGTTGCAATCACCGGATTCGGCGGGTCGACGCGCTTCGGGTACTCCCACATGAACAGGCCTGTCAGGATCAGCAGGGCCAGCACAAAGTTAACAGCTGGGCCGGCAAAGATGATGCATAGGCGCTGCCAACGGGGCTTGGCGGGAAATGCGCGTGGGTCCATTTGCGCGGATTCGGTATCCGCGATTTCGCCCGGCTGCTCACCGGCCATCTTGACGTACCCGCCCAGCAGGAAAGCGCAGAACTTGAAGTCGGTTTCGCCGCGCTTGAAGCCGAACAGCCGCGGCCCGAAGCCGAAGCTGAACGCTTCAATGTGGACGTCGAAGAAGCGCGCCACCATGTAGTGACCCAGCTCATGCAGCAGGATCATCACGCCAATCAGAACCAGAAACCAGAAAACTGTCTGCAGAGTATCGAACATTTCGTCTCTCTTATTTTACGTACGTGCCGCCAAAACGGCTCTAGCCGCGATCACTTCCGCCGCCACCCGGCGCGCCTCGCGGTCCACTTCCAGGACTTCATTGATGGACGCGGGTTCGCGGGCGGGCATCCGCTCCAGCGTTTCCGCCACCGTTTCCCAGATGCCGGGAAAAGGAAGCTTGCCCGCCAAAAACTCCGCCACAGCAACCTCGTCGGCGGCATTCAGGATCGCCGTGGCCGCCCCGCCCGCTTCCTGCGCCTGGTAGGCCAGACTCAGCAGCGGAAATTTCTCAAAGTCCGGAGCGTAGAAATTCCAACACGAAGTCTCCCGCCAATTGATGCGCGGCACTGGAGCCGCCGCCCGCTCGGGATACGTCATCGCGTACTGGATCGGCATCCGCATGTCGGTAGCACAGACTTGCGCGATCACGCTGCCGTCCACGTACTCCACCATGGCATGGACTTTCGATTCCGGATGCACCACCACATCCACTTCTTTCGGCTGGAAGTCAAACAGCCAGCAGGCCTCGATCACTTCAAATCCCTTGTTCATCAGCGTCGCCGAATCAATGGTGATGCGCTGGCCCATTTTCCAGGTGGGATGGTTCAAGGCCTGTGCTACAGTGACGGACGCAAGCTGCTCGCGCGGGGTTTCGCGGAACGGCCCGCCGGACGCCGTGAGAATCAGCTTCGTCACTCCGTCGCGCCCGCCGCGCAGGCACTGATGCGCGCCGTTGTGCTCACTATCGACGGGGATCATCTCCGCCCCCGAGGCCTCGCGCGCCGCCATCACCAGCTTGCCCGCCGAAACCAGGACTTCCTTGTTGGCCAGCCCCACCCGCTTTTTCGCGCGGATTGCCTCGTAGGTGGCCTTCAGTCCTTCCACGCCGACTATCGCCGACATAACGAAGCCGACTTCCGGCGCAACGGCCGCGTCCACCTTCGCCTTGCCCCCGTACACGATTTCCGTGCCCGTGAACGTGCCAATCGCGCGCAATGCCTTCGCCGCAGCCTCGTCGGCAACCACGGCCACCTTCGGCCGGAATTCCCCAATCTGCTGCGCCAGCAGGTTTACATTCCGTCCAGCAACCAGTGCGTAAATGCCGAACCGCTCCGGCCACTGCCGGACGACATTTAAAGTATTGACACCAATGGAGCCAGTAGAGCCGAGAACAGTTAGGAGAGTCACCCGATTCAAGAATACCACTCGTTTCTTTGGATGGGTTGCAGAAGGTAAGGATTTTAGGGGGCGCCGGGGAGGTTTTGCTTCAGGGGTCTTATCTGAGGTTAGTCTCGCTTTGGTGGGAGTCGCCTCCCCGGCTTGATTCCAATACTAATATAAGTCGCCCGAAGATGCAAGACTTTTCGTATGAATTTTTGGATACAGCCCTAATCGATTGTTTCTATAGGGGTCATATGCCCATCAGATGAGTCCGTACTACGCCTTTTTGATCACAGTCCCGGTCCAATCTTCCAAAACACGGATTGCGGAGCAGAAGTCGTCATCCCCGCGCCCGCTTGCCACCGTCGCCCGTAACATCTGTTCTGTGACCGAGCTAGCCGGAACCGGCACGTTCAGATCCCGAGCCATTTGCGTGGCGAACCCCACGTCTTTGTGCATCCACTTCGCCGAAAAGTGCGTTGTGAAGTCGCGGTTGAGGATAAACGGTGCCTTAAAGCTGGCGAGGCCGCTCTTCGCCGCACTGTTTTCCAGAATGTCGATCATCAGCTCCGGTGGGATGCCGGCCTTGGCGGCCAGGACCAGGCCCTCGGAGAACGCCTGGAAAATCCCGGCTCCCACCATGTTCTGGGTGACTTTGGCGCGCAGCCCCATGCCCGGACCGCCGCAATAGAAGAACAGCTTCCCCATGATCTCCATATAGGGCTTCGCGCGCTCGTAGGCCGCCTTGTCGCCCCCGATCATAAAGGTCAGCGTGGCTTTATCCGCCCCGCCCGTCGAACCCGTCACCGGCGAATCCAGAAAATCGATCCCCTGGGCGGCGAGCACCAGCCCGATCTCCACGCTGGCGTCCGGCGCGATGGAACTGCAGTCGGCAATCACCGTGCCCTTGCGAGCCGTCTCAATCAGCCCGTCCTTGCCCAGGCAGACATCGTGGACCATCGCCGTGTTGCCGACGCAGAGGAAGATGAAATCGGCCCGCTGGCCCACCTCGCGCGGAGACAGGCACACGGTCCCCTTGCCTTCACTGGCCAGCTTCTCGGCCTTGCCCGCGGTGTGCGACCACAAAGCTACCTCATGCCCCGCCCGCAGCAAATGTCCGGCCATGCGGTAGCCCATGATGCCGAGTCCAATGAATCCGAGTTGTGACAATGTAGCCTCCCTGAAAGTGTACAAAAGATCGGTGTCAGACACCACAACTCCCGATCTCCAACCGCTGCGTTAGAATCATAGATCATGCCTCTAGCCTCGGGAGACCACTTAGGCAACTTCGAAATCCTGGCCAAAATCGGTGCCGGAGGCATGGGAGAAGTCTACAAAGCCCGCGACACGCGCCTGGACCGGGTCGTCGCCCTCAAGACTTCCAAGCAGCAATTCACGGAGCGCTTCGACCGCGAGGCACGGGCCGTGGCGCAGCTCAACCACCCCAACATTTGCACGCTCCACGACGTCGGACCTAATTTTCTGGTCATGGAGTTCGTCGAAGGCGCTCCCTTAAAAGGGCCGCTGCCGATAGACGAAGTCCTCCGCATCGCCCACCAAATCACTGCCGCCCTGGAAGCCGCGCACGAGAAACACATCACCCATCGCGACTTGAAACCCGCCAACGTGATGCTCAAGCCCGACGGGTCCATCAAGGTCCTCGACTTCGGCCTAGCCAAACTCGCCCCACCCCCGCGCACCGACCTCTCTCCCGAGTACTCCCCCACGCTCACCATGTCGCTGACCGACGCCGGCATGGTCGTCGGCACCGCCGCCTACATGGCCCCCGAGCAAGCCAAGGGCTCTGACGTGGACAAGCGAGCCGACATCTGGTCCTTCGGCGTCGTCCTCTACGAACTCCTCAGCGGCAAGCGCCCCTTCCAAGGCAACGACATTGCCGAGATCCTCGCCAGCGTCATCAAAGAGCAGCCCGACTACGAAAAGGTCCCCCACGAGTTCCGCCGCCTCATCAAAAAGTGCCTGGAGAAAGACCCCGCCAAACGCCTTCGCGACATCGGCGACGCCTGGGAGTTGCTGGAGACACCACCCGTGCCAGCACCCGCGCCTCCCGCCGCGAAGAGCAACAAGCGCTGGCCCGCCGCCGCAGCCGTGTTCGCGATCTTGGCAATTGCCGCCGGCTTCCTCTACCTCCGCCAGCCGCCTCCAACCGACCCGCCATCGCGACTGCTGGCGATCGAAATGCCGGATGCTATCTCGGGGCTCGCGCTTTCCCCGGACGGAACCATGCTGGCCGCTGGTTCGGCAGCCGGCATCAACGTCCGCCGCTTCGATAGCGACGAAGTTCGCTTGCTGCCCGATACGGATGGCGCTACCTATTTTTTCACTTGGTCGCCAGACAGCCGTTCGATCATCTTCCGGGCAGCCGGCCCGCGGCTGATGCGCACGGATGTGAACAACGGTCCGCCGGTGTTGGTAACGAACATTTCTCCAGACTACTACGGGGCAGCTTGGCGCGACGACGGGGTTCTGCTGATCGGGCCCGCTAAGGGCATCCTTCGGACATCGGTGAACGGCGACACACCCACGCCAGTCACGATTGCAGGCAAGCAATACTCTTCGCACCAGAACCCTGTGCTCCTTCCCGATGGACACCACTTTTTCTACAATGCCGTCATAGGCCTCGGAAACGGTGACCTTCTAGTCGGCGACCTGAATACTCCACCCGCTCAGCAATCCATGCAGCCCTTGATCTCGGGGAGCGTAGGCGGCCCGGAGTCGCGGGTCTTCTTTATCCCCGCCGACCCCGCGCGACCGGAGCAAGGGCACCTGATCTTTCGCCGGGGAAGCACGCTACTGGCTCAGCCATTCGACGCGGATGCGCGGAAACTCAGTGGGGAACCCACTGCTCTTTCCAGCCAAACCGTCCGGCAACAAACCGTGATCGGTGACACTGCGGTGTTCTCCACCCTGGGCGGCCAGAAGAGTCAGCTCACGTGGTTCGACCGTACAGGAAAGCCGACGTCCGCCACGGTCGGCGAGCCAGCCTTTCAATTCGCCACGTCGCTCTCACCCTACGGCAAACACATCGCCGTGGAGCGGACACCCGATCTGCGGCCAGGGGGCGCCAATATTTGGGTGCTGGACGTAGCCTCGAATACATCCACAAAAATCTCCGGCCAAGGGCAGATGCCCATTTGGTCTCCCGACGGAACCGAACTGATCTTTGCAGGCTACAGCTCGAATGGCCGTAACTTGGTCCGAGTACCCGCCAACGGTGCCGTCGAACCAAAGCTTGTCTACCAGCCTGCCGGTAATGGGATAGTTACGCCGCAAAGCTGGATCGGCAGCACCCTCCTGCTGGAGGAAGGCGGCGACCTCTATACGCTCGACCTCAATGGCCGCGACGCGAAGCCGCAACTCTACCTCGCGCTCGCCGGCAACCAATACACCGCGCAGTTTTCTCCCGATGGACGCTGGGTTGCCTACTCCTCCAACGACTCCGGCACCACCGAAGTGTACGTCAGCTCGTACCCCGATCCGAGGATTAGCCGAGTTACGGTTTCGAGCGGGGACGGCCTGCGCCCGCGCTGGTCCCGCGACGGCAGGCTGCTCTATCTCACACCCGACAACACCTTGGTGTCTGTAGCCGTAAACACCGGGAGCACCTTCACCCTGGGCACTCGGACCACACTCGGCAACGTACACGCACGCTCCGGCTCGAACGCACGCGGCAACATCTGGGACATCACCCCGGATGGGCGAATCCTGGTCAACTCCGGCGCGGACGGCACGGATACGCCAGCGCTTTCGATTCTGCTCAACTGGCGGTCGTTGTTGAGAAAGTGAGATCCTAACCCCATGGAGCTCATCTTCGAAATCCGCGACGCCGAAGAAGGCGGCTTCTACGCCCGCGCCCTCGGCCACGCCATTTTCACCGATGCCGAGACGTGGGACGAACTCCGCGCCAACATCCTCGAAGCCGTCTCCCTGCACTTCGAAGACAGCCCCGAGCAGCCCCGCTTGGTCCAGCTCCACTACGTCAAAGACGAACTCATCCCGATCGAAGCCGCATGAAGCTCCCGCGCGACGTCTCTTCGGATCGGGTCATCGGCGCCATGAAACAGTTGGGCTACTCCGTTGTACGTCAGAAAGGCAGCCACATCCGCCTCATGCACCCCGGCCCGCCCGCGCATTTCGTCACCGTTCCCGACCACAACCCACTTAGGATGGGAACGCTGCACTCGGTTCTGGCCGAAGTAGCTCAACAACGTTCGCTGAGCATCGACGACATCGCCCAAATTCTGTAGGAACCCAGCCCCACACCCTTTGCGAGTCTTCGCGCCCTTAGCGTGACATTCTTTGCTAGAATCCATCCCATGCGGACTCTCTTCTTGACACTGCTCGCAGCCTCCACCGTCTTTGCCCAAGGCAAAGGCAAAGCCGCCGCCCCCGCGTGCGACCGAGCTTGCCTCGAAGGCCACGTCGACCGCTACCTCGACGCCATGGTGGCGCACGATCCCTCCAAGGTCACCTTCTCGCGCGACTACAAGTTCACCGAAAACGGACAGCGCCTGCTCGCGGGCGACGGCTTGTGGAACACCATGACCGCCAAGGGCACCTACCGCCTCTTCGTTACCGACGTCGAAGCCCAATCGGTCGGCTTCTTCGGCAGCATCCAGGAAATGGACGCGGGCGCGATGATCGGCATGCGCCTCAAGATCCGCAACAACCAGATCGCCGAAGCTGAGCAGTTCATCCAGCGCAGCCCCAGCTCCGCCGCTGGCTTTGAACGCATCGGCTACAAATGGACTGACCCCATCCCCGCAGCTGAGCGTCAAACGCGCGAGCAATTGATCGCACTGGCTGACAAATACTTCACCGGCATGGCGTCGAACGACGGCAAGGGCGACTACCCGTTCGCCGACAACTGCCATCGCATTGAGAACGGCAACAACTCCACCAACGCGCCCACGCCCGCCGGACAGACGCGTCCCGATCCGAAGGACCCGAAGGTCACTGGATACTCTGGGCAATGGGGTTGCAAGGAACAATTCGAAAGCGGCCTGCTGCACTTCGTCACCCGCATCCGCGACCGCCGCTACGTCGCAGTCGATCCCGAGCGCGGCTTGGTCTTCAGCTACATCTTCTTCGATCACTCCGCCGGCGACACGCGCGACTTCGAAAAGCCCGACGGCACCAAGGTCAGCGCGGGCCCGCAGCAGCCCTGGACCTGGCAGCTCGCCGAGCTGTTCCGCCTGGAAAAAGGCAAGATCTACCAGATCGAGGCGACGATGGAACGAGCCCCATACGGGATGAACTCCGGCTGGTCGCCGTGGGAAGACGGCATGAGCCAACGGGCCCGTGACGTAGCAAAATAAGGGACGCCGCCAAATGAAAACTCTTCTCTTACTGACACTCCTTTTCCAAGGAGCCGAACCCAAGCCGCTGATCGACAACCCACGCGTGCGCGTGTGGGAAAACCGTCCGCCCGCCGGATCATTCGAGTTCGACACGCTCACCGTCTCCGCCGACGGCAAGGTGCAATACTACAAGGCCGGTTCCCTCGCCGTCGCCGCGAAAGAGATCATCAGCTTCAAGCCCGTAAAAGTGGCTCCGCTTGCGAACACCACCGGCCTACCCCAAGCCATGGACCGCCCCGGCGCAAAAAAGATTCTCGACAACGACCGCCTCACCGCCTGGGACTACACCTGGACACTGAACCACGCAACGCCGCAGCACTTTCACGACAAGGACGTCGTCGTCATGTTCCTTGAAGAAGGCGACCTCAAGTCCACCACCGTCAAGGGCGAAGTAACGCTCAATCAGTACAAGCCGGGAACCATCCGTTTCAACGCCCGCGACCGGGCGCATTCGGAAGAATTGGTGCGCGGCAAGCAGCGCGCTATCATCGTGGAGCTAAAATGAGAACCCTCATCCTCATCCTCACCGCCGCAGTCGCGTCCGCCCAAACCTGCGACCGCGCGTGCCTGGAGAACTTCGTCGACCAATACATGGAAGCGCTCATCGCGCACAAGCCCGCGCAGCTCGCCATGACGCAGCGTGTGAAGAACACCGAAGACGGCGTCCGCCTCGACCCAGGCGACGGCTTCTGGCGTACCGCGATGGGCAAAGGCAGTTATCGCCTTTTCAACACCGACGTCGCCAGCGGTCAAGTGGTTTTCATGGGCACCATGCGCGAAGTCCCCAACCTCTCCGTGATCGTGATGATCCGTCTTAAGGTGGTCAACAAACAGATCGCCGAGATTGAGAACTTCGTGGTCCGCGACGCCGCTGCTGCGAAGGCGTTTGAAGACCGAGGCCGCCCCGCCGAAATGTTCACCGCCGCCGTCGCGCAGCGGGCCAACCGAACTGCGCTCATTCAGACCGCCAACAGCTATTTCACCGGCCTGCAACTCAACGACGGCAAAGGCACCTACAATTTCACCGCCGACTGCGACCGCTACCAGAACGGCACCCAGACAACCAACCGCACCACTCCGTTACCCGCTCCCGCGCCCGCCGGACGCGGAGCCGTCGCCCCCAAGCCCGACCCGCTGCTAGAAAGCGTGCTCCGCATGAACTGCACCGACCAATTCAAGTCCGGCTACTTCAACTTCGTGACGCGCGTCCGCGACCGCCGCTTCGTAGCCGTCGACCCCGAGCGCGGCCTAGTCACCGCCATCTTCGCCGTCGATCAAGCGTCCGGCAAATACCGCACCTTCAAAATGGCCGACGGCACCCAAGTGAGCGCAGGCCCCGTTAAGCCCGAAACGTTGGCAGCGGCCGAAACGTTCAAGATCGAAGGCGGCAAGATTCGGCGCATCGAAGCCGTGCAGCTCGCCGTCCCTTACGGCATGATCACCGGCTGGTCGAGTTGGGAAGACGGTATGAGCGACAAGGTTCAGGATATTAAGTAGCGCTTCTTCTTTTCTTCCTGCATGCGCCGTAGCTTCTCAATCGCTGCTACGATCTCAACCTCGTGCGGAATCCCCTCATCAGGCACCTGCTCCGCCGCTTCGGCCCGGGCCAAAACCTGATTGCCCGCCTCCTCCAGCCCCAGCGCGAAACAAGCGCGAGCCGAAAAGCGATTGTTGGACGACCTCGCCAGCGCCTCCTTGGCCTCCTTCTCCCGCCCCAACTCGGCCAGCGCCAACGCCCGCAACGAGTAAGGCAGCGCCGCCCGTTCCCCGGTGCGCTGCACAATCTCGATAGCGGCATCCGCGAAGCGCAGAGCCTCGGTCCAGTTGCCACGCTCGCCCTCGTAGCGTGACCGCAGCACGTGCAAGTCCTTCTGCGCAGAAGGCTGCGTAACCGTCACATCCAACCACTCCCCCGTGGTCTCAAACACAATCGAGGCTTCCAGCACAGTCGACCCGCGCGACTTCGCCAGATGCTCCCGAGCCTCCTCATACCGGCCCCGCTCAGCCGCCACATGCGCCAGTGACAAGTAGGCAGCCGCGGCGCCGTCGGCGTTCGACGTCAGTTCGCACAGCTCCAAACACAGACGAGCGCCCCGCTCCTGCATCGCATGACTGCCCCCCAACGACACGTTGCGAATTTCAATCGCCAGATTCGCCCAGTCGCTCTCCGCCAAATCCAGCGCAATCGACTGCGCCTCCAACGCGCGGGCTTCTTCCACCTCGCCCAATTGCTGCAGCGCAATCGTCAGCGCGCCCTGCACGTAGCTCGCGGGCTTGGGACCCAACACCTTCCATGGCTCATCGCCTGCTGTCTTCAGAAGCTCGCGCAGCAGCTCGCACACCACGCGGTACGCGCCAATCGAATAGTGCAGCGCATTCGCCAGCTCACCGAAGTAGTGCGACGCGGCTTCCTTCAGCAACCCCGCGCCCAGCAGCAGCCGGAAGACCTCGATGCTGTTCTTCAAATGGTCCAGTTCGGTGGCGCGTTTCAGATCCTCTGGAGGCATGGCCGCGAAGTGATCGCGCAGCGCTTTGTAGGTGCCCGCTTTGTCGGTGCTCTCCAGTTGATCGAACGCAACTCCACGAACCGCCGGATGCAGATCGTAGGTGTTGGCGTGCCGGTCCCATTGCAGCAGCTCCCAGTCTTCCAGCGTCTTTAACGCCGCGTGCAACTCCACGGCCGACGCGAACGGGCTGATGACGCGGATGGTTTCGTACGAAGCCGTGTCGCGCAGCACCGCGATGCGGCTCAACAACTGCCGCTGCTTCGGATCCAGCCGCGCCAGCGCGAATTCCAGAATCTGCGAATGATTCGTGACCCCGCGCAGGGCCCCGCCCGCGTCCGGATCTTCAATCCAGTGGTCAAAGAACCCCGGCTCGCGGGTGTAGTCGTTCACCATGCCGCAAACGACCCTCAGCACCAGCGCATGACAGCCGAACTGCTCCGCGAAATCCTGGATCATGCGGCTCGACCCTTTGATCCCCGCCGCGCGCACCAACGACTCCGCATCGCGCGGCGTCAACCCCGGCAGCACGTAATGCCGCGAGCAGTCTTCGAGCGCCTTCGGCATCAGCCGCGACGTCACCAGAATCTTAGACGGCGCGCAATCCACCAGCGCGCGCATCAAATCCCCGTCCTGCGGATTCGTGGATTCCCGCAAGTCCTCGCGCACGCGGTCATCGCGAATCTGCGCCTTGTCCAAGTGGTGATAGGCGGCGAGCAACCGCTCAAACCCGTCCAGCACGATCAGGTAAGGCTGCTTCTGCAGCGCCGCGACCAGCTGCCGCACAGCATCCCAATCGTCCATGTGCCGGTACTCTTCCACGTCCGCGTCGTTGACGTAAGCAAGCGCATGCCGCACGAACCCGCGTAGCGAGCTCCCACGTTCGTAGAAACTCCACCACACGCGCCCCGCCAACCCCGGAATCTGAGCCTCCGCGTGCCGCTCCAACCACTCCCACACCAGCGCGCTTTTCCCGATGCCGCCGATGGCCTCGTACACCATCGCCGCCTCGCCCGACGCGGCCCATTGATCGAGCTCGTGCAGCTCCTGCCAGCGCCCGATGAACGTGTACGTGAGTAGGTAAGGCGGATTCGCATAGAGCCCCGGCGGCTTGGGGATGGCGCGCACGTCTTCGTCCGGAGCCGCCCCCGCCATCCGAGCCTGCAGCGCTTCGACAACCTGCGCCTCAAGGTCCGCCGTAGCCGCAAACGCAAGCACCGGAATCCCCTGCCCGCCGGCGCGCGCGAGTTCCTGCAGGGAAAGGTCATCGGCGGGCTCGAGCAACAAGTACACATCCGAGTTGTCCACCAGCTCCAACGCCCGCTCCACCACCTGGGAGTGCGCGAGGTCTGATGGCTCCCGCGAGTCGGCGATGCAGCCAATGCGCACAACGGCGTCGCGCACCCGTTCCCGATGCTCGGGCGATTGGAAGAAACTGCTGCTGAGAAGGACGCGAATCAATTTCCCATTATCGCGTGAAGCTCCTTGTAATGAGGCAGCATCTAATTAGCAGGGAATTCACAAATGCTTGACTTAGGAGAAATTCGCTCCGTCACAAAGTTTCAACGGAACACGAAGATGTACCTGGGCCACATCAAGAAATCCAGGAAACCTCTGGTCCTGACCGTCAACGGTCGGGCAGAAGCGGTTGTGCAGAGCGCCGCAAGCTACCAGGCCATTCTTGATCGGCTAGAAGAGGCCGAGACCCTGGCCGCCGTCCGAACGGGCATTCAGCAAGTCCGCGCAGGGCGAGGAATACCCATCGACAAAGTGGAGCGGCAACTCCGCAAGAAGCATTGATTTTCGAGTTGAACTCGCGCCCGCCGCGGCAGATGACTTAGATCAAATCGCAGGTTACATTCGCGAGCGCGGCGGCCAGGAGAGTTCCGAGCAATGGTTCAACGGCATCATGACGGAGATCCGTACACTGCGGTCCTCGCCGGGCCGTTGCTTGGTCGCATCCCTCTCGACCGACGTAGGCGCCGAAGTTCGAGTGCTCCTGTTCGGAAGGAGGCACCGCCAATACAAGGTGTAGTTTATTGTCGACGGAGAAATCCGTACCGTGTCCATCGTGCACATACGACACTGGGCACGCAGGGCAGTATCGGCTAGCGAACTCGCCGAGAGACTGAAGGGGATCCATGACTGAGGCGGACTGGTTTGTCGACTTCGAACAGATGCGGCATCAAGTCGAACAAGTTATCCAGATCTTCCATATGGAACGCACTCTCAATGAGATAGCGCGAAGCAGCCCGGAGACATGGCACGCCATTAATAGGTGTGGTGCATTCTGGGGCACTCATCGGAACTGCTTAGACACCACTCTCTTTATCGTAATGGGGCGCCTTTTCGACAAGTCTGGAGGGGCCACCTCACTTCGCAGCTTTCTTAAGGCCACGGCGGAACACCCTGGTTTCTTTACCAAGTCCGCTCTGCGAACTCGAAAGATCGGGCAAGGCGTTTTACACAAGTGGTTGGACGGGTGCGTGGAGGGTGCCTGGGTGTACGCTCCCCTCCGCAATAGAGTGTACGCGCACATCCAGGAGAAGGACCGGAATCGGATCGACGAGCTTTATTCGCAGACCCGATACGATGAAGTAGAGGGGATGTTGCGTTTTTTGAAAGGCGTCATTGACGACCTGTGGGAGCTCTACGTCAACGGTCACGAATTTGGCACGCTCGGATCAAGCTACGAAAGTTTTGTCAACCGAGTGCAAACCGAAGCGCGCCTCGTGATGGAGCAGATAACCCGTGCCGAGGCGACTGCGTCCTAAACCGCAGTTTCCGAGAGCAGCATCCAGATCATCACGCACAACCCGCTGGCCGCGAGGAATGCGATGAACTTGGCGAACGCGGGGCCCATGAACTCGAAGCGGAGCAGCAGCACGAAGGCTAGGCCTCCGTGCAGCGCCGCGGGGTTTACGGGGCGGTCGAACATGCTGGTGAACGGCACGGCGAAGATGTAGAACAGCAGCGGCACGTTGGAATCGTAGCGCTTGCCGAAGAGCTTGAAGATGCCGATGATGGCGAGCGAACTCACCAGCACGGCGACCATGTTCGTGGGAGTGGCGCGGAAAAACATATCCACTGAATCTATCGGCGGAGGCTCGGGCGGGGTTTAGGGGGTTAAAACGCCCAGGTAACCGAGGTGTACCCCGTATGCGCCCGGAAGCCTTGCGCCGAGGAGAACTGCTCGCCGTAGCCGTAATTCTGGTAGCCGGCATTCCACCGGAGCTTGTCGTTAATCCGTACCGAAAGTTTCCCCTGCGGCGAGGTGAACCGCAGCGGGAACGTCTGCACCGATTGGAACGCGGCCAACGACGTGTACCCGGCGTTGCCCAACACCGTTGCCCGCCCGTCGCCGGTATCCTGAATGTGGCTCAACCCCAGTGACACATCCACCCGGCCGCGCACCGTGAAATGGGCCGAGAGGTTCGCCGTGTGGAGGTTGCTCACGTAGTAGGACCGGTCATTCGTCACCGACACCGTCGCAGTCCCCACGCGCGAGAAGTAGCTCAGCGAGCCCAGCGTATCCAAGTGCAGCTTGGCGTACGAGGCGTCGATGAAGAAGGTCCGCGAAATGGTCCACGTGCCGTCCGCCCCATACTGCCGGTTGCGTGACGCGAAGCTGTACAGCGACCCCGAGTTCACGTTGTAATCCGTTCGCACATAGCCGGCAAACCGGAAGTCCCCGCGCCGGTACTCCGCCCGCCCGCGGAACGCCTGGAAATTCTTCCCGCTCACCGGATAAAACGGCTGATCCGCGCGCCCGATCTCCCCATCGAAATTCATCGTCAGCGACTTCGTGGGCCGCAACCGCACGCCCAGGATGCCGGTGTTCAGCCCGTTTTCCTGCTCCGACATGGGCTGCACCCCCACCGCGTTGAAGCCCTCGATCGACCGCACCCGCCGCGTCGAATACTGATACCCCAGCCGCACGCCGAGCCAGGTCAAAGGCCGGTAATCCGCGTCCGTCGAATTCGCAATCGTCCGAATCCCCAAAAACTCAAACGGCACAAACGGCCGGATGGGCGATCCGTTGGTTAACTGCGTGAACACCGAGCTCCCCGACATCCGAATATGCGACAGCGCCGTCTGATTCGTAATCGTCAGCTTCGTGGAAGGAAACACGCTGAAGTTGAAGCTCCCCGTGGCCGCCGGACGCTGCGCATTCCCCGCCGTGAACACTTGCTGCGTCACGTTGTTGCCGAACCGGTCGGTCCCGAACCCTGTGCCATCCTGAATGAACGCCCGCTGGCCCTTCACATAAGTGAACCGCCCATTCACTGCCCACCACCGCGATTCCTGCATCAGCACCACGCGCCAATAGGGACTGGTCCCATGATACGGCTCGGTGCGCTGGAACGAAGTCAGCGTGCTGTTGTCATTGACGTTGTAGCCCGCCGACGGCGCAGGCAGCCGGATCGAGTTGTCTTCCTTGAAGTCCACCCACCCGTGCATCACGTTCAACCGCCACCCCGCGTACCCGGCCTCAAACCCCGCCCGATACTCCCGCTGCTGGCGCCGCACGTTCGCGAACAGGGCAAACTGATCAGCCCGCCCATCAAACAACTGCGCCGACGTGATCGCCGGACCGGTCTGCTTGTTCTGCGAATACCCCAGGAAAAACTTCAGCGAGCTTTGCGGGAACAGCGTCAAGTCGTGGTCCTGATAATTGCGCACCGTGTCCGCGAAGTGCTGGCCATGGTCCGACCGCAGCCCTGGATTGTAGTACGCATTCGAGCGCCAGCTCAAATCGTAGCGATACAGCCGGTTCTTCTCGACGCGCAACGACGCATTCTGGTACGGATCATTCCCCAGCCCCTGTGTGTTCAGCTGGATCTGATCGAACGCGCTCCCGTGCCCTTCCACCGACTGCACCGACAGCGAACTGCTCAGCAGCCGCAACCCGTTCCCGTAATTCACCGTCGCGCGATACGTACCCTGGTCGCCGCCCACGCTGCGGAAGCGAGCCCCCAACTCAAACGACTGCCGCACGTTGTAGCCGGAGTGGTTTTCGCCGCGCGTAATCCCGACCGGTTCCCCCGTGGGAGCCACCGTCGGCTGCGCCGATGCGGCGGCGGCCAGCAACGCAACTATGGCAAGCCGTCTCATCTGAAGAAGAACGAATCCGCATTCGACCCGTGAATGCGCACGTGGCACGAGGTGCAGTTCTGGAACCGGGGATCCGCCATATTGTGGAACGTGGAATTCCTGGGAATCCCGTTCGCCTGCCGCCCGAAGTTCCCCGAACCCGTGTGGCACTCCAGGCAAACCGTGTACACCACCGGGCGCTTCAGCAGCCGGGGATTGGTCGACCCATGCGCGCTGTGGCAGGTCTCGCAGCCTTCCACCCGGACCGCCGCGTGCTCGAATACAAACGGTCCGCGCTTGTCGATGTGGCACTTCATGCACGGCTGCTCATTGCCCACGCCCTGCTCCACCATTCGCGGCCGGGCCCCCATATTCCACGTCGCGGCGAACGACCCGTGTGGATTGTGGCAATCGGTACACTGCACGGAGCCTTCGTTTACCCGGTGCTTAAACGGCATCGAAAACTGAGCCCGCACCGTCGTATGGCAGCCGTAGCAGAGGTCGCGCTGCTGCTCGGTTTTGAGCAGATTCTTGGGCGCGGGCGACCGGTGGATGGAGTGGCAATTCGTACACACCACGTCATCCAGCGTATGTTCACTGCGCCGGATGTTGGCCCGCGAAATCGACTGCGCATGGCACCCGAGGCACGTGTCGGCCACCTGTGTGGGCGACAGCTTTGAAAACGCCCGAGGGATGGTATCCTTGCCCCCGCCTGCTCCCACGTGTCCCGACGCCGGACCGTGGCAGCTTTCGCAGCCCGTCTTTTCAGGAGCCTGATTACCCGCCGCGATGCTCTTATAGTGGGGATTGCGGAAAAACGTGGAGTAGAGGTCGATGTGGCAGGTCCGGCACGCGTTGCTGCCCACGTAGTCCTGCGCAGCCGCCGGCAGCGCGCACAAACCAATCAGCAGGGCTAACGGAGCCCACGCATTGCAACCTGACATCTTCCAAATATAGCGCACCAAAATAGTTTGCCCCGGAGCGAGTCTGACCTTGTTACAGGTAAGACCCGGCTCCGGGGCATTGTGGAACAGAACTACTTTGTCCAGCTGATGCCTACCATTGGGACGATGTTGTGCAGCATGCTGATGCCCGCCACACAGTCCGCGCTGGACGTCGAAGATCCCTTCGACCCTGAAGAAAGCCTCATGGCCGGCGCCCGCCTGCTAAGGGAGTTGCTCACCCGCTACAACGGAAGCCTCCCACGCGCTTTAAGCGCCTACAACGCCGGTCCCAAGAAAGTAGACCGCGCAGGCGGCATCCCCGCCATCGCCGAAACCCGCCAATACGTAGCCCAAATCCTCAGCCGCCTGGGGGACTGACGGCACTCACCGGGCTCCGCTGTCTCGATCTCCCACCTCTTCAACCACATACCACTTCCCTCCACCAGCAACCCAAATCCCGAGCGCTATGCTCCAACCAAGCAGCCGGGTGTTGGTATTGCACAGTACCGGTTGGCCAAAGCCGCAGGGGCCTAGGAAACTCTGTGGCACGGTGCGTCGCGCAAAGGCGTTAGTCCGTCTTGCGCGATGGATCACGGTGTTAGCCTCCCGGCAGGGGGGCAATGGGTGATAGCGCCGTTAACCCCTATCCGAATCAGGGCGCGCGCACTGAGAAAACAAGTAAGATTAACGAAGGATGTCCAATTCGCAGGTTCCCATCAAGCTGACCGCTTCCGCGAAAATGATCAAGGCCGGCTACGCTCTTGCGCTGCTGTTGGCCCTCGCCATTGGTGCCTACATTCTCACACTCCAAAACCCGGACACTAGCCTATGGTGGCTGCTCGCCCTCCCGGCGGCGCTCGCAATCTATGCGGTGATCCACCATCTGCAACTCAGCTTCACCCACATCACAATCGACAACGGGCGCATCCGCTACGAAGCGGGAGTGTTCGCAAAATCCACCCGCACCATGGACCTCTCCAAGCTTCAAGACGTGCGCGTGGACCAAACCGTCCCGCAGCGCCTCTTGGGCATCGGCGATCTGTCTATCGAATCCGCGGGCAACACCAGCCAGATCGTGATCCTCGCCATCGACCGCCCGCAGGAAGCCGCGGATCGCAT
Source organism: Bryobacterales bacterium (assembly GCA_947446025.1). Classification (GTDB taxonomy): domain Bacteria; phylum Acidobacteriota; class Terriglobia; order Bryobacterales; family Bryobacteraceae; genus Palsa-187. The sequence continues at coordinate 23,735 of CANFEY010000012.1, forward strand.
CCTCGAACTCGCCCGCGCCCGCTAACGCCGCAAGGCGACGAATTTCCGCAGCAGCTCATACAGCACCACTCCGCCCGCCGTGGCCACATTCAACGAGTGCTTTTGACCGAGCATTGGGATACGCACGTGTGTATCCGCCAACTCCAACACCGGCGCGCTCAGTCCGTCCACCTCATGCCCGAACATCAGCAGCACCGGAAACCGAGGCGTCCACTCAAACAAATCTACCGACCGGTCGTTAGTCTCAATCGCCGCGATCTCATAGCCTCGCGCGCGGTGCTCTTTTACGCGCGTCAATGCATCCAACGTGTGGTCCCAGCGAACTGTATCCTCCGCCCCTAGTGCTGTCTTTGAAATTTCCTTCTTGGGGGGATAGCTGGTGTACCCGCACAAATGCAGCGCCTCCACTCCAGCCGCGTCGCAGGTCCGGAAGAACGACCCCACGTTGTACATGGACCGCACGTTCTCCAGCAGCACGGAAACCGGCAGCGGACGCACAGAATCATAGGCGGCCGCACCCGCGGTCGCGCGATACGGAACTCGTTCGCTCATTTATGGCAACGCGAAGACGTACATCGCGTTCGCCCCCGCGGGGACCTTTAGCTCCGGCACTTCGGCCGCAAGCTCCGGCAGCTTCAGATTGTCGCCCGTCATCACCGCGATGTACTGCTTACCGCGCACCGCATACGTGATCGTGCTGACCGAGATGTTGCCGCCCAGGATCGCCTCCCACAGCATCTTGCCGTTGTTCGCATCGAACGCCCGGAACCTGCGCGACATGTCGCCGTGGAAAATCAGCCCGCCCGCAGTAGCCAGCACCGCCCCCATGCTCGGCGCGCGGCCCACGTCAAAGCGCAAAATCTCGCCCGTGGAAAGGTTGATCTTCGCGATCCCCGTCAGCTCGTTCGGATTGCCGCCCGGCCGCTGCACCACCTTCCAACTTTCGCGCCCGCCCGGCTGCGCCGAAATCAACTCGCGGCAGTTGTCGATGTACGACGTGTACAGCGAATTCGTCACCGGCGAATACGCCGCTGGCCAGTAGCTCTTGGCGTTCCAGTAACAGATGGTCTTCTTCTGCCCCGGACCCGTCACCACGTTGTCCCAATTGATCGTCGCCTTGCCCGTCTTCACGTCGATGTCGGAGATGGCGAAATTCGGCGTGTCGAACGGAAACGGAGTCGCCCACAAAAACTCGCCGGTGTGCCGGTCGATCACCGAAACTCCCCCGCCCTCCGCCACCGTCACGCTCACGTCCCGCTGCTCACCACGCTTCACATTCGCGCTAATCCACTTCACCGACTTCGGATCGGGATTGAATGCAACCCGAGCCAGTGTGCGCTCATTGGTGTGGTCCAGATCCGAGTCGTCGCCGGGAAGATGCTGGTAATACCACTTCAGCTTGCCCGTCGCCGGATCAATCGCCACCGTCGAGTTGCTGTAGAGATCCGCCGGCGCAGTCTTCGATACGCCGTCCGCCGTGCCGTGGCGGTCCATGCGCCGGTCCGGCATCGGATTCGCGACGCCCCAGATCAGCGTCTTGTTCGCCACATCATAGGCGCCCGGCAATCCCCAAGTGGAGGCCAAGCGCTTTTCAAGCGGCGCGCCCGCCCAAGACTCGGCACCCGGCTCACCATCCGCCGGCGTGGTGTAGAAGCGCCACAATTCCTTTCCCGTCAGCGCATCGTGCGCCGAGATGAAACAGCTGGCCCGGTTGCCCGCGCACGCGCCGCCCGAAATCACCTTGCCCTCCGCAATGATCGCGCCCGAAGTATTGCCGCGCGATTCCACCTTCGCCTCCCAACGCTGCTCACCCGTGCGCGCATCCAGGCCCACCACGAAGCTATCCGGCGCGGTGTACGCGATGATATCGCCGAAAATCGCCAGCGTCTTCGCCCTGCCCTGAGCGGCCTGGTTCGCCGGGACTTTGCGCTTGTACTCCCACAACACGTCGCCAGTGGTTGCATCCAGCGCCTGCACAATGGCCCCCGGAGCGATGACGTACATCACCCCGTCGTGGACCAGCGGGATCGTCTCCGTCTGCCCCGCCCCAATGCCGCGCGACCACGCCATCTTCAGTTGCCCCACGTTCGACGTGGTGATCTGATTCAACGGGCTGTAGCGCTGATTATCGTAGGTCCGGCTGAACATCAGCCAGTCATTCGGGCTCGGATTCTCCAGCATCTGCTGCGTCACCGGCACGAAATTCTTGACCTGGGCAATCGCCAAGGCACCGAAGGCAAAAAGTAGGATTGTGCGTTTCATGCTCGAACTAGGGTGACTGAAGTCGCGCGCTGACGCAAGCCCTGCGCGGCATAGCGCAACCCTCGCCGGATTACGGCCTTTAAAGTGGCATTCTACATGCTACATTTATGGCGTATGAAACGAAGCGCAATATGGCTGGCCGCCTTCGCGGGTGCCGTGGCTCTGATGATGGCCGCGGAAAGTTCCATCATCCCCTCTGACCATCCGGCCATCGACTACCCCAACACCCCCACCTCCGACCCCGGCGAACTGCTGAACCGCAAGCTGGCCACAGGCGAGGTGAAGTTGAAGTATGACGACAAGTGGGGCTACCTGCCGGCATTGCTCAAAGCACTCGACGTGAATCCTGATTCGCAAGTCCTTGTGTTCTCTAAGACCAGCTTCCAGGCCGTTCGCATTTCTCCCCGCCAGCCGCGTGCCCTCTACTTCAATGACACGGTAAGCATCGGTCGCGTGCAAGGCAGTGACGTGTTGGAGCTGGCCACGCTCGACCCCAAGCAGGGTTACATTTTCTACACCTTTGAAGACAAGAAATCCGATCACCCGGTATTTGACCGCCGCGATATTTGCCTGAGTTGCCATCATGGACCCGCCACCGCGGGCGTTCCGGGCATCATGGTCGCCTCCGTGTATCCCGACTCCTCTGGGATGCCCTTCGCCCGCCTGGGTATGCCCGCCACGGACCATCGCACGCGATTCCAGGATCGCTGGGGAGGATGGTACGTGACCGGCACGCACGGAGGCCAGCAGCATCGCGGCAACGCCGTGGCGCGAGACCGCGCTGCTCCAGATCTTCTCGACTTGCGCGATACGCAAAATCTGCTCAGCCTGTCAAAGAAGTTCGACACGGATCCGTACCTCGAAAAGACCAGTGACGTGGTGGCGCTGTTGACGCTGGAACATCAGACCCGCATGACCAATCTGCTCACGCGTCTGGGCTGGCGCTCGCGTGTGGGTGAGGATGTGACAGAGGACATCGAGAGCACAGTGACGTACATGCTGTTCGCCGACGAGGCACCTCTGCTGGATACCGTCAAGGGGGCGTCCACGTTTCAGGAGACCTTCCCCAAGCGCGGCCCGCGCGATGCGAAAGGCCGCAGCCTGCGCGACTTTGACCTGCGCACACGCCTGTTCCGCTACCCGCTGAGCTACATGATCTACAGCGACGTGTTCGATAGCCTCCCGGCGGTGGTGCGCGACCGCATCTACAAACGCTTACTGGAAGTGTTGAGCGCCGAATCCCCGGAGGCGAAGTTTGCGAAGTTGACGCCGGAGACGCGCCGCTCAGTCCTGGAAATCGTCGCCGCTACGAAGCCCGGCCTGCCCCAGGGCTGGTTAGAGCGGGATCACCAGTAACGTGTCAATGTGCCGTGAATCGGCCACGACAATGCGCTCTTCAAATTTCGTCGTGGTGCCGTCGAGCGCGATCTTGTCCAAATACACACCGGCCGAAAAGACGCTCATGTCCCCGTCGGCCGTCGTGCGGATCACCAGGTAGTTTGAGCGGCACACCGCCGTCTCGCCATCAAACGACTCAATCGACAAGCCGCTGATTTGGTGCGAGTAGTGATGTTCATCGTCGGTGATGCGGACCCGGTCGGCGAGCATGCCGTGGCCGCGGCATTCCATAACCGTGAGTTCGTCGCGGGTGGTGACGCGGTAGAGGCAGTAATCGGTGAACAAGTCCGGCCATTCGTCCATCCGGCCATCGTCAATCAAACGGATGTAGCGGGCGTGCAGGTCTTCGATCTGTCGGCGTTGCGCTTCGTTCACATGAATTATCATAGTCCCCATGCGTACTCTTGCATTTTTGGCCTGCACGGCGGCGTTCGCGCAGACGGGCGCACCCGCGCTCAACGATTGGAGCAGTTACGGCGGCACGCAGTACAGCTGGCGTTACAGCGCCTTGAACCAGATCAACACCCAGAACATAAAGCAGCTCGCCCCCGCGTGGTTGTTTCAAACCGGCGACTATGCGGAGAACCTGCATTCGACGCCCATCGTGCAGAACGGCGTGATGTACCTGATCACCGCGCGCTTGCAGGTGTTCGCGCTCGATGCCACCAACGGCAAAGTGATCTGGCACTACCGTTACCCCTCGCCCGCCGCCGGGCTGCCCGGCACACACGCCGACTTCATTCAGAATCGCGGCGTTGCCATCGGCGACGGCAAAGTGTTCTTCGGTACCAAGGACAACTTCATGGTCGCGCTGGACCAAAGAACGGGCAAAGAAGTTTGGAAGGTTTCCATCGACGATCCCAAGCAATGCGGCTGCAACATCACAGGCGCGCCGCTAGTGGTGAAGGACAAGGTGATCATCGGCGGCAACGGCGGTGACCAGGCGCATCGCGGCTACCTCACAGCGCTGTCCACCAAGACTGGCCGGGTCGCGTGGCGCTGGTATGTGGTGCCGGGTCCGGGCGAACCGGGCAACGATACGTGGAAGGGCGATAGCTGGCGCTACGGCGGCGGATCGCCGTGGCTCACTGGCTCCTACGATCCGGAGTTGAACTTGCTCTATTGGGGCACCGGCAACGCAGCCGCGGATTTCTACGACGGCGACCGCGTCGTAGCCGGCGCGAACAAAGGCGCACCGACGAATCTTTACACCGCAAGTGTGGTCGCGCTCGATGCCGATACCGGCAAGCTTCGCTGGCACTATCAGGAAGTCCCCGACGATGTGTGGGACTACGACGCCGCCTACGAAGTGCTGTTGATGGACCGCGAAATCCGCGGGCAGATGCGCAAGATTCTGGTCCACATGAACAAGAGCGGGCTGACGTTTGTGCTGGACCGCGTGACCGGCCAATATCTCAGCGCGTTCATGGTGCCGGAGGTTTACAACTGGATCACCGGCTTCACCGAAGACGGCAAGCTGGTGGGCCGCAATGAACCCGTGCTGGGGCAGAAGGGCAATTTCTGTCCGTCGACGGCGGGCGCGAAGAGTTGGAACAGCATGGCATATTCGCCGCGCACCGGCTTCATTTACACACCCACGAATGAGACCTGCAACGACATCACTTCAAACGCAACACCGGCGAGTGAAGGTAAGTTCTACATGAACGGCGAATTTCCGATGACGCTGCCGCCGGGGCGCACCACCTATAGCCACGTGGATGCGTTCGATCCGGTGACGGGTAAGCGCATGTGGAGCATGCCGTACCGCCTGATGCTGCTCTCTTCGATGCTCACCACAGCGGGCGACCTGGTGTTCACCGGCGATCCTGAGGGAAATTTCTTCGCGCTGGACGCGCGCTCTGGCAACAAGCTGTGGAATTTCCAGACGGGCGCGGGCCATCGTGGCGCGGCGATTTCCTATTCGGTGAACGGCAAGCAGTACATCGCGACGACCACGGGCTGGCATCAGACAGTGGTGGGCGGCGCGGTGGCTAGAATTTTCCCAGAGGAAGAGTTCCGGTTGGGTTCGACGTTGGTGGTGTTCGCATTGCCGGAGGGTACGCGATGATTCGTTCGTTGGTGTTGAGCATGGTGGTATGCGGGATCGCGAATGCGCAGGCAGTCCGCGGAGAGCAAGTGTTCGTGCAGTCATGTAGCACGGGCTATTGCCACGGGTCGAGAGGTGTGGGAGCGGGTGCGCCGCGTCTGGCGGCTCGCGGGTTCGATCAGAATTCTATCCGCGCCACCATCACCAACGGAGTGACCGGCACCAGCATGCCGTCGTTTGCAAAGAGTCTTTCGCGGACGGATCTTGCTGCCGTCGTGAACTATGTATCGGCCTTGAATGGCGCGACCGCAACGGCTGCCGCAACAGCTCCGGTGAAGCTGGCACCGCAGGCTGCGCGCGGCAAGGCGCTCTTCAGCGACGCCGTGAAGAGTTTTGGACGCTGCGCAACTTGCCATGAGGCAGGAGGGCTCGGCATCGCCGTGGCCCCGCCGATTCACGACGTGCCTCTCAACGCCGCAGCCCTGAAGGCGCTAAAGACTCCGCGCGTAGTGACTGCAACCATTGCCGGGGAATCGATGCCTGCGTTAGTCGTCGCGAAGAAAACCGGCACCATCACGTTCTACGATCTGACCATGCCACCGCCTGTGCTGCGCACCGAACCGCCGGCGGAATTCACCAGCCGGGAGGAATCCACTTGGAAACACTCGGATGTGATCGGCGCGTATTCAGATGCCGACCTCACCCCGATCCTGACGTTCCTACGCGCCGTGAAGTAGTTACTTCGTCACGCCCGGTGCGTAGTAGCCTTGCCGCGCGCGGACGATCATGTCTCCCACGGCGACGACCTTCACGTTGATCTGGTGATACTTCCCGTCGCGGATCAGCGGTTCCGGGCGATACAGCACGTTGTATTGGTGACGCAGCTCGTTGGTGATGTTCACGAACGACTGCCCCAGGTCCTCTTCCTTGAACGGGAAGTATGCCAGGCCGCCGGTCTGCTCGCCGAGGTACCGGAGAACCTTGTCGCCGTCTGTGGAGTTGTGAGTGATGTTCGTGGAGACGGTATAGATGACAACGTCGGCTTTCTGCGCCATCTCCAGCGCCTGCTCGCGGCTGAATTCGCTCAGCGTGTCTTCACCGTCACTCAGGATGATGATCGCCCGGCGGTACTTGTCGTGGGGTTCGTCTTTCGTTAGTTGTTCGGAGGCGCGGTAGATCGCGTCGTAGAGAGCCGTTCCACCTCCGGCCTGCATGCGGCGGACGGCGGACGTAAGCGCGGTCTTGTCACCCATAAGGTCGACGGCCAACTGCGCCACGGTATCGAAGTGCATGATCAGCGCCTTATCTTGTCCTGTGCGCATCGCCGTGTTGATGAAGTCCACGGCGGCGTCCTGCAGGAAGCGGAAGCGTGTGCGGATGCTGTTGCTGGTGTCGACAAGAATTGCCAGACGCAGGGGCAGGTCGGTTTCGGCGGTGAACTCCAGGATGTTCTGTTTGCGCTTGTTTTCGGTGATCTCGAAGTCTTCCTTCTTGAGTTCTGTCATGAAGCGGCCCTTCTTGTCGGTGACGGTGAACAGCAGGTTGACGCGGGTCACGTCAAGCGTGAAGGGCGTGTCGGAATCCTGCGGGCCGGCGTCAACCGGAACGGGCGGCTTGGTCTGCGCGAACGTCATCGCGGAGAACAGAAGGAGAAGGCCTAGATGTTTCATGGCTACTTTGAATTATAGACCTGTCAGCCAGTCCGCGAGGTCGCGGGGGAGTGGCGCTTCGACGAGGACCCGCTCATCAGCGGCAGGGCTGTCGAATTCGATGCGCCAGGCGTGCAGAAACATGCGCGGAGCATCGGGCTGTTTGGCGGAGCCGTAAACTACGTCGCCCGCGACCGGATGACCCAGGCTCTGTAGGTGTACGCGGATTTGATGCGTGCGTCCGGTGCCGATGCGGACTTCGAGGTAGGTGAACTTCTCGAAGCGCTGCAGCACCCGGTATTCGGTGAGGGCCTCGCGTCCCGTTGCAACTCCGCAGGTCATGCGCGTCCGGCGGACTGGGTCACGCGAGATCGGCTTGGTGACGCGGCCTGTTTCGTCGCGAACTTTCCCGCGCACCAACGCCAAATACGTCTTCGACACGGTGCGCCCCGAAAACTGCGCCGCCAGCGACTGATGGGCAGCATCTGTACGAGCCACTAGGATCACACCGCTGGTGTCCTTATCCAAGCGATGCACGATGCCGGGGCGCAGGTCTCCGCCGACGTGCGAGAGATCTTCCTGGAAACGATGCACCAGCCGGTTGACCAGCGTGCCGTCGTGATTCCCCGCGCCTGCGTGGACAATCATTCCTGCCGGCTTGTTGATCGCGAGGACTGCGGCGTCTTCATACAGCACCTCGACTGGCAAGTCCTCCGGCATCGCTTTCAATGGCGTGAGATTCGCGGGCTGCACGTCCACACGCTGGCCGCCGCGCAACAGAGTGGAAACCTTTGCGGGAACGCCGTCCACCGCCACGTGCCCATCCTTCACCCACGATTGCAAACGGCTGCGGCTGTACTCCGGCAGTTGCTCTTGCAGAAAGTGATCGAGGCGCTTCTGAACGTCCCTTTCACCGGCGATGAGTGAGTGCGGCGTCACTTGGATTGTGCCGACACGAGAAATACCGCGACCTCGGCCATCAGGTTCGGAAACGCAGTGATCTGTTTCTGTTTGGAGACGAACACTCGCTTTTCGAGGCGCCAGCCTTGGCGTTCCGCCAGCGATTCGAAATCGAGCACGCTCAGGAAGTGGATGTTGGGAGAATCGAACCACTCGTGCGGAAAAAGATCCGTGCGCGGAGCCTTGCCTGCCCACATCGTCGCCCAGCGGACTGAATAGTGGCCGAAATTCGGGAACGTCACGATGGCGCGCTTGCCCACGCGCAGCATTCCATTGAGCACGCGCAACGGATCGCGCGTTTCCTGCAAGGTCTGCGAAAGAATCACGTAGTCGAAGACGTGGTCGGGGTAGTCGGTCACGGCGGATTCAAGGTTGCCCTGATACACAGAGACGCCGCGCGCGATGGCGCGTTGCACTTTTGGTCCGGCCAACTCCACACCGCGGCCATCGACGTGTTTGTGCTCCTTGAGCCAGTCGAGCAGTTCGCCCTCGCCGCAGCCCAGGTCGAGCACGCGGGTGCCGGGGTTGACCAGTTCGCCGATGATTTCAAAGAGGAGGTTATCCACGTTGGACCTTTTGGGGTTGCGCCTTTTGCCGCGTCACATCGCGGAACGTGCTGGCGAGGAACCCCGCGACCACTTCCTTCTGCTTATCCACTTCCACCAGGAACGCATCGTGCCCATAGCGTGAATCGAGATTGCAGTAAGCCACGTCGCAGTTGCGGCCGCGCAGAGCGCTCGCGATTTCAAGCGACTGGTAGCTGGGATACAGCCAATCAGACGTGAAGCTGATGACCAGGAAGCGAGCCTTCATGCCGTCAAACAACACGCCGAGCGCGCCGCGCTGCGTCAGGTCGAAGGTGTCCATCGCACGCGTGATGTAGATATAGGAATTCGCATCGAAACGATCCACGAACTTGTAGCCTTGATACTGCAAGTAGCTTTCGACCTCGAATTGCTCCCCGCCTGGGGAAGTCTCATTGGCACGCACGCGGCGGCCGAACTTTTCGCGCATGCTGTCGTCACTCATGTAAGTGATGTGGCCCACCATGCGAGCCAGCTTGAGTCCGGTGCCGGGAAGCTTCTGCCCATAGTAGTTGCCGGCGGCCCAATCGGGGTCGGCCATGATGGCTTGGCGTCCGACTTCGTTAAACGCGATCTGCTGCGCGCTGTGCTGCGCGGTGGTGGCGATGGGCAGCGCGGCGGCAACGCTTTCCGGATAGGTCACGGCCCATTCCAGCGCCTGCATTCCACCCATGGAACCACCGGCCACGGCGAGCAGCCGTTCGATGCCGAGGCGGTCCACAAGTTTCTTCTGCAAACGCACCATGTCGGCGATGGTCACTTGCGGGAACGTCATGGCCCAGCGTTGGCCGGTAACCGGATTGATGGAGCCGGGACCGGTGGTGCCGCGGCAACCGCCGAGCACGTTGGAGCAGATTACGAAGTACTTGTCGGTATCGAACGCGAGGCCGGGGCCGATCATGTTGAACCACCAGCCGCCGTCGCCCGCGGCATGTGCGTCGCCGGAAAACGCGTGGGCAACCAGGATCGCGTTGCTGCGGTCGGCGTTCAGCGAGCCGTAGGTTTCATACGCGGCATCCACCTGCGAAAGCGTGACGCCGCAATCCAGCTCCAGGGATTCAAAGGTATGCGTGCCGGTTTCCGTGACCATTTAGAGACGTGTACTTTTAGTGTACAAGCCTCACGATAGCTCGTCATACCTTGAGAGCTGGCCCCCGCTGAGGATCTTCGCCCAGTAGTCGAAATACTTGTCGGTCTTGCGGTAGCCGCTGTGATCCTTTTTCACGCGCGCCGTGCAGTCGACCACGTAGACATTGGGCGTTTTCGCCAGCGTGACGGGCTTGCTGCGCGGACCCTTGCGGCCGAGCGCGCCGTGGATGCCATCGGTAATGTCGCCCACCCAGAAGCCGGTGCTGAGGACAGAATCTTGATCAGAGTGGCAGACGAAGCAGCGGTTGCAACTGTCCATCGCGGGGAAGAACGCTTCGTCCGGCTCGAGCAAATGGTTGTCCACCGCGGGTGCCGTGAGAATGAGGTTATCGACGAACACTTTCTTCGGGTTCTTCAGCGCCGACAATGCCACGCGCGCGCCGAGCGAATGGGTTTGCACGTCCACAGAGTGGGCAACGGTGCGCAGCGCGTTGACCAGTTCGAGCAGCCGCGCCCCCGAACGAGTCGCGTTCAACACAGCCGGAGCGTAACCGAGCGAGGTAGAAAACCCCGGCCACAGGAATCCTATGACTGTGCCGTAGCCCTGTGGTCCGGCAACTCCGGTTTTACGCATGCGGTCGACTATTTCCCAATACGCGGCCATGGCTTGGCCGACGCCGGTGTTGAAGCCATGCACCAGGATTCCCACGTGTTTGTCGGTGGCTGCGTTGAGGATATCGGTCAGCGTCAGGTCGTCAAACTTCTCCGGGTCCAGCGGATTCTTGTAATTCCGATAGCGGTTTTCGGACGCTAGAAGTTGGGTCGGCTTGAACCCCTTGCGGCAGCTGACAACGTACATGAACTCCTCCTGTTTTTACTTCTTCCCCATCACGATGCTGACGTCGTCCGGGTTGATCAAGTCTGGCACAGTCCAGCCGTCGAGGTTGTATTCGGACATGCACTGCTCGGCGAAGCCTTTATATTTGGCGCTGTGGCCCATGAGGTCGGAAACCATGAGCGTCTCGAAGCGGATGCTTTCGTGGTTGCCGAAGTAGTTGCGCTCATAGAGTTCATGACGACCGCCGAATTCGGTACCCATGGCGTCCCACATGAGTTTCATCACCTTCACGCGGTCTTCGGCGGAGTAGCCGTTGGAGCCGCGGACGTATTGGTCGAGGTATTTGCGGATGTCCGGATTCTGGAAATCGCGCGCGTGGCTGGGCAGGTAGATGAGCGCGCTGGCGAGGACGTTTTCGACGATTTCCTTGAGCTTGGGGTAAATCGTGCTGGCGGCGACGCGATAGGCGAGGCCGTAATCGAGATTCGGGAGCACGTAACCCGGGGTCCAGTCCTTCGTCGTCCGGGCCATCGCGTCGGTAAGGCCCCAGAAGAGATTGCGCCATGCGAGCACTTCGCCGACCTGGGCTTGCACACCTCGGAAGTCCTTGGAGCCTGTCGCATCCACGCACTTGAGTAGGACGCCGGCGATGAAGTCGAGCTTGACCGACAGGCGCACGCAGCCATGGAACATGAAGCGCGGCAGGAAGCCGGAGCGCGGGAAGAAGTTGTTGACCTTGTCGATGTCGCCGTAAGCGAAGACGTTCTCATAGGGCACGAAAACTTTGTCGAAGACGATGATGGAATCGTTCTCGTCTAGACGGCTGGATAGCGGGTAGTCGAACGGGCTTCCCGTCGCCGCGGCCTGTAGTTCGTACGACGGGCGGCAGATCAGCTTCACTCCCGGCGCGTCGGTGGGGACGATGCAGACGAAGGCAAAATCCTTGGTCTTGATGGGCAGCGCTCCGTTGTTGGCGATGAAGTTGTAATGCGTCAGCGCCGAGGTGGTGGCCACCACCTTCGCTCCACTCACGATCAGCCCCGCGTCGGTTTCTTTCTCGACGTGCATGTAGACGTCGCGGCACTCTTCCAGCTGCTTGTTGCGATCCACGGGCGGATTCACAATCGCGTGGTTGACGAAGGTACACTCTTCCTGCGTTTTCTTGTACCAGCGTTTGGCGTTCTCGTGATACGGGTGGTAGAAATCGGAGTTCGCGCCGAGCGTGGCCAGGAACGCCGCCTTGTAGTCCGGGCTGCGGCCCATCCAGCCGTACGTCACGCGAGCCCACTCCGCAATCGCATCGCGCGAGCCGACCATCTCTTCCACATTCTTCGGAGCTTGGAAGAAGCGTTGCGTGTAGCCGCCGCTGCCGGTGTCGGTGGGCGTGCAGAGGATGCCTTTCTTCTCGCCATGCAGCGCGTCATACAGGCGCGCGATCATGCGGACCGTGTTGCGAAACGCGGGGTGCGTGGTGACGTCCTTGACGCGCTCGCCGTAGATGTAAATCTCACGCCCGTCGCGCAGGCTCTCGATGTATTCTTGTCCGGTGAATGGGCGGGTCCGCTGGGTGTCCATGGCTTGTCAGTCTATCAAATGGTGACGAGGCGAAGCTCGGGGGGCGATTCGGCGCAGGTCCGCGGCATCGCTGGTGACTACGGCCTGTCCCGCTTTGCGGGCGCAAATGGAGACATGGGCGTCGACGATGTCTTTCGTCCCCGTGGACGCGAGCAGGAGTGCGACGGCGGTAGCGGCAAGATCCCCAAAGCCAGCATTGAGCGCGCAATGGCGCCAATGTTTGCCGCGGACGCTCTATTCCAAGCTGACTAAGAACGAGAGCGTCAGCATCAACAGCTTGGTGACCGCGATCATTGCGGAGGCTGTCGGGGCGAGGTTGGCGCGCTAGCCCCTACACGTTTTCGCGCTGTGCGATGATAGCGGCTATGTGGAAGCCACTTACCCTCGCCATTACCGTGTCCCTCGCTGCTCAAGCTGCCGTTAAGACCGACATGCTGGTCTCCGGCGCGTGGCTCGCCGACCATTTGAAGGACGCAAACCTCGTCATCCTGCACGTGGCCCCGGCGCGCACGAGCTACGATGCCAACCACATTCCGGGGGCGCGCTACGTTGCGTTCGGTGAACTCGCGGTGACCAAGGACGGCATCTCGAACGAACTCCCCGCGGTGGCCGATTTAAAAGCTGTGTTCGAACGCGCTGGAGTCAACGACAACGCGCGCGTGATTCTGGTGACCGACGGCAGCGTGCTTTCGGCGACGCGGGCTTATTTCACGCTCGATTATTTGGGCCACGATCAGACCGCGCTGCTGGATGGAGGCATGGAACAGTGGATCAAGGACGGGCGCGCGCTGACGAAGGACGCTCCCGTGGTAGCAGCAGGCAAGTTCACGCCGAAGCCGCGGCCGGAGCTGATCGTCAGCACGCCGGACGTCCAAAAGCAGACCACCGCCCCGTCAGCCAGGCTAACCCTGCTCGACGTGCGCAGCGCGCCTGAATTCACGGACCGCGGCCACATCCCGACGTCTCTCAATGCCAACTGGACCGATTCCCAACTCACAGGGAGTTCGGTGCTGAAGTCCGAAGACGCCCTGCGCCAACTCTACGCGGCCGCTGGCTTGGCGCCCAACAAGACTGTGGTCACCTACTGCAACTCCGGCATGCAGGCCAGCCAGTCGTACTTCACGCTGAAGTACCTCGGCTACGACGTGAAGCTCTACGACGGCAGCTTGGGCGAGTGGAACAAGGTGGGCGGGGCGATTCAGAAGTAAATTGCCTCCGCGTGGAACCTCGTGTTGGGGGGCGAGGGCGGTCCGCACGGAGGCGTTACTGCGATTGCCCCTGTGACGCGCGCGTTTCCGGTTTTCTTCCCTGTTTCTCAAAGAACTTTTTTGGCCGCCCTTGCTATCATGGATTTTACCCCCGGGCCGCCTCGGCCTCGATTTCCCGGTCTCTTACATGTCTCAAAGCCCCTTGCACCTTGCCTTCGGGTTCTCCTTCGAGGACCTCTATACACGTGACGGAATTGTGAAGCTGGACGCAGCGTTTCTGCATCAATTGCAGGCGACGGACGCGGGATTGCGGGCGCGGCTGGGCGAAGCTCGGGCGAATCCGGCTGGGCTGGAGCCGAAGCCGACGTCGGAGCTGATCATTGCGTTGGCTCCGCATGTGGAGGATTTTGTTGGTGAGTTGTTCGACATCGCCGAGGACTTGACGGGGCTACAGGCTCGGCATCACGCGCTGGCGCCGCTCAATGCGCTGAAGCGGAAATTTATCCAAAAGAAGGCGATTAGCGGCGTTAAGGAAGAGCAGGCCAACGCGATCAACGGCATGGCACTGGCTGCCGAGCTAGAATCGCTGTTCGGGGAACCGCTCACTGAAGCGAGCTATGCCGAACACGTAAACCGTTGGCTCGAGGGCGAAGACAAGCACAAGACGCAGCTGGACATCGCGGCAAAGTATGGGGCATGGGCCGCGCTATCCGAATCGGGCCGTGAGCGTTATGGGCACCACAGCGTGCTGTTCCGGGTGCCGCAGAAATTGGTGATGGATCGACTGGTGCCGGTGGAATCGCTCACCACGCCCAACGGCGTGCACAATCAAATTCTGGCCGATCATCATCTGCGGCATCGCGAAGGTTTCAAGCTGACCGATCCCGGTATGGGCTTGGCGGGTGCGCTGGATCAGGCGAACTACTGCATCAAGTGCCACAACCAGGGCAAAGACAGCTGCTCAACCGGCCTCAAGGAAAAGGACGGGGCGTTCAAGGCGAGCGCGTTCGGCGTGCCGCTGGCGGGATGCCCGCTCGAAGAGAAGATCTCCGAGATGAACCTGGTGAAGCAGAACGGCAACCCGATCGGGGCGCTGGCGATTGTCACGGTGGATAATCCGATGGCCGCAGCCACGGGGCATCGCATCTGCAATGACTGCATGAAGTCGTGCATTTATCAGAAGCAGGACCCGGTGGATATTCCGCAGGTGGAAACGCGGACGCTGAAAGACGTGCTGGATCTGCCGTGGGGCTTTGAAATTTACAGCTTGCTGACGCGTTGGAATCCGCTGAATTTTTCGCGACCGGTGCCGCGCGCGGACTCGGGATACAAGGTGCTGGTGGTTGGTTTGGGACCGGCGGGCTTCACCTTGTCGCATCACTTGATGAATGATGGGCACACGGTTGCGGCGGTGGACGGGCTGAAGATTGAGCCGCTGGATCCGGGAGTGAGCGGCGTGACTCCGCTGGGCGAGCGCGTGCCGTTCCTGCCGGTGCGTGATGTGACGGACCTTTACGAATCGCTGGATGACCGCGTGATGGCGGGCTTCGGCGGCGTGGCGGAGTACGGGATCACGGTCCGCTGGAACAAGAATTTCTTGAAGATCATCCGCCTGCTGCTGGAGCGGCGCAAGCAGTTCGCGATGTTCGGCGGCGTGCGCTTCGGCGGGACCATGACGGTGGACAGCGCGTTTGCGATGGGCTTCGACCACATCGCGTTGTGCGCGGGTGCCGGTAAGCCGACGGTGATTCCGATGAAGAACGGTCTGGCTCGCGGTGTGCGGCAGGCGTCGGACTTCCTGATGGCGCTGCAGCTCACGGGCGCAGCGAAGTCGAACTCGGTTGCGAACCTGCAGCTGCGCATGCCGGTGGTGGTGATTGGCGGCGGGTTGACGGCGATTGATACTGCAACCGAATCGATGGCGTACTACGTGGTGCAGGTGGAGAAATTCCTGGAGCGTTACGAGACGCTGGTGAAGGAGTCCAGCGAAGCCGCAGTCCGGGCGAGTTGGAATGCGGAGGAGTCGGAAGCCGCGGGAGACTTTTTGGAGCACGCCCGAGCCATCCGAGCCGAGCGCGCAGCCGCCGCGCATGATGGACGCGTTCCGAACTTCGTGCCGCTCATCAACAGCTGGGGTGGGGTTACGCTGGCCTATCGCCGCCGCTTGATCGACGCGCCGAGCTACACGCTCAACCACGAGGAAGTGAACCTTGCGCTGCAAGAAGGCATCCGCTTTGCCGAGAGCCTTACACCCAAGGAAGTCGAGCTCGATCAATACGGCCACGCTGCCGCGCTGCTGGTAACGAATGCCGCTGGAGAGAAGCAGCGCCTGCCGGCGCGTTCGATTCTGGTGGCCGCCGGAACGCAGCCCAACACGGTGCTCGGCCGCGAGGACACCACCAACGTGTTCCTCGACGGCAAGTGGTTCCAGGCCGTCAACGAACAGGGCCAGCCGGTGAAGCCGGAGAAGAGCGCCAAGCCTGCGGAGGCTTCGGTACTAATGTCCGTGCGCGCCGATGGCCGCGCGCTCAGCTTCTTCGGCGATCTGCATCCTTCGTTCGCTGGCAACGTCGTGAAGGCGATGGGCAGCGCCAAGCAGGGGTTCCCGGTTGTCTCGCGCAGCCTTGCCCGCCGAGCTGCATCGGCACCCAGGCCCGCTGCACTGATCGCGCAACTCAATACCGAACTCCGGGCAACGGTGAAGGAAGTCGTCCGCCTCACGCACAACATCGTCGAGGTGATTGTGAAAGCGCCGCTGGCCGCCCGAGCGTTCCTGCCGGGCCAGTTTTACCGCCTGCAAAATTTCGAGACCCTTGCACCACGCGCTGGCAACACGGTGCTCGGCATGGAAGGGCTGGCGCTCACTGGAGCGTCGGTCAATCGCGAGGAAGGCCTGCTCTCAACCATCGTGCTAGAGATGGGCGGCTCCTCTGACCTCTGCGCGATTCTCAAGCCCGGCGAGCCTGTCATCCTGATGGGCCCCACGGGCACTCCCACGGAAACTCCCGCGAACGAGACGGCTCTGCTGGTCGGCGGCGGTCTTGGCAACGCGGTGCTGTTCAGCATCGGCCAGGAGTTGCGGGCCGCTGGATCGAAGACGGTCTACTTCGCCGGTTACAAGAAGCTGGTCGACCGATACAAGATCGACGAGATCGAAAAAGCGGCCGACGTGGTGATCTGGTGTTGTGATGAGGCTCCCGGCTTCGCGCCCACCCGCCCGCAGGACCGCACCTTCGTGGGCAACATCGTCGATGCAATGTTGACCAACGCCGACCTGATCAAGGGAACGGACCGCATCATCGCCATCGGATCGGACGGCATGATGGCAGCCGTCGCACGCGCGCGGCACGGTGTGCTTCAGCCGCACTTAAGACCGGACCACCACGCCATCGGCAGCATCAACTCACCCATGCAGTGCATGATGAAAGAGATCTGCGCCCAGTGCCTGCAGCAGCACAAGGACCCTATCACCGGCGAAGAGACGGTGGTGTTCTCCTGCTTCAATCAGGATCAATCGCTGGACAAGGTGGATTGGGCCAACCTTCGCACGCGCCTGCAGCAAAATGGTGTGCAGGAGAAGCTGACCAAGCAGTGGATCGACCGCAGCCTGCGCCAGATTGGTGTACGCTGAGCTGGAGGCATGCGCCAGCCCCATCGGATGACCGCGATCATCGAACGTGAAGGCGACGGGTTCGTCTCACTTTGTCCAGAGTTTGACATTGCAAGTCAGGGCGTGACCATCGGGGAAGCACGCGCGAATCTGGTGGAAGCGCTAGCCTTATTCTTCGAGACTGCGGACGAAGCAGAAGTCACGCGGCGGCTGCGCAACAGACTGAGCCGATCTCTGTTTGAAGCCTAGCGGGAGAGCGGCACGAACATGACGTGCCATTCGCTCTCGGCTGTCACCTTCGCGCGGTGCCCTTTGCCGGTCATGTCTTCAATCAGCAGCACGCTGCCTGTGGTGGCGTGGACGATTTGACCGCCGCCGATTTCGATTTCGGCGTGACCTTTCAGCGTGATCAGGTATTGGCGCTGCGGAGCGGTGTGCCAATCGTCCGAAGTGCCGGGGCCACGCGTGGAGAAACGCACGCTGGCGGGCTTCAGAATGCCGGGTTGCGCGGTTGCCAACTGACTGATGTTCACTTCTTCGGCGTGGGTTTGTCCATCGGGGCCGGAGAAGAGCCGAGTCGCGCGGACACCGCCGGGGGCTTGCGCGTCAACCAAGGACATCGCGATGAGCAACCCGGAGGCCACTCGCAGCAGTTGTGGGATCATGAGTCTAGGATATCCCTATGATGGTCGAGATCAAACCCGAAGACGAAGTGCTGGTACGGCGAAGCCTGGAAGAGGGGTTCTTTTCCAGCGCTGAAGAAGTTGTCCACCACGCGTTGCGTTCCCAGGAATTTGAACGGTGGATCGCCGCGAACAAACAGACCATCAGCGACCACATTGATGAGGGCTGGGCACAGCTGGACCGAGGAGAGAAACTTACGGAAGAAGAGTGCATCGCGCAGATGGCTGAAATGAAGGCGCGCTGGCGACGAGAAAACGGACGAGCGTGAGCAAGTACCAAATTTCGTCATCTGCCAACGCGGATCTGTTTGAGATTTGGTCATTCATTTCCAAAGACAGCGACGCTGCCGCGGACCGCGTCGAATTTGAGTTCTACGAAACCTTCCGCGCCCTGGCGCAGATGCCAGGCATGGGTCACAGCCGCCTTGACCTGACGAGAAAAGCAGCCCTCTTCTTCCCAATCTATTCATACTTGATCGTCTACCGATCAGCTGGACCCGACATCGAGATTGTCGCGGTAGTGTCCGCCTACCGCAATCTGCGACGATTGCTCAAAGAACGCCTATGAGTGTGCCAAAGAAAACCCTGAACGTGTGGGGTCTCGTCGCCATCACCTACGGCTTGGTGCTCGCGACCAGTGTGCTGGCCGTGGCGTCCTACTTCTACTTCCGCTCCGAAGTGAAACCGGGCGACGACGCCGACGGCAATCAAATGCGGCGCATGATGGTGGGGGCGGTGTGGGTACCCGTTTACACGGGAGCGACATACGTGGAGCCGGGCATGGTTGAACAGAAGGAAATCACGACGGGCTGGGTGAAGTTCCGCACGAAAGATCCGGCGGGTGCGGTCCTAGGTTTCTACCAAGGGTCACTCAAAGAGGGTGGATTCGTTACCGTTACGCAGGGCAACGCTGGCGGGACTGTGCAGGCCGTGCGGCGCGGGGGCAAGACGAACGTGACGGTGTCGGTGACGACGGGGCCTGAAAACACGACGGGCGAGATCCGCACGTTGCATCGTGCCGATCCCGCCCGTAAGTAACTACTGAGGCTGCTTGTTATTCCTCACAACCGTTATTGCGGTTGCTTCACAAGCCGAAGATAGGGCTTCACAGTCTTCCAGCCGTCGGGATACTTCTCTTTCGCCATGTCATCCGTCACGGCGGGGACGATGATCACGTCATTGCCCGGCTTCCAATTCACGGGCGTCGCCACCTGATGTTTCGCGGTGAGTTGCATGGAATCGAGCACGCGGAGCACTTCGTCAAAGTTGCGGCCGGTGGTCATCGGGTAGATCAGCATCAGCTTGATTTTCTTGTCCGGGCCGACGACGAAGACAGTGCGCACGGTGGCGTTGTTCGCGGCGGTGCGGCCTTCGCTGGTCTCGCCCGCATCGGCGGGAAGCATGTCGTATAGCTTCGCAACCTTCAATTCAGGATCGCCGATCATCGGATAGGTGACCTTGTGGCCCTGCGTTTCTTCGATGTCCGCGGCCCACTTGCCGTGGTTGGTGACGGGATCTACGCTGAGGCCGATCACCTTGCAGTTGCGCTTCTTGAACTCGGGTTCCAGGCCTGCCATGTAGCCCAGTTCGGTGGTGCAGACGGGCGTAAAATCCTTGGGGTGCGAAAAAAGGATCGCCCAGCCGTCGCCGATCCACTCGTGAAAGTTGATCGAGCCTTGCGTCGTCTCGGCTGTGAAATTCGGAGCCGTGTCGTTGATTCTGAGTCCCATGGTTCTCTCCTTGGAACTCTATAATAGAACGGTGTACGAACGAATTGCACCTACTGACCACGAGATCCTAGAATTGCTCGCCCGCCGCTGGAGCACGCGGGCTTACACGGCGCAGTCCATCGAGCCGGAGACACTGCGGCGTCTGTTTGAAGCTGCACGATGGGCTCCTTCGAGCGGGAACGGGCAACCGTGGAGCTTTGTGGTGGCGCGCAAGGAAGACGCGGCGGAGTTTGAAAAGTTGGGGAGCGTGCTGAATCCGGGGAACGCATGGGCGAAGTCGGCGGCGGTGCTGGTGATTTCTGTCGCGCAACTGGATCGCGCTCCGGGCAAGCCCAACGGGCACGCATGGCACGACGTGGGGCTGGCGTGTGAGAATCTTGCGCTGCAGGCGACGGCTCTGGGGCTGTCCGTACACATGATGGGCGGCTTCAGCGCGGAGAAAGCTCGCGAGGTTTTTGCGATACCGGAGCGCTTTGCGCCGGTGGCGGCGATCAGCATCGGCTACCCCGCGGACCCGGACACGCTGCCCGAAGAGCTGCGTGCGAAGGATCTTGTACCGCGCCAACGGAAGACGATTCGTGAGTTTGTGTACTCGGGAAAGTTCGGCCAGCCGGGGGGCCTCGACTAATGGAGCACCGCAAGATTGGGTCGCTCAGTGTGTCACTCGTGGGCATCGGCTGCAATAACTTCGGGTGGCGCATCGATGCGGCGGCGACGCAGGCGGTGGTGGACTCGGCTTCGGACGCTGGGATCAATTTCTTCGACACCGCGGATGTCTACGGCACCGGGCAAAGCGAGGAGTTCTTGGGCAAGGCGCTGAAGGGCCGGCGGGACAAGGCGATCATCGCCAGCAAGTTCGGCATGCGCATGGGCGACGGGATGGAGGGCGCGCGGGCCGAGTACATCCGCAAGGCGCTGGATGCGAGTCTGCGGCGCTTGGGCGTCGAGGTGATCGACCTCTATCAGATCCACCGGCCGGACGCGAATACGCCCATCGCGGACACAATGGAAGTGCTCAACGAAGCCGTGAAGGCGGGCAAGGTGCGCGAGATCGGCTGCTCCAATTTTTCAGTGGAACAGCTGCAGGCCTCGCGTGCGACCCATGGCCCTGCGTATTTCGCCAGCGTGCAGAACGAGTACAGTTGGTTCCACCGGGCTCCTGAGGCGGGAGTCCTGCCGGAGTGTGCACGGACAGGCGTCGGATTCCTGCCTTACTTCCCACTCGCCAACGGATTGCTCACGGGCAAGTACCGTAAAGGCGCGCCGCTACCGGAAGGCAGCAGGGCGAAGGATGGCTTCGGTCCCAAGGTGTTCACCGAAGAAAATCTCGCTCGCGTGGAAGCGTTGGCCGCTTTCGCTGAAACGCGCGGACATACGTTGCTGGAGCTGGCCTTCAGCTGGCTCGCGGCACGGCCCGAAGTCTCCAGCGTAATCGCCGGGGCCAAATCACCGGAGCAAGTGCGCGCGAATGCGAGCGCTGCTTCGTGGACGCTCAGCGAAGCGGATCAGGCCTTGGTGCTGGCGATATAGGCATCGATCCGGCTCTCCATTAACTCCATAGGTACGGAACCGGTGCGCAGGACCACGTTGTGATACTCGCGCATGGAGAAGCGCGCGCCCAGAGCCGAGCGTGCGCGGTCGCGTAGCTCGATGTACTTCAGCTGGCCGATCATGTAGGAACAGGCTTGGCCTGGGTACACAACGTAGCGTTCGATCTCACTCGCTTCAATGCCGTAGTCGATGGATTGCTGACGGGTCCAACGTTTCGTGTGGATACCGGTATCGATCACCAGCCGGCGCGCACGGAACAATTCGGAATCCAGCTGCCCGATCTCGCCTTCCACATCGCCCTGATACCAGCCGGATTCGGCGGCAAGGCGCTCGGCGTAGAGGCCCCAGCCTTCGCTGTTCGCGGCGATATTGCCGAATGCCCGCAACTGCATGAAGCGCGGCAGGGAGCGGTCTTCCACCTGCAGCGCGATCTGGAAGTGGTGGCCTGGAATCGCTTCGTGATAGGCCAGGCTGCGCAATCCGAAGGTGGTCATATTGGAGAGCCGGCGCGGGAACTGCACGATGCCGCCGCGGGACCCGTCAGCCGCCGGCGCGTTGTAGTTGGCCGCGGCGTTGGCTTCACGGAATGTTGGAAATGGCTGGGCCGCCACTGGCGACTTCGGGCGCACGTCAAACAGCGACTCGGCCCGCTTCGCCGCGTCCTGAATGATGGCGTTGAAGTCCTTCATCACCTGCTCACGGCTGGCTTCCGAGGTGGGATTCGGATACTGCAAATCCAGATCGAGCTTTTCGGCGCGCTCTTTCACGGTGCCCTGCGTGCGGCCGAGCTGCTTCAGCAGCGTGTCCATGCGCGCCTCGATAGCGGCCACCTGGCGCAATCCGACTTGGTGGATTTCCTCGGGCGTCATCTTGGTAGTGGTGAAGCGGCGCAGGAAATACGCGTAGGCTTCGTCACCGCCCTTGAGCCGCCACAGACCGGCGTCGTCATTCGACTTCGGCAACTGGGCTTCCAGGGTGGCGATGGCCTGTTTCCAGGACGGGTAGATTTGCGTGGAAACGATGCGTTCCACTTCCGCGCGCAATTGCGTGCGCTTGGCGGCGGGAAGGTCCGGGATGGCGGCGGCCTTGTCTCCGAACACGATTGCGAAGGGGTTGGAGGCGGGCGCAGGATCAATGAAATTCTGCATCTGGCGGATGGTCGCCTGCAGGATAAAGCGCGGGGGAATGATTCCCTTCCCGGCCAAGCGCCGCGATTCTTCGATGGCTTCGAGCGTCCGCGCACGGATCTGCCCCATCGCCGCGACGAAGTTTTCCGCGTCGCGGACCTTGCCCATGGGGCGGGTCACAGTGAAGCGCTCCACCACGCTGACGTTCCAGCCGTTCATCTGTTCCAGCGGGAAGGTGTAGTCGAGATACGGCTCCTCTTCGGCGATGGTGTTGAGCTGCCACTCCATCACTTCGGACCACAGGCGCTGCTGTTCGGACATCGCACCGCGGTCGAACGCGCGCAATCCGGCGAGGCCCTTGCGGGCGAGTGCGATGGTCTTGCGGCGCTGGTCCAAGGTTTGCGGAGAGAGCGTGCGCTCCAAGCGGTCTTGCTCGGGACCCGTGAAATAGCGCTGGTTGGTGGCGAGCGCGGGATTGCTGCGGGCCCACTCATCGGTGAACTCGCGGAAGAAATCATCGATGGCGCGTTGCTGCCCGAAGGCAATCTCCGCCCCGGCCGCCGCGGTGGCTAGGCAAAACGTCCTGCGCTGCATATGACCTCCTATTGTTGACCGGCGTGTGCCCGGGCTGTGCGTTCGTTCAGGTCGCGCAACACGGCAAGTTCCTTTTCGGTCGGCTCCGGGGTGGTGTCGACGTGCGGTGCTACTTTCAGCGGCCACCCGGTTTCGGCGACCACTTGCTCGACGGTAACACCGGGATGCACGCTGGTGAGCGTCAACTCTTTGGTGACCGGGTCAGGGGTGAGAATGCCCAGGTCCGTGATGACTGCCGTGGGGCCTTTGCCGGGCAGGTTGAGTTTGGCGCGGCTATCGCCGCCCTCGAAATACCCACCCGACGTGAGGAAATCGAGCGTCTCTACGAACGCGCGCTTGTTGTGGCGCAAAGTGATCAGCACCTCGCCGCATGAAGCAGCGATCTCCTGGGCACCGCCCGCTCCCGGCAAGCGGACTTTGGGGCGCTGATAGGTGCCCCCGATGACGGTGCTGTTGATGTTGGCGTACTTGTCGATCTGCGCGGCACCCAGGAAGCCGAGCGCGATGCGCCCGCCCTGTAGCCAATAGGAGAACATCTCCGGGATCGACACGACGGCGTCGGCGGTTTCGGAGAGTTCCCCATCGCCGATGGAGAGCGGCAGCACAGTGGGCTTCGCGCCGATGGTGCCGGATTCGTAGATCAGGATTGTATCCGGCGCGTGGGTCTGGCGGGCCAAGTTGGCGGCCGCGCTGGGAAGGCCGATGCCGACGAACAGCGGCGCTCCATTGCGGATCTTGCGCGCCGCGGCAATCGTCATCATTTCGTCTGAGGTGTATTGGAGTGCCATTACTTGCCCCCCAGGGTCTGCCCAGCAAGGCTCAGTTTGAATTCCGCGAAATCCTTAGTGCCCTTGATGTGTTTGTCCATCCAGGAGGTGAAGGATTCGCGATCCTTGGAAATGTCATCCCACTTCTTGTAGAACGCGTTGTTGCGGGCGTAGTAGCCTTGCGCGTAAGACGGGAACGCGCCGCCCTTCACTTCGCACACGTGGCCGACAACCCAATAGGGCAGCACCACCGCGTTGGGAGGAGCTTGCAGGTCATCGACAATCTCCTCGACAGTGACGATGCTGCGTTTGGCGGCGAGTACGGCTTCTTTCTGCACGCCAACCACGCCCCACATCAGGACGTTGCCCTTGCGGTCCGCCTTCTGCGCGTGGATCACGGTGACGTCTGGCCTGTGGGCCGGAACCGCGGCCAGCTTTTCGCCGGTGAACGGACAATCGATGAACTTGATGCGACCGTTGTGTTTCGTGAGGTCCGTGCCGATGTAGCCGCGCAGCAATCCGAAGGGGAGGTTGGCGGCACCGGCGGCATACATAGCGGCCATGCCGGCGTGCGCGTGTTCCTCAACTTCGATGGGCAGGGGCCAATCCTTTTCGACGGCGTCGCGCAGGCGGTGCAGTGAGCCGACGCCGGGATTGCCGCCCCAGGAGAAGACGATCTTCTTGACGCAGCCGGAACCGATCAGCATGTCATAGATGACGTCCGGGGTCATGCGGATCACAGTCAGATCCCGTTTGGCCTGCCGCACGATTTCGTGGCCGGCGGCGTAGGGGATCAAGTGCGTGAAACCTTCCAGCGCCACGATGTCGCCGTCCCGCACCGCGTCGCGAATCGCGTCTGAGAGTTGAGTGATATGTGCCAAGAGACTATTTTGCCACGCCGGGGGGCAGCGCCGCGCTGCTATAATCGGCCTACATGGGCCCCGGTTCGCTCTTCGGCAAGCTTCGCAAGATTCTGGAGAAACCACCCGTGCCTGCGCATCTGCAGCAACAGGGATACGGAGAGGTCCCGTGGTACCGGGGTTTGTTGGACGCGATTCGTCCGCCATCAGTTGTACCCACCGGGCGGACGCCGATGAACTCATCGCAACGCCGGATGCTGCTGATCACCGCGGGCATCGTGCTCCCTGCCGCAGCGATATGGGGCGTCATCGACTACGTGGCAGGCGCTCCCGCCCGCTCGAAGGCGGCGTTTGAAGATGGAATGCGCATCATGGGGACCAATGATTTCGTGGGTGCGGCGAAGCGCTTTTCTGATTCGATTTCCATTCGCGAGACGGCCGATGCGTATCTGGAGCGCGGGAACGCGTATGAGAATTTGCAGCAGGGCGACAAGGCACTGGCGGACTGGAGCAAAGCGTTGAACCTGGATCAGGGCATGGCCGCCGCCTATACGGCGCGGGCCACGCATTACCGTTTGGCCGGGAACTTTGCAAAAGCCATTCCGGATCTGGATCAGTCCATCCAATTGGACCCATCAGTGGACGGCTATTTTCAACGCGGCCAGACGTACGCCGCGTTGGGTGACTACAAGAAAGCGGTGGAGGACTACGACCGGTCCATTCTGGAGCGCCGGGAAGCGCCCTACGTGTATTTGGCGCGGTCGATTGCGAAACGCGCGCTGGGCGATGAAGAGGGTTACCGCCAGGACCAACTGAAGGCCGCTGAATTGCAGAACATCCGCTAGCGCGGGTTATAATTTGGCATGTCTGCTCCGCTTAGTAAGGCTCCCCCTCCGCCACCCACCGCTGAGCGGCGCGCGCAGAGGCTGAAACAAAAACGGTTGATCATCAGCTGGGTGGCTGTTTTGCTGGTGGTTGGCCTCTCCTGGGAAGTTTACGACTACTACGCTTCGGCGGCCGCGCGGGCGGAGGAGCAAGTCAGGGAAGCAGCCAAACTCCTAAGCCCGGGCAACTATGAGCGGGCGGTGCCGCGACTGGACCAGGCCGTGGAAACGGACCCCACGTCGTGGAACGCTTACTTTCAACGGGGCTTGGCGAAGCAGAACCTTGACAAACTGGACGACGCGCTGGCGGACTTCGACCATGCGTTGGCGCTTAAGCCTGACTTGGTTGAGGCGCTGACGGCCCGCGCTGAGATCTTGCGTAGGCAGGGGAACCTAAAGCGGGCAATGGAGGAACTTACTAAGGCGCTGGAGTTTAAGGCCGACCTGACGGCGCACTATAGCAGAGGCTCGATCTACTCGGAATTGGGGCAACATCAGGAGGCGCTCGCCGATTTCACGTGGGTCATCGAGCAATCGCGCGATGCCCCGTTTGCGTACTTTGCCCGCGCCAAATCCCGGCGCGCGTTGGGGGACGAAGAAGGCGCGGTGGCAGACGAAAAGAAGGGCAATTCGTTCAACCGCGGCGTCGTGCGCTAACCATGTTCGTTCCGTTGACGCCGCTCCGCTGTCTGCATCACGCCGCGGCGCTGTACGGGTCGCGCGTAGGGGTGGCGTGCGGACCTCGGGAATTCACCTACACGGAATTGAAGCGAAGAGCAGAGCGCCTGGCGACAGGCCTGCGGGACTTGGGCGTTGCGCCCGGGGACCGCGTTGGCTACCTGAGCTTCAACAACCACCAGTTGTTTGAGGGCTATTTCGGGGTACCCCAGGCACGCGCGGTATTGATGCCGCTGAACGTGCGCCTTTCCGAGCCCGAGTTGGCGGCGATCCTACAGCATTCCGGCGCGCGGGTGCTGATCTACGAAGACGAATTCCTGCCGCTGGTGGAACGCTTGCGGCGATCCTGCCCTGCGGTGGCCCACTGGATCAGCATTGAGCGCGACTATGAATCCGTACTGGCCGCGGGGCGCGAAGAACACGCCGACGTGATGAGCTATGACGAACTGGGGATCGCGGAGTTGTTCTACACCAGCGGCTCCACGGGCGTGCCCAAGGGGGTCATGTTATCGCACAGGACGCTCTACCTGCACGCGCTCGATTATGCGCTGCAATACAGGCAGGCAGCGACGATGATCGACTTGCACACCATCCCGCTCTATCACGCAAATGGTTGGGGGCGGCCGCAAGCTTCCACCATGCTGGGCACCAAGCAAATCATGGTGCGGCGCTTCGATCCCGAGCATGTGTTCCAACTGGTGGAGCGGCACAGGGCCACGGACATGTGCCTGGTGCCGACGATGGCGAATGCGCTGGTGAACTCTGGGGCGCGCGAGCGGTTCGATTTATCCAGCCTGCGCCATATCAACATGGGCGGCGCGGCGAACTCGCCGGAGTTGGTGGCGCGTGTGGAGAGGGCGTTCCCCGGGTGCGAGTGTTCGAGCGGCTATGGGCTGACCGAGACCTCGCCGGTGATCACGCACACTGAGCAAAAGCTGGCGCTGCGGTTACCTGATGAGGAACGCTACCTGCGGCAATCGAAGACAGGGTGGCCATTGCCGGGCGTGACGTTGCGCGTGGTGGATGCGGAGATGCGGGACGTGCCGCGCGACGGGGCGACGGTGGGGGAGATCGTCGCCATGGGAGACCACGTGATGGACGGCTACTTCGGAGACGCGGCGGCGACGGAAGCTGCCTTCAGCGGACCGTGGCTGCACACCGGCGACATGGCGGTGTGGGAGGCCGACAACTACATCAACATTGTGGACCGCAAGAAGTTGATCATCGTGTCGGGAGGCGAGAATATCTCTTCGATAGAAGTCGAGAACACGATTGCGGCGCATCCGGCGGTGCTGGAGTGCGCAGTGGTGGCGGCTCCCGATGAACGTTGGGGCGAAGTGCCTATGGCGTTTGTCGTCTTGCATCCGGGTGCGGAACTCACCGCGGAGGCCCTGCTCGGATTCTTGCGCGAGCGGCTGGCGAAATTCAAGCTGCCAAGAATCGTGGAGTTTTGCGAAGAGCCGCTTCCGAAGACGGGGACGGGCAAGATTCGCAAGCTGGAATTGCGTGAGCGGTTCTGGGCGGATGAGAAAGCGCGGGTGAAGGGCTGATGTTCACGGTACGGATCGCGGTGGAGCCGGCGGATCAAGACGTGTTGCTGGGGGACTTGTGGGAAGCGGGAACGCTCGGAGTCACCGAAGAAGACGGCTGCGTTGAGGCTTGGTTTGAGACGAAGGAAGCGGCGTCGCGTTTTGGAACCGCGGTCCCCGCGCCGGAGCGGGATTGGGTGGCGGAGATGAAAGCCTCCTGGCCGGCACTGCTGGTGGGCGAGAAATTCTTTGTGGTGCCGCCGTGGTGCGACGATCCTACACCGGCGGGGCGGTTTCGTTTGGAGATCAACCCCGGGCAGCAGTGCGGCACGGGACAGCATCCATGCACGCAGAAGTGTCTGGCCGCGATGGAGCGCTGCATCCGCCCGGGGGATTCGGTGCTGGACGTGGGCAGCGGCTCGGGCATCCTTTCAATTGCCGCGAAGTTGCTGGGCGCGGGGAGAGTGGTCGCTTGCGATATCGACCTGGAGACCGCGCGGCCTGTACCGTTCTTTCAGGGCAGCGTGGATGCGGTGCGGTCCGGTTCATTCGATGTTGTGGTGGCGAACATCAGCGAAGAGGTCATTGGAGAGATGCTGGCGGACTTTGAGCGCGTCGCTCGGGTGCGTATTCTCTCTGGCTTCCAGGACGACGCCGGCGATTGGACCTGCCAGGTGCGCTAGCCGCGCATTTGCTTGTAGGTCGCGAGGCACTTGGCGGCGGTGTCCAGTGAACTGAAGCGGCTGCCTTCCTGCTCGATCAGATAGTATTCAACGCCGCCGACGGATTCGGCGGCCTCGAAGATCGCCTTCCACGGCGTGTCACCTTCTCCGAAAAGTGTACGGTAGCCGCGATCCGGGCCTTGGCCCGCGCCCCAGTCCTTGCAGTGGACGCTCCTGATGCGACCGGGGTTGGCCTTGATCCACGCGATGGGGTCGGCTCGGGCTTCGATACACGTGCCTGCGTCGAATTGAAGGATGAAGTCCTTGGGAGTGCTCGCGGCCAGCACGTCCATGGGGCGCTGGCCTTCCACCACGCGCCACTCTGTTTGATGATTGTGGAAGCCCGTCGCCATGCCTAGCGGCTTGAGACGTTCGGAGACCGCGGTCATGCGCGCGCCCCATTGCGTCCAACCGTCAATGCCGGTCATGCGCGGGGCGCTGGCGGCTATCGGGTAGCGCGAACCAATGATCTGATTTAGCTCAATGACCTTTGCAAGATTCGCGTCATCGAAGTAGTTGGCGTTGTTGTGCGTGGAGTTGCAGCGGATGCCTTCGCCGTCCAGCACGTTGCGGATTTCCTTGGCGTGATCGGTGGTCCAGTTGAAGTAAGGCGCGTAGAATTCGACGCTTTCGTAACCCATCTTGGCGACGGCGCGCACGGTGGCGATTTCGTCCTTCATGAGTTCGTCGCGCACGGAGTAGAGTTCCAAGCCCACGGGGATTCTTCGGGCTTGCGCCAAGGCAGCGGGTGCCGCGGCTGCCAGAGCGGCGAACGTTCGTCGACTCATTTCCATGCCCCACACGATATCACGGTTTGCGACACTGACAGGATGCAGCATTCTCGGCTTGGGGATTCAGGATTGGTGGTATCAAAGCTCGCGTTCGGGGCGATGACGTTTGGCACGGGGCAAGGGCCGTTCGCGGCGGTGTCAAAAGTGGACGCGGCGTTAGCGGATCAGATGGTGGGCAGGTGCCTCGATGCGGGCATCAACCACTTCAATTCGGCGGACGGATACACTGGAGGGCAATCGGAGGAGATGCTCGGAAAAGCGCTGGGAACACGGCGCAAGGATGTCGTGATTTCCACCAAGGTCGGCTTCCGCAGCGCGCCGGCATTGCTTCATCAAGGTCTCTCGCGGCAACACATTCTTGCGTCCTGTGAAGGGAGCTTGAGGCGGTTGGGCACGGATTACATCGACGTCTACTTGGTGCATCGGGTGGATTTGAACACACCGGTGGAGGAGACAGTGGCAGCGCTGGAGTCCTTGGTGCAGCAGGGCAAGGTGCGTTACGTGGGGTTTTCGAACTGGCCTGCGTGGATGGCGGCGAAGGCGGTGGGTTTGCAGAAGTCGAGCGGCGCTTCGCAGTTTCGCGCAGCGGAGCTGTATTACTCGCTGGTAGGCCGCGACTTTGAGCATGACCTGGAGCCGTTCGTTCACAACGCCGGGATCGGCGTGTTTGTTTGGAGTCCGCTGGCTGGGGGCTTTCTCACCGGCAAGTACACACGCGAAGAACCGCAGGGTGGCGGCGGGCGGTTGAGCAGCCTGGACATGCTGCCCTATGACCGCGCCAAGGGACACGATGTGGTGGACGCGTTGCGCGAGATGGCGGCTGCGCGCAATGCGTTGCCTGCGCAGATCGCGTTGGCGTGGCTGATGGCAAAGCGCACCGTGGCCTCGGTGTTGATCGGCGCGAACAAGATGGCGCAGCTGGACGACAACCTTGCGGCGGCGGATGTGAAGCTGACCTCGGAAGAGCTGCAGCGGCTGGACACGTTGACAGCGGTCCCGCTTCCGTATCCGCATTGGTTCACCGAGCGTGTGCAGGATCAGGCTGTGATGGCGGCGCTGAAGGGGTGATGTGCTGAATTTCATTCCAGAGACGTAGCGTGCGGCGGCGGTCCCGCTGATGGTGTTCGCCGCGGTGTTGGCGGCGGGGTTGTTGTTGCGCCGCTTTCTGACGGCCCGGCTGCGCAAGTGGACGCGCTCGACGGAGACTCGCTTTGATGAGACGCTGCTCGAATCCCTGCGCGGGCCGGCGTTGCTGTGGGTGGTGATCCTGGCTATCTACGTGGCCACAGACACTTCGCAGCTGCCGCGCACGGTGACGTTTTGGTCGGAGCGCGCACTGCTGGTGTTATGGATCGTGTCGCTGACGCTCGCGGCCACTCGTCTGGCGGGGCGATTGGTGCGCGTGTACTTGCCGGTGGGCACGCTGACGGAATTGCTAGCGAGCTTGACGGTGGGTTCGCTAGGGGCGTTGGCGTTGTTGCAAGTGCTGGGGATCGACATCCGACCGATCCTCGCTGCGTTAGGTGTGGGCGGGTTGGCAGTCGCGCTGGCGTTGCAGGACACGCTGTCGAATCTGTTCGCTGGATTCTACGTGAGCTTGGCGGGGCAGATCCGCGTGGGAGACTTCATCCAGTTGGAATCGGGCCAGCGCGGGTATGTGACGGATATCGGCTGGCGGAGTACCACATTGCGCGAGCGGCAGAACAATCTCATCGTGATCCCGAACAACAAGCTGAGCCAGAGCACGGTGACGAATTTTCATTTACCCGACCGGCGCATGGCGCTGCCGTTGCAAATTGGCGTGGCAGTGGATTCGGACGTGGAAAAGGTGGAGCGCGTGTTGCTGGATGTGGCACGATCCGCGGAGGTGCCGGGGTTACTGAAGGAGCCTGCGCCGTCGGCGTTGCTGTTGGGGTTCGGCGAACGGTCCTTAGACTTCACGCTGGTGTGCCAAATCGGGGACTTTGAAGATCAGTTCCGCGTACAGCACGAACTGCGCAAGCGCATCGTCGAACGCTTCCGCAAGGAAGGCATCTTCATCCCGCGCGCGCCGTCGGCTTAGAGTTTTGCCGGCTTGAAGCCGCCCTTGGAGCGGTCGTAGAGCAAAATCGCGCCGAAGACCACGAGAAGGATCGCGGGAAGAATTGCCACGGCGCGGAAGGATTCCTGCGCGGCCTGACCTAGGATTGTGTTGAGCGCGTCACCTTCGAGCGCGTTAAAGGCGGCGTCGCCGCCCGCGAGACGGATCTTCGCGGTGTCATAGATGCTGCCCATTTCCGGCAAGACGAATTGAATCGAGAGTGTTCCCGCCGTGCCCATCAGCCCCATGAGTAGCGCTCCGCCACGCGGGAAGCGTTCGGATGAGGTGGCGAGCATGGTCGGCCACATGTAGCAGACTCCTGTTCCCCAGAGCGTGGCTGCGAGCAGGCCGGTGATGGGCGAATCCGCGTAGCTCAGCGCCACCAAGCCGAGCGCTGCCCCCAAGCAGGAAAACCACAAAACACCGATGGGAGATAGCTTGTGTACCAGCGGTCCTGCGAAATGCCGCATGAGGAACATGAGTCCGCTGACGTACACCAGCAGCAGGATGCCGGGCATGCCTACGGTGCGGCTGAGTGCGAGGTCCACCCATTGCCCGGGCGCGAGTTCCGATGCCGCTGTGAGGAACATGGAGCAGAAGAGCACGAGAAACATCGGGTTCAGCAACTCTTTGAACATCGAACCGGTGGAGAGCCCAGCGGCGGCGCGTTCGGTGGGCGGATACTTCACGCCGAGCGACATGATGAACACAACAATCGCAGGCAGCAGCACAAGACCGAGCTTCATTTGAAAGCCAAGCTGCATGTCCGACATCGCAACGCCGAGCAAGCCGCCGATGACCAGGCCTCCGGGCCACCAGGCGTGGGCGGAGTTGAGCTTGGCCGTCTTGTCGCCGGGGTACAGAGATGCGATCAGCGGGTTCATGACGGTTTCCGTGATGCCCCAACCGACGCCTGCGATTGCCGCGCCGATCCACAGCACGTTGTACGCGCCTTGGCCGGTCGCGATTTCGCCGGCGAATCCCATGAGCAGCATGCCGACGGCGACCAAAACGGGGGCGAGCGGAAGCAACAGACCCATCCCGATGATGTCGAGCAGCGGACTGCTGATCGCAATGGTGATGGCGAAGGCCAGGAACGGAACACCGAGCACGGTGCCGATCATCTCGGCGGAATGCAGTTTGTCGATGGGGTCCAGATAGGTGCGCTGCAAGTCCGCGGCGGCGTTGGCGCGCAGGGCGTTGGCGATGCCGGACATGCACAGCGCCATGCTGCTGGTCCAGAACAGACGGCTCTCGTTGAACACTATGCAACCTCGACCCAAGCGTGCGCTTTGTGGCTCGCCAGCTCGGCTTCTAGAATTTTCAACTGGCGCAAGCCGTCGGCGAACTGCGGGTATTCGGGCGCGACGGTGGGGTCGGCAATGGACGCATAGAAGCGGCGGAAGACTTGCTTGAACGTATCGTCGTAGCCCTCGCTGTGGCCGCCGGGGAGGTCGGCGTAAGAACGCGCGGCTCCGTGCATCAGCGATGGATCTTTCACGATCGTCTGGTTCGGGGAGTTTCGGTGGCCGATCCACAGTTCGTCGGGGCGCTCCTGATTCCACGCAACGGACGCTTTCGAGCCGTAGATTTCGATACTCAGGCGATTCTTGCAGCCCGCGGACACTTGGCTGGCGGTGAATGATCCACGCGCGCGATCACCCATGCGGAAGATGACGGAGGCGAAGTCTTCGGTGTCGATGGGAATCTCGTCGTAGTCGCTGGGAGCAAGCGTTTTGCCCGCGAAGGTCTCGACGATGCCCTTGGGGCGCTTGCGGGTCTTGTGGAATGTTTGCAAGTCGGCGCAAACGGAGGTAATGCGCAGGCCGGAGACGTGCTCCGCCATGTCACACCAATGCGAGCCGATATCGCCGAGCGCGCGCAAAGCTCCGCCGATGTTGCTTTCAATGCGCCAGTTCCAGTCCGTGTCGTAGAGCAGCCAGTCTTGCGAGTAGGTGCCTTGCGCGACCAGGATCTCACCGAGTTCGCCGGCCTCGCGCATGCGGCGCATGTGTTGCACCATCGGGTAGTAGCGCAGGTTGTGGCAGGTCGCGTTGCGCAGCCCGCGGGCGTTGGCTAGCTCGGTGAGCATGGCGGCGTCGGCGGATGAAGTCGCGAGTGGCTTTTCGCACAACACGTGTTTGCCGGCTTCGAGCGCGGACTTCGCCAGAGGAACGTGAGACGAGTTCGGCGTACAGATGTGGACAGCGGTAACGGTTGGGTCCGCCATCACCGCGCGCACGGCGGCTTCGTCGCGGCTGGTTACGGAGAGGGCCTCGACGTTGCCAAGGCGGCGGAGTCCTTCAAGGTGCACCCGGCCCATGAAGCCGGTACCGAGAACCGCGGCCCTCATACCCACCACGCCGCTCCTGGCTGCGCGGTCGGAACGAGGCCTTTGAGGAAAGTTGCCGCGCGGTTCAAGCCTTCTTCGGCGGAGAGCAGGCTGTCTTCATGCTCGATCGACAGCACGTAGTCGTAACCGAACATGCGCAAGGTGGAAACAAACTCGCGCCACCATTCCTCGCCATGCCCGTAGCCGCAGGTGCGGAAGATCCAGGCGCGATTGCGTTCGTCGGTATAGGCTTTGGTGTCGAGTACGCCGCTCATGGGCAGGTTGCGCTCGTAGATCTGTGTGTCCTTGGCGTGGACGTGGAAGATCGCGTCGCCCAAGATGCGGATGGCTGCGATGGCATCGATACCTTGCCAGAACATGTGGCTGGGATCGTAGTTGCAACCGATGCTCGGGCCCGCGATGTCGCGCAGACGCAGCATGTTCTCTGGGCTGTAGGCCACGAAGCCAGGATGCATCTCCACTGCGATTTTTACGCCGTGGTCCGCAGCGAACTTGCCATGCGCCTTCCAAAAGGGCGTTACTACTTGATCCCACTGCCACTTCAGTGTCTCGAGATATTCGGGCGGCCACGGGCACGTCACCCAGTTGGGACGCAGCGCGTTGGGCCCGTCACCGGGGCAGCCGGAAAAATCGACCACCACCGGCACGCCGAGCTTTTCGGCCAGCAGCACCGTCTTGCGGCTGACGCCGCTATGCTCGACCGCGATCTTCGCGTCAGGATGAATCGGATTACCGTGGCAGCTCAGCGCACTGATGCTGAAGCCGTTATCGTCGAGCAGCTTGCGGAACGCGTCGCATTCGCGCTCGTCGTCGAGCATGGACAGCTTGCAGTGCGCGTTGCCCGGATAATTTCCCGTGGCCAACTCCACCGTCGAGATGCCCTGCGCCTTTAGTTTCTTGAGAACGTCCGCCAGCGGAAGTCCCGAAAGTAGTGGTGTGAAAACTCCAACTCGCAATTACTTGCCCTTACCCTCTCCGTTTGTATCCAGAGGCGCACCCGTGCCCGACGAGCCGAGGAACAGCTTGGTCCCGTCCGGCAAACTGATGGACCCGCCATTCGCGCGCCGCGACCCATCCTTAGAAAGATACCCCTGAATGACCACCTTTGTCCCCTTGGGCAGCGAGGCTTTGGTGAATCCGCGCCGGGCGAGGATGTTGGGACTGCCGCCTTCCACCATCCACTTGGTGACGGTGCCGTTGTCTTCGGTGACTTCCAGGTGGATCCACGCGTGCGGATTGATCCACTCCATGTCCGTCACAGTGCCGCGCAGAGTCACCGGCTTGTTGGCGTCGAACTCCGCAGCGAAGGCGTGATGGGCAGCCAGCGGCCAGGCGGACAACATGAGCAAACAAAGTGTGGTCTTCATGGATGGTCTCCTATTTCTTAGCAGCGGCAGCAGCTTCGTCTGCGCGAGCGCCGCTCAGCATGTTGAACATGGCGTAGTTGCCTTCGTGGCAATCGTACTCGTAGAGCTTGTAAGTTGGATCGGCCTTCAACGGAAAGGCGATGCGGAAGGGGCTGACCCAAGTCTTCGGATCGTTGAGGTACGCCTCGTAATTCACTTGATCCGAAGCCACCCGCGTGAATTTCTCCGTAAGCACCAGAGCGTCACTATGAGGATCGCCGCCGCCGTTGCCGGTGAGTCCATTCTTGTCGCCCAGGAAATTGGTGGTTTCGACCACCAGCGTGTCCCCTTCCCAATGCCCGCGCGCATCGCCCATGTAAGAGCGAATGCCGGGTCCAGGATGCGCGCCGCCCAGCGGAATGATCCGCGCTTCGTGGATCATCTCGTACTTGATCGAGACGTAGCCGGGGGCCTGGATGATTTCGTTGCCGTTGTTATAGATCACGGGCAGTACGGAGCCCATGACACCGCGGCTGATGCAGCGGTCGTAGAGGCTCTGGTCCTCCCATGTCTCGTTGGGGCCATGTCCCACGCGCGCGGCGGCCTTCGCGGCTTTCTTCGCCTGCGCGGCGGCGGTGAGGGCGGGCATCTTGCCGTTCTCGGGCTCAACGATCAACGACGTCTGGCGCGAAGGCTTCGGAGTATCGAGCCAGTAGCCAGGAGGATTGATGGACACGGGACCCGTGGAAGCGGTGGGGGTTTGCCGCGCGGCCAAGGTGCGCTCGGCTTGTGCGGCGCGGTCCGCGAATTCGGAATCGGTCAAGTACAGGCGATTGCCGAATGCATCCGGCCGCTGTAGCGGCACGTTGATCATGTCGGTGGCGGGCCAGATGCCTTGGAGGTCGGGATCGCCCCACGGAGTGCGCGGGATCTTATACGCGGCCTGCCCGAATGCTATGGAAGCGAACGCGAGTGTACAAATGAAGCGGTTCATTTCTTTCTTAAGTCTCCGTACAGCAATTCTTCGGCGAACTCCACGCACTTGAACTCCAGCAGCTGGGCGTTCTTCTCCATCCGCCGGTACAGCGGCAGACTGATTTTCCACGGGTGCGTGAACACCGTGGGATCTTCAATGGTGGCTTCGTACTGAATGTGGTTGGCGTCAGTGAGCGCGTAGCGTTCCACCACGTGGACATTGTTACTGGCGTAGTTTCCAGCGCGATCCAACCAACTCTTGCCGTTTAGGCCTGTCACGTCGACCACCAGCGTGTCGCCCTCCCAGCGGCCATTGGACCAGCCCATCCACAAATCGTAAGGCGCGTCCTCGTGCTTCTTCATAAGGATGGTCCGGTTCGCCGTCGCGAATTCGTAGGCGATCAGGATGTTGTCGGTTCCTTGTATGATTTGAAACGGGAAAGGCAGGTAGGTCGCGCGCGGCACTCCGGGCATATAGCACTTGGCTTCGGGATCGTCCTTCATACGGTTGGCGCGATTTTTCTGCTTCTGCGGGAGCGCTTCGGGGCGGTAAGGAATGGCTCCGCCTTCGACAATGCCGAGGCCTGCGGGGATCGCGCCCGTGGCACCCAGCTGGAAGAATGCGCCGGGTTGCGCGGAGTGGTCTTCGATGTCCCAATAGGCGCTGCTGAGGGATTGCCACACGCCGGTCAAGTTGGGTTTGCCGTCGGGCAAGCGCGGGAGGGTTTGCGCGCCCAGCGTGAGCGCGCACAGAAACAGGGCAATCAGACCGGTTCGCATAGGATCGTTCTAGATGGTAGCGGGGTCCGCAAGTGGTGTCAAAGGCGCGACGGGTAAAATGGGTGCTGTGCCTACACCCGGCGAATTTCCTTACACGCGCGGCATTCACACGTCGATGTACCGCGAGCGGCTGTGGACCATGCGGCAATTTTCGGGCTTCGCCACCGCAGAGGAGACCAACGCGCGTTACCGGTATTTGCTGGCGCAAGGGCAGACCGGGCTTTCGGTGGCGTTCGACTTACCGACGCTGATGGGCGTGGATGCGGACGATCCCACGGCGCTGGGCGAAGTGGGCAAGTGCGGCGTGGCGGTTTCGACGCTGGCCGACATGGAGACGCTGTTCGACGGGATTCCGTTGGGCGAGGTCACGGTGTCCATGACGATCAACTCACCGGCGTCGATCCTGTGGGCGATGTACCTGGTGGTAGCCGAGAAGCACGGCATCGAGTGGGCTCGGCTGTCTGGCACGCTGCAGAACGACATCTTGAAGGAATACATCGCGCAGAAGGAGTTCATCTTTCCGCCCAAGCCATCCATGCGATTAGTGACGGACTCCATCGAGTTCGCTGCGCAACACACGCCGCGGTTCAATCCAATTTCGATTTCGGGGTATCACATTCGCGAGGCGGGATCGACGGCGGCGCAGGAGCTCGCCTTCACTCTGCGCGACGGATTTGAGTACGTGGACCACTGCATCGCGCGCGGTCTCGGGGTGGATGCGTTTGCACCACGGCTGAGTTTCTTCTTCAATTCACACAACGATTTCTTTGAGGAGATCGCCAAGTTCCGCGCGGCGCGCAAAATTTGGGCGGAGGCGATGCGGGATCGCTACGGCGCGAAAGACGAGCGGAGTTGGAAGCTGCGCTTCCACGCGCAAACCGCTGGCTGTTCGCTGACGTGGCAGCAGCCGGAGAACAACATTGTCCGCACCTCGATCCAGGCTATGGCGGCGGTGCTGGGCGGGTGCCAGTCGCTGCACACCAACTCGCTCGATGAGGCGTATGCGCTGCCCTCGGAGCATGCGGTCACGCTGGCGCTGCGGACGCAGCAGGTTCTCGCGCATGAAACGGGGGTGACAGGGGAGCCCGATCCGTTTGGCGGCAGCGAATATGTGGAGCGGCTCACGCGGCAGATGGAAGCCGAGGCGCTGGACTACATGCGGCGCATCGACGATATGGGCGGAATGATCGCGGCCATCGAGCGCGGGTTCCCGCAGGGGGAGATTGCCCGGTCGAGCTATGAGTTTCAGCGGACAGTGGAAGCGGGGAAGAGAGTGGTGGTGGGGGTGAACAAGTTCCAACAGGCGGGGGAGAAGCCCATCGACATCCTGCGGATCGACCCGGACGTGGAACAGCGGCAGATGCAGCGATTGGCGGAAGTGAAGCGGCGGCGGGATGCTGCCGACGTGGAAGAGGCGCTGCGGGAACTGAAGCGCGCGGCGCAAAGCAATGAGAACACGATGCCGAGCCTGCTGGGCGCAGTTCGGGCGTATGCAACCGTGGGAGAGATGTGCGCCGTCCTCAAAGAGGTCTTCGGCGCGTATACGGAGACGAGCGTTTTTTGAAGCCCCGGGCTTACGCCAGAGGTTAATTCAGCGCGTTCGTCAGTTCTTCGGCGAACGGGCTGACGGGGCCGTCACTGCGGCGGCCGCCACTCACGCTCTTCTTGCCTCGGCGCGGCGGACGCTGGTCGGCGGCGGGAGCAGCACTCGCAGCCGGCGTATAGGCCTGAGCAGCGGGCGCGGCTGTGCGCGGCGTGTAGGGACGGCGTTCGCCCATGCCCTGCGGCGGCGCGCCGGTTGCAGGACCGGCTCCCTTGGGACGCGGCGGCTGCGCGGGGTTAGCGCGAAGCAGACGGTCTTCGAGCGGCGCGCGATCAAACCGGCGGATGATCGAATTCATCTCTTCGGTGTTCGGCGCTTCGATGAACGCGAAGCCTTTCGACTCCTGCGTTTCCGGATTACGGATGACTTTAATAGCGTCCGCAACTAAGGATTCGGCGTTCAGCCAACCCATAATGTCGTCCACGGTTACCCAGGTAG
Source organism: Bryobacterales bacterium (assembly GCA_947446025.1). Taxonomy (GTDB): domain Bacteria; phylum Acidobacteriota; class Terriglobia; order Bryobacterales; family Bryobacteraceae; genus Palsa-187. Next base: position 62,446 of record CANFEY010000012.1, read on the forward strand.
GCAAGTTGCCCAAAAAGACAGTAAAACTCATTCAGCGCTTGTTATTTACTCCATGGCGGGATTGCGTCCGGGAAGACCTTTCCTGAAGGCTCTATCAGAGTATCACAATTTTACGCCGCAACTGGGGTGGGGTGAAGTGGTATGTGGGCCGGGGGCAAGGCGTTAGGGGTTAGACTCCCGCGGAAATGATTCCCGTGGCAGAGGGAGAGGATGTTTGCAGGCTGCGCCGGTAGTGCAAGTGGCGGCGGCGTGTGACCTCAACCAACGGGCTCCATACGGCGTGGACGGCGTGGTGCTTGATCAGCCAATACCACAGGAAATTCGACCGCTTGTAGAGATAGGACATGCCGAGATAGGGTGCGGCGGCGCGCCAATCTTCGGGGCGGCGGGCCCAGATGGACGCGTGCGAAAACAGGCGGCCGTAGATCCACTCGTAGCCTGCCTCGAGTTCTTCCGGCGTCATGTGTTGCGGGCGGAAGACGGCGTGGGTGGTGTCATAGAGCGACCAATCGCGATGCAGCAGGCGGCCTTGCGCTTCCATCTGGCGGTAGAGCGGCGTTGCGGGATAAGGCGTGAGGATGTGGAAGGTCGCGCACTCTAGTCGATTTTCCTCCACCCATTGCGCGGTGGTGGCGAAGACGTCCTTGCGATCATGATCGAAGCCCAGCACAAAGGATCCGTTCACCTGGATGCCGTGATCATGCAGCAGGCGGACGCGGCGCGCGTAGTCGGAAGTCTTGGGCGTCTTCTTGCGCGCGTCTTCCAGGTTGCCGTCGGTCAACGATTCAAAACCTACGAAGACCCCGGTACAGCCCGCCAGCGCCATGTCGCGGATGAGCGTGGGATCGTCGGTGACGTCGATGGAGACCGCCGCGCTCCAGATTTTCTCGAGCGGCTGTAACGCTTGGCACAGCGAACGCAGATACTCGCGGTTGGAGCCGAGGTTGTTATCGATGAAGACCGCGTAAGGCTGCTCGTTGGCGGCGAACTCCTCGGCGATCTGCCTCGGCTCGCGCATGCGGTACGGCATGCGGAGGCCGTCCGTGGCCAGGTAGCAAAAGCCACAGCGGTTGTGGCAGCCGCGGGTGGCGATCAGACTGGTGGTAGTGAGAAAGCTGGATCGTGGGACCAGTTCGCGGCGCGGCGAAGGATCGGCGCTGTAGCCGTTTTCGTATGTGGCTGTATAGCGCGATTGCAGGTTGCCCGCTTCGACGTCCGCCAGGATGCGTGGCCACAGCTGCACGCCGTCCCCGAGCGCCAGCGCGTCGGCGTGGGGGGCGCACTCTTCGGGGCAGGAGAGCACGTGCAGTCCACCGAGAATGATGCGGCTGCCGCGTGCGCGATACCAACGCGCGAGCTCGAAGGCTCGCTTTGCGAAGGTGAGGTGGACGGAAATGCCGACCACTTCGGGGATGGGGTCAGATGGCGGCGGGCCGTTCAACAGGTTCTCATCCCAATACTACACGTCCCAGTGTTCGGGCGTTGTGGCCGCGAAGCTGGTGAGCGCGAGGCTCGGCGTCAGCACGTGTTTGCCGAAGCTGGCGTGCGGGTCTTTGGGGTAGAAGGGATTGAGGAGCAGCGCCGATCGTGGGCGCACGGGACGCGCCGAAGCGGAGTGGTCGAGCGCGGGCGGATGGAGCATCGCGTCGGGACGCCAGTGGTGCATGAAAGCACCCTACACTACAAAGTACGCTGAGTCCAGAAGTATTTCGCGCTAGTGGCTCAGTATCCAGTCACCGACCAGTTGCATGATTTTGGGCGAGTACTCCTCTTCACTGCAGGCACCTCCGGCAGGCACGAGCTGTACGCACACCCAGAAATTGTGATCGAGGCCCGGCACGACCACTAACGAATAATCGGGGTTTCCGCCCGCCGTCAGGTAGGAAATTAGGGCGGGCACATTGCGCGCAGGAGTATTGGTGGGGTCCAATGATCCATAGATCGCCAGGAATGGGACCTTGGTGTTCCGCGGTCCCAGGCCGGGATCGGTGAGCAGGTCGGAGCGGATTAGGGGTGTCGTAAGGCTTGCAGCATTCGACCACGCGTAGGCCTTGGGATCGGGCACCTGCTCGTCAAATCGTTCCTGCTCAACTGCGTTTAGCCTTTTCCTGGAATCCACCAAAAGCGATTCAATTCTACTCGCGAGACCGCTTTCACTCAGGTTAGTGAGCGCGGACAGGTGACCGTACTGCAGGACCGTGGCCTCGAGTTGGCTGCGCCAATCCGAGCCAGACCGACTGCCGTTGCGTTCAGGCCGCGCTGCATGTGAACCGGCAAGAGTGATGACAAACGTGATGTCGCTGGAGCGGGCCGCGGCCAGCGGAACCGTCATCCCTGCGAAGCTATGCCCCAGCACGCCGATCCGCTTGGGATCGATTTCTTTGCGGCTCTTGAGAAATGCCACAGCTTCCACCGCGTCCGCAGCGAGGGAGTGAACCGAAGACTGGACCTTGTTTCCGGTCGACTGGCCCACGCCCCGATCATCCGCTCGAAGAACGGCGATTCCGCGCCGCGTCAAATAGTCCGCAAGTGTAAGGTACGCCCTGCGACCTGTAGGAGTGGCGTAGTCGCGGTCAAAACCAGCGGCTGAACTTCCCGGGATCAGCAACACAGCAGGAAGCGGCCCCCCGGATTTCGGCAACGTCAACGTCCCTGCGAGCTTTACGCCGTCCGCCTTGTTTTCGAAGGTCACATCGACTGAATCGTAAGGAAACGGTGGACAGGCCTCCGGGAGGTGGTCTGCGCCAATGCCAATCCGGCCGCGGTCAGTATCAGGCAAAGACGTGAACTTTGTTTCACTGGCTCTCCTTTCTCGGGACTAGTATACTCTCGCGACAAAGTCTAAAGAAGGCCTCGCAAGAATGCAGCGGGGTGTAGCGCATGAGTCCCCGCCAAGTCTGCGACCTGATGCCTGCACGATGTGCCGGGCGCGACCAACACGTCGCCGGGTTGCATCGCCTTCACCGCGGGCAGCAGCTTGCGGTTCGCGATCGTCACGGACACGTCGTAGTGCTCGGCCGAGTAGCCAAACGATCCGGCCATGCCGCAGCAGCCGGCGTCGAGGTCGACAACCGTGGCTCCGGGAACGCGCGCGAGTAATTTCTTCGTCGCATCCAGCAGGCCCATCGACTTTTGATGGCAGTGGCCGTGCAGCAGGATGCGCTTGGGGCCGGCCTTGAACGGCAGATCGAGCATGGCGGCGAATTCTTCGAACAGCAGCGCGGCTTGCGCGACCACTTGCGCTTTCTTCTGGGCTTCGCCACGTAGCAGGGATGCGGCGTCCTCTTTGATCGACGACAGGCAACTCGGCTCCAGGAACAGAATCTTCTCGCCGCGCTCGGCGATGGGGTACAACGCTTCGATGGTTTGTTCCAGCGTCGTGCGAGCCTCGGCCAGAAGTCCTTTCGAGATGAGCGGGCGTCCGCAGCAGCCGGGGCGGAATACTCGCGCTGTTATGCCGCCGCGTTCCAGCAACTCAACCGCAGCCATGCCGATCTCACGGTCGTAGTGGTTGGTGAAGGTATCCGCAAACAAGGTGACCGTTCCGGTGTTGCGGCCGGCGGCCCATTTCATGAAAGTGTCGCGCCGCCACTCAGGGAGCTTGCGGCGCGCATCGATGCCGATGAACTTGGATGCGGCGGACGCCACCCAGTTCGACACGGGAGCGAAGCGGCTGCCCCACACGCTGGCCTGCGCGATACCGCCGAGCGCCCGGGCTTGCAGAGGAGTCCCATGGCGCGCGTGGTGATCGGCCAGAAAGTCGCTCTTGAAGCGCGCGACGTCGACGCCGACGGGGCATTCCGCTTTGCAGGCGCGGCATTCCAGGCATAGGTCGAGCACCTTCATGACGCCGTCGTCGCCCAGACCCGCCTCGCCCAACTTGCCCGTCATCGCGAGCCGCAGCACGTTGGCGCGGCCGCGCGTCGAATCGGCCTCGTCGCGCGTCGCCATATAGGACGGGCACATGGTGCCGTTCAGTTTCTTGCGGCACGCGCCGACGCCGCTGCACATTTCCACCGCACCACCCATGCCGCCCCAATCCGAGTAGTCGAAAAACGTCTGCGGATTCGGCGACACATAACCCGCTCCGAAGCGAAGGTTCGATGTCACGGGTGCCGCATCGGTGATCTTTCCCGGGTTGAAGAGATTGTGAGGATCGAAGGTGCGCTTGATTTCGCGGAACGCCTCGTAGAGCGCGTCGCCGAACATCCGGCGCATGAAGGGGCTCCGGACCAGGCCGTCGCCATGCTCGCCCGAAAGCGCGCCGCCGTATTCCAGCACCAGGTCCGCCACCGCGTTGGCGATGGATTCGAACTTCGCCACACCTTCGGCGGTCTTCATATTCACCACGGGGCGCACATGCAGACATCCGACCGACGCGTGGGCGTAGATGCCGGCAGTGGTCTCATGCTCACGGATGATTTCGAGAAAGCGCCCGATAAATTCGCTGAGCTTCTCTGGCGCGACCGCAGTGTCTTCAACGAAGGAGATCGACTTGGCATCCTCCTTGACCGCCATCGACAGGCCGAGCGCCGCTTCGCGCAAGCCCCAGATGCGCTGTTGTTGCGCGAGGTCGGTCTCCGCACGATAGGACTGACCGAAGTTTTTCGCACGCAGATCGGCCTCCAACGCTGCGAGCCGCGGGGGCAGCGCTTCTTTGCTGTCGTCGTAGAATTCCACGCACAACGTCGCCGCCGGATCGCCCGCAATAAACTCGCGGCGGGTCTTCTCCAGGCCCGCGTTCTGCCCCGCTCCGCTGAGAATTGCCCGATCCATCACCTCAATGGCCGACGGCTTGTGCGCCAAAATCGCGGGCGCGGCGGCCAGTGCTTCCAGTAGGTCGCCGAAACCGATCACCATAACTGCCTTTGCCTTGGGCAGCGGAACCAGCTTCACTTTGGCTTCGAGAATCACGCCGAGCGTACCCTCGGACCCGACCATCATCTTTGCCAGATTGACCGGCCCGTCGCCAGCGAACTCGTTCAAGTTGTAGCCGCCGACGCGGCGCAGGATCTTCGGATAACGCTTGTCGATCTCGGCTTCATGCTGCTGCGCCAGGTCCAGCACTTTGTGGTAGCATGCGGCTTCCAGCGTATCGCCAGCCGGCACCGCGCCGCGGGGCATCTCACGGAACTCAACAATGCTGCCATCGGCGAGCATCACCGTCTGCTCCAGCACGTGATGGATCGTGGTCCCATAGAGCACGCTGCGCGCGCCCGCCGAGTTGTTCGCCATCATGCCGCCGATGGTTGCCCGGCTGGCGGTGGAAATATCCGGCGCAAAGCGCAGGCCCAGGGGCGCGAGCTGCGCATTCAATTCGTCCAGCACGACGCCGGGTTCCACGCGCGCCCAGCGTTCTTCGGCGTTCACTTCGATCAGGCGGTGCAGATACTTCGAGCAATCGACAATCACTCCCTCGCCGATCGCCTGCCCGGCCTGCGACGTCCCGCCGCCGCGCATGGTGAGGGAGACGCGGTGCCTCAGGCACAAGTTGACCACGTCGATCAGCGCCGCCCGCGTGCGCGGAATAATCACGCCGAGCGGTTGCAGCTTGTAGACGCTCGCGTCCGTCGAATACAGCGCGCGGCTGACGACGTCAAAACGCACTTCCGCATCAACGGATTTGAGGGCGGCTTCAAAGGCGGCGGCATCAATGGCGGGGCGCAGAAGTTGTACGAGACTGGAAGACACTATCGAGGAGAATAACAAAGTACAGTGGATGTTTGGAGAAATTGTGATTCAACAGATCCCCACGCCCGCTCTGGTTGTCGACCTCGACCTTTTTGAAACGAATCTTGCCCGCATGGCAGAGCGCGTTAAGGCGGCGGGCAAATCGCTGCGCCCGCACTTCAAGGCGCACAAGTGCCCAGATATTTCCAAGCGGCAGATCGCGCTGGAAGCCATCGGAGTTTGCTGCGCGACCGTCCCCGAAGCAGAACTAGTGGCGTCCTCGGGCATCGAAGGCATCCTGCTCACATCTCCGCTGGCCGACACGCTCAAGATGACCCGCGTCATCGCGACTGGCGCGATGGTGGTGGTGGACAACGCGCAGCAAGCCCAGTGGTATAACGAAGCCGCGCGCGCGGCTGGGCGCAAGTTGGATGTGCTGGTGGACCTCGACGTGGGCGACCACCGCACGGGCGCTCGCTCGAAGGATCAGGCGTTGGTGATCGCCGAGCAAGTGGATCTGGCAGACCACTTGGAACTGCGCGGCATTCAAGCCTACTCGGTCGTCGGCTCTCACGCAGGCGGACTCGAAGAGCGGCAGCGCGTCTCGAAGGAAGTGTTCGCGCAGGTGTATCAGCTGCTCGGGACCATGCTGCGCCGCGGGCTGTGCTGCGACATCGTCAGCGGTGGCAGCACGGGCACGTGGGAGATCGACACGCAAGTGACGGATCTCACTGAGCTGCAAGCAGGCTCCTACGCACTGATGGACATGGCCTACCGCAAAGAAGGCCTCGACTTCGCCAACGCGATGAATGTGCTGGGCACGGTGGTGAGCGCGAATCACGAAGGGTTCGTCACCACCGACGCTGGGTTCAAGGCGTTCTCGACGGATCGCGGCTATGGGCCCGAAGTGCTCGGTCACCCGGGAGCCACCTACCGCTGGGGCGGCGATGAGTTCGGGTATGTGGACGGCGCGAAGCTCGCGCTCGGCGACCGAGTGCGCTTCATCCCGCCACACTGCGATCCGACGGTGAATCTCTACGACCGCATCTACGCGTGCCGGGGAGAGCAAGTGGAGGCGGTGTGGCCGGTGAAGCGGCTCGCGCTCTAATCTGTCCGCAGGTCGCAGGCGAACCGCCTGCGCTACCTTTCCGGCTCTATCGAGGCGCGAACGCTAGCAAGACGTTGCCACCCGCCCCGGCTTTCACGCCGACGTAGCCGGAGGCTACGAAGAGCATGTTGCCCGCGACTACCGGGCCAGGAGCTCCCAACGACCCGCCCTTGGCTGCGACGCCATTGACGGTTTCATAGGCCCTGGCAGTGTTGTATTCCCAGATCACTTTGCCGTCGGTCGCGTTGAGGGCTCGCAAAATCCCGTCGAAGCCGCCGGAAAATACCAGACCGGGCACCGACGTGACGGGGCCTTCGTGGCCAGCCTTCAAACCTTCGCCCAGCGGGGGATTCGTGAACCACTGCTTCTCGCCGTCGCGGAGCTGCACTGCGGCGATGCCGCCGGAGCCCAGGCCGAAGTAGGCTTGCTGGCCGTCCGACGATCCGCCCCACACGATCTTGCCGCCAAATTGCGTGGTGTCCGCGACCAGCGGCGTGCGCCACACAACCTTGCCCGTGTCGGGATCGTGGGCCCATACGTTGCCGCTTTTTTGGCCGGCGATGAGCAGGTCGCGGCCGCCGATAGTGACCAGCTGCGCGGGGGAGCCGAAGTCGTGATCAGGTCCGCAATCGTCGGGCTTATTGGCACCCATGCAGGTGGAGAGCCAGATGTCGTTGGGCGTGTCCTGCTGGATCCACTTCACTGCGCCGGTGTCGAGGTCGATCGCAACGATGGCATCGGTGGCGGCTGCGGCGGGCGCGCTGTACGCATCGCCGGTGGCGACGTAGAGCTGCCGGCGTTTGGCATCGATGGTGGGTGGGCTCCAAATGCCCGCGCCGGACGGTCCCATTTTCGGCGTGCCGTTGGGCTTGGTGCCGGTTTGTTTGGGCGCGTCGGGGATGACGTAGGTTTTCCAGATCTCGCGCCCGCTGCCCGCAGCCAGCGCGACCACACTGCCCCGGAACGTGCAGCAAGCGTAAGTGGCTCCTCCGCCCGCGCCTTCTTCGCCGGAAGCAACGGGGACGTAGAGGCGGTTCTCGAAGAAGACAGGTGCTCCGGTGAGCTTGGCGGTGGGGTGCGATTCGGCTTGCGTCTTCCACATCTCCTGGCCCGATGCCGCATCCACCGCATAGACCTTGCCGCGCACGTCGCCAAAAAAGGCGGCGGTGCGGGTGTCGTTCACTTGCGCCACGGTGATGGCGGTGCGTACGCCGGCGTCGGCTTTATAGGTCCAGTGGATGCAACCCGACGCCGCGTCGAGCGCGTAGACTTGTCCAGTATCGGCGCCGATGAAGACGCGTCCGTTGACCACGGAGGGCTGGCCGAAGGCGCTGCGCGCGCCGGGCATGGCGAAGGCCCACTTCACTTCCAGGTTCGCCACGTTGGCGGCGGTGATCGAAGTCGCGGGTTGGAAGCGCGTGTTGGTGGCACCTGCACCCCAGCCGTTCCACGTTCCCGCAAAGTTGCCTTGAACGCACGGAGTCTGTGCGAATGCCGCGCCGGTCATCAGAAGAAGTCCAATCAGTTTCATAGGCCCACCTGCACAGTCCGCATCGACATGGATCCGCCGTCGATACCGTCAATCGGGAAATGAATCGCTTCCTTATTATCCGCCGCGCCCAACACGTAGAGCAGCGGAAGGTAGTGGTCCGGCGTCGGGATCGCGAGCCGCGCTTCCTGCCCCAGCCGTTCGTAGCGCACCAGCGCTTCGTAGTCTTTGCCGAGCATCAGATCGCGGGCACGTGCGTCGAACTTCACCGCCCAGTCCATCGGATTGAGCGGCCCATCGTTGCGGCGGTAGAGCATCAGGTTGTGCACCAGGTTGCCGCTGCCGACGATCATGACGCCTTGATCGCGCAACGTGGCCAGGCGCTTGCCGACTTCGTAGTGATATTCGGCTGGCTTGGTGCCGTCGATGCTGAGCTGCACGATGGGGACGTCGGCGTGTGGATAAAGGTGGCGGAGGACGGTCCAGGTGCCGTGATCGTAGCCCCATTTTTCGGTGAGGTCGACCTTGATGGGCGCGAGCAGCTTCTGCACCGTGCGGGCGAGCGTGGGGCTGCCGTGCGCGGGATATTCGACGTTGAAGAGCTCCTGCGGAAAGCCGCCGAAATCGTGCACGGTGGGCGGGGCGGTACTGACGATGACAGCGGGTCCGGCGATGTACCAGTGCGCGGAGATGCAAAGGATCTCTTTGGGCCGCGCCACAGCCTTGCCGATTTTCGCCCACGCGTCGGTGAACTTGTTACGCGAAAGGGTGAGCATCGGCGAGCCGTGGCCGAAGAAGAGGACGGGGGTTCGGGTGGATGCCATGGGGCTTTCTTACAGTCTATTGCAACTGGTTATCCGCGAGGCAGTGCCTTCAGCCAGAATTCTTAGCTCGCCTTCGATAGCACATCCTCAACAGTCTTCGGATGTTTGGCGATCACAGCCCGAAGCACCCGAGTAGGCGCGTCCGGACGCGCCCTCCCTTGTTCCCAATTGCAAAGCGTCGCGGGGGGAAGACCACACTTTGTTGCGAACTGAATCTGGCTCAACCCCAACCCACGGCGCACGCTGCGGACATCGAAGTCCGGCACTTGAACCAGCTTCACCTGAGCGCGATCATTGGCGCCTTGGGTCCCGGCCGCGGCTTTCTCCAGACCCTCGATGATTCGTTGACCGACGCTGGGGCGCTTCTGAGGGGCTACTTGATGGTTGCTCGTTTCATGGTTTCCTCGCGGTCCTTCTGGAGTAGCTTTCGATCAACATGGGCACGGTTCGGGCGATCATTCTTGCCGACGTTGATGGCTCGGGTGAGGCAGAGGCGGCCATCCATTGCCGGCGCGCGGCTTCGGGTTCTTCTTACTCGGCGCAGAAGCCGCCCCTGCTAAACTATTGGCGTGGCGGCGATGTCCAGATCGAGTGACGTACGAAGAGCGTTTGCTCTAAAGAACCACGCTGAGCTTAAGGCGACGCTCATTTCTCTGTCGATGAACGGAGAGCTAGATGAAGCCAAAGCAGTCGCTTCCTTGAAAGCCAAGGGGCTGACCGACAATGTTTCCGAAACCATCAGCAAAGTCTTCTGGGACGGAGCCGCCAAGGAAATTGCCAAGCAAGGCAGTACCGACATCGACGGCCTCATCATCCAGGAGAAGGAGTACCTCTCCGTTCGTTCAAGCGACAAAGAGGAACGCAGAAAAGTGTCCGTAGACTAACCTGGCTGCGATTGAGTCGCACGGTCTGGAGTCAAAAACCAAGAAGGTTAATGCCTTCCTCATACGAATTGAATCAAGCCAGGAATATCGTGCGGTGCAAATTCCGAGTGAGCTCCGGCTTCTCCACCTTCTTCATCAAACAATCACTCCGCACAAGGCTGGCGAGCGCTTCGAGGCATACATGTTGGACTACTCCCTGTTCACCGGTTTTCGACAGCGCCGCAACATTCAGGAGATGTTGCCTGAGGATCGGAAGCAGTTCAAGGCCAAGGAACTCAGGAAGATCCCCGTCTTACCCAGCCACTTCCTCTCTGTCGAGGCTCTAGCATCCTAGGGTAACAGCCAGTTGTCGCCAGGAGTCAAACGAAGATTGAGCGTCCCCCAAATTACGAATCAGAGTCGAAAAGCGAACCGGCGAAAGCATCCTGCTAAACTGATACGGTGACTCTCGACGAACTTCAGCGGGAATACGCGCCGCTCCGCCAGCAAGCTGACGCTGTGCGGAGCTATCTTTGACGCGCCTGCACGCAAAGCTCAGTTAGCCCTCACCGAAGAACAGATCAATGACCCGGGATTTTGGAATGATCCGGCCAAGAGCCAGAAGATCATGCAGGACCGCAAGCGGCTGGAGGAGCAGGTCGCGGAAGATACCAAGATCTCCGCGCAGGTTTCCGACCTCGACACACTCTTTGAACTCTTCAAAGAAGGCGAAAACGTCGAGCCTGACATCTTGCGCGACATGAAAACGCTGGGCGCGGATTTGGCGAAGCTCGAGACCGCCATGCTGCTTTCCGGCGAAAACGATTCGGCCAGCGCCATCGTCACTATCCATCCTGGGGCGGGCGGCACCGAAAGCCAAGACTGGGCGGAGATGCTGCTGCGTATGTTCTACCGCTGGGCGGAACGCAACGCCATGCAAGTGGTCGAAACCGACCGGCTGGAGGGCGAAGGGGCGGGCATCAAGTCGGCTACGTTTGAGATGAACGGGCCGAACGCGTACGGGATGTTGCAGAGCGAGGTCGGCGTACACCGGTTGGTGCGCATCTCGCCCTTCGATTCGGCGGCTCGGCGGCACACTTCGTTTGCGTCGGTGTTCGTCTACCCGCAAATTGACGACGAAATCGTCATCGACATCAAGACCGAGGACCTGCGCGTCGATACTTACCGGGCCTCGGGCGCGGGAGGGCAGCATGTCAACCGGACGGATTCCGCGGTGCGCATCACGCACCTTCCGACAAACATTGTCGTGCAGTGCCAGAATGAGCGCAGCCAGCACAAGAACCGGGCCAGCGCGATGAAGCAGCTGCGGTCCAAGCTCTACGAACATGAGATGGACAAGAAGAAAGCCGAGGAGCGCAAGCTGGAGGACACCAAGCTCGGCATCAACTTCGGCAGCCAGATTCGCAGCTACGTGCTCGCGCCGTATCGTATGGTGAAGGATCACCGCACCAAACTTTCCATCGGCGATCCGGACCGCGTGCTGGACGGCGATCTGGAAGGGTTGATCCACGCGTTTCTGGTGTTCCGCAAGACGGGTAAGACGGCCGGCTCGGGCGGCAAAGATGAGCTTGACGATTAGCGAGGCAGGACGGATTTTGCGGGAGGGCGGAGTTGTCGCTTTCCCGACGGAAACTGTCTACGGCCTAGGAGCCAACGCGCTAGACGCAGCCACCGTGCAGCGCATCTACACTCTGAAGGGCCGCCCCGCCACCAGCCCGCTGATCGTCCACGTGGATTCCATCGAGATGGCTCGTACGCTGGTCACCGAATGGCCGCCGCTAGCCGAAGATCTCGCCCGAGCGCACTGGCCCGGCCCGCTGACCATGGTGCTCCCGAAGCAGCCGCATGTCCCGGACATCGTCACCGCGGGCCTGGGCACGGTGGGCATCCGCATTCCGAATCACCCCATCGCGCTGGCGCTGATCAAGGAGGCGGGTATCCCGCTGGCTGCGCCTAGCGCCAATAAGTTCACTGGCATCTCGCCGACCACCGCCGCCCACGTCCGCGAAGCGTTCGGCGACGCAGTCCCCGTAATTGACGGCGGCCCATGCGAGGTCGGTATCGAGTCAACGGTAGTCGCCATCGAAGGCGATCAAGTCGTGCTGTTGCGGCCAGGCATGGTAACGCTTGCCCGCTCTATCGAGTCGCGACCTTTAGGGAGCGGTCAAGCACACGCATCCCCCGGCCTCCACCATCGCCACTACAGCCCCCGAACGCCTCTACACATCACCGCAGCCGTTCCCGCCGGTCGTGGAGCCTACCTTTGGCGCTCCAGTCCCCTGACAGCCGAGCGCTCCATCCAAATGCCCGACAACCCCGCTGCCTACGCCGCCCGCCTCTACGCCGTACTTCACGAACTGGACCAAGCCGGCCTCGACTACATCGCCGTAGAGCCTCTTCCCGGCACATCCGAATGGTCCGCCTTGGTGGACCGCCTCACAAGGGCGGCGGGACGGTAGAATAGCCCCAGTGCTGGAACCTCAAAAAAGCGGCCCCGCTCTCATCGAAGAAATCGACCGCACCCTCACCGCTACGCCGACGTTGTGGTGGTTAGGCCACGCCGGCTTCGTCATCCGCTTCGCCAACATCACCTTCTACGTCGACCCCTGCTTTTCCACGCCCCCCGGCCGCTCGCGCCTCACCGCGCCGCCGCTAGCAGGCGGCCAGGTGCGCCACGCGGACATGATTCTGGCGACGCATGCGCACCCTGGCCACCTGGACGCACCGTCGGTGACGGCGATGCTGCAAGGTTCTCGCGCCGCCAAGCTGGTGCTGCCGAAAAGCGCGGCGGACCACGCGCATGCGCTCGGGATTCCTTATCCAAGAATGTCCACGACCGACGCCGGCCTGCGCATCGAGTACTTCAAGGACAGCCTCTACGGCCGCATCTATGCGGTGCCGAGCGCGCATCCGGGGCTCGATCGGACGGGGGCGGGAGGGCATCCGTATCTGGGCTACCTCATCCGCTTCGGACGTTGGACTATTTACCACGCGGGGGACTGCGCTCCGTACCCGGACCTCGCTATGCGCCTGCGCCCGTACAACGTGACGGTGGCGCTGCTCCCGATAGGGGCCGGGGGCTTCACGCCAAGCGAGGCAGCGCAGCTCGCGATCGATATTGAGGCGAAGTGGGTGGTCCCAATGCACTACGGGACGTTTTCGGAGGATCGGGAAAGCGACTTCGTGGCGCACATGCTCGGGCATCGGCCGGAGTTGCGGTTTCGAGTGTTCCGCGTGGGCGAGAAGTGGACCGTGCCGGAGGAATAAAAAAGGCGCGGACCCGAAGGCCCGCGCCGGTGTTGAACAACTGATTGCGGGTTAGAAGTAAATCTTCGCCGCGATCTGTAGGATGCGTTGGCTGTTGCCGCGCACCCCGCTGAGGGCTCCGAACAAATTGCGTCCAGCTCCGCCCAGAGCGCCCGGGAGGTTGGAGATGGTTCCGTCCGGGCGGAAGATCGCCGCGGATGTGACCGAGCCCCACTGCGTGGTGTTGAACACGTTGTAGGTTTCCAGGCGCAGCTGCAACCGGCGGTCGGTGCCTTCCGCGCCCAGCGGGATGTTCTTGAACAAGCTCATGTCCCACTGATTCAAGCCAGGGCCGCGCAAGCGGTTCAGACCGGAATCCATCTGCGTGCTGCCCTTCTGCGCCATCTGGAAGCAGGAAGTGTTGAAGAACCGGTCAATCGTCCGCTCCGATTTAGGGAGGTTCGGATTGCAGGTCATGACGACGCGGGGAGCGATGTCTTCGCTGCCGGTGATCATGCGGTTTAACTGCGCGGCACCCATGTCGCTACGGGAGTAGGTCACGTTGATGGGCGCGCCAGAGCTGATGCTGGTGATGCCGGTGAACTGCCAGCCGTCCACCACAGCTTTGCCGGCGTAGTTGTTGAGGAAGCCAAGCCGCTTGGAAAGGCCTGGAATGTCATAGAGGTAGTTGATCGCCAGCGACTGCGTGCGATCCAGGCCCAGCGGACCGTAGTTGGCTGCGCGGGCATTCGTCAGGTGACCCTGAATGACGCCGAGCGCTTTGGACCAAGTGTAGGCAACGCCGTACTGCAACTTGCCCACGCGCCGGTTGAGCGCAACCTGCAGCGAGTTATAGTTGGCCGAGCCGCCCCAGGTCCAATCGTTGCCGTTGCTGTAGCCCGCGTAGGGACGGTACATGTTGGGCAACAGGTTGGTGGTGCCGTCGAACCTCGCGCCGCCCGCGACGGTGTTGTCCTGGCTGTAAGACTGCCAGGCGCTGCCGAAGGGGAGGTTGTTGAAGGGTTGCGCTAAGTACAGGTGGCGCGACTGTGAGCCAACGTAGGAGACGTCGAGCAGCAGGTTGCCGGGTAATTCGCGCTGAATGCCGGCGTTGTAGTTGTACACCGTGGGCACGTGGCCGTCGGGCGACAAGCGGGTGATGCTGGCGGGGAAGTTGGTCGCGCCCGAGCTGGCGATGGTCGAGAGGTTCCCGTAGTAGAGTTCGGCCAGCCGCAGCGACGGCGGGTTCGTCACGTAGTTGCTGGTGATACCGATGCCGAAGGTCGCGATGCGTTCGTAGAACGCGCCGCCGCCCATGCGGAACACCGTCTTGTTGTCGAAAGCATAGGCGATGCCAAGGCGCGGTGCCCAGTGGGCCCCACGATTCTCGATCAGGCCTTCCGGAGTGTTGCCTTGTCCGGAGAGCACCATGCCGTTGTTGATGTTGCCGCTGCCGGGGATGATCGCTCCGATCAATGCGGCGGGCTGGATGTTGCCGGTGGCAGGATCAATCGCGCGGCGTGCCGCCCCGGTGCCGGTAGGCTGATAGAACTTCACAGCTTGCGCGGGATTGAAGGCGCTGTAGTCAAAGTTCGCCATCGCGCCGAGCGTATCACGGAAAGGCTTGACGAAGGCGACACGAAGACCGTAGTTGATGGTCAACTTACGGGTTGCCTTCCAGGTATCCTGGCCGTAAAACTCGGTGTTGCGGTACGGATAGCTGGCGACAATCAGCTTGTTGAACTGCGAGTAGGTCTGGTAGTTGCCGAGCAAAGCGTTCGAAAACGCCCAGTTGGAATCGTTCGGGTTGTTCGCATCACGGCCGAAGTTGATGGTGCCGTTGACGGCGCGGAACGGGTTTTCCGTCTTGACCGCGGTTTCGAGGAAGATGCCGAACTTTAACGTATGGTTGTCCAGGATTTTTGTGACGTTGTCGGTGTAGTTCCAGACAGGATTACGGTTGTCGTAGGGCAGGCCGGCGAAGCTGGTGAACTGGGTGCCTCCACCGGGACCGCTCGGGATGCCGCCGAAGTTGAAGTTCGGAATCAAGCCGATGGGGTCTGCGGTCGGGTAAAGCAGCGGGATGGTGATCTTTGAATTCGCCCGGTAGTAGGGGCTGTCGCTCGGCGGTGCATTGCCGGGGATGCCGTTTACGGTGTAGCCGAATTGGAAGTCGTTGGTCAGCGTCGGGCTGATGATGGTTGTGACGTTGGCCGCCAAAGACCATCCATAGGTGGGAGCGTACAGCGGGCTCAATCCGAGCAGATTGCCGGAGTCCGCGCGGCCATACGGGTTGTTCTGCGTCTGCTTGCTATTCAAGTGCCGTACGTAGGCGCGCCACTTGTCGTTGATATTCCAATCTGCGCGGTAGATTTGGTCGTAGGAGGGGAGCGACTGGGCCGCCTGCGACTGGTGGTTGTAGTTGGATTGGCCGGTTACGTTGGGCAGCGGCAGCCAGTTCAGCACCGACGGGCCGTGGGTGTTGAACCGCGATACGGGAATGATGTTGCCGACAAACTGCGCCTTGTTGTTCAGCGGGTCCTGGATCGGGATGAAGTTATTGCCGCCGTCCCGCGTCTGGGAGAAATCACCCGTGCGCTGCGCGGCGGTGGGCATGGTCAAGGAACGCAAGGTTCCGGGAGTAAATGACCGGCCCCATTCCTGAGACATGAAACCGAAGAGTTTGTCCTTGGAAATATTGAATTTGCCCGGGATGTAGATAGGGCCACCCGCCGTGAAGCCGGCGGTGGTGAAGCGGTAAGCCTGACGCTGGAACCCTTGCAGATTGTTGGTGAAGCTGTTCGCGTTCATGAACTCGCCGCGCTTGAAAAGGTAGCCGGTGCCGTGGAAATCCTTGGTTCCGCTGCGGGTGACGACCTGAATCTGCGCGCCGGAGTTGCGGCCGAATTCGGCGCTCTGGCTGTTGGTGGAGACTTTGAACTCGGCGATGGCGTCCACGTTGATGCGATAGGCGAACTGTTGGTTCACGCCGATGTCGGTGACGGTCTGACCGTCCACGGTGAAGTTGTTCTGGTCGGCGCGCTGGCCGTTGATGGTGGCGGTGCCGCCACCCTGGTCGGCGCTGACGCCGGGGATGGTCTTCAACAAGCCGGTGAAGTTGCGGCCGTTGAGGCCCAGGTCCACCATCTGCTTGCCAGTGACGACGCCGGAGCGTTCCGCGGTTTCGGTTTCGAGCCGCACGGCTTCTGCTTCCACCGTGATGCTATCGGTGGTGGAACCAACTTGGAGCGAGATTGCGGGCAGCGCCAGACGGTTGCTCACGTTGACCACAATATTCGATTGTGTGTAGCCCTTGAAGCCGGTCATTTCCACCGCCAGGTTGTAGGTGCCCGGTTGCAACGGCGTGAAGACAAAGAGGCCTTCGTTATTGGTTGTGAGTTCGCGCGCCGACGCCGCGCCTTGCGTGGTGTTGGTGAGCGTGACCTTCGCGTTCGGCATGACCGCGCCCGAAGGATCTGTAATCAGGCCCGAGATGGACCCGATGGTGCCTTGTGCAAAGAGCGCAACCGTGGCGCAAATGAACAAGGCGGATAGACGGAGAAGTTTCGACATAGTTACCCCTTTAACCCCTGTTAGAGAACTCCGGGCGGAACTTGACTGGATGCCCGGGGCTCCAGGTAAGTATATCTCAGTTCGATGACAGAACGCTATGCCGATTGGGCTGCGGCGACGGGTCCGGCGGACTCGCTTTCCATCGGCTTGGGCTCGGCGGTGAGCGCTAGCTTTTGGCGGAGGGCGGTGTCGATCTTCTTGGCCACAGCGGGGTTTTCCTTGAGGAACGTCCGGGCATTTTCGCGGCCCTGGCCCAGGCGCTCGCCTGCGTAGGCGAACCAGGAGCCGGATTTTTCCACGATGCCGTGCTCGGAGCCCAGATCCAGCAAGTCGCCTTCGCGCGAGATGCCGTGGCCGTAGAGGATATCGACCTCTGCCTCGCGGAAGGGGGCGGCGACCTTATTCTTGACGATCTTGACCTTGGTGCGGTTGCCGAAGACGACGTCGCCATCCTTGAGCGCGGTGGAGCGGCGGACCTCAACGCGGACCGAGGAATAGAACTTCAGCGCGCGGCCGCCGGTGGTGGTCTCGGGGTTGCCGAAGACCACGCCGATCTTCTCGCGCACCTGGTTGATGAACACCATGCAGGCGTTGGTGCGGGCGACGGCTCCGGTGAGTTTGCGCATGGCCTGCGACATCAGCCGCGCATGCAGACCCATGAAGCTGTCTCCCATTTCGCCCTCGATTTCGGCCTTCGGGACCAGGGCGGCGACCGAATCGACGACGACGATATCGATGACGCCGGAGGAGATCAGCGAACTGGTGATTTCGAGGGCCTGTTCGCCGTAGTCAGGCTGGGAAACGAGGAGGTTGTCGATATCGACCCCGAGCTTGCGGGCATAGGCGGGGTCGAGGGCGTGTTCCGCGTCGACGAACGCGGCGGCACCACCGACGGCCTGCGCTTCGGCGATCAAGTGCAGCGCCAGCGTGGTTTTGCCGGAGGACTCAGGTCCGAAGATCTCAATGACGCGGCCCCGCGGGAAGCCGCCGACGCCCAGCGCGGCATCGATGGAAATCGACCCGCTGGAGATGGTTGTCACGGCCTGGGCATTGCGTGAACCCAGGCGTTGCACAGAGCCCTTTCCGAATTGCTTCTCAAGCTGCGTCAGCGTCTGTAGGATCAAGCGGCCTTTTTCGGCGGATTGCATGGTTCGGGCTCCTCGCGAAGTAGGTGGGCTGGGAGGGGCAAAACTCTCATGGGATTTTGGCTAGACTGCGCGAAGTGCCCCAGGCGGGTCGCGTAAGTCATTGCTCGTGCAGGGGGCCGACGGTGGCATGCGATTTGCTTCTTCAGTCAGCGAGGTGTTGCCATGACGATTCGACAATTTGTTCCGGTGGCTGTGGCCGCTGTGGCTGGGCTGACCGTGGGAGCCACAAAGGTGGGAGTCCCTGCTCCTCCGATTGCGGTCATTGCCACAGTTGCGTGCGCGCTGCTCGCGTTACAGCTGGAGGACCACAAGCTGGGAGATCTGCTCGACGAGTTGATCCGCTCATTCAAATCTACGTCCCGTCGGGCGTGATGTAGGGCAGGCTCGCAGCCTGCGGGCCAGTTCGCTACCGGCTCGTGTTGACTTGCAAGGGTGGAGCGACGGTTACGAACCGTCGCGCAGCTTGTGAAGCTTCCCCACCTGCGGCGTATGCGAGAGCCTGCTGTAAATCGGCTTCCTCAAGATCCGGGTAGTCGGCGAAGATTTCCTTGCGGTCCTGATACGTCGCCAGAATTTCGAGAACGCGCCTTACGGTGATGCGGAGGCCTCGGATGCAGGGCTGGCAGCCCATCTTCCCGGGCTCGATAGTGATGCGGTCGAACGGAGGCTTCAGCGCCATTGAACGAAGTTTAGACATCGCCGTTGAAACTAATTCACCCTGAGCTGAGCGCCGTATCGCAGCAGCATTTCGAGGATATCTGGCCGGTCGATGCGCTTGGCTAGGTCGGCTGCTGCGTTCTTGGCCGCCGCGTCATCCTTTGATGCACCCGCTTCGACAAGAAGGCGCAGGACTTCGGGGTCCGGATTGGTGACGGCGGCGCGGAGAGGTGGATCGTGATCGAACATTCCAAGCCCTTTGACTTCCAGCGGCGCGCTAGCCTGAATCAAGTCTCGCACTGCGTCCACATCTCCCCGCCCGGCTGCTGCGGTCAGTACCAGGCCTGCGGCTTCTGATTTGAAGTCAAAGCCTTCCGCGCGGAGGGATGGGACTGTTTCGTGGTCGCCCCGAACCCATCTATTTGCTCCGGAATATTCGTCGACCGCGCGCTCCAGCCGGCTGATCACCAGAGGCATACCGACTCTTGGCCCATCGTAGTCGATGACCGAGTGCGTTTGTCCATCGATCGAAATAGAGATGGTGTAGGTGGTGCCGTCCGAGAAATTGGAGGTGTACCGTCCGTCGAACGAGAAGAAGTCAGCGTCGCGAAATTGCGTAACTAAACGCTCCACCGCTTGGCGCGAAATGGTCCCCTGGTGGATACCGGATACAGCAACGTCACGCTTGCCGGTGTACGTCACTATCCCGTCACCGCGGATTTCGACTTCGTAGGACGGACAGCTGCCGAAACAGCCGGTGCGAACAAGACTAATCCGGACAGAATTCCAGTCCTCGACAGTTGGAAAGGCCCTGTGAGATTTGGGAAGGATTTCTGGAGGAAGAACACTCACCCAGGCTTCGACGATGGCTTCCACCGGCTGAGCGTTTCTGAGGAAGGGTTTGTACTGCCACTACCGAACGACGCTCTCCGCTGCGGCGAAGTACTCCGGCTTGCCTGAGACCGGCTTTGCGTCGACCACGCGACCGAGTTCGTTCACGCGCAGCTCAAATCGGACGCTGTCGAAAATCTCAGGCTTCAGAACGCGGATGAATGCCTCCGCGGGCAGTACGTGCGCCGAGGCTTCGTATCGGTCCACGCTTACAGGGGCCTGGGCGAAGAGGACTCCCGCGGCAACTAGGATCAGGAAAGACGGCTTCATGGCCCTATCATGTCACTTCGGGTTGCCGGGTGCTACGGCCTCTGCGGTAGTGTGTGGCATGACACGAGTTTTGGTCCGGGGACCGCTCCCTTTACGGTCGCGGCTCGGAATCACTTTGTCAGCCAGTGATGGGCATTAGATTCAAACAGTAGTGTCCGGCTAACGCGCGACACGCCGACGGCAACTAACTGAAGAGTAGGCGGTTGAGGCCTCTTTTGAGTTGCCGCGATTTGAAATACCAGAAGACGAAACACGAGGCTGACACCATGAGGGATGAACCTTGGCCGCACCG
>CANFEY010000013.1 GCA_947446025.1 Bryobacterales bacterium
CGCTCTCGCTTCGCTCGGGCTCCCTACGTCCCACCGGCAGCAATACCGCTGGCGCCGGAACCTTATGGTTGTTCATGGATGAAATTCTTTCTCGCCCTGCTCGGTAATTAGCGGTCGAGGAGTGTCTCACTCATGTTGGCACGGAGGGCTTACAGTTCCGTAGGCGCGGCGAGCCTTGTCATAGGCTCCACCAAGTTCGGGAGGATGTATCGGGTCCGGACGCTGGAGTTGTGGGACGGGCGTCGCCATCTTCCTTGAGTCTACTCGATTCCCATTTGCGTCAAACGGTAACGGAGCGCGTTGCGCGTCAGCCCTAACAGGCGCGCGGCCTGACTCTTGTTACCGTTTGCGCGTTTGAGGGCCTCGCGCAAGATGGATTGCTCGTATTGGTCGAGTGTCATTCCTTCCGGCAGGAAGTTGTTGCCGCCGTCGACCGCGCGCGGCGACCGGTTGGCTTCGATCCGCACATCCTCAGCTTCCAAGCGGGGCGTCGGAGCCAGCAGAATGCTGCGCTCCAACACATTTTCCAACTCGCGCACATTGCCGGGCCAGTGATAGCTGGTGAGCCGTTCAATAGCTCCCTCGCTCAACGCGCCGTCGAATTTGAGCGCAAAATGCTCGGCCAGGAAGGGAATGTCTTCCTTGCGTTCGCGCAAGGGAGGAATGTTGATCGGCACCACGTTGAGGCGGTAGTAGAGGTCTTCGCGAAAGGTCCCCTGCTCCAACGCCGCGCGCAGATCTACGTTGGTCGCGGCGATCACGCGTACGTCGGTGTGCATCGTCTTGTTGCTGCCCAGGCGCTCGAACTCGCGGTCCTGCAACACGCGCAGCAGCTTCACTTGCACCGAGGCGGGAACGTCACCGATCTCGTCTAGGAACACCGTGCCCGTGTTGGCCTGCTCGAACTTCCCCGGCTTCGATACGGTTGCTCCAGTGAATGCGCCCTTCTCGTAGCCGAACAACTCGCTCTCCATAAGATTTTCTGGGATCGCGGTGCAGTTGATCTTGACGAACGGCCGGTCTTTACGCGGAGAGTGCTCATGAATGGCGCGCGCGATGCGATCCTTGCCCACGCCGCTCTCTCCGCACAGCAGCACCGTGGCCCGCGTGCCCGCTATGCGTTCCACTGTGCCGAAAATCTCCTGCATCGCGCCGCTATGGCCGATGATGTTCTCAAACTTGTAGCGTTCCCCCAGCGCCTCCCGCAGGTCGCGATTCTCGTCGCGTAGCTTGCGGACTTCCAAGGCTTTGTCCACCACAACCGTTAAGTGGTCGAGCGAAAATGGCTTCGGCAGGAAATCCACCGCGCCCTGTTTCATCGCCTTCACCGCGACCTCCACGGTGCCGAACGCCGACATCACGATCACCGGCGCGCGCGAGTTCTGGGCCCGCAACTGCTCCATCATTTCCAGGCCGTCCATGCCGGGCAGCTTCAGGTCCGTCAACACCAGGTCCACGTCGCCCGCGTGCTTCAGCGCTTCTTCTGCAGTCCCCGCCGCCTTCACCTCAAAGCCGCACGACGACAAGTGCAGCCCCAGTACGCGCCGCTGCTTCTCTTCGTCTTCGATGACCAGAATCTTCACGAACCCTCCATCGGTAGCCGGATCAGGAACACGCTGCCTTCGCCCAGCGTGCTGTCCACGCTAATCTCGCCGCCGTGTTCTTCGACGATCTTCGACACCACTGCCAGCCCCAAGCCTACACCTTCAGCCTTGGTCGTAAAAAATGGATTGAAGATGCTCTCCAAATTCTTCGGGTCGATGCCCGAGCCGCGGTCAATCACCGAAATCCACACGCCGTCGTCCGCGCGCTGCGTCTTCACCGTTACCACTCCGTCCGCCGGACTCGCTTGTGTGGCGTTGGTGACCAGGTTCAAAATCACCTGCTCCATCATCGCGCCGTCGAACTGGAGCGGCGGCACATCCGGCGAATAGTTCTTGAAGACAGACACCGTCGCGCCGGATTTCTGAAAGCGTTCGACAGCCCTGTCCAGCATGCTGCTGATGTCGCCCCGCTCCAACTGGAGCGACCGCGGCCGCGCGAAATCCAGAAAGCGGGTGATGAGCGATCCCGTACGGTCCACTTCTTCGCGAATGTTCGCCGCCATCTCGCGGGCGACTTCGTTCTCGCTCGCCACCAGCCGCGCCAGCATTTCCGAAGAACTGCGCATCGTCGCCAGCGGATTGCGCAGCTCGTGCGCTAGGCCCGCGGTGAGTTGCCCCAGCGCCGCCAAACGGTCCGCGCGCCGCACGTCAGCTTCGGCGTTTTTCAAACTCTCATTCGCAGCCGCCAGCTTGCGAGTCTCCGCACGGTTTTCCTGAGCCAGCTGATTTGTCAGAAACCCCACCACAGGCAGGAACAGAACACGCAGCACCAGCTCGCCAACCTGATCGCGCGGGACGTACTGGCCGCGCGATTCCAGCAGGCTCAGAAACGATAAGTACACTCCGCAGGCCGCCAGAGTCGCGACCGCCGTCCCCGGCAACCCGAAATGAGTCGCCGCGGAAATCACCGGCAGGAACAACACCAAGTAGAAGCTGCTGCCGAGCCCGCCCCCGAAATACAAAAGCGGGTAACATAGCGCCAGCTTTAACAACACCGACGGAACCGCCCCCACTCGAGGCTCCAGTACCTGGACCGCGCACAGTGCCGCCAACGCCGCAAGCACCACAGGGTCCCGCGACGGGCCGAACGCCGCCAGCGCGCCGAAAAACCCGAGCCAGGCGAGATCCTGCGGGCGGACAAGTGGGGCTGGCATGCGCATTCCTATTCTATCGATGGACGCCGAACTCCTGTTGGATGGCTCAGGGCTGTCTGGAGTTACCATAAAAGTCATGAAACCAGTTCTGGCAGCAATCGGCAGCGCTCTTTTCCTGTTTTCCGTGGCTTTCGCCGACGAAGGCATGTGGACGTTTGACAATCCTCCGGCCAAACAGCTCAAGGAAAGGTACAACTTCACGCTGACGCCGCAGTGGCTGGATCACGTGCGCCTAGCCAGCGTGCGGCTGAATGACGGCGGGTCGGGTTCGTTCGTCAGCCCCAATGGCCTGCTGCTAACCAATCACCATGTGGCTCGCGGACAGCTGCAGAAGAACTCGACCGCCCAGCGCGACTACATGCAGACGGGCTTCCTGGCGAACACGCCGGAGGACGAGATGAAGTCGCCCGATCTTGAAGTCAACGTGCTGGTGTCCATGGAAAACGTCACGCAACGGGTGCAGGACGGACTCAAAGGCGCGAAGACAGCCGAAGACGAGTTCGCCAAACGCAAGGATGTCATCGCCGCGATTGAGCGCGATTCCCAGGAGAAGACCGGCCTGCGCTCTGATGTGGTCACGCTCTACCAGGGCGGCGAGTATTGGCTCTATCGCTACAAGAAGTACACCGACGTCCGCCTGGTGTTCGCGCCGGAGCAGCAGATCGCATTCTATGGCGGCGATCCGGACAACTTCACCTTCCCCCGCTTTGACCTCGATATGGCCCTGTTCCGCGTGTATGAGAACGGCCAGCCGATCAAGACCACTGATTATCTCAAGTGGAATCCGAAGGGAGCCGTGGACAACGAACTGGTGTTCGTCAGCGGGCATCCTGGGTCGACGGCCCGGCTGGATACGTTGGCGCAGCTGGAAGCCGAGCGCGATCTCTACGAGCCGGGCACGCTGAAGATCCTGAAGAACCGCATCGATACGCTAAGGAAGTATTCGGCGGCCGGAGCGGAAGCGGCTCGGCAAGCAGGGTCCACCATCTTCGGACTGGAAAATTCGCAGAAGGCGTACATCGGAAGATTGAAGGGCCTTCAGGACGCGGCGGTCATGAACGCCAAAAAATCTGACGAGGCTGCGTTCAAGGCCAAGGTCAACGCGAATCCGCAGTGGAAGGCAGCCTACGGCAAGGCGTGGGATCAGATCGCGCTGGCGGAGAAGAAAGCCCAGACGCGCTACAAGGAGAACTACTTCCACGGCCTCTATTCGCAGTACGCTGGACTCGCCCAGCAGATTGTGCAGTACGTCGCCGAGATCAAGAAGCCGGATGGGCAGCGCCTGGCCGGCTATCACGAAGCGCAGCTCGAGTCGTTGAAGTTGTCCCTCTTCTCGCCCGCGCCGATTTATCCTGAGATGGAAATCGCGCGCATCACCGGAGCGCTGGAGCTCGACCTCGGGGAGAACGGCCCCAACGATCCCTGGATCAAGCTGGTGATGGGCGGCAAGTCACCTCGCGAAGTGGCCGAAGCGCTGGTGAAGGGAACGAAGCTCGGTGACGCGGAGTTCCGCAAGAAGTTGGTGGAGGGCGGGGAATCGGCCGTAGCGGCATCGGACGACACGATGATCGTGCTTGCCCGCAAGCTGGACCCGGTCCGCCGCGAGCTGATCAAGTGGACCGAAGACAACGTCGACAGCGTGGAGCAGCGCGCGGGCGAGCAGTTGGGTAAGGCTCGCTTCGCCGCGTTCGGCAAGACCACGTTCCCGGATGCGACGTTCACGTTGCGCCTGTCGTATGGAAAAGTGCAGAGCTATCCCATGAACGGCACCATCGCTCCGCCGTACACGACGTTTTACGGACTCTACGACCGCAACACGAGTTTCTCCAACAAAGCCCCGTTCGATTTGCCGCAACGTTGGCTGGATGGCCGGAGCAAGCTGGACCTAGCCACGCCATTCAACTTCGTCACCACCAATGACATCATCGGCGGGAACTCCGGCTCGCCCGTAATCAACGCGGCGGGCGAGATCGTAGGTTTGGTCTTCGACGGCAATATCGAGAGCCTGGTAGGCGACTTCGTCTACGAAGGCGGAGCAAACCGCACCGTCGCAGTCCACACAGCAGGCATGACGGAAGCCCTCCGCAAGTTGTACGGCGCGGAGAAGCTGGCCAACGAATTGCTGACCGGTGCCCGTTAGCTGGTAGGGCAGGCGGTTCCGCCTGCCAACTTCGCCGAAGCCTAAACCGTCTGCGCCGTTTCCACACGAGGAGCAAAGTACCCACACGCTAGTTCCGGCTTCAGATCCAGTGCGCGAATCCAGCAGTCCCGGGCGCGGTCGGTCGAGCCGGATGCTTCTAGAGCATGGCCCAGGTTGAGCAGCGCTTCAGCGAAGTTTGGTTCCTTCTTGAGCGCGGCCTCGTAGAAATTGATGGCGTGGATCGCCTCACCCAGCTGCTGCGAAAGGACGCCGCAGTTGTAGAGGATGTCCGACGACGGCTCGCCGTGTTCCAGCAACTTGGTGTAATGCCCCAGTGCTTCCTGCGGTTTCTGGAGCTGCAAGGAGATCTCGGCCAGACCCTGGAGCGCATCCGAATGATTCGGGTGCTTCGCCAGCAATTCCGCCAGCACGCCGCGGGCTTCTTCGTACTGCCCGAGCTTGGAGTACGCGATGCTCAAGTTCACTTGCGCCTCCGGCCAATCCGGGCGCTTGTCCAGGCACGCCTTGAAGGCGTCCACGCCGCCCTGCGCGTCGTCGCGTTCCAGCTTCAAGTAACCCAAGCGGAACCATGCGGTCTCGGCCGAAGGATTGCGGTCCACCAGCTTGGAGTACAACTGCTCGGCTTCGCCGCCGTGCTGTTGGCGCTCCGCGATCCAAGCCATTTGCAGGCGCAGATCATCGCGGTCCGGCAGCAAAGCGCTGGCCCGTTCGAACGCCGACTGCGCGTCCTGCAGCTTGTCGGATTGTTCGTAGGCGACGCCCAGGTTCAGATGCACCGCTGGGCTTTCGGGTCGGATCTGCGCGGCGCGCGTGTAAGCCTCAATCGCATCCGGCAAGCGGCTCGATTTCTGGCAGGCCACGCCGTGGTTGAACCAGTGATCGTGCGATTCGGGGGCCAATTCCGTCAAACGCTTGGTGTGCTCCGCCGCCGACTTTGCATCGTCGCGCGAGAACGCCGCCGCCGCCAAGCCTTCCAGCGCAGGCACCGAATCCGGCCTCAAATCCAACAACCGCTTGGAGTACTTCTCCACCACCGCGTAATCCTTGCGCTGCAGTCCGATCCCGATCATGTTGACGATAGGGTCCTGCGCGTCCGGCGTCAGCTCCAGCAGGCGCTCATAGCAGCCTGCCGCTTCGTCAAACTCCCAGCCCATCTGCAAGGAAACCGCTTCGCCGAACATCGCCGCCGCGGACTTCGGAGCCACCGCCAGAGTTGCCTTGAATTCGGCCAACGCTTCGGTGGGCTTGTTGAGGCGCAGCAAGCACGTGCCCGCCGCCACCTGCGCGTTGATGTTCTTCGGATCCAACTCGCGGGCTGAGCGGAACGCCGCCAGCGCGTCGGCGTAACGCTCCAGATTGTAGAGGCACAGTCCCGTGACCACTTGAATGTCCGCGCTCGCGGGGCGCAGCACCGCCAACCGCTTGTAGCTCTCTGCCGCTTCTTCAAAGCGGTTCAGTTCGAAGAAGATCTGGCCGCGCGCCGAAAGAATCTCCGCCGGATGGCCGCCCGACTTCTCGGCGACCTCAAGCGACTTGAGTGCGCTCTCCCGGTCATTCTTCAGGTGGAAGGATACCGCCCGGCCTAAGTGCCTCAGCGAATTCTCCAGCGAAGGTCCGCCGTTTGTGGGTAGCGTGCTTTGCGTTGCCATGTTCGTTTCTTCCTCTTCTGTAACTTGTGCTTCTGTACGACAAACTAGGGCTCTCGCCTTACGCCCCCGCCAAACCATCGGCACTTCTACCGCGGCCCTGTAGACCTGCCCGTCCAGGCCCGAACCGTTTGATAGGTTGAGCCGGAGCTTCCTGTTGGGACACCCGTTCGGGAAGCATCTTGGCCAACTTCAACGCTTTGGGCTGTGGCCAAACCAAATAGTCGGCCGGATGAATCCGTGCCGCGTCGGGCGTCGCGAGCCGGGGCATCCCGTAAAGATCCTGAGCGGGTTCTGCCTTGTGAAGCCGCATCTCGTCGACGGCGGGAGCCATTTCCGGGCAGACCGCCCGCAGATACTGATCGGGCACCCGCGGCGGCAGCTTCGGGAATGGACCCAGAGCCCTGTATCCGGTATGCCGGACCCGCGGCAAGCGCCACACGCCGTTCGGGACCTGCGCCACATAGCGCTGCTCATCGGTCATGGCCGCAGGCAGCAGCGCGAACTGGGGCGGCGGCATCACCACGATGGCCACCGGGCTGTATTTCACCGGACCGGCGCGGCGGACCTCGGTTCGCACGGCCGGAATCGTTGTCGGCAGATGCACAGGGCGCACGGTGGATCGAAGTGCTCCGGTGCGCGGAGGCGCCAGCCGTCTCCGCAGGCCCACGGTTGACTCAACAGGGATGCGCAGCACCCACTGTTTACTCACGTCAGACACGGTTCCTAGTTCCGCCGAGAAGCTCCATGGCTTGGGGGAGGACAAGCATGGACCCGCCCAGCCGAGCCCCGCGCTCATCCAGCCGTGAATTTGCAGCTCAACCGGCAAACGCGCGGCAAAGGCCGCATCCGCATGCGCCACCGCCGTGAGCTCGCTGCCTTGTATCCGCGCAGACTCCCACCCGAAGCTGGCGCCGCCGTTACCCAGGTGCATCCCGCTCCAGTTCGCCGCAGGCGTCCGCACGGCATTCTCCACCGCCTGTGCCTCGATGGCACCCACCGCATGGGCGGTATCCAGGCGAGCCGCGGCAAAAGCCGGCATGGCCACCTTGGGTGCCTCGATGGTCTGCGTCCACGTCCATCCGCCGGGATGGGGCAGCGAAACCTCCAACGCTCCCGGTGTCAAGGGAATTTCACTCTCCACCGAATGGTCTGTTTCAGCCGCTTTGGTGCGCAAGGGGGCGCTCTGCGGCAGTGCCACCTGCAACTCCGGCATGCCGGACGCGCGGAACGGAACCTGGCCCTGCTCCACAGCCAGCGGATGGAATTGCGCTCCACTCAGCTGGTACCACTCAAACGACGAAGCTTGGGTCCGCAAGCGCCCCGGAATCCGATGCGCGGACTCCAGCCGATTTTCTAATCCATAGGTCTTACACGCGGCCTCTGTAATGCCCCGCCATACCGGCTCAGCCTGGAATGCGAGAGCTTCCACCGTGGCGCTTTCGCGAATCAGGGTATGACCGGTGAACTGCCCATCGAAGCCGCCTTCTGTCTCCGGAGCCTTCGCTCTCAGCAGTTCCCGCAACCCTGCCACCGGCGGAATCTGCGCGACCAACTTGCCTGCGTTCCACGTGCGCGGATCGCTTGGTTCGCTGCGGAACGCCGGCATGCTCCACCCCGGAGTTGCCTTCCCCCAATGTTCTACGGGCTCAAACAGCGCCTTGTGATCTTCGACCGCTTCCAGTTCCCGAGGCTCGATCTCCGATTGGTCCAGATATGGAGCCATCGGATACTCCGGCTCGGCGGAGCGTGCCACCGCGTCAGCCAGTTCCGGCTCACGCTCCTGCACCGCCACGTTCCCAGTGGATACAGCGGCTTCCTGCTCAGACTCCCGATTCGCGATAGGACGCAAGCGCGCTGCGGGCTTTGGCAACGGAGGACGCTCCGTGTTCGGCTTGTCGGTGACCGACGCCGCCAGCCGCGCTAAGGCGAATTCCGCTTGCTGCGCCGCGTAAGCGTCCAGGTGCTCCACTGAGCAAAATTGCTCTCCGCGCAGCCGGCGCATCAGACTCAAGGGCTTATGGCAGTAGTCGCAGTTGTTGGCCACGGATTTCTTCTCGCTAAGGTATTCGGCAGAATGGTCCTAAGGCTTCAGACAATTCTAAGGGGAAATATTGATGCCGGATTACTCCGATGAGGGTATTCCTGGCTGCGCGTTTGCGGGTACAGGTATGATGGGGATTGGCCCTGGTCCTCTTTGATATCGACGGAACGCTGTTGCGCCGCGCCGGTCCGCACCACCGCCAGGCGCTGGTGGACGCCGTGCGCAAGACCACGGGGCTCGAAACCAACTTCGACAACGTCCCGGTGGCTGGCATGCTCGACCGCGATATTCTGACAGCCATCCTGCGCAACGCAGGCGCGACTGCGGCCGCCATCCGCCGCGACATGCCGGAGCTGGTGGAGCAGGCCCAGCGCCTCTATGCGCGCTCCTGCCCGGACCTGCGCACCAAAGTCTGCCCCGGTGCGCGCATGCTGCTCTACAAGTTGTGGCGGCGCGGCGTGCCTTCGGGCCTAGTCACCGGCAACTTGACCCGCATCGGCTGGAAGAAAATGGAGCGCGCGGGCTTGAAACGCTACCTGCGGTTCGGGGCCTTCGCCGAACTCGCGCGCGACCGCGCCGGCCTGGTTGAAATCGCCATCCGCCATGCGCGCCGGGAGCGCTGGATCGACCGCGGCAGCCCCATCACCCTCATCGGCGATCACCCCAACGATATCCGCGCGGCCAAGGCTAACGGTATCCGCGTGGTATCGGTGGCGACGGGCGTGATCGGCGCTGACGAACTTGCCACGCATTCGCCGGATATTCTGGTGCCGGATTTGCGCGCATTGAACTGGGAGGTCTTGCTCGGATGAAGTTTCTATTGCTGGCACTGGCGCTGCTGCTCGCGGGCTGCGCCGAACCCGCCGTCGAACCTGGCCTCAAAGCCATCGTAGGCGGCAGCCTGGAGCCGTCGCTCGACGCCGAACCCATCCCCTACGCCGTCATCGTGATCGCCGCCGGCACGATCCGCGCCATCGGCCCGCAAGCCACCACGCCGGTTCCCAAAGGCGCGGAGACCATCGCCGCCAAAGGCAAACTCATCCGCCCCATGCCGTATGACGCCAAGTTGCTGCCGGGCGGCTCGGCGGATTTGATGCTGTTGGACGCGGAAACACGGGTGCCGGAGCGCATTATGCGCGAAGGGGAGTGGGTCCGCTAACGGTGCCGCCCGTGTAAGTTCGAGGGGCGGTACGCCTCCACCGGCTTTGCGCGAACCAGCCCAACGACGCGCCGCCATACCTGTGCCAACCACTGGAGCATAACTCACCTCCGGCTGCACAGTATCACAACCGTCACTGAATGAACAGCCGGTACATGATCCGGCCGGGCCCGAACGTCAATCCGCCGACGATCAGCAAGCCGCCGATGTAGAGTCCAACCATAGCTCCCTTGTGTGCCTTGATATCCTTCTGGCGCACGGCCCATAGGGCGCGCCCGACGCCCCAGTAGGTCAGCAGGACGAACAGGTGCAGCCAGCTGAACTTTCCAGGGCGCACCTCCTGAATGAATATGGCTGCCGTCGCGGAGAACAACATCAGACCCATGTAGACGGCTCCCAACTTGCGGTGCGGGCGGGAGCCTTTGATCGACAGGAAGATCAGCCAGGTGCCGAGAACGAACGCGGGAAGAATGGTCGCCAGATGGATCTTGACGGCAAGAGGAGCTTCCAGGATGGGCGCGAAGTTCAAGGCTTATTCCTCGACGGGGGCTTCTTTGCGGGCGTGCTCGAAGAGCAGGCGCAGGGTTTTGTCGGTGCGGATGTGGCCGGCGATGCGGGCGATGCCGCCTTCCTTTTGCAGCTTGGCGCGGACAATGGCGACGGCTTCGCGCTGTTGGCGGGCGATGCGGTTCACTTCCACGTCGATCTCTTCCTGGGTCACGGCGACCGCTTCACGTTCGCCCACTTTATCCAGCAGCAGGGACGCCTTCACGTCGCGCAGTGCGCGGGGCGCTTGTGCTTCGCGCAGCTTGGTCCAGTCGAGATTCAGTTTGCTCAGGTCCACGCCTTGGCCCGAGAGCTGGCGCAGCTGCTGCTCCATGTTCATCTCGATCTGGCGGTCGATGTAGGCGTTCGGGACGGGGAAATCGTGGGTGTCCACCAGCTTGTCGATGATGGCGTGCTTGGCGGCTTCCTGGGCTTGATGTTCGCGCTCCTGGAAGATGGTGCGGCGGACGGTTTCGCGGAACTCGTCCAGCGTCTGGAAGTCGCCCAGGTCCTTGGCGAATTCGTCGTTCAGCTCCGGCAGTTCCTTGCGGCGAACCGCTTTGACGGTGGCCTGGAAGCGGACGGTACGGCCGGCCAAGGTGGCGCGGTCGTAGTCTTCGGGGTAAACGATGTCGAACTCGCGGACTTCGTCGGGTGAGGCTCCGCGCAGGTTTTCGCTAAACGCGGCCAGCGTGGCTTCGTCGCCGATCTTCATCATCAATTCGTCTTGCGAGATCTTTTCCGCAACGCCGGAGATGCTTTCGAGCGAGACCACGGCGTAGTCTCCATCGGCGAGCGCGCGGGGCTCTTCGTTGACGTATTCGGCTTTCTGTTCGCGAACGGCTTCGACGCGCTCGGCGATGTCGGCGTCGGTGACTTCGGGTTCAGCGTAGGGGACGGCGACGCCGCGGTATTCGCCCAGTTCGATGGTGGGTGCGACTTCGAATTCAGCTTTGAATGTGATGGGCTCGCCGGCGTGGAAGTGAACATCCACAACGTTCGGCTTACCGACAACTTGTAGACCTTCCTTGGCGGCGGTCTCATGGAAGAAGCGCGGGACCACGGCTTCGATCACGTCCTGGTTGATCTCCTGCGAGAACTTGGATTTCACCAAGCTGAGGGGGGCCTTCCCGGGACGGAAGCCGGGCAGGCGGACCTTCTTTTGAATGTCGGCGACAACGCGCTCCGTTTCCTTCTCAACGTCCGCGACGGGAACGGTAATTTCGAGCGAATGCTTGCATCCTTCAATCAGGGCCACGATAGGTTCTCCAATGTCTTCTCAAAAACACATGGCCCCACCCGTAAGGGTGGGGCCCATGAAACGAACTTCTTTACGCCTTCTTCGCAGCGGCCTTGAGAGCAGCCGCTTTGTTGGTGGCTTCCCAAGTAAAGCCCGCGCCGGTGCGGCCGAAGTGGCCGTAGTAGGACGTGGGACGGAAGATAGGACGGCGCAACTTGAGCGTTTCAATCATGCCCTTGGGGGTCATGTTGAAGTTGGCGCGCACGATCTTGACCAACTGCTCTTCACTGAGCTTGCTGGTGCCGAAGGAGTTGACGGCGACCGATACCGGTTCCGCAACGCCGATGGCGTAGGCCAGTTGGACTTCCACGCGGCTGGCGAGACCAGAAGCCACGATGTTCTTCGCAATGTAGCGCGCGAAGTAGCAAGCCGAGCGGTCGACCTTTGTCGGGTCCTTGCCGGAGAACGCACCGCCACCGTGACGGCCCATGCCGCCATACGTGTCGACGATGATCTTGCGGCCCGTGAGGCCGGTGTCACCGTGCGGTCCACCGATAACGAAACGGCCAGTGGGGTTGATGTGGTACTTGGTGTTCTTGTCCACCATGTTCGAGGGGATGATGGGGTCGATGATGTGCTTGCGCACGTCGGCGCGCAGTTTGGCGGTGGACACGTCGTCATCGTGCTGGGTGGAGATCACCACCGCGTCGATGCGCACGGGCTTGTCGCCATCGTATTCGACGGAGACTTGGCTCTTGGCGTCGGGACGCAGGTAGGTGAGCTTGCCGGTGCGGCGGATCTTGCTCTGTTGTTCCACCAGCTTGTGGGCCAACATGATAGGCAGCGGCATCAGCTCAGGAGTTTCGTCGCAGGCGTAGCCGAACATCAGGCCTTGGTCGCCCGCGCCGCCCGTATCCACGCCCATGGCGATGTCGGGGGACTGCGTCTGGATCAGGTTCACGATGCCACAGGTCTTGGAATCAAAACCCATCTTGGCGTCAGTAAAACCGATCGAGGCGATCACTTCGCGGGCAATCTTCGGGATATCCAGCACCGCGGTGGTGGTGATTTCGCCGGAGACGATACAGAGCCCGGTGGTGACAAGCGTTTCGCATGCCACGCGGCCTGTGGGGTCGACAGAGAGTACGGCGTCGAGTACGGCGTCCGAGACCTGATCTGCCATCTTATCGGGGTGGCCTTCGCTCACCGATTCCGACGTGAAAATATGTCTAACTTTATCAGCCACTTGGTGGGATCCTCCAGGGATTTTTACAGCTCGGTCAAATTTGGGAGTCCTTCAGGTAGGCGTTGGAAACCCAAACAGCCAATTGTAGCACGCAAGGTGCGGGAATTGATGGCGACTTCGCGTCCAGCTTGGGATCGCGGGCTCGGTAGACCTCACCCATGCCTCCGCGACCTAGGACGCCGAGCAACTCGAAGTGGGCAATGCGGTCACCAGGGGTGAGAGGCATGATCCTTTATAGTTTGCTTCAGCGTCTGTCCGTACACTTATGTGTGGCGGTTCCGTGCTGGTGCACGTGGGGGCTTGAGGGGAGGAGTTAGTTCTGTGATGAAGGCGTCTACGTCGAGGGCCTCGATTCCGGGGGCTAGGGCGCGGGTGCCCGCAGGAGTCTTGGCCGGGCGGTGGATCACGCTCGCGCGGACTGTGGTTTTGTTGGGGACAACCCGGCGCAGGGACGCGAGCGGTCCGGCCATCGGTGGCAGCATCGTCCTGGTGGACTTGCACTCGATCATCCACAGGCTGCTGCCGGTCGACGGGAACAGGAAGTCGACCTCCAGACCTTGCTGGTCACGGAAATGGTACAGCTCCTTGCGGCGGCCTTGGTTGATCTGGGCCTTCAGTATCTCGCTGGCGACGAAGCCCTCGAATAGCGTGCCAAGGAATGGCGAGCGGTCGAGCTCGGCTTGGCTGGTGATGCCGAGCAGGTAGCAGGCCATGCCGGAGTCGCCGATGTAGACTTTCGGCGACTTGATAAGGCGCTTGCCGAAGTTGTTGAAGTAGGGCGGCACCAGCATGACTTGGCCGGTGATCTCAAGCACGTGCAGCCACTCATTGATCGTGGGGACGGAGATGCCGAGCGGGGCGGCGAGGTCAGTGCGATTGAGGATCTGGCCGTGGCGGCTGGCAAGCATGGCGAGGAATCGGCGGAACGTGCCGAGGTCGCGGACGTTGATGAGGGAGCGGACGTCGCGCTCGAGATAGGTTTGGATGTAGGAGCTGAACCAGAGGGCGCGGCCCTTGGGTTCGAGACGACCTCGGGGAAGCCGCCATGGAGCAGGGTGACGCGGGGCGTCTCGGACCGGCTGAAGGGCAGGAGTTGGAGCACGGCCGCGCGGCCATGGACTCGCTGACGCCTTGCATCAAGGGTGCCTCCTGCGAGCCGATGAACATCCACTGGCCCATCTTGCGCGGGTCCCTGTCGATGCGGGTGCGGACGTAGGGGAAGAGCTCTGGTACATTATGAATTTCATCGAAGACCACGGGAAGCGTGAGCCCGTCGAGGAAGCCGCGAGGGTCGGAGCGGGCACGGGCCTGGAAGTCGGGGTCCTCGAGGAGCACGTAGGTGGAATCGGGGAAAAGCTGCCGTAAAAGCGTGGTTTTTCCGGAGCGGCGGGGCCCGGCGAGGACGATCGAGGGGTAGTGGCGGGTGGCGTCCAGGACGGTGATTCCGAGGTTTCTGAACGCGGATCTAATATGAGAATTCTAAACTAGAACTTTAGGAAACTCAAGTTGTTGTTGCGGGGAATAGTTGAGTTGTCTAAAGTTGTACTTTAAATAACTCAATTCTGAAATCTACTGCTCTTGTTAGCCTAGGGTGTTGAAGTAACGGTCGCCAGCGTCGCCTAGGCCGGGAACGATGTAGCCTTTTTCATTCAAGTGGCTATCCAGCGCGCCGACGTAGACGTTGGTGTCCGGGTGTTCCGCGGCGACCTTGCGCACGCCTTCCGGAGCCGCGATCAGGCTTACAAGACGCACCGGTTTGCCGTAGCGCTGCACCCGGGCGATGGCGTCGCAAGCCGAGCCTCCGGTGGCCAGCATGATGTCGAGCACGCAGTACAAGTCCGCGGTGGGATGCTCGGGCATCTTGTCGTAGTAGGGCATCGGGATCAAGCGTTCTTCGTCACGGTACATGCCCAGGCACCAGACTTGCGCATTGGGCACATGTTCGAGCGCGGCGGGCATCATTCCCAGTCCGGCGCGCAGCACCGGGACAAAACCGACTTGCTGGCCTAGACGGGCTCCCTGGCATTCGGCGACCGGAGTTTGCACGGTGTGCGGGGTGACCGTGAGGTCGGCCAGCGCCTCGTACAGCAGCAACGTGGTCACTTGTCCCACCAACATGCGGAACGTTTCAGGGGACCGGGCGGCTTCACGAAGGCGGGTGATTTTGTCCTGCACCAAGGGATGGCGGGAAACCTGAAGAGCACTCATAGCAGAGCCAGTATTGCATGTTTGTTATGCTGGGTTCGCAATGCCCCGAGCCGACAGTCCGCACACACGCATTCAGTACCACACGCATACCGGAGACGGTGACCTTTCTTCCCTGTGTTTGATCGTGGGAGCGCCGGGCCGCGCGGGTATGATCGCGCGGAAGTATCTGCAGAATTTTAAGCGGTTCTCGAACGCCCACCGCGGGCTCACGTCTTACACCGGCGACTACAAAGGCACGCGCGTATCCGTGACCACGTCCGGCATGGGCGGGCCATCCACGGGGATTGTGCTGCCGGAGGCGGTGCGCAGCGGAGCCCGGATTTTCATCCGTGTGGGCTCGTGCGGGAGCCTGATTGCAAAGTCAAAACCGGGGGAAGTCATCATCCCCACCGGCGCGATCCGTTTCGACGGCACCGCGGATGACTGGGCTCCGAAGGAATTTCCTGCCATCGCGTCCTGGCAAGTGGTCAGCGCATTGCATCAAGCCGCCGCGAAACTCGCTCCGGGGCACTGGCATACGGGCCTCGAATGCACCAGTAGCGATTTCTACGGCGGACAGGGCCGGCCGAATTTGTTCGGCTCGGTTCCGCCGAAGATGCTGGCCCGGCACGAAGAGGTCTTGCGGCTGGGGGCGGCCTGTTATTCGATGGAGGCGTCGGCGCTGTTCGTGTGGTGCGCCACCGAAGGTGGAGGGTTGCCGTGTGGCGCGGTCAATGCGATCTTCGCCAACCGGCACACCAATGAATGGAAAGTGGCCGGCGAAGAGTTAGCCGCGGAGGTTGCATTAGACGCGCTGCTGATTCTGAACAGCGATCCGACGGTGGCTGCTTACGTCTCGCGCGAGTTGCCATCCTATCCTCCGATGGGGCTCGGGTGACGCAGCGCGGGATGCTGGCGCTGTTGCCGGAGGCGCAGGCCCGCGCGTTTGCCCCCTTGTCGCGATTTTTCGTCGGCGCGGTGGTGCGGGGTGGCAGTGGACGGGTGTACCTGGGCGCGAACATTGAGATCCCTGGATTACCGCTGAGCCAGACCGTTCATGCCGAGCAGGCGGCGCTGGCCAATGCCTACATGGCGGGCGAGCGCGAGGTGACAGACATCGCGGTGACGGCGGCTCCGTGCGGGCACTGCCGCCAGTTCCTGCAGGAGCTGTCCCCGGACGGAGAGATTCGTGTGCTGGTGAAGGGCGCCCGGTCGGTGAAGCTGTCACAACTGCTGCCTGCTGCATTCGGACCCCAGGACCTGGGACGGAAGCAGGGTGCGCTGCCGCCCATGGACAACCCAGTGGCGTTGGTCGCGCGGACCAAGGATGCCGTGGTGCTGGCCGCGTTCGAGTCGGCACGCAAGTCGTATGCTCCGTACACGCGGGCGCACTCGGGGGTGGCGCTGTTGACGGTGGATAGGCGGATCTTCACGGGATCTTACATTGAGAACGCGGCCTTCAACCCGAGCCTGCCTCCGCTGCAAACAGCCCTTGCCGGACTGCTGGCGGCGGGGGCTACGCCAAGTGCCATTGTGCGCGCGGCGCTGGTGGAGTTCGATGGGGCGAAGGTCAGCCAACTGAGTGGAGTGCGCTCGGCGCTTTCGGTGCTGGCGCCGACGGCTCGGATGAAGGTAGCGTCGCTTTTCTGAGTCGGAGGCTCGGAGACCTGCCAAAGGTGGCGATTGGCGAAGGCTCTGCCAGAGCCGGATTTTAGATACTTCTCGAACTCGACGGCTTGTTCACGGGTGGAGAAGGCTGCGTAGGTTTGAAGCGCCCACGGCGTGAACTTCGAGGTATGCGGGACTCCGCCTTGGTTGTGTTTGGCTAGGCGGGACTTGAGATTGTCGGTGAGGCCAATGTAACGCTGGCTCGGGTGCGATTCGCTTTGCAAGAGGTAGACAGAGTGTATCGCCTGCGACCGGGTGACGCCCGCGGTCGCTAAAGTTATGGTGGAGGCGGCGGGAGTCGAACCCGCGTCCGAAAAAGTTTACCGCGAAAAGACTACGTGCGTTTCCGGTTCGGTAGTTTTCGTCTGCTCCGTAAGGCACCGGCAAGAACGGAACAGCTTAGTCCGATTGGTCTCGGCTGTGAGCTCCGAACAGAAGCTTTAGGCCTATCCTGCAAAGATGACGGTCTCGGCAGAGCGCGCAGGCTCATTCCACCAGACCGGCGGCCTAATTAATTAGGCTGCGTATGCGAACTGCTGATTGTTGTTGGCAGTTGTTGTTTTCCGATCGTTTTACGGGAGCTCGGAACCCGGCACGACTCACCACGCTAAATCAATCCCGTCGAATCCGTTGCGCCCCCCTTAGATTTCATTCTAGCATTGAGTAGCAAGGGGTCGATGCCGGAAACTTTACCGCTCACAGCGCCAAGCATCGGGACGGGCACCGGAACAGGGGTCGCGAACCGCGACGATGAGACGCCGATGTACCGCGTCGTGCTGCTGGACGACGACGAGCACACCTACGAATACGTGGTGGAGATGCTGTGTGCCATCTTTGTGCTCTCCCCGGAGACCGCCTACAAGCATGCCTGCGAAGTGGACGCCATGGGGCGGGTGGTGGTGATCGTGTGCGAACGGGAGCAGGCCGAGTTTGGGCGCGATCAAATTCACGCGTATGGGGCGGACCCGCGCATGGCGGTGTCCAAGGGTTCGATGAGCGCGGTGGTCGAGCCGGCTACTTCTTAGCAGCGTCCTTACTGGGGCCGCGCGGGGCGATCCAGTAGCCGGGGCGCGCGGCAATCTTCAGGTTGGGCGCGGTGGGGACGATGACGGTAATCTCGTGGTAGCCGCCCTCCTGGCTCGTCGGCGCGAAGGTCAGCAGGTACTGGCTGTGAACCTCCTCGCCAATCCGATGCACGGCGTCTTCCAGGCCGCTCAGGCTCACGAAGTTTTGCTCCAGGCCTCCGGTCAGCTTGGTATAGACTTCCAGTGAGTTGTCGACGAAGATGCCCTTCACTAGCGCATAGATTTCCTTGACGATGGGTGCGTAGTTGCCCATGTTGGTCTGCGCGTCGGTGGTGCCGGTCTGCATGGTGCCCATGGGCAGATTGCCGCGGAACTCCGGCGGCACCGGGTTCGGGCGGTTGGGTTCTGCCTTGGTGGTCAGCTGATTCAACAGGTGATTCATGCTGACCGCGTAGATCTGGACGTCTGTAAATTCGGCCTGGGTGGCCACGTCGCGCGGGGTGACGGCGCTGCCTTTGTCGCGCGTTTCGCTGATGAGGATGAGGACCTTTTTGCGATCCTTGCCGCGGTTTTTCAGCATGCGGACGCCTTCCATGGCGGCGTCGTCCAGTTTGTGCAAGGAGCCTTGGGGTTTCAGCTTGGCGAATCCGGCTTTGATTTCCTCCTGGTTCGAGGTGAACGGCGTGTGAACGCGGACGTAGGTGTCGAACCCGATAATTGCGATTTCGCCGGTTTCGCCCGCCACCAGTGGTCCAAAAATGCTGGCGGTCTTCTGCACCGTGGTCAGAATCTGGCGGGCGGTTTGATCTGTCTGCACCGCGATCACCAGGGAGATTGGATGCGCCGCGACATCCAGCTTGATGGGCTGCGGGACGCCTTGATCCAGCAACTGGAAATCGACGGGCGCGAGTCCGTTGACGAAGTCGCCTTTGGAGTCGCGCACGCTCACGGGGACCTGCACGTTGACGACGTCAGAGCGGAAGATGGGAGTCTCGATCTGGTCCTGGGCAATCAGGAGCCCGGTGACGAGCACGGGAATCGCGGCGAGCCAGAGTTTCCGCATAGTTCTATTTTAGCGCCCAGTAACCGTGCCGGGCGCGCACCTGTAGGTCGAGGGCGGTCACCTGCACTGTCAGGTCATGATACCCCGGCGTGGGGTCCTGCGGGGCGAAAGTGAGCAGGTACTGGCTGTGGACTTCCTTGGCGATGGTGGCGATGGCGGACTCCAGCGATTTCTGGTTGGTGAAGGTCAGTTCGCGCGCACCGGTGGCTTGGCTGTAGGCGGCAAGATTGTTGGCGGTGAGCAGGCTTTGAAAGACCCCGCCCCCGACCGTGGCCACGCGCGCATCGGAAGTCTGCGTCTGGATTTCTCCTCCCATGGGTAAACGTGCCTCGGGCGGCACTGGATTTTTCGCAGGTGTGGGCGGCGGCTTGTTTTGCTTCACGCGCACGCCGTAGATCAAAACGTCGTCGAGCGCGGCGAAGGTGAAGACATCGGTGGGCGTCACGGCGCTGCCTTGATCAAAGGACTCAGAGATGAGCAGCACCACTTTCTGGCGTTCGGCTCCGCGTGTGCGCAGCAGGCGGATGGCTTCCATCGTGGCGTCATCCAGATGGTGTTGCGTGCTGCCCGACTTTAGCTTGGCGAACGCGGTTCGCAGCTGTGCGCCATCGGAGGTGAACGGGCTGAGCACTTCCACGCGATGATCGAAGGTGATCACGGAGACTTCGCCGGTCTCACCCGCAACCAAGGGGAGAAACAACGCGGACGCCTTGCGGACCGTATCCAACACGCCGCGCGTTCCGGAGCTGGCCTGCACCGCGACCACCAAGGAAATGGGCCGCGCGGATTCGTCCACCTGCACCTTCGCCGGCAGGCCCGCGTCATACAGCCGGAAATCCTCTGCGGTCAGACTAGGGAGGAAGTTGCCTTTCTTGTCCAATACCGTCACTGGAACCTGGACGTTGACCACCGTGGAGCGGATGTCCGGTTCCTGTTGGGCAAGCAGGAGCGCTAGGAGTGCGGCGGGGATCATTTGTGCTCCGTGCGGCCGTGCAGCAGGTCGACGACGTGGGGGATTAGGTGGGCAACGGCCATCAAGGATTCGACGGCTCCCTTGGGGGAACCGGGTACATTCAGTATGAGCGTGGTCCTGCGCGTCCAGCCGCCTCCACGGGAGAGCGGGGCAAACTTGGTTGCCTTGAGGCCTTCGCTGCGCATGAGTTCGCCGAAACCGGGGATGTCGCGGTCGGCGATGCGCCTTGTGGCTTCGGGGGTGACGTCGCGCAGGGCGAGGCCGGTGCCGCCCGTGGTGAGGATGACGTCGAACTCGCCGGAGTCCGCCAGTTCGCGTAGGGTTGTGGAGATGTGTTCGGATTCGTCGGGGAGGGTGAGTTTGGTGGTCACGGTCCAAGAGAGTTCGACGGCTTTGGCTTCGAGGGCGGGGCCGGAGAGGTCGGCGCGGGTGCCGGCGACGGCGGAGTCGCTGATGGTGAGGATGGCGAGGTTCACCGCCTGTCCGCTCCCTTACGGTCGCGGTTCAGTGCTGGGCGGGCGTAGTCGCCTGACTTTCCGCCTGTCTTCGAGAGCAGGTACACGTCTTGAATTTCGATTCCCTTGTCGAGAGCCTTGGTCATGTCGTAGACAGTCAACGCCGCGACGGACGCGGCGGTCAGCGCCTCCATCTCGACACCGGTGGGTCCGGAAATTGTCACAGTAGAAGTAATGAGCACGCCACGGGCCGTTATCTCCGCCTTGACGTCCACGTGCGAGAGCAGCAGGGGATGGCACATGGGGATCAAATCCGAAGTTCGCTTCGCGGCCTGGATGCCGGCGATGCGAGCCACCTCCAGCGGATCGCCCTTGGGGTTTTGCGGGAGCTGCTTCAGCACAGCGGGCCGGATCTTCACGAACGCCTGGGCTGTGGCCGTGCGCTTGGTCTCGGCCTTGGCGGAGACGTCCACCATGCTGGCTCGGCCTTTTTCGTCGTAGTGGGAAAGCTTCTTCATTTAAGTAGCACTCGGATCATATCGCCTGCGGACCACTGATCGCGATCCGGCTCGGTGACCAAGAAAGCATTCGCGCGGCTAACCGCCGCCACGTCGCCTGACCCTTGCCAGGATAGCGGTTCCACGCTGCTGCCGTCGGCAGAGACGCGGGCGGGGAGGAAGCGCGTGAGTCCGGTCTTCTGTCGGAAATCGCGCGAAAGCGGAGCCTGCAGGAAGGGCAGGGAAGCCTCGGTCACGCCGCTGAGCAGCTCAATCGCGGCGCGCGCAAAGACCTCCAGGGTGACCATCGTTGACGCTGGGTTGCCGGGCAGTCCGAAGAAGAAGCGGCCCTGCACGCTGCCAAAGACCAGCGGTTGTCCGGGTTGAATCAACACGCGCGTGAAGTAGAATTCCGCGCCCAGGTCCGCCAGGACTTTCTCTACGATGTCGTACTTGCCCGCGGAAACGCCGCCGGAGAGCAGAAGCAGGTCACAGGCGAGTCCCTGTTCCACCAGCTTCCGCGTGGCGTCGTAGTTGTCGCGCGCGATGGGCAGGATCACCGGCTCGGCGCCGGCGCGGGCGGCTTGCACGGCCATGGACCAGGCGTTCGAGTTGCGGATCTGCGAGGCGTCCGGTGTCTGCCCCACGTCCACCAGTTCGTCGCCTGTGGGCAGGATGGCCACGCGGGGCTTGGCGTAGACGGTGAGCCGTTCCTTGCCGACGGTGGCGAGCAGCGCAATTTCGCTGAACCCGAGGCGCGTGCCGGGTTCCAGCAGTTGGGCTCCCAGGCGTGCCTCGACGCCGCGCGGGTTGAAGTTGTCGCCGCCGGCCTGCGTGCGGTCGATGTGGACGAGGTCGCCGCTACGTTCAGTGTGCTCCACCATCACCACTGCGTCCGCGCCATCCGGCAGCGGAGCGCCCGTCATGATTTCCACGGCTTGCCCTGCCGCAACGGAACCCCGGAACGTTTCGCCCGCGCGCACTTCGCCGATGATCGCGAGTTCTCCAGGCAAGTCCGCCGAGCGCACCGCGAACCCATCGCGGGCAGAGCGCGGGAATGGCGGATAGTCGCGGTCGGCCAGAATAGGCTCGGCCAGGATGCGTCCAGCCGCGTCCAGCGCGGAGATGTGCTCCACGGCCAAGTTGCTGCGGTGGGTGCCGACTTGCTGCAACACGCAGGCGCGGGCTTGTTCAAAGGTCAGGGTCACGGGACTTCTTCAATAATCGCACCTTCCATGCGATCCACGACCGTAAGGTGACTAAGACCCGATTACTTCAACGCGCCGGATGGCGGTGGCCTTGCCGGTCGCCTCATCCACTTCGACGATGACGCCGTGCAGTTCGGGATTGTTCTGCGCGGCTTGCATCTTCACGGGAATTTGCTTCAGGAACTTTTGCAGCACAATGTCCTTGTCGACGCCGATGACGCCGCTGTAGGGGCCCGTCATGCCGGCGTCGGTCTGATACGCCGTGCCCTTGGGCAAGATGCGCGTGTCGGCGGTAGGCACATGCGTATGCGTGCCGACCATCGCGGATACGCGCCCATCCAGATGCCAGCCCATGGCGACTTTTTCGCTTGTCAGCTCAGCGTGAAAATCCACGAAGCGCACCTTGGTGTGCGGCGCCAGCGAGGCGATCAGCGTATCCGCCTTTTTGAACGGGCAATCGATGGGGACCATGTGCGAGCGGCCTTGCAGATTCATCACGGCGCACTCCACGCCGTTCGAGGCTTTCACTTTCACCAGCCCTGAACCGGGCAGCTCCGCCGGGTAGTTGGCGGGGCGCAGCAGGCGCTGCTGGCGGTCGTAGTATTCGTAGCACTCGCGCTTGTCCCAGGCGTGGTTGCCGGTGGTGATCACCTGTACGCCGAAGCCGAAAATCTCGTCGGCCAGCTGCGGCGTGATGCCGAAACCTCCCGCCGCGTTTTCGCCATTGGCGATGGTCAGGTGGATGTTTTCCAAAGCGACGATTTCCGGCAGATGGCGCGCCACCATGCCGCGTCCGGTGGAGGCGAAGATATCGCCTATGAAGAGGATGTTGGTCAAAAGGGAGCTTTTTCTAAGGGAACGTTCCGCGCCACCACGACCTCCGTCATTTGACCCCGAACTTAACAGGGCGGAACCTTCCGAGTACCATCAGGCTTCTCCATCGCACTTGCATGCGGGAGCTTGCTCACCGGCACATCATCGAGTCAGGTCCCATGACATTGACTGTTGGATCAATATTAGAAGGCCGCGTACAGATATTGCGGCGGGAACGCTCCCATGGCTAGGATAGCAGGCGCGCGCGGAACGCGTCGTCATTGGACCGTCAATTGAGGGTGCTAGACTCCGGCTAT
The DNA here is from genome assembly GCA_947446025.1 of Bryobacterales bacterium. Taxonomy (GTDB): domain Bacteria; phylum Acidobacteriota; class Terriglobia; order Bryobacterales; family Bryobacteraceae; genus Palsa-187. The sequence continues at coordinate 23,007 of CANFEY010000013.1, forward strand.
GACCACTCAAGAAATCGCAGACAAACTTGTGGAACTGTGCCGCCAGGGCCAAGCCATGGAAGCCATCTCCACCCTCTATGCCCAGGACATCGTGAGCGTGGAAGGGACGCCGATGCCGGACGGCACGCGCGAAATGCACGGCCTTGACGCGGTGCGCGGAAAATCCGAATGGTGGATGTCGGAACACGAAGTCCACAGCGCCACGGTGGAAGGCCCGCTGGTCTCCGACGCGCGCTTCTGCGTTCGCTTCGTCTATGACATCACCAACAAAACATCCGGCAACCGGATTACGATGGACGAACTTGCCGTCTATTTGGTGAAGGACGGAAAGATCGTGCGCGAAGAATTTTTCTACGGCGCGTAGTCAACGAAATGACGCGGGCGGCGTATGATCAGGTATGAGACTCGCCGCCCTGCTCTTCCTCGCTGGCTGTTGCCTCGCGCAACCGGCACCGGCGTTTGAGGTAGCCTCCATCAAACTCAACCCGGACGGCCCGGAGACCAGCTTTTCCTACGACATCTCTCCGAGCGGCACTTTTTCCACGCGCAACGTGACGTTGTGGACTCTGCTCCGCTTCGCCCGAGGCCTCAGGGACCTCCAAATCTCCGGCGCACCGCCCTGGGCGAAGACGCAGGGTTTCGACATTCAAGCGCAGCCGGCCGGTCTTATCCCGCGTGATCAGGTGTTGCTGATGCTGCAAACGCTGCTGCAGGATCGGTTCCAACTTAAGGCGCACAACGAAATTCGTCAAGTCCCTGCCTATGCGTTGACCGTCGCGAGCGGCGGCGCTAGGCTTACGCCGGCCAGCGGCGAAGAGGCGCGGACCCTGCGGATTGGTAACATCAACAGCGCGAGCATTACGGTTGCCAGTCTCGCCAGTATGCTGGAGTTCGACCTGGGCCGCCCCGTCGTGGATCGCACCGGACTCACCGGCTCATTCACCATCCACCTCGAATGGGCCCCGGAAAAGGACCTTGCGGCGGGCTCTCCTTTGCCGTCTTCGTTCACGGCGGTTCAGGAACAGCTCGGCCTGAAGCTCGAATCCACCCGCGCGCCGGTGGAGACGCTGGTGATCGACAGCGTCCAGATGCCGTCGGCGAACTGACATAATTGTCTGAGGATGCGGATTCTCGCCATCATCACCGGGGTGTTTCTCGCGGCTATCGTTACGTTCGCCGATTTCGCCGATACGTTCCCGCCGTCGCCCGCTGACCCCGCCATCGACTACTACGGACCGAGCGTCGATCCCGTGGCGAAGCTTGCTGCCCGGCTGGCCGCTGGGTCCGCCAAGCTTGCCTACACCTCGCGCGGCGGCTACCTCAAGTCTCTGTTGGAGGCTCTGAATGTCCCGGTGGAGTCGCAGATCGTGGTGCAGACGCGAACCAGTTTACAGGCCGCGCTGATTTCGCCCACCAATCCACGCAGCATCTTTTTCAACGACTCCGTCGCTGTCGGCTGGATGTATGGCGGCTTCATCGAAATCGCCGCCCAGGACCCGAAGCGCGGCACGATTTTCTACAAGCTTGCCCAGGACCCGGGGCGTCCGCCTCGCTTTGACCGGGACAACGCCTGTCTTGCCTGCCATCGAAGTGACACCAGCCTCGGCACGCCCGGCCCCATTGTGCGCAGCGTGCGTCCCGGCGCTGACGGCGAACCGCTGGTCATCTACGGTGCCGATGCCATCGACCACCGCACGCCCATCGAGCAGCGCTGGGGCGGCTGGTACGTTACTGGAGCGCCAGGAGGAATCCGGCACATGGGTAATCTGCGCGTGACGGATAGGGACCAGCCTGAGGTTGTCAACTCTATCCCCGTCCGCTCGCTCGAAGCAGAATTCCCCGTCGACCGCTACCTTTCGCCCTATAGCGATGCCGCCGCGCTCATGGTCTTCGACCATCAGATGTACGCAACCGGCCTGATCACCCGCTACGGCTGGGATGTGCGCACCAAGCCTGCGTCGATTGAAGACGGGGCGAAAGAAGTTGCCGCGTACCTGATGTTCACTGGCGAAGCGAAACTCACGGTGCGATTTCCCGCAGGCTCCGGATTCGCGGCGAAGTTCTCCGCGCAGGGCCCGCGCGATTCCAAAGGCCGCAGCCTGCGCCAACTCAATCTGGATACGCGCCTGTTCGAGTTCCCGTGCAGCTACATGGTGTACTCGGACGCGTTCCAGGCTCTGCCGGATGCCGCGAAGAATGCGGTCTACAAGCGTCTGCTGGCGGAACTACCCACAAAGGGAGATCCCGGCATCGCTGCCGCGGAGATCTTGCGGGGAACGCTACGGCTGCCCTAGCGGATCGCGGGCGAAGACAAATTCTTCCACCGGCTCCCCGCCGATCAGGTGCTCCTGAATGATCCGCTCCACCACCTCCGGCGTGACCGAGTGATACCACACGCCCTCGGGATACACCACCGCTATGGGCCCCTGCTCGCAGACCTTCAGGCAGTTTGTTTTCGTGCGGAACACGCAGTTGTCGTTCGTGGACTTGGTGAGGCCGAGCACCTTCAGGCGCCCCTTGAGATGCTCCCAGCTGGCAACGCTGGCCTCTTGCGTGGAGCACTTGGGCTTGGTCTGGTCGGCGCACAGAAAGATGTGGCGCTTCAGCTTGCCGATGCCCAGGCCTGCGGCGACTTTGTCGAGGTGTTGGCGTTCTTCGTCGGTCATGATCCTAGTATGTCCGCAATCTCCTGTTCGGTGACCGCGCCTTCCTTGAGAACTTTCCAAAAGGGCTCGGTGATGTCCACGGTGGTTGCTCCGGGGCCCGCACACCGGCCGCCGTCCAGCACCAGGTCCACCTTGCCGTCCATGACGCCGAAGACTTCGATGCCGCTGGTGCAGGTGGGCTGGCCGGAGAGGTTGGCGCTGGTGGCGATGAGGGGCTGGCCCATAGCTTCGAGCAGCGCCAGGGGAATCGCGCCCTTGGGTTGGCGCATGGCGAGCCTGCCGGTGTTGCCGGTGACCTTGAGCGGCACGCGCGACGAACCTCGGGTGATGATGGTCAGTGGTCCGGGCCAGAATCGGCGGGCCAGCACGCGGAAGCGAGCGGGAACATCAGTGGCGAGTTCTTCGGCCATCACGATGCCATCCACGATCATGGGCAGCGCGCGGTTGGCCTCGCGGCCCTTGGCCTGGAAAATGCGTCCGACGGCCTTGAGGCTCAGTGGGTCGCAGACCAGCGAGTAGAGTGCGTCTGTAGGGATCGCCACTACGCCGCCCCGGCGTAGGATCGCGGCTGCGCGTTCAATCGCGCCGTGATAAGGGTCCTGGGGGTCCGTTTCGATCAGGTCCGTGGCCACTGTGAATCCAGTGTAGCGTGTTCGTACGCGATGGCTCGGATATGTTCCGGCGTGCTGCCGCAGCAGGCTCCGACGACGAGCGCTCCGGAGTCAAGAAAACGCCGCGCATAGGCCGCGATGTTTTCCGTGCTGAGGTTGGGGCACGCGCTCATCGGCCTGGTGGTGGCGGCTCGAACACGGTCGAACGCGGAGGCGATGGACTCCGGGCCAAAGCAGCAGTTGAAGCCGATCACGTCGGCTGCCAGCGCGTCCAGGGCATGGCCGTAAGCTTCCGGCTGCGAGCCGTCGCGCAGCGTGCCGTCCTGCTCCACGCTGACTTGTGCGATCAGCGTTTGGTCCGAAACTTCGCGCACCGCTGCCACCGCAATGGAAAGCTCGGCCAGACTGGTGAAGGTTTCGAGGATGTAGAGGTCCACACCATGAAGCGCAAGTGCGCAGTCGCGGAACCATTCGCGAGTTCCGTCAGCACCGGTGGAGCCAATCACTCCTGCCACCAGCGCACGGTCTTGTGCGGCCTTGCGTGCGATGTCCAAGCTGGCCTGCTTGGCACCCAGCGTCCCTCCAAAGGAATTGGTGCGGAGGATTTGTGCGCCCGCATCCAAGTATTCCCGATGCACGGTTGTGACCAGCCCGGGGTTGGTCAAGTTCAAAGCCTCAACAGGATGGGCTGCGCCTTTTGAGAACAAGTGCGTGGCCATGGCACCGTCAGTGACCCAGCGCCGGCGCGTGAATTCGGCGGGACTCATTTGCCCTTCCAGGCCGGGAAGGGGTCGCTGCGCGCCGACCGGCACGCTTCAATCAAATCCGCCACACGCGCGCGCCGCCGCATTAGTTGCGTCAGCAGCCTCTCAAACGCCTCTTCGTCGCCCTCGATCCAAGTGCGCGGCAGGCTCTTCAGCGCTTGATCCACTACGGCGTCAGGGAAATTTCGGATTCGCCCCAGCCACGGCTCGAAGGAATCGAGCCCGGTTACGTTTTCGTACACCAGAAGGCGAAAGTACAGCCCTTGAATCGCGGACTCGCCGAAGCGCCAGTGCGGGCCTTCAAAAGCGTAGCCGTTGTCCACCATCTGGGCCACAAAGCCGAGCCGTTCGGGCGCGCCCACGGGACCGAGCTCGGAAACGCGCGCGCGGAAGAAGATCGCCTGCCGCGAATCGGCGTTGCCCATCCACTTGTCGAACGCCAGCATGCCGAGCAGCTCGCCGATGTTCGCTACCTTGGGCAGTAGAGCGTCGGGCAGGAAGTCGTAGACCACGGTGCGAGCCACCTCGCCCGGGTAGCGCGAGCCAAAATGCCAGCCCGGCAGCACCGCCACGCGCTCCTTGCCGGCCTGCAGGAAGACCTCGGGATTGGCGTCGAGGAATTCGGGAGTGACGTTCACCACCGCCACTTCTGGAGTGGATAGGCCCAGGTAGCGCAGGAACGCCGAAGAGATCCATTCGTTGGCCAGGATGCGGCGGTGTTGCGGATTGTTGAGGAACTTGACCACGTAGGCGTGGCCGTCGGCGCATTCCAGCAAGTGTGCCTGTGCGCCGCCGCGCATTTTGCGGATCAGGCGGAGGGCGTCCACTGGCATGAGAAGTTGGCCGTTCGCCCGCGGCGCGGCGAATCGAGTACCTTAGGATAATATGAGTGACGAAAAGGAACCAACCGCCAAGCCCGCCGGTGGCGGATCGAGCAAAGAAGAAGTGGCCCTGGAGCTGATGCGCTTCATCGCCACAACCGCCGGAGTGGGTAGATCCGCCGGTGGCGCCGGGTTCACCGGCGGCAAGACCCCGAAGAGTCCCGAAGAGCAGGTGGACGCGCTGTTGGCGCTCTATGAGCGCTGCAAAGGGGCTGTCAGCAAGTAGCCGCTAGCGCTTCTTGCCTTTCTTCGCAATCTTTTTCTTGGGAGCCGCCTTCTTTTTCGGGGCGGCTTTCTTTACGGCCTTTTTCACTATCTTCTGTGCCGCTTTCTTGGGCGGAGCTTTTTTCACCGCTTTCTTCACCGTCTTTTTCGGAGCGGCCTTCTTTGCGGGAGCCTTCTTCTTCGCCGGGGGTTTCTTCGCAGACGCTTTCTTGGCTGGAGCTTTCTTGGCCGGAGCCTTCTTTGCGGGTGCTTTCTTCGCAGGTGCCTTGGACGCTGCCGCGCTCTGTGCGGGCTTGCGCGCGGGAGCAGGGGCGGGCGGGGGCTCTGGCGCTACGGCGACCGGGGGCTGCACAATCACCACCGTCTCACGCACCACGACAATTTCCTCGACCTCATCTTCGTCGTAGTCCCCAATGTCGTCGTCCAGGTTCATACCCGGCTCGTCATCGAAGTCAAATCCGTCGTCGATATCGTCGTTGAAAGAAAGCCGATATTCAAACATCGTCCGCCTCCAGTACCCATCTGGGTCATCCCGTTTGGTCAGAGTCTAGAATATCGCGTTTTGCACGGAAGGCAAGTGCCTGACAATGGAAATGTTGAAGGAAAAAATACTACGCCCCGGCGCGGGTGGAGGGCTTGACTTTCGCCGTGCTGGTTTTGGTGCTGGTCTTAACGCTCGACTTTTTGGTGCTGGACTTGGCAGCGGACGCCGCCTTGGCCGGGGATTTGGCGGTGGATGCCTTCTTGGCCGTCTTGACCGGGGCCGGAGCGGGGGCCGGGACGGGGGGGATCAGCGCGAACTTGCCTGCCTCGGGCAGAACACCGTCGTTCAGAGCAGTCAAACGGGCCACGGTGGTGCCGTATTTCTTGGCCAACGATACCAGCGTGTCCGCTTCCTCCACCAGATGGATGCGGGCGCTCTTGCGCTGCGCGGTCGGCACAGCTTCAAGCGCTGCTTTCAGCAGCGCATCCGCGCCCACGGGCAGGTGCAGGGCGTAGCCACGGGGAGCCACAGTCTGTAGCAGCGCCGGATTCAGCTGCTTCAGCTGGCCCACGGGACGGTTGATCGCAGTGGCCACTAGATTCAGGCCGGTGTCGGCGTCCATGACCACGTTGTCGTACTCCAACGCCGGGTCGGGTTCCAGGTACAAGTCATACGCTTCCGCGTTCTTGTACATAATGGTCATCGCCAGGATCTCGGGTACGTAGTTGGTGGTGGCGAGCGGGAGGGCGTGCAGGCGGCGGAGCTCCCAGAAGTCGGCGTAGCCGGTCCGCTGGATGGCGCGGTCTACGCAGCCTTCACCGCAGTTATAGGCGGCCAGGGCCAGGTACCAGTCGCCGAAATGGCGGTACAGGCTGTAGAGAAACTGGGCGGCGGCGCGGGTGGCTTTGTCCGGATCGCGGCGTTCGTCGATTACTTTGTTAATCGTCAAGCCGTAGCTGGGGCCGGTGTAGCTCATGAACTGCCACATGCCGACGGCGCGGGCGTAGGAAACGATGGTCGGATTGAAGTGCGATTCCAGCTGCGCCACGAAGATCAGTTCCTCCGGTAGTCCTTCTTCGGAGAATACCTTGGAGATCATCTCCCGGTAGCGTCCGGCGCGGGCGAAGCCGGAAAGCAGGACGCGGCGGCCGCGTTCCGTGGAGAAGTAGTCGATGTAGCCCAGAACGGAGTCGGTGACTTCCAGCGGCAGTTCGGACATGGTGGTCTCAATCTGCTCCCGCACGCGGTCGCGCAGGCCGGGATTCACCGGCAGATTGGTTTCCAATATTTGTTTCTCCACCGGGGGCGGCAGTTCGGCCGCTTGAGCCTCGGGGAGACCGGAGCCGAGCTGATCCACGTCGTAATGGTAGATGGCGTCGGCCAGGTCATCCAGCCGTTCGCCTAAGCGGCGGCGCTCCACGGCGTCTTCGGGCAGCGATTCGGACATCAGGATCTGAATTGCCTCGTCAAAAGACCGGCGCGCGTCACGGTTGCGGCCTTCCTGGACGGCGCGGCGACCGTCGGCGAATAGGCGGTCGGCCTTGTCCATCAGGAACTGCGGATTGCTGGGACGCGGCGGAATAGAGCCTTTGGGGGGCAAGTGCGGGTCCACCGCGACGGTCACGGCTTCAGGCGCGGGGACGTTGAGTTCGGGGACCGGTGCCGGGTCCGGCAGCAGGCGCCGCAGCGGCGGCGGCACGAAGCTGCGCAGGCGCGGCTTGGCCGGGGCGCTGGCGCAACCGCCAAGTACTAAGCAGAAGCCTCCGGCAAGGACGGCTCTACAGACGGACTGGAGTGTTCCGGCCAATCCCTCTAGTGTACCAAAGGGGGCGCTACCACAGGACTCGCACGTCGTATTTCGCCATGTGCCCGTCCGGCGTCACGAGCGTCATTTTCTAGTTTTGAGCCTGGACGAGCGTAGCCGGTCGAACGGATGCTTGTGGAGCGTTGGGAGCCGGGCCACATGTGGCAAGTGTTGCTCTGAAATTCGGACGTCGTCTTTCAGCATCGAGGGCGGGAGAGGCTGCTTTCTGCTTCGTGCATGTTGACTACGGTAGCCATGCCTCTACGTTAGCCCCGGGCTAAGGCGGCGCGGAGCTGCCGGACCTCGTCCAGCACCACCTCAGCAGCCACCACGGGACCGGTTTTTTCCTTGTCTGCTTCGCCCAACCCCGAATCGCGGTAGCGGCGCAGACTGTCGACTAGGTAATCGCGAATCTCGTTGGCGTTGTCGAGTCCCTCGAAGCGGGCTACGTGCCCGCCTTGGGAGCCGTGCGGGCCGGAGCTGCCGCCGCCGGCGGAGTGGACCTCTACATCGGCCAACCCCAGTAACTTTTGCAGCGGCCCGGAGCTGACGCGAATTTCCTGGATATTGGCGAACGTGGTAGTGAGTTCGTGCGTGCTCCAGATGCCGCCGCGGATGCGCAGGCTGCGGTCCGTGACGATATACCAGCGCAACTCGTAGTTCCAGCGCTGTTCGAGGAATGTAAAGAGCGCTGCTACCACGAATACCGCCACCGCTGTCAGCTCAGCTCCTGCCCAGACCCACACCGCCCAAGACGGAGATTGCGCCAAAAAACGCCGGGTGGCAAAATGCCCAGCCGCAAAACCCGCGGCGGCGGCTATGTTCCCCAGCAGCCACAACAGCAGGCGGAAGCGGTAGTAGTTGCGGCCCGCGCGGAAGATGCGCACCGAATCGGCGGAGCCTTCCGGCGGGTGCGGCTCGGGCGGGACCAGCATCAGCTGCAGAATCCGTTCACGCACGGCGCTGCTCCACAGCCGTGCGGATCGCGCGCAGTTCGGTTGCGATTTCCGTGAGCACGCCGGTGAGCGGGTCGCTCGACGTTTTATCGTGCGCCCCGCGCATGCGCGAGTAGAGGAAATTACGCATGCCCTCGGGATCTTCCAGGCCCTCCAGCGTCATCTCCGACCCGGAACTTCCTGCCGCCGTCTGGATCTCTATGCGCGCCAGCCCCAGCCAGCGCTTAAAGACGTTGGAATGCAGGTGAATGTCCTGGATGCGCGAATAGTTCAGCATCACCTCGTGCCGCACCAGAATGCCCCAACTCATATGGATGCCCTCGCCATCGAAGCGATAGCGCATGGTGTGGTAGCGGAAGTACAGCAGCAGGAGAGTTACAGGGAATGCCACGGTGGTAGCGAGCGCTTTGCAGAAATACCACTGCATGAGCGCTTCGCGCGGGCGCTCAATGGCGGCGATGGCGGATGGAATGGGCTCGGGGGTCACCGGAATTATTGTAGCTCGTGCCGCTGGCGTTTGAAGCCGAGACCACCTACAATAGGCCAGCCTCATCAACATCCATCTATTCAGACGGGGCGAGATGAGGGCTGATGAATCCGTGGGTACTGTGTTTCTGCGCGGCGACGGCTGCCGCGAATCCTCTTACGATTGAAGTCCGGCTTCTCACCGCACTGCGCAGCGCCGCGGCACACGCCCAAAACCAGCCGATCGAAGCGATGCTGATTCAGCCGCTGATCCGTGACGGCCAGGTTTGGATGCCGTCCCGCACCAAGCTGCGCGGAACCATTCGTCGCGCCGGCGGGGTTGGCATTGGTCTGCGCCATGAACGCGCGTCGCTGGAGATTGGGTTTACCTCCTGGGAGACGCCCGAGGGCGGCCAAATCGCGTTGGAGGCGACGCCCTTGAGCATCGACAACGCTCGCGAGCAAATCGATAAGAAGGGCCGCATTCAGGGTATCCTCGCCGCCAGTAATCCGCTGGGCATTGTACGGGGACTCTGGTACAGACCGAGTCCGCGCATGTTCCTGAGGGCCCCTGCCGGTCTCAGCGGTGGCGGCACCATGTGGGCGAAGCTGGCCCTGGGGCCGTTGGGTGCTGTGAGCTTGCTGGGTGCCCGGCTACTCATGACGCGCATGCCGGAACCAGAGATCGACCTGCCCGTCGGCACGGAGATGACGTTGCAGATTAGCGCGGATGCGCTCGAAAAAAACTGGGGCGAAGCCCCCGCGGATGGGCATTTGGAGCCAGGTCTGGCGGATTTCCTCAACTCACAACCTGTGGACGTAAGGAAGCCCGACAAGTCCGCCACTACGGACATCATCAACATTGCACTGCTGGGATCGCAGGCTCTGGTACAGGAATCCTTTCGCGCCGCCGGCTGGGTGACGGCCGACCCCTTGGACCGGGCTTCCTTCGCCCGGACCTATAAGGCCTTTACGCAGCGCTTGGGTTATCCGACCTCGCCGGTCTCCAAATTATATTACCAAGGCCGTCTTCCGGATTTGGTTTTTCAGAAGTCGCTGAACTCCATCGCCAAGCGGCACCACATCCGGCTGTGGCGGGTCACCGCCGGCGATGGCACGGAAGTATGGCTGGGGGCGGCAACGCATGACATCACCGTCGTCTTCGACCGGGCAAATTTCGGACTCTCTCATAAAATCGACGTGAACATTGATCTGGAGCGGCAGAAAGTAGCCGCTGATCTGGAATTCGCGACCGCACTGGGGAGCATACATTATCTGCCGCGAAACCCCGACGTGAGTGCCGGAGCGCGGACGGACGGTGCCTTGGCGGTGATGGAGCTTCGCACGCCGAGTCTCCTGGTGGACGCGCCCGAGCGGTCCACTGCGAAGAAAGCGTCTAAGCTTCACAGGTTTGCGCGCCGCATGATGCTGGAAGCCCGGCAATACGTGTTACGGGAGAACGCCTACTACCTGGCCTACGCCGCGGCGCGCAAGATCGCGCGGCGCTAGCGGGCGCGGGCCAACTGCGTGCCTTTGCTCAGGGAATCCGCGTAACCGGCGATGCCGTTGAAGAGCGCTTCGGCGATGCGGTCACGATGCTCGGGGCCCTTCAGCAGAGCCTCGTCCCGGCTGTTGCTTAAAAATCCAATTTCCGCTAGCACGCTGGGCATGTCGGCTCCGATGAGCACCACGAACGGGGCGCGCTTCACGCCGCGGTCCTTGGCGTCTTTGTTCTGCTTGACGGCGGTGGTCTGTAGCGACTTCTGGATGCGCAGTGCAAACTCCTTCGATTCGTCGGCCTTTGCCCGCTGGACGATCTTGGAGACCACTTCCTTCAAATCGGCGATGGAACTTCGGGAACTCGCGTTTTCACGGGGCACCAAGTCGATGTCTTCGCGGCCAGTGCTGAAGTTCAAGTAAAACGTTTCGACGCCCGCCACCGATTTCACCGGAGACGAGTTGGCGTGGACGGAAAGGAACAAGTCCGCTTTGGCTTCGTTGGCGAGACGCGTGCGTTCTTCGAGCGATAGGAACGTATCGTCCGAGCGGGTCATGACGACCTCGATGCCCAAGCGCGTCCGTAGTAGTTCGGCGAGCCGTTGCGTCACGTCCAGAACCAGATCTTTTTCCAGCATTCCAGCTTTGCTATGGGTGCCTTGATCGTGGCCGCCGTGGCCCGCGTCAAGTACTACTTTGGAAAGCTTCAGGCCCAGCATCCGCGGGAGCGAACGTTCGCCGTTGGAATTGCGCGCGGCGGCTTTGGGTTCTTCGAGGGGAGTGATTTCCACCGCGGGCGGCGCGGGCGCGGGAACAGTAACTGGCCGGGGCGCAATGTTCGCGGCAACCGGCGGCTGCGCCGTGCCTGCGATGGAAGCGAACACCGGCGGAATCAGTGTAGCCAGCTGCACGTCCACAGGCTTAGGTTCCGGGGTGGCTGCCTTGGGCGAAGGCGCCGCAGCCGGTTGCCGCGCGGGTACCGCCGTCTGATCCAGCTTCGTCGGCTCGGGCTTCGGTGCCGGGTCGGGCTTAGGCGCAGCCGCTTTCCCCTTCTTCGCCTTCAGCTCCACCATCAGCCGTTCGGGATTTGAGAGCTGCGATACGGAGTAATCGACGCCGTCTTCAAGGTCCAGCACAACGCGGATGGTCCCGGGTTCCTTCTCCGCCAAACGGACCTGCTTCACCAGTCCGTCCTTCACCGGAATGCTGGATGACTTCATTCCAATCTTGGTTTCCGTGAGGTCGAAAAAGACGCGGTCCGGCCCGGAGAGGCGCTGGGATTTGTAGCGGAATTCGCCGCTGACTTCGATGGCTACGCGCGTACTATCGCCCGCCGTCCAGAAGCGGATGTCGGTTACTTTTTCCACAGCCTTCGGCGCCGCGTTCGCCAAAGAGGCAAGCGCGCACACGAACACTGCTACTGTCGAAACCTTCCGGAGCCTTTCATTCAGGCACCGTGCGGAGATGCAACCGTCCATACTCATCGAGAAACTGCTCCAGTCTGGCGTGCTTCTCCTCCGTCGGTACATCACTCAAAACTACAGGCACCTGCGGTATTTCCTGAGGCTGCCCGGGCTGCAAGGCAACCGCCGGCGCGATCCCGGCTGCCTTCCGCGCATCCTCATACCGCTCTCCTACCCGTTGTACGTAATCTCTTGTCTCCGGGTATGGAGGAACTGTCTTATATTTTTGCACAGATCCAGGACCAGCGTTATAGGCCGCCAGTGCCAACCTATCATCTTGGTACTGATCCTTTAGTTTCTTTAGATACTTTACACCAGCTTCGATGTTCTGGCGAGGGTCAAAACTATCCGTTACTCCCAGATCGCGGGCGGTGCCGGGCATCAGCTGCATCAAGCCGCGGGCTCCGGCTGTGGAAATCGCGTAGGTGTTGTAGTTGCTTTCCACCTGGATTACCGAATGGACCAGCAGAGGATCGATGTTGTTGGCCTTCGAAGCGTCGGCAACCAACTGCGCGATGTGGGCCGGTGCAGCCCTCCGGACGACTGCGGGTCTGTTCACGGGCACTGCCACGGTGACCAGCCGGCCAGTTCGCTTGTCGGCTTTAACGACCAACTTGCGGGCTCCGGCGGATTCGGCGTGCAAGGGCGACAGCGCCACGAGCACGATTGCGAAACAAGCTATTCGATTGAACCCCGGCACTGCTACTATCTTCTCATGGAGCATGCGGGGTTTGTCTTGGCGGGGGGGCGCAGCAGCCGCATGGGGCGCGATAAGGCTCTGCTGCCCTGGAATGTAGGAACGACTGGCGGAACCCTGCTGGATCACGTGGCCGCCGTTGTGCGCGAGGCTGTCGGCAACGTCACGGTGATTGGCCGCGATGCCCACCCCGATGTGGTCCCCGACTGCGGGCCGCTCGGCGGATTGCTCACTGCCTTCTCGCTGTCCACCTGTGGGCGTGTCCTCTTGGTCGCCTGCGACATGCCGAACTTGACTGCGGAACTGCTGCGGGGCATGATCGCGGTCCCCGGCGACGCCGTGGTTGCCGAAAGCGCAGGGCATCTGCATCCCCTGTGCGCCGTCTACCATCGCCGCCTGCAACCCCAAGTGGCTCTCGCCGTCCAGCAACGATCTCTCAAAATGCACGATTTTCTGGCTACCCTTCCGCTGCAACGCTATCTGGTCCAGGACGTTTCCCTGCTCAAGAACCTCAACACTCCCGAGGACTTCGCCGCATGAGCGAGCACTACATCGAGTTCGCCCATGTCTATAAGACGTTCGACAGGCCTGTTTTAGTCGACGTCAGTTTTCACATTGACGCTGGCGAGACGCTGGCGATCATAGGGCGAAGCGGAGTGGGTAAGTCCGTGAGCCTAGGGCATATCATGGGCTTTCTCAAGCCCGACAAAGGCGATATCTGGGTGGCGGGCCAGAATATTACCCAGTTGCCCGAGTCCGAACTTCGCCTGATCCGCAAGAAAGTGACCATGGTGTTCCAGTCCGGCGCGCTGTTCGATTCGCTGACCGTGGGCGAAAATATCGAGTTTTCCTTGGAATTGCGTGAGGACTACGATCAAGCCAACAAAGAGGAAGTGGTGCGCGGTCTACTGGCCATGGTGGAACTGGAAGACTACGCCGACCTATATCCCACCAGCCTCTCCACCGGCCACAAACGCGCCGTCGCCATCGCCCGAGCCCTGGCAGCCCAGCCCGACTGCATCCTATATGACGAGCCCACCACCATGGTCGACCCCATCATGGGCGACCACTTGGCCGCCCTCATGCTGCGCCTAAAAACCCAGCTCAAACTAACCTCGGTAGTGGTAACACATGACCTGGATCTGATGCGAAGGGTGGCCGAAAAGGTTGTGATTCTTCATGAAGGGCACGCCATATATTTCGGTCCGGTAGCCGAGCTTGAGTCCTCCCAACACGAACATATTAAAGAGTTTCTTGCGATGGATCGGGTGGCATAGGCCGCTCCCGAAATCCGTAGCCGGATATGGCGAGGCGTATTATGCCTGTTTGGCCGTATGCCCTATTGACGGTATTTGTTTCAGTCCTGTATCATTGCCATAATAGCTGCATCTCCGCCGACCCTGAGGTCGGCCGAAGACAGCTTTGGGGGAACCTTTGAAGAAACTCATTTCTCTAGTTGTGCCTTTTCTCCTGTGCACGCTCCTAGCGTTTGGCCAAGGTGCCAACGGGACGATCACGGGAACGGTAAGCGATCCTAGCGGCGCGGTAATTTCCGACGCTACGATTACGCTCAGGAACAATGCCAACGGCGCGGTCTTTACCGGTGTAACCACCGCGACGGGCAATTACTCGGTCATTCAGGTGCCGGTCGGTGCCTACGACTTGTCCGTCAACGTCGCCGGATTCAAAACCTACAATCGCGTGGGTCTGGATCTCGCGGCGGCGCAGACCATGCGTATCGACGTCTCTTTGGAAGTCGGCGCGGTGGGCGATAGCGTGACAATCACGGCGGAAGCTTCGCTGCTGAAGACCGAATCGAGCGCCATGGCGCAGAACGTCACGGTTTCGCAGATGAACAACTTGCCGATCTTGAGCGTCGGCGGCGCGGGCAGTAACGCCAGTTCCGGTTTCCGCGATCCGTTCGCACTCGCCCAGATGATGCCCGGCACAAACTACGGCGCCAACGGGATCATGGTGATCAACGGAACGCCCAACAACAACATTCAGGTCCGCATTGACGGACAGGTTTCCGGTAACCTCGGCGGCTTGCGGCAGTATACGGCGCAACAGCAGCCTTCCACCGATGCCATCGAAGAAGTAGCGGTACAGACCTCCAACTACTCTGCCGAATTCGGCACCGTGGGCGGCGGCATTTTCAACGCGTCCATGAAGTCCGGCACCAACAAGTATCACGGCAGCGCGTACAATTATTCCACCAATGAAGCCATCAACGCCTTCACGCCGTACACGCAACAGCGCAGCCAGCAGCATCGTTGGGATTACGGTTTTACCTTCGGTGGACCGGTCCGCATCCCCAAACTCTACAACGGCACCAACAAGACCTTCTTCTTCTGGAGCTTTGAGCAGTTCTACGAAAACCTGAACGTCAAGACCCTGACGCCGACGGTTCCCACCACGCAGTACCGCGCTGGCAACTTCAGCCAGTTGATCAACTACCTGGGCCGCAACAACGCGGGCATCCCGGTGCAGATCAGCGCCCGGAACTACGTTGACCCGCTGGGCAACACCCCGTTCTCCGGCACCATCTTCGATCCCAACTCGAATCAGAGCGTAGTGTGCCCCGCCTCCACCGCCACGTTGACCTATAACTGCACGGCGGGCGTAAGCTACGTAACGCGCACCGCGTTCCCCGGCAACCAAATTCCGGTGGCTCGTTTCGACCCGGTAGCTCTGCGGGTTCTGGCCGATGTGCCGCTTCCCACCGGTCCGAACGCCGCCGCCGGCTTGCCGAACGGCAACTATCAGGTGCCGTGGGTCAGCCATCGCGTCTCGAACTTGCCGTCGCTCAAGTTGGACCAGAACACCGGTTCCAAGGGCCATCTCTCCGGTTACTGGCAGTCCACCGGAACCACCGCCCAGTATTCGTTCCCGAACGGAAGCCATGACGGCCTCCCGCAGCCCATGGGCGGCGCTCGCGGAACCTTTATCTATGCGAAGGTCCTGCGCGCCAACTACGACTACACCATTACGCCGACCACCGTGCTCCACATCGGTGCCGGTTGGAACTCGCTGAGCTTCAGCGATAAGGCTCCCACCAACACTTTCAACGCAGCCACTGCATACGGCCTGCCGGGCGCGACCCTGAACCGTCAGGTTCCGGGCTTCGTCACGGGCGTCGTCGCGGGTGCGGGCGGTATGGCCAACTTCGGTGGACCCGGCCAGGGCAATTCGTTTGAACGCCGTCCCTCCGGTTCCGTCAACCTGACTCGCGTTCAGGGCAATCATACCTTTAAGGCTGGTTCGGAATGGCGCTTGGAGAAGTACCCCGCGCGCAGCTTCGCTAGCGTGAGCGGTGCGTACACCTTCGGCATCAACGCCACTCAGCAGACCGCGTTGAACGGCTTCACAACGTCGCAAGGAACCACCGGCTTCCAGTTCGCTTCCTTCCTGACGGGCGGCATGACCGCGGTAACCCTGGGTTCTCCCACCAATTCCAGCTACAGCAAGCAGCAGTGGGGCTTGTTTATGCAGGATACGTGGAAGCTGACCCGCAAACTGACGCTCGACTACGGCGTGCGTTGGGACTACGGTACCTACGCCAAGGAGCAATACGGCCGCTTCGCCAACTTCAACTACGCGACGCCGAATCCTTCGGCAGCCGGCCATCCGGGCGCGGCCATCTATGAGGCCACCTGCAAGTGCCAGTTCGCGAACGCTTATCCGTTTGCCATCGGACCTCGCGTCGGTCTGGCTTACCAGATCAACAGCAAGACCGTCCTGCGCGGCGGCTTCGGCATTGTCTACACGGCCACCGGCCAGACGACCGGGAGCACATCCAACACCGCCACCACCGGAACCCCTGGCTTCGGTCAGACCGTGGGTCAACTCAAGGACGGCATCCCGGCAGGTGTAGCACCGGCATGGCCGAACTTCACCCCCAACCTGGGCCAACCGATTGCGGCCGTTGTCGCCGCTCCCGCGTTCATTGACCGCAACGCGTTCCGTCCCGCCAAGCAGTACCAGTGGTCGCTTGGTCTGCAACGCGAAATCAACCGCAACATGGTCGTGGAAGCTACCTACGTCGCCAATCGTGGCGTGTGGTGGCCCGCTGCCGGTTTGAACCAGGTCAACACTTTGAGCGTGGCCGATCTGGCCAAGGTGGGATTCACCAATTTCACCAGCGTCTCTGACAGCGCTTTGCTGACCACGGTCCGCTCGAACTTGAGCGCCGGTCAGTTGTCCACGTTGGCCTCGCGCGGAATCGTGATGCCGTACAGCAACTTCCCGGGCAGCCAGACCACGCGTCAGGCGATCCTGCCGTTCCCGCAGTATTCGGCTGGACTCTCCCCCGCGGGCGCTCCGCTGGGCAACACCTGGTATGACTCGATGCAGATCAACGTCACCCAGCGCTTCCACCACGGCCTCTCCGCCAGCGGCAACTACACCATGGCGAAGAACCTGGACCTGATGTCCGCCACGGACATTTTCAACCGTCCGAACGGGAAGGACCTCTCGAACAACGACGTTCCGCAGCAGATCCGCATGACGGCTGAATATCAGGTTCCGAACCTGAAGAACAGCGGCAACAAGTTCCTGTCGAACCCGGTCGTGTCGTACGTCTTCGGTAACTGGGGCATCGGCTGGTTCATTCAGTATCAAAGCGCTCCGGCGCTTGCTCGCCCCGCCTCGACCTCAGCGTTGCCGATCAGCAACTTCCTGGGCCGTGGTCCGGGCGCCGCTCAGCTCAAGATCGATCCGGCAACCGGCACGTACATGAATCCGTACTCGGTGAATTGGGTTGATTACGACGGTGTGAAGCACACCGATCCGATCGACATCAATTGCCATTGCTTCGATCCGACTAAGAATATCCTGTTGAACCCGGCGGCTTGGGAGAATGTTCCCGATGGCACGTTCGCGGCGCAACAGAGCACCATCCGCCAGTACCGCGGTATTCGCGCTCCGCAGGAAAACCTCAACTTGAGCCGGAATTTCCGGATCAAGGAAGGCATCGTCCTGCACATCCGCGCGGAGTTCCAGAACGTCATGAACCGTACCCGGCTCTTGACCAACGCTGCGACTCCGGGCAATGCCATCGGTACGACGGGTTTCCAAACGACCCCCAGCACCTTCACGACGGGTCCGAACGCCGGCTTGTACAGCGCGGGTTTCGGTGTCCTGTCTCCGATCAGCGCCGGTACGCCGCAAGCGCGTAGCGGAACCTTGATCGGCCGCATCACCTTCTAACTTCGGTTAGGAACAAACGCCCCGGGGCTTCGGCTCCGGGGCGTTTTCCGTTTGAGGCCAACTTTACAGAGACGCGATGGCGGCTTCGAGTTCGGGGAGCGCTCCGGCGAAGAAGTGGTCTTGTGCCTCGACCAGCACGAGCCGCTTAGGCTCGGGAAGGCCCGCCACGACGGCTTGCAGGTCCGCCACGGGGCCGAACTCGTCGTGGGTGCTCTGGACAAAGGCTCGGGGGACGCTGCAGCCATCGAGGTAGGAGCGGTCTTTGTAGACGGTCGGGAAGCCCACGGCGATGACGCGGCGCGCGCCCGCTCCGCCGCAGGCTAGCCGCAGGGCGATGCGCGATCCAAAAGAGAAGCCAGCGAGCGTGAACGGCAGGTCCGGGTAAC
Organism: Bryobacterales bacterium; assembly: GCA_947446025.1. Classification (GTDB taxonomy): domain Bacteria; phylum Acidobacteriota; class Terriglobia; order Bryobacterales; family Bryobacteraceae; genus Palsa-187. The sequence continues at coordinate 41,114 of CANFEY010000013.1, forward strand.
GGGAGCGTAGGTAGTCCAGCGCGACGCGGGCGTCGTCCATTTCTCCCTCACCCTCTCCGTAGCTGCCCCCGCTCAAGTTTACACCGCGGTAGTTGAAGCGGAGCACCACGCAGCCAGTGCTGCGCAGGCCGCGCGCGATGCGGTAGACGACTTTGTTGTGCATGGTCCCCCCGTGCTGCGGGTGGGGATGGCAGACCAGCGCGGCCTCGCGCGGCGCGCCGTCTTCAGGTTCTTCGAGGAGCGCCTCCAGCTTGCCGGCCGGCCCATCCAGGAAGAGAGACTCAATCTTTCTGGGCATTAACTGCGATAGTTCGTGAACTGCATGTCGATGCCGAAGTCGCCGGACCGTAGGAGTTGCATGATGGCTTGCAAGTCATCGCGATCCTTGCCGGAGATGCGCACCACGTCGCCTTGAATGGACGCCTGAACCTTCTTTTTGCTGTCCTTGACGGCTTTGACGATGTCGCGCGCCTTTTCGAGCGGGATGCCGGACTGCAGCGTGATCTCCTGCCGCACGCTGGAGCCAGCCGAGGGCGTGATGGTGCCGTAGGTCAGGCCTTTGATCGGCACGTTGCGCTTGATGAGCTTCGATTGCAGCACTTCGTTGACGGCCTTCAACTTGAAGTCGTCGGAGCTAGCGAGCAGGATCTTGCCGTCCTTTTCGTTCAATTCGATGGTGGACTTGGAATCCTTCAAGTCGTAGCGCTGCCCGATCTCCTTGAGCGCCTGCTGGATCGCGTTGGAAACTTCCGGGAGTTCAATCTTAGAGACTACGTCAAAACTGTTGTCGGCCATTAGTTCCCTAAGGCTACCAAAACTTTTTCGGTAATGTCACGCACTAACTCGGGGAGGGCCTTTTGCAGGGCGTCCTCGACGGCGGCTTTGACTTTGGCGGGGTCGGGCCGGGCCATGCCCAAGGCGTCGGAGACGGGTGCGGGCATCTCGGGCGGGGATACGTACTGTTCCATCAAACCGCGTTCGAGGATGGCTTCCTGTAGCAGGGGGCGAATGAGGGCGACGGCTTGGGACGCCTCGAAGGGCTTGCGCAGAACGGCGTCGCAGCCAGCTTCCTTGGCTTCTTCTTCGTCGAACGTTTCGAGCGATCCTGCGGTGAGGATCACGCGGACGTGAGGGCGCCAGCGTTTCACCTGGCGGCACAGGTCGAAGCCGTTGCGGCCGGGGAGGAAGGCGTCGGCGATGATGAGGTCGGGGTCGGTTTCGGCGATGCGCACGAGGGCGGCTACGCCGTCGGCGACGGTGGAAACTTCGAAGCCTTCTTCACGCAGGATGTGTTCGCCCATGCGTTGGGCGTGGGGGCTGTCGTCAGCCAATAGGATGGTGCTCACGGCTTGGGCTTTGCCGGAGCGGGCTGCTGCGGCTGCTGATTGGCAGGGCGGGCGTCGGGGTTTTGCTCCAGGGCCTGCGGGTTCGTCACCGGAGCAACGGTTACGTCACCCTGGAATCCAGCGGTCGCGCCCGCGGCGGGGACCAACGGGGGAATGTTCTGCTTGGGCGCATTCATCTGGGGCGCGCCGTTCTTGGCGGCGGTCCAGGTGTCGGGACCGCGGCGCATGAAGCCGAAGGAACGGCTTAAGGTGCCGGGGCGGACGCGGTTGTCGAGGTCGAACTGCATGCGCGCGGCGGCAAGTTGGTCGGCTTCGGGAATGCGGACTTCGAGTTCGGTTAAGCGGGCTTTGGCTTCGTCGACCCATTCGCTGAGCGGATAGTCGTGCACGATGCGTACCAGCGAATCGGCCTCCTGAGAACGGAATGCGGGGCCGAGCCTGTTGAACGATTGCGCTTCGCCCCACAGGGAGGTGTCGGCTTTGCTGAAGAGCGGGTACTGGTCGGCCACGCCGCCAAGGCGGTTCGCGGCGGCGTTGTAGCTGCCACGCGAGCGGTAGAATTCGCCCACGCGGTATTCACTCTCGGCGATAACTTCCTGGATGTTGCGCAGGGTCTGCTCGGCTTCAGGGGCGAATCTGGAGTTGGGGAACTGGATGAGCACCTGCTTGCATTCCTGCTCGGCGCGCAGGGCCTGGTTGGGGTCGCGGTCAGGCTTTTCCATCTGCTTGATGTGGATGTCGCAGATGCGCTTTTGCGATTCGGCGGCTTCTTCCATGGCGGGGTAGAAGAGGATGAAGTCCTTGTATTCGGCCTCGGCTTGGGAGTATCCGCGGGTGCCGCCTTCGCGATACCAGGCGTCGGCCACGGCGAGCTTGGCTTTGGCCGAGAATTCGCTGGATTCGTAGGTGTTGAGTAGCGTGTTGAGCGTGATGCGCGCGATTTCGTAGCGGCCCTTTTCGATGTCCTTAACGGCTTTGTCGAAGAGGATCTTGTCGGGCTGCTCGGTGTCGGCAACGATGGGATTCTCGAACTTCTTGTGTTTGAACCCGCACGAACTGGCCGCCGTGAGGGCGAGCAGGGCCGCCCCCAAGCGAATGGACGAATTTGAAAACATACGCGTCATCCTTAACCTCTATTGTATGCCAGCGGCGTTCGCCATACGGGTCAACTCGGCCCAGGTGTCCGTAGGATTCACAGTGTTGAACACTGCGGAACCGGCTACCATCCATTCTGCACCTGCTTTTACAACAGCTTCCACGTTGTCCTTGGTGACGCCGCCGTCCAGCTCAATGATGAATTGCAATCCGAGTGCCTTGCGGCGCTCGACCAGTTGGCGGATTTTGTTGAGCGAGTGAGGGATGAATTTCTGGCCGCCGAAACCGGGGTTGACGCTCATGACGAGCACGAAGTCGACCAGGCCGAGCACGTCTTCGAGGGTGGCTACGGGGGTGCCAGGGTTGATGACGACGCCGGGGCGCGCGCCTTCGGAGCGGATGAAGCGCAAAGTCCGGTCGAGGTGCACGCAGGCTTCCTGGTGGACGGAAATGAGGTCGGCTCCGGCTTTGATGAAGTCGGGGATGTAGGCGTCGGGGTTCTCGATCATCAGGTGCACGTCGAGCTGGGCCTTGGAGGCTTTGCGGAGGCTGGCGACGACGGGCGGTCCGAGGGTGATGTTGGGGACGAAGTGTCCGTCCATGACGTCGACGTGGAGCATTTTGCACCCCGCGGCTTCCAGGGGGGCGGTGGCGGCACCGAGATGGGCAAAGTCGGCGGAGAGGATGGAGGGTAAAATTTCAGGCATCAGGGATAGGGACAGTATACTCAACTCCCGAATTCGCCGCCTCGGGAAAATTCGGGAATTGAGTATACTGTCCCTATGGTGCCCGGGTCGATCCTACGCGCTGGGATCTGGCTACTCGCCACCGCCTTGGCATATTGGCCACTCCCATTTCTGGAACCGCTGCGGGAATGTGCGGAGGCCGCATTGCGAACGCTCGCGCGGCGACCCATTTGGTGCTGCGCGGGAGCGGCGTTGGCGGTGCTACTAGTACGAGCCGTGCTGCTATTCGCGTCCGGCATCCCACAGCCGTTCGTGCATGACGAGTACGGCTACCTGCTCCAGGCGGACACATTCGCCTCAGGACGCCTGACGAATCCTACCCACCCGATGGCGGAGTTTTTTGAAACTCCCTACATCTTTCAGTCTCCCTCATACAACGCTAAGTTCCCGCCCGGACAGGGGCTTGTGCTGGCGCTGGGCCAGGTCCTATTCGGGCATGCCTGGTATGGTGTCTGGCTCAGCTGCGGAGCGTTGGCGGCGGCGCTGTGCTGGGCGCTGCAGGGCTACTTCCGGCCCACGCTCGCCCTGGTGGGCACGATCCTGATCCTGCCGCTATGCATCTTCTCCAATTGGATGAACAGCTACTGGGGAGGCGCGGTTGCAGGGATTGGAGGGGCGCTGGTATTTGGGGCGTTGCCTCGACTGCGCTCGGGGAGCGCCTACGCAGGGGTGCTTCTGGCGGCGGGCGCGATCCTGCTACTCCTAACGCGCCCGTTTGAAGGAGCGCTGGTCCTGGCACCGGCGCTCGTTGTCATTCTCTTCCACCGCTTGAACTGGCGTCAGTGGACGGCACTGACGGTTCCCGCGCTCGCTGGTCTGGCCTTCTGGGGTTACTACAACGCGCGCGTCACAGGGGACCCGCTGCACATGCCCTATGCCGAATACGAAGTGCAGTATCCGATGACGTCGCATTTCAACGTCCTGCCTCAACCTCCGCGAAAGGACTTCGACCGGCTGAGCATTGCTTGGGTGGACCAGTGGGAACGGGAGGCCTGGAACGAAGCGCGAAGACCAGGGTTCGCGATGCAACGCTTGCGCGATTTGTGGGCGCGGGCTGGAACGTTCGTGGGGTCTGCCATGCTGCTCACGCCGATGTTTTGGTTCGCCGCGAAATGGTGGCGGGATCGAAACCTTCGCGCTGCGGGCGTGGCCGTCGTCCTCAGTGTGTGGGCTGCTTTTGTTGAGGTTCTCTATTTCGATCACTATGCCGCGCCGGCGTTGGCACCCCTGCTGATGCTGGTGGTGGCGGGCCTGGGGTATCTGCGCCAGTACCAGTTTTCGCCGTCGCGAACGGTTGGCGCTTGGCTCGCATGCACCCTACCGGCGGCGGCTTTGGCTACTGCATTGATTGGTCCTGTCGCGGCGCTGCTGGCCGGTGCCCCGCTGATCCCTGCTCCCTCGGGCGCGCGGGAATATCTGGAAAACTTGCTGGCGGAGGAGTATGGTCCTCACTTGGTCTTTGTGCGGCGCACCGGGGCCGGGGCGATCAATTGGGCTCTCTATCCCCGCGTCGAGTTCGCGCCGGTGCAGATTGAGTTCGTCCACAACGGGGCAAACATCGATCAGCAGTTCGTCGTGTGGGCGCACGACCTGGGCGAGAAGCAGAACCAACGCCTCCGCGAGTACTACAAAGACCGCAGGGTCTGGACTTACGATCCTGAGGTGGACCCCGGCAGGCTGCACGTGAAGTAGGAAGTAGGGACAGTATACTCAACTCCCGAATTACGGGGCGATAATTCGGGAGTTGAGTATACTGTCCCTACTGTCCCAAACGGCGCTAGAATGGAAGCCATGTCGCGCGCACACATTACACTGGCATTCGCTGCCGCTCTGAGTTTTTCCGTTGCTCTGGTCGCCCAACCTCCCGCTGGTGGCGGGGGAAAGGGAGGCGCGCCCAAGGCCGGCGCCACGGTCGAGAAAATCCGCACGCTGAAGCCGAACCTGTACCTGATCACCGGGGGCGGCGCGAACACGCTCGTGCGCGTCACGCCCGAGGGCCTCATCCTGGTCGACACCAAGAACCCCGGCGATGAGAACTACAACCGCGTCATGGAAGAGATCAAGTCGGTCACGCCGCTGCCGGTCAAGTGGGTCATCAACACCCAGCACCACCCCGACCACGTCGGCACCAACCAAAAGTTCATCGACGCCGGAGCCCAGGTGCTCGCCGTCGAACCGCTCAAGACCTTCATGGGTTCCGACCCCCGCACCAAAGATATCCCCGGCCGGCCGACCGTTACCTTCGCCAAGGACTACGTGCTGAAGTTCGGCGGCGCTGAGGTGCAGTTGTACTTCTACGGTCCGGGACATTCCGGCGGCGACACCATCGTCTACTTCCCTGCGGAAAAGATCGTGATGGTCGGCGACCAGATGACCGACGCGGCCCCGCTGGTGGATTTCGCCAACGGCGGCAGCCTCAAAACCTGGAACGCCAGCCTGGATGGAGCGCTCAGCATGGAGTTTGAATTCGCCATCCCCGGCCGCGGTGAGCCGAAGACGAAGGCGGAAGTGCAGGCCTATCGCGCGAAGATCGCCACCCTGGCCCAGCGCGCGAAGACTGGGACCATCGACACCACCGATCTCGGCTGGACCTTCCAGGCCGCGGCGATTGCATCCATGATCGCCGAAGCGAAGTAGCTACTTCCCCCAGTCCTCAATCTTGACCCGGGCGGCCAGCGTGCTGCCCGGACCGAAGATCAAGGCTTCTCCGTCCGCAACGTTGGTGATGGCAGGGAACGCTCCGCGCAAGTTGGGCATGTGCGTGATCAAGAGGACGTTGGTGCCCTTGGGCGATTGCGCCACTCGCTTTTGCAGCCACTCGGCCTGCGCGGCGGTGCCGCCAGACATACTCTGCCCGTTGTCTCCGAGTTCGGCGGCGGGCTTCACCTGTGTCCACTGTGCGAGCTGCGCAGTCGCCATCGCCCGTTGCGTCGGGCTGGAATAAACCTCGCCGATTGGGATCTTGAGATCGCGCAGAGCCTTGCCCATCGCCGTGGCCGCCGCCTTGCCCGGCTCGTCGAGCTGTCGCTCCGTGGCTCCCGCGGGGACCGTGTTCGGCGAACTCGCGTGGCGCATCACGATCACGTAGCCGCCTTGTTGCAGAGCCTTGACCAGCGCATCGACCGAAAGCGTCTGCGCTGCCAGCGCGCCACAGGCAAGCGTGCCCAGGAAGAAGAGTCGCTTCATACCGCTATCATAGCTGGATGGAATTGCTGCGCGTGGCTTCCTTCGTCGCCTACCTCGCCGCGCTTGTGGTGTTCGCAGCCGCGGCGTTATTTGGAATGACGCGGGGCCGCGGAATCACAGGATCGATTTCGATGCAAGGGAGCATCGGCACGTTGCTGCAGCTGGGAGCGGCGGTGCTGGTCACGCGCGCGCTGCCGGATGAGCCGTTGCGGCCACTGCCCTGGGAACTCGCCGGGATGTTGCTGGCCCCGCTTTCGGCCTGGCTGTTCGTGTGGGCGCAAGTGCCAGCTGCTCGATCAGACGGAGGGTTGGTGACCGATGCCGCCTACGCGTGGGTGCGGCACCCCATGTATCTCGCTTTCCTGGGCCTGCTGCTCGCCACGGGATTCGCGATCTCGGCTCGTTGGTTGTTGCTCGGCGCAGTGGGTCTGTATGTCGCGGGCACGGAGCTTCGCGTCGCTGTCGAAGAAGCGGGTTTGGCTGGGTACGCGGACTATCGCAGCCGCACACGCTGGGCCTATTTGCCGGGACTACGCTGACAAGACCGCGGCGAAGAAACTGTCGCCGGGGCCGCGGATGAGTTGCCCATCGGCGACATCTTCGTTCTCTTCGCGCTCCAGTGAACACGTCGCGTACACCAGCCTGCCCCCGGGCTTGAGGCACGCGCGAGCCTGCTCCAGCATGCGGAGTTGCAGCGCATGGAAATCGGCGAGGTCTGCTTCGCGCAAGCGCCACTTGATCTCAGGGTTGCGCGCGAGGGTGCCCGTGCCCGAGCAGGGCGCGTCCAGCAATATGCGATCGAACACCGGGCCGAACGGCAGACCGACGACGCCGTCCACGATGACGCGCAGCGGTGTGTCGACCATTTGCAGGCGCTTCGGATACCGATCGCACGCGACGACGCGGGCCCCGGCGGCGGCGATCTGCGCGGTCTTGTTGCCGGGAGCCGCGCACACGTCGAGCACCAGCATCCCTGGTTCGATATCGAGCAAAGGAACAACCATCTGGGCACCGGGATCCTGCTGGCGGCCAGTAGTTGGATTGACGGCAGCCTCCGGTTCGACCAGCGCGGCCCGCGCCATTTCGACCGCCGCAGGGTGCCCGTAGTGCGACTCCCAGCGGGCGAGCAACCAGCCGGGCATGCTGAGTTCGGTAGCGAGGTCCGGCCACGCCACCGGCTCACGATGCACCTTGCGCAGCACCGCGTTCACGAACCCCGCCGCCGACCGCTTGCGCGCCAGCTTCACCAGTTCCACGCTATCAGTCACCACTGCATGCGCCGGCACGCGATCCAAGTAGCGCAGTTGGAACACGCCCATGCGCAGCGCGAGCCGCACTTCTTCATCGAGCTTGCCTGACTTGCCGGAGAAGACTCCGACCAGGAAATCGAGCTGCGCCTGATAACGCAGGCACCCGAGCACGATCGATTCCGCTAGCCCGATGTCCCGCGCATCGGCCTTCTCGCGCCGCAATAGATCCGTCGCATAGCCGCCCTTGGCCACCTTTCCCAACACGCGGAACGCGATTTCACGAGCTGGAGAGAGTTTGCTCACTGAATGGGAATCAATCCCGTGGCGTTGACTCCCCCGACGCGTAGGGACACCGCAGCGTCACCGGGGGTTAACGCCGGGACGGTCACGTTGACTTGATAGAGGCCCGGAGCGACGACGCCGGCGAAGGCAACCGAGGCGACGCGTCCGGCGATGTTGACAATCGGCGGTGTGGGTAGCGCGCCGGACTGCGTGGACGCGCCTTCGGTGAGGGTGCCGAGTGTGATGCCCAAGCCACCCGCGTACAACACGATGGTCTCGCCGGAGCGTGCCGGAGTAAACGCGGCACCGGGCACGGACATGTAGGCGGGTCCCAGAAGCGTGTTATCGGCGTGCGTGGCCGCGATGTAGCTGGTGGCGCCGAAATAAAAGAAGCTCGGCGTCGACGCATTCTTGGTAACGGGGAAAGGATCGCTGGTGACGCCATTACTGGTCACCTCGACGTTGACCGTGCCGAGGGCGGCGTCGAGTCCGGCGAGTACGTTGACTTGGTTCGGGCTGACGAAGTACACGTAGGCGGGGCGCCCGTTAATGCGCACGCTGACGCCGTTCAGCGCAGTGGGCATGCGGCCTTGCGCGAAGTCGGGAGCGCTGCTCCATACGGCGGTGGTGGGTGACAGCCCGGCACCCTTAATTTCGATCCAACCGTTCCGGGAGATCGCGAAGCCGCCGGAGGCCTGACCCACCCAATGGATCTCCGGCTTGGCGGGCGCAACGTGATTCGGGATATCCCGGATCATCGTATTCAAATGCCCGATGCCGAGCGTGCGCTGGCTGAACAAACCCTCCATTAGTGTCGTGGCGTGGTCGTAGTAGGCCATCTCGTCGGCGGAAGCGAGGCGGTCGAGCGTGACGTAGATGGTCGCCATACGGAACGTCTTCTGCGACCCGGTGGAATCCGGCACACGCGCTCCGTTGGCTGCGATGACGTCCTGAATGGTGACGGTGTCCGCTGGGCCATCGAGCAAGCCGGAGGAGAGTTTGCCGATTTGCGTTTGGTCGCGCAGGACAAAGTGCGGACCCACTTGCGAGGACGGGATCATGCCCATGAGGTAGAGTTCCAGATCCTTGAAGGTCTGCGCCGGAACTCCAAGACGGTTTTGGATGCGAAAGTTCGGACCCTCAGGCACAAAGTCGCCGGGGATGCCGAGGCCTTGGCCATTAGTGGGATCGGAGAAGCCCATGATGCCGGTTGCGAGATCGGAGAAAGGCCAATGCGGGCGGCTCCCGGAGAACTTCGCGTCGGAGAGAAACGCCAGCCACTGATGCCCGGTTTCATCCAGGAATCCCACGGCGCTGTTGCGACCGTGATCCACGTCGAAGAAGGAATCGATGGGGAAGCGGCTGAGGCCGAGCAGCTTCCCAGCCGAGCCGAACGTGGCGGTGTTGTTGGTGGCGATCATGCCGATGCCGCGGATTTCATTCTTGCCGATCTGATGCGTGCGGTTTTGAAAGAGTGAGCCTTCGTAAACAACGTTGATGAAGTCGAAGTCATCGGGGAACAGCGAATAGAAGCGGCGGCTGATGAAGGTTGAGTTCTGCGCGTCACCGAAGAACTCGGCGTTGGTGAGTCGCAGGTTCACAAGATTGCGGCTGAGCTGGGTGCTGGCGTTCACCGAAGCGATGTTTACCGCAGGCGCTTCCTTGAGGACATTGACCGCGCTGCTGAGGGAGACGACGCGCGTCGCGCCGTTGAAGGCTTCGAGCAAGCCGCCGATCTTGTGCGGGTCGTTTTGCAAAAAGGACGCGAGGTCAGAGGGTTGCAAAGTGATGGTGAAGGTGCGGTCCCCGGCCACCAGATCGCCTCCCGTGCCTTGGTCGTTCATAGGCAGCCGGACCGGTGTTTGGCCGAAGGCGCAAGGCAGGCAGAAGGTCATCGAATCAACGCCGGCGCCTGCACGGGCTTCCAGGCGCATCGGCACCGGCTTACGCAGCGAATAGAGCGGCGGGTCAAAACGTGTGTAGACGACGTCAGTGCGGAGTTGGCCCCAGGTTGCGGTGGCCAGCAGGAGTAAGAGAGCAAGCCTCATGGTGTTCAGCGTAGCGCCAGAGCCTTCAGCGTGTCCAGATTGCGCTGGTCGTCGCCGGGTTTGTCGACAGGCGTTTCCAGAATGAACGGCTTGTCGCGCAGCTGCGGGTGGTTCACGATCCGTCGAAATGCTTCCAGGCCAATGCAGCCTTCGCCGATGTTTTGGTGGCGGTCGAGGTGGCTACCGAGCGCTCCCTTGGAATCATTGGCGTGGATGACGCGGACATTTTCGAGTCCCAGCAGGCGGTCGGCTTCTTCGAGCGTTTCGTTGAGGCCTGCTTCGGTGGTGATGTCGTAGCCGGAGGCGAGCAAGTGACACGTGTCGAGGCAGAAGCCCAGCGGCAGGTCAGTGAGCTTGGGCCCGAACTCGCGCAGCACGTGCAGTTCTTCGAACTTTCCGCCAAGCTGCGCGCCCGCACCGGCGGTGCATTCGATGAGCAACGTCAGCTTTCCGTAGTCGAGTCCGGCGGCGGCTTCGGCGATGCCTGCGAGCACGTTGTGGAGGCCTTGCTCGATGCTGAGGCCTTTGTAGTTGCCGGGATGCGCGACAAGGAATTCGGCTCCGATGGCGATGGCGCGCACGAGTTCGCCCCGGAACGCGTCGATGGACTTGCGGCGGATGGTTTCGTCCGCGCTGGCGAGGTTGATGAGGTAGCTGTCGTGGATGACCAGCGGGGTGAGGTCGTGCTTTTCGCGGGCTTTGTTGAGCAGCGCGATGCCGGGGGCGCTCGGCACGGAGGCTTTCCACTGGCGCGGACTCGACGAGAAGATCTGGAACGTGTTGGCTCCCAGGCGCGCGGCCTCCAGCGCGGAGCTTTCGAGCGATCCCGATATCGACGTGTGCAACCCGACGCGCATTCACTTATGATAGGGGCGATGGCACTCCGGCTGCTCATTTTTGCGCTGATCGCGGTTTCCGCATTCGCCGCGAACCTGCGCCTTTACCTCAAAGACGGCGACTACCAGATGGTCAAGGAATACAAAGTCGACGGCGACCGCGTCCGCTTCCTCAGCGCCGACCGCGGCGAGTGGGAAGAGATCCCGCTGGAGATTGTCGATCTGAAGAAGACCGAAAAAGAGAACGCCGACAAAGCCGCCGCGCTGGCCGAGACGCTGAAGTTAGAAAAGGCCGAGGAAGAAGCCATCAAGGCCGACCGCAAGCTTGTGCTCAGCGTGCCGGAGATGCCGGGAGCGTACCTGGTGGACGGTCCGAATCTGACTGCGCTGAAGGAAGCCGAAGTCACCATCGAAAACAGCGCGTCGCGCCGCATCCTGCAGATGATCTCGCCCGCCCCGATTATCGCCGGCAAGTCCACCGTCACCATCGCCGGCAAAGCGTCTAAATTTAGAATCCGTCAATCCGCACCCGAATTCTTCTTCCGACTAGCCGAGGAAGAGCGCTTCGTGATCATCAAGCTTGACCCGAAGAAGAACGAGCGCGTGGTGGAGATCGTCACCATCCTGCCGAACGAAGAGGGTACCTTCGAGGATCAGAAGCAGGTGCCGGTGTTCAAGAAGCAACACGCTCCGCGCCTGCACAAGCTGTGGGGCGAAAAGCCGCTGGAGCCGGGGGAATACGCAGTGGTGGAGTACACCGAAGGCAAAGTGAACATCCGCGTGTGGGATTTCGCGGTGGATAAGTAGTCAGATAGGCCACGGATGGACACGGATCAACACGGATAGAGCAAGAATCCCATCGGTGTTCATCCGTGTGCATCCGTGGCTAGATGTCTTCCGCAAACTGAGCAAGTCCTAACGGAGTCTCTCCAGTAGCTCCCCGGCGGGGCGAGTTCGTCCGGCTTGCACGTCGGCGAAGCCACGGCGGATACCTTCAACGGCTTCCTCGAAGTCTTGGCGCTCCCATTCAAGGTATGCACCGAGAGCGTCGTCGAGCGCAGCAGCGGGATCTTGCCCACGCCGCAGCGCGTACTCTTCGAGTTGCGCTTGCCGTTCGGGTTTTAGAGAGAGTGTCTCCATGGTTCTATCGTAACTCCGAAGCCGGGGACTGGATCAGCCGGTGCCAATCGGTGACCAAGTTGAGCGTGGGTTCGGTCTGGTCGGCTTGGAGCGTGATGAGGAACTTCTGGCCGTCGGCGGACGGGGCGTAGTGATATTGGTTCCTCTGAATCACGATGATGCGGCTGCGGTAGGTGAAGAGTTGTTCCGGCGTGCCCAGGGTGAGCTTTGCGCCAGTCTGCACGGGCACGGCCATCATAGCCCGCAGGTCGGCGCCCACGGCGCTGACGAAAAATAACTCCTTGCCGTCGGCGCGCCAGCGCGGCTCGCGACCGCCGATGAGGGAAACCGGCATCTTGTTGCCGCCGTCCGGGAAGGAGCGCAGCAAAACTTCGTCGCGCCCGGTTTCGCTTGAGGTGTAGGCAACCCAGCGTCCGTCAGGAGACAACTGAGCCTGGCTCTCGACGCTATCCGTCACCAAGAACTTGACGGGCTGCCCGGGTTTGCCGGCGGGATCCGGCAGGTACCAAATGTCGCCACGAGTCTTCGGATGGCTCTCGGTGTAGAACAAGAAGCGTCCGTCTTTGGTCCACTGCGACGGCGTGATGGGGTTGGGGCTTGCCAGCAACTCCTCTTCATTGCCGCCTGCGGAGTTAGCGCGATAGATCTTGCCGGAGACGAAGTACGCAACGCGGCCGCCGTCGGGTGCCCAGACCATGGGGGCCAGACCGCGGGCGTTGTAGCGGGACTCGGCTCCTCTCCGCAGGTCGAACAAGCGCGTTCCTTGGTTGTTGTTTAGTAAAGTGGCCGCCTTGGTTTCGTCCGGGGATAGCGACACGCCCTGCTGGTCCGCAAGTTGCCCGGCCTTTCCGGCCGGCTTGCCGTTTCGATCGAGCCAGGTGAGCTGGGAATCCTGGGAAGGCGCGGCCTGGTAAAGTAGCATGCCGTCCGCTGTGACGGACGCGGCAACCTGTTGAAGGGTAAGCGAAACGGCGGCTGGAGAAATCACTGCGAACGGGTCGCCGACCGCGGCGAGCCTGGCTTCATCGAACGGCTGCGCCATCAAGGTCGTGTCGCGCAGGAACAGAAGGTGTCCGAGTGTGGCTCCCTTGGCGGGAGGCGCGTACACGACGCCGGAGTTGTCCGCCAGGATCATGCGGGGTTTGGGATCATTCAACGCGGCCAGGTACACGTGCCGCTGGCTGGCAGGCCCGGTTAAGTAGAAAAAATGGTTGCCGTCGGGCAAGAACTCGGGTAGCCATTCACTTACCCCGGGTTCGGGCTTCGTGACTGCCGTGCATACGCCATCCGCTGCGCCGTTTACAACCTTGACCTTGCGCAGCGGACCCGCCTCACTGCCGAAGAGGACCACGCCGTCGCGGTTCCACGTGCCTAAAAAGCCGAGTCCGGTTTCGCCGCACAGCTCCTGCGCCGGACCGCCCGCGGCGGGCACTACTTTGAGCTTACCATCGTTGAAGAAGCCGATGAAGCGGCTGTCCGGGGACCAGAACGGCGAGCGCAATATCTCGGTTCCCGGCAGGGGTTGAAAGGTGTTCGTGTCCAGGGAGCGTACCCACAGCTTGCTCGTGTTGTCCTGGCGCAGCACGACGAAGAGCTTGCGGCCATCCGGAGAGATTCCGCTCCAGGCACCGGTACTGAGGGCGGCGGCTTGCGGCGGCGTGATGGTGACGTGCAGCAGCTTTTCTTCTGGGGCGGCGCGCCAGGGTGCCCACATGGCTATGGCTCCCGCAGCGAGGGCGGTCATGAGTCCAGCGGCGGCCCAAGCGGGCCACATTGCGCGGGGCTTCACGGCGACGGGCGCGGGGGTGGATTCTTCGTCGGCGAGGAGGAGCTTCGCGTCGCCTATGGATTGCAGGCGCTTGGCGGGGTCCTTTTGCAAGCACGCGCCGATCAGTTTGCGCATGCGCTTGGGGATGGCGCTGAGGTCGGGCTGATCTTTGACGACGCTGGCGAGCACGTCGGCTAGATCCTCGCCGGTGAAGAGGCGCTTACCGGTGAGCATTTCGTGGAGGACGACGCCGAAGGCCCAGATGTCGGCGCGGTGATCCACGGGCTTGCCCTTGGCTTGCTCGGGAGCCATGTAGGCGGCGGTGCCTAGGATCATGCCGGCTTCGGTTAGTGCCATGCTCATCGTCAGGGTGGGGGATTCGTCGGTGCCCGCTGTGGTCTCAGCCCTGGGCGTATGGCCGACTTTGGCGAGTCCGAAGTCGAGGACTTTGACGACGCCGTCGGGTTTGACCTTGATGTTGCCGGGTTTCAGGTCGCGATGGGTGATCTTTTTCTCATGCGCGGCTTCGAGGGCCAGCGCGACCTGCAGAGCGATGGCTTCGGCTTCTTCCAGCGGGACGGCGCCTTCTTTGATGCGCTCGCCGAGCGTCGGCCCTTCGACCAACTCCATCACGATGTAATCGGGCCCGACGTCGTAGATTTGGCAGATGTTGGGGTGGTTGAGCGCGGCGATGGCTCGGGCTTCGAGTTCGAAGCGGGCGCTGAAGCGCTGGGCCGAAGTCTTGATGGCGACATCGCGGCGCAGGCGTGTGTCGTGGGCTTTGTAGACTTCCCCCATCCCTCCGCGGCCTATGGGGGCCCCCACGATTTCGTAGGGTCCAAGCCTTGTGCCGGGCGCGAGGGACATGCGATCAATTCTATCAACTAAGAAAGCCGCTCGCGCCACTTGGCCGGGTCGCGCGACGTGTGGAAGACAGCGTACACCGTGATCCGGGTCTCGGAACAATCGAAAAAGACTGCATACGGGAAGCGCCGGAGGAGCGTTCGCCGATACTCCTCGTGCACCCGTGAAAACAAGAGAGGTTGTCGCTGGACCAGAGCAATGCGCGCATCCAGCGCGGCCAAGAAGCGCTCACCGAGTCCAACGCCACGGGCCTCGTACCAGCCGTATGCCTCCGCGATGTCCTGCTCTGCCTCTGGCGCAATGACCAGCTCAGCGGCCATAGTGGCTGCGTACCCGCTGCTTCACGTCTTCCCATGCGGCACCCGCGGCGGGGTTGGCCTGTAGATTCGCCTTCCGGCGGACGAGTTCCTGCTTCTGCCACTCGTGAACCGGTACATCCTCCGGCGTCGAGGCTAGGTCGTCCCACAGGTCCTCCACGAGTTGGAGCTTTTCGGACGGACTGAGGTCGAATACTGACGGCGCGTTGGAGTTCATGGCATGCCCTCTGCAATCATTCTCGCAAATTGCGAGGACCCTTCATTGCTTGTTGGCGTTCTCGAACAAGCGATGCCAGTTGGTGATGAGTGTGAGCGTCGGTTCGCGGGTGGCCAGCGGAACCGGGACCAGAAACTCTTGGGCGTCGGCGGAGACGGCGTAGGAATACGCGTTGGTTTCGATGATGGTGAAGGTCGGCGACGGCAGCTTGAAGAGGAGTTGTTGCGGGCCCATGGAAAAAGTTGCGCCCGGCAGGATCGCCCTGGCAGCCATGATGCGGCCTTCGGAAGTGAGATCCCTGAAGGTGTACAGCAGTTCCTTGCCGTCGGTCCGCCAGTGTGGTTCCACTCCTATATTGGTGACTTGGAACTTGACCGCGCCATCCGGAAAGGACCGTACCCAGACGCCGCCAGTGGGTCCGCCCCAGACGGCATAGGCGACCCAACGGCCATCGGGTGACAACTGGGCCTGACTTTCATTTGCTGGGGTGTCCAGGAATTTGACGGGCTCGCCGGGTTTGCCGCCGGGATTCGGCAGGTACCAAATATCGCCTTCGTTCTTGGGATCCATGGCGGTGTAGAACAGGAACTTGTTGTCGCTTGTCCACTGCGAAGGGCGGCTGATGACGGGGGGCTCGAGCAGCTTCTCTTCTTCGCCGCCCGTGGCGCTGTTGCGGTAGATCGCTGCGCCCACGCGATACGCGACGCGGGTGCTGTCGGGTGACCACACCAAACCAGCGAGGTCGCGCGCGTCGAATCGGGACTCCGACTTCGCGGTGAGGTCGTGGAGCCGCGTAAAGAGGTCGGGCGCGATGTGGCTTATCGCTTTTGTCCCGTCGGGAGACAGCGAGTATCCATTCTGATTGGCCGGGGACCCGACTTTGCCGGTCTCCTTGCCGTTACGGTCCAGCCAGGTGAGCTGGGTGTCGCGCGACGGGCCGGTCATGTAGAGCAGCAGGCCGTCCGCACTGACGGAAGAGCCAAGGGCCCCGCTGGTGTTTGTGCTGACCGAAGGTAGTAGCGCGAAGGGATCACCGACGGGTTCGCGCGCGTCCGCATCGAAGGGCTGTGCCATCAAGACCGTGTCGCGCAGGAACAGCAGATGGCTCAACTTCTCGCCCGGAGCCGCGGGAACCGAGAACGCCGCGGAGTTTTCGCTGAGGATCTTTCGAGGCGTTGGGGCACTCAGAGCCGCCAAATAGATACCTCGCTGTTCGGGTGTCGCATTGACCCTGTAAATGAAGTGGTCGCCATCGGGAAGAAACGAAGGGTCGCCCTGGCGGGTTGTGCCGACCTCATACTTTGTCACCGGAGTGCAGGTTCCGCTGCCCGCGCCGTTGGTGATCTTCGTTTGACGCAGCGGACCCGTGGAACTCCCAAAGAGGATTGTGCCGTCCTGTTTCCAAGCTCCTCCAGCGCCTAAGCCAGTGTCGGAGCAGAGATCCTGGACGGGGCCTCCCGACGCGGAGACGAGGCGGAGTTTGTCGTCACTGAAAAAGGCGATGAAGCGGCTGTCGGCGGACCAGAAAGGAGCGCGCACGTTGCTCACGGGGATGAATTGGAACTCGGACGAGGCGAGCGGGCGGACGTAGAGTCCACCAGCCGCTGTGATAAAGAGCCGACGCCCATCGGGAGAGATCGCCTGGTACGAACCAAGTTGTTTTCCCTGCGGCGGGTCGATGTTGACGGCGAGTGGACGTTCGGGGGGAGCGCCGCGCCATGGGGCCCACAATGCGACGCCCGCCGCGACACTCATCGCCGCTGTCGCGGCCCATCCAGGCCACGTCGAGGGTTGCTTCACGGCCACGGGCGGAGCGGTGACTTCCTCTTCCACTAATAACAACTTCGCATCGCCGATGGAATGCAGGCGCTTCGCAGGGTCCTTCTGCAAACACGCATGGAGCAACTTGCGCACGCGCTTGGGGACCACTGTCAAATCCGGCTGATCCTTGACCACGCTCGCGAGCACGTCCGCCAGATCCTCGCCGGTGAAGAGGCGCTTGCCGGTGAGCATTTCGTGGAGGACGACGCCGAAGGCCCAGATGTCGGCGCGGTGATCCACGGGCTTGCCTTTGGCTTGCTCGGGAGCCATGTAGGCGGCGGTGCCCAGGATCATGCCGGCTTCGGTTAGTGCCATGGTTAGGGTGGGGGAGTCTTCGCCGAGAGTGTCAGGCGGAAGCGCCTGACCTACCTTTGCTAGTCCGAAATCCAGGACCTTCACTACGCCGTCGGGTTTGACCTTGATGTTGCCGGGCTTCAGGTCGCGATGGGTGATCTTTTTTTCGTGGGCGGCTTCGAGTGCCAGGGTGACTTGCATCGCGATCGACTCGGCTTCGTCGAGGGGAATGGCGCCCTCTTTGATGCGCTCGCCTAGGGTGGGGCCTTCGACGAGTTCCATGACGATGTAGTCGGGGCCGACGTCGTAGATCTGGCAGATGTTGGGGGGTTGAGCGCGGCGATGGCTCGGGCTTCGAGTTCGAAGCGGGCGCTGAAGCGCTGGGCCGAAGTCTTGATGGCGACATCGCGGCGCAGGCGTGTGTCGTGGGCTTTGTAGACTTCCCCCATACCCCCGCGACCTATGGGGGCCCCCACGATTTCGTACGGTCCAAGCCTTGTGCCGGGTGCGAGGGGCATATCGATAAGAGTGTACCAGCGTTGGGAATAGGGCATTGAGTGGTCTGCTAAGATCGTCTTGCAACACTCAGGAGCAGCCATGAATCACACTTTGCGGTGCGCCGCGTTCCTCGCCTGTGCGCTTGGATTCGCTCAGACGAATGAAGAACTAGTCAACAACGCGAAGAATCCCGACAACGTGCTGACGCACAGCTCGGGATTTGACCGCAAGAGTTACAGCCCGCTGAAGCAGATCACCAAGGCCAACGTGAAGCGTCTGGTTCCCATATGGAGCGCGAGCGTCATGAACGATCAGGGCGAACTGGCCGCGCCGGCGATCTACAACGGCGTGATGTACGTGATCAACGGCAAGTGGACCTTCGCCATCGACGTCGAAACCGGCCGCCAAATCTGGCGCACGCCGGTGATCCTGGAACCGGGGGTGACGCGCTCCGCGTATCATCGTGGAGCCCCGGCGCTTTTCAATGGCAAGCTGTTTCGCGTCACCATCGACAATCATCTGGTGGCGCTCAGCATGAAGACCGGGGAGCAACTATGGAACCAGAAATTCGCGGAGGCCAAAGAGGGATTTTACGCAACGGGCGCGCCCATTGTTGCGAACGGCGTGTTGATTTCGGGCGTGGCGGGCGGAGAGTCTACCACGCGTGGTTTCCTGGACGGCTGGGATCCAGACACCGGGAAGAAGCTGTGGCGCCGCTACACGATTCCGGCACCCGGCGAGCCTGGCTCGGAGACGTGGCCCAAGAACAGCGATGCCTGGTCGCAGGGCGGCGGGCCAACGTGGCGCTCCGGCTCCTATGACCCCGAACTCGATCTGGTCTATTGGGGAACCGGAAACGCGGAACCCTATGATCCCAGGCCCCGCGGCAACCTGGACAGCTTGTACACCAACAGTGTGCTGGCGCTTCGTCCGAAAACCGGCGAGGTGGTTTGCTACTACCAATACACGCCCAACGATGTTTACGATGTGGACGCAGTGGACGAACAAGTGCTGGCGGATATTCGCATCGACGGGCAACTTCGCAAGGTGATGATACAGGCCAACAAGAGCGGGTTCCTCTACGTCCTGGACCGGACCAACTGCAAGCTGATCGCGGCGCACCCGTATGTGAAGGTGAACTGGGCTTCCCATATCGATTTAGCCACGGGGCGTCCCGTACTGACCGACATCTTCAATCGCTTCGCCGCGGGTGAGGAGGTCGAGATCTGGCCATCACGGGGGACCAACGCTGTGCCCGTAGCGTTCAATCCGAACACCGGGCTGATCTACGCCACCACGTGGAACATCTCGCGCATCCAGAAGCTGGCCGAGCCTCGTGTCACTCCCATCGGCGGCACCTCCACGGGCGTCATCGCAAGGTTGCCGGAAACCGCTCCTGGCGATATCCTGGGCCACTTCCTGGCAATCAATCCGGTCACCGGCGAGAAGAAATGGGAGATCCCACTGACGGACTTTCCGACTGCGGCGGGAATGCTTGCCACCGGGGGCGGGCTGATCTTCACCGGCAAGATGACCGGCGAGTTCCTGGCGCTGGATGAGAGCACGGGGAAGACGCTGTGGCAGTTTAAGACGGGCTCCAGCGTGAATTCGACCGCGATCACCTACACGCACAAGGGCCGTCAATACGTGACGGTCGCGTCCGGACTGGGCGGAGCCATCGCTCCGCGCTATGGCGCGCGGCAGGTTCCAACCGGTGGGTCGGTGTGGACGTTTGCTCTTTCGGCTGAGTGATGCCTGGCCCGAAGCGTTCAACGTGATATTGTCTACCAAGAAGGAGTTCTCATGCGTAAAACCGGTTTCATCCTCCTAGCCCTACCCGTGGCGATCCTCGCCTATCAACAGACCAAGGCGCTCAGCGCGACGCAGATCGCCACCAACGAAGATCACGCGCGGATGATGAAAGTGCTCGGCATCGAGAAGCTGCGGCGCGGAGCAAATGGCAGCGACACCAAGGCCGACAACTACGCGAACTACGACGAATCGAAGGCGAATCCGTATCCGAATCTGCCGGACCCGCTGACGATGAAGAACCGCAAGAAGGTCACCAGCGCCGCGATGTGGAAGCAGCGGCGCGTGGAGCTGTTCGAAGAGTTCGACCGCGAGGTCTACGGCCGCGCGCCGAAGGTCACTCCCAAAGTGACCTGGGAAGTCACCAGCACCACCAACGAGATGGTCGGAGAGTTCCCCGTGATCCAGAAGCGGCTCATCGGGCACGTGGACAACTCTTCCTACCCGGCCGTGACAGTCGATATTCAGCTGCTGCTCGCGACGCCCGCGAATGCGAAGGGCAAGGTCCCGGTGATGATGGAATTCGGCAACGCGAACCCTGCACCGCCTGGAGCGGGTAAAGGAAAAGCTCCGAATCCGAACGCGCCGCCTTCCTGGCAACAGCAAGTGCTCGCCAAAGGCTGGGGCTACGCGCTGATCACCCCCGGCAGCATCCAAGCCGACAACGGAGCCGGACTCACCGCGGGCATCATCGGCCTGGTCAACAAAGGCCAGCCGCGCAAGCCCGACGATTGGGGAGCGCTGCGGGCATGGGCCTGGGGCGCGAGCCGCGCGCTCGACTATTTTGAAACCGACAAGGCCGTGGACGCCAAGCAAGTCGGCATCGAAGGCCACTCGCGTTACGGCAAGGCGACGATGGTCACCATGGCGTACGACGAGCGCTTCGCCATCGCCTACGTCAGTTCGTCGGGAGCGGGCGGCGTAAAGCTGCATCGGCGCGCGTGGGGCGAGCTAGTCGAAAACGTCGCGGCCCCCAGCGAGTATCACTGGATGGCCGGCAATTACATGAAGTACGCAGGCCCGCTCGGCTGGGATGACATGACCGTCGATTCGCATGAACTGGTCGCGCTGGGTGCGCCGCGCCCCGTCTTCATCGGCGGCGGAGCCACCGAAGGCGACGGCTGGGTGGACGCCAAGGGCATGTTCTTGGCTGCCGAAGGCGCAGGTCCCGTGTACAAGCTGCTGCGCAAAAAGGATATGGGAGTCCATGAATTCCCGCCCATCGAAACCGCGCTCATTGACGGCGATGTCGCGTTCCGGCAGCACTCCGGCGGGCACACCCCGGCTCCGAACTGGCCCACGTTCATCACGTTCGCCAGCCGCTACTTCAAGACGAAATAGGCGATGCCGTCTCCAGCCCCAGCCAGTTGCCCGGGGTCGAGTAGAAGGCCGGTTCCAGGTGCGTGACTCCGCCCTGCGTGCGCGCGTAGAGGTCCTGATAGAGGGCGTGGAATTCCGCGCACACTGCGGGCCAGCCGAAGCGCAGAGCCGTTTCTCGGGCTGCCACCGTGCGAAGGATGCGCTTCTGGGGATTCTGTAAGATATCGAGGACGGAGGCTGCGAACGCCGGGCCGGTCGCCTCCGACAGCCAGGCGTTGCCTTCGTGGGCGTAGGATGTGACGCCGCCGGAGTTGGGGGCGACCAGGGGAGTTCCGGCGGCCATGGCTTCCAGCGGCGCGATGCCGAAGGGCTCGCGAGGGTTGGGGTGCAGGAATGCGTCGACGCTGGCGAACAAATCGGCGAGCGCGTCGCGGTCGCGTTCGTGGCCGATGTAAACGACCGCCCCTGGTACGCGCGCGTTCGCGGCGTCCAGAAACTCCTGCCGCGAGGGTCCATCGCCCGCCACCAGAAGCTTGCACGACGCGCGGGGCAGTTGCTCCAGCATGTCGAGCAGTAATCCCAGATTTTTCTCCGGTGCCAGACGGCCGGCATACAGCAGCAACGCGCGCGACGCATCACTGCCCAAATGTCTTCCGCGTAGCACCTCCGACCGGCGCTCCGGCGTGAAGCGCGTTACATCGACGCCCATGCCGCGAATCCACACGCCGCGCGTCACCTTGTGGCCGCGGCTAGCTGCTTCAAGTTCTCCGGCTACATCACGGGACACGGCGATATGGTGGTCGAACTGCGGGAAGTAGGCGCACTTCATAAAAGCGCGGGCAAACACGGCCGCGGTGCGTTGCCATCGCGAGTACACATTCAGCGTCCGGTCCATCCGCTCGCAACTTATGCCCACCACCGCTGGCCGGTGCCGCAGCTCCGGAAGCATGCCGACGCGCGCCAAACCGGCTAGGTACGGCAGCGTGTACTTGTCGTTGACTTCGATTACATGCGGCTGTTCGGCGCCCAGGATCTTGCGGATCGGGCTGCCCGGTGGCAGATACTTCTGCGGATACAGCACGCGGTATTCAGGATGAATCGGCGCGCGCGGCGCACGCACGTGGTGAATGCCGCCGAATTCGCCCACCCGTTCATAGCCGTCCTCCGATGACGGCACCACCAGGCGCATCTCCCAACCAATCTGGTTGGCGCTTGCCATCAGAGCCTTGTAAAAGGTCCCGATCCCGCCTGAAGAAGCGTGCCAGGCGTTGGTGATGTGCAGTGTCTTCAGGACCACTCCGGACTCCTGGCCGGCAATCGTCCGAATCCGAAACCTGAAGTGATGAAGGTCCAAATGGTGACGGGAAGGGACCGCATATCCGCTTCGAGGGACTGTCCACCCTGACCCACCACCAATACTCCGCGCCGCATGGCGTGCAGGTTGAAGGACGTGGAGACTAGCGTGAGGATCAGAGACGCCAGGATGCTGGTGCGCAGGTTCGGGGTGCCGCGCGCCCAATGCAGGCAGAATTCGATGGCGTGGGAGACGCCGGGGACTCCGATCAATACTACTAAAGTTGCTGCCCAACGGGGCTCGGATTTGCGGAAGGCCTGCGTCAGCGCGCCGTAGAATCCGGCGCTGAAGCAGCGGTAGATGAATTCGGCGAACATCGCGCCCTGTGCCGCTTCCATGCCGGAGGAAAGATTGGCGAAGAAGAAGACCGCTCCCCGGCACAGGGAACTGAAGATGGCGGACTTCCAATTCCATTGGCGGATCAGCATGGGCACCGGGTCGCGAAGGAGGTTGAGCAGGGTCTGGCCGGGTCCCAAACATTTTTCAGAGAAATGTTCCACGGCGCCAGGGTAACGGTGCTGCGCTGCAATGCGGTGAAATGCAGGTTACGGATTGGGGACAGTATACTCAACTCCCGAATTCCGCCGCCGATCCGGGAAATAATTCGGGAGTTGAGTATACTGTCCCTCTTTTAGTACTCGACGTTGACCAGGACTAGGCCGCGGGCGGGAGCCGTGGGGCCGGGAGGGCGGGTTTCCAGAACCTTCGCGGCGTCGATGTTGCCTTTGCCCACCTCGATCAACACCCCGACGATGTTCCGGACCATGTGTTTCAGGAACCCGCTGCCGCGCACGCGGTAGACCAGCCGCTCCCCTTCACGCGTCACCGCCGATGAAAAAATCCGCCGCACTTTGCTCCGCCCCAACTCGTCACTCTCATCCGACGTCGCAAACGACGTAAAGTCGTGCTCGCCCTCCAGTACCCGTGCGGCCTCCGCCATCCGAGCCTCATCGAGCGGATACGGGTGATGGTGCACAAACCTCCGGTCAAACGGCGAGCAAATCGCCGAGCGCAAGATCCGATACTCGTAAGTCTTCGCCACCGCGTCGAATCGGGCGTGAAAGCTGTCGTGCGTCTCGCGCGCCTCCAGCACCCGGATGTCGCGCGGCAGCGTCTGGTTCATGGCGCGCTGTAGATTTTCGACGGGGATCGGATTGCGCAGGTGAAACGCCGCCACCTGCGCCAGCGCATGCACGCCCGCATCCGTGCGGCCCGACGCTTCCACGTTTACCGGCGCGCCTTCGATCTCCGCGAGCACGGCTTCGACGGCGGCCTCAATGGTTGGCAGGCCAGGTTGCACCTGCCACCCGTGATAGTCGGTGCCGTCGTAGCTGAGGGTGATGCGAATGCGTCTCACGCTTTGCGCGATCCAGGCTTCTCCACAGCCACGCCGTCCTTACACAGCGGACAGAAATCGGGCGGCCATGTTTCAGGCTTCAAGACCGTCAGCGCCACGCGGGGGACGCCAACGTCGGCGGTGCCGCCGCTGCGGTCGATGATCGACCCCGCGCCCAGTACGTTCGCTCCCAAACCTTGCAGCAGTTCGATGACTTCCTTGGTGCTGCCGCCGGTCGTGACGACGTCCTCCACCACGACGAGGGTCTCACCCGGTTCCACGGCGAAGCCGCGCCGCAGTGTCATCTTGCCGTCGGCATCGCGCTCGGTAAAGATAAACCGCACCCCCATCGCGCGAGCGACTTCGTGGCCGATAATCAGTCCGCCGAGCGCGGGCGAAGCGACGGCCGCGCCTTTCGGCATACGGGAAGCAAGCTCCTTGGCAAGGCGTTCTGCAATCGGGGGATACTGGAGCACCTTGGCGCTCTGTAGGTATTCGGCGGAGTGCAGGCCGCTGGTCAGCCGGAAGTGGCCCCGCAGGTAAGCGCCTGTGTCTAGAAAGGTTTGAAGTGTGGTGTCGTTCACGGGTTCCTATGTGATAATGTGAGTTGGCTCAAAAGTTGAAATGACGCCCCCTGTAACACTGGACCCACCGGGAGCCGTCAATTCATTTGAGAAAACAAAATCCTTGAGGGGTAGTTTACTACGATGAAGGCAAAGTTGTTCATAACGCTCGCGGTGTTGGCAGCCGCCGGCTACGGCGGATACACCTACTACACTAAGCCGGCGACGCTAACATACCTGAAAGCGGCGATTACGCGCGGCCAGGTGGAGTCCGTAATTTCGGCCACGGGAACGTTGGCGGCGACGCGTTTGGTCCCCGTGGGCAGCCGCGTGTCGGGCAACGTCGTGAAGATGTACGCGGACTTCAATACCGTCGTGCGCAAGGATCAGGTGTTGGCGGAGATTGATCCGTCGACCTTCCAGAACGCCCTGGAGCAACGCCGGGCGGCGTTGAATAGCGCCAAGACGCAGATTTTGCAGGCGCAGGTGGCGGAGCGGCGCGCGGACGTCGACGTTCGCAACGCGGAAACCAGCATCGCGAACCAGAAAATCGCCGTGGCACGCGCCAAATCGCAGATGGATGCGGCCAAACGCAAATACGACCAGCAGAAGGGCCTGGGCGATGTCACCACCAAGGACGCCGTCGAATCGGCGCGCGAGACCTACGAGCAGGCAGTATTGAGTTTTGAGTCGGCTGAGTCGCAATTGTTGACGACGCAGGCGAGTTTGGAATCGGTCAAGGCGCAGCGTGAAGTTACGGCGACGCAGAAAATCACTGCCGAATCGCAGATCGCGCAGGCGCAGGGCGCACTCACCGACGCCGAACTCAACATGAGCTTCACTAAGATCCTTTCGCCCGTGGACGGCGTGGTGATTACGCGTAAGCTGAACGAAGGCGAGACCGTGCAGGCGTCCATGACGGCGCCCCAGTTGTATGAAATCGCCGAAGACCTCACGGAGATGCACCTCGATACCAACATCGATGAGTCCGACATCAGCCGTGTGCAGATTGGCCAGGAAGCATCCTTCACGGTCGATGCCTATCCCGGACAGCAGTTCCGGGGCGAAGTGATTCAGATCCGGCGGGGCGCGGTGAACGTGCAGAACGTCATCAGCTACACGGTGGTGATCAGCGTGAACAACGCGGACCAGCGGTTGTTCCCCGGCATGACGGCGAACACGCGTATTGTTGTAGAGCGCATAGAGAGCACTCTGCGGATTCCCAGCGCGGCGTTGCGTTTCCGTCCCCCGGCAGAGTTGACCGTGGTCGGTGACGTGGCCAAGGGCGGCAAGGGTGGCAAAGATGCCAAGGGCGGCAAAGACGCTACGGCAAAGGATGCCGCGCCGCAGCCGCTTCCCGCAGAAACCTCCAAGGCAGTTGCTCCCAGGCAGCGGACCGAGACGGCCAAGGCCGACGTGGCCAAGGGCGACAACGCCGACACGGGCGGCAAGGGCGGAGGCGGACGCCGCGGCAAGGGCGGAGGCGGCAACTTCGACCCCAACCAGTTTAAGGGTCCCGATGGCCAGATTGACCGCGAAGCACTGCGGGCGCAGTTCCAAGGCAAGGGCGGCGGCAACTTTGACCCCAGTCAGTTCCAGGGCAAGGGCGGCGGCGGCCGCAATGGCGGTGGGAATGGCGGCGGCCGCAACGGCGGTGCTGCTGCATTCGCCGGCGGCGGTGGACGCGGTGGGCGTGGAGCGGGAGTTTCTCCGCAGCAGAACCAAACCGTGTATCGCCTGAATGCCAAGAACGAAATCGAAGCGGTCCGCGTGCGCACGGGCCTAAGCGACGGCAATTGGGTCCAGTTGATCGGCAACAACCTCGAAGAAGGCGCGGAACTGATCACGGCCGTGGACGGTCTACCTACGCCCGCGACGGCCAACAAGCAGCAAGGCTTCCCCGGACAGCAAGGCTTCCCCGGCGGCAACAACAAGAGCGGCGGAGGAGGCGGGGGCTTCCGCTTCTAGGGCCATGGCGAAACCAAGCTCCACTTCAGTGCATCAGGATTCCTACCTGATCAGGACGGACCATCTCTCTAGAACCTACGTCATGGGAGACCAGCAGGTGCATGCCCTGCGCGGTGTATCGAACCACATCGACCGCGGCACCTTCGTCGCCATTATGGGACCCTCCGGTTCGGGCAAGTCGACCTTCATGAACATCATCGGGTGTCTGGACAAGCCGACCACGGGGAAGTATTTTCTGGACGGTATCGACGTCAGCAGCCTACAGCGGGATGAGTTGGCTGAGATCCGCAACAAGAAGATCGGCTTTGTCTTCCAGCAATTCAATCTGTTGGCCCGTACCTCAGCCCTCGAAAACGTCGAATTGCCGCTGCTGTATACCAACGACGACAAGAAGGAATTCAAGAACCGCGCCAAGGCGGCGCTCGAGTCGGTGGGTCTGGCGAATCGAATGGACAATCACCCCAGTCAGCTCTCGGGCGGACAGCAGCAGCGTGTCGCCATCGCCCGCAGCTTGATCTGTAACCCCAAGCTGATTCTGGCCGACGAGCCCACCGGCGCGCTCGACTCCAAAACCAGTGTGGAAATCATGGCGATCTTCCAGAAGCTGAACCGGGAAAAGGGCATGACCGTGGTCATCGTTACCCATGAGCCGGACATCGCCCACTACGCGGACCGCATCATCGTCTTTAAGGACGGCCACGTGCTGACGGACGAAGCGGTGGCGGAGCCCCGCAACGCGGCGCGGGAACTCGAAAATTGGACGGAAGTAGAGTTTGAGGAAGAGGAGTCCGTGGCATGAACAAGATTTTTCAAAGCATGCGTATCGCCTTCCGCGCTCTGCGCGTGAACAAGTTGCGGTCGATGCTGACCATGCTGGGTATCATCATCGGCGTGGGCGCGGTGATCGCGATGGTGTCCATCGGCAGCGGCGCGGCGGATCGTATCAAGCAGCAGATCGCCTCCATCGGCAGCAACGTGATCATGATCCAGGGCGGCAGCAACAATCAGGGCAACGTCAAGAGCGGGAACGGCAACCAGCCGTCCCTGACGGAAGATGACGCCGTGGAGTTGGCTACCTTGCCCTCCGTGATTTACGCCTCCCCGCAGCAGGGCGGCCGCCAACAGGTGATTTTCCAGAGCAATAACTGGCAGAGTCAGGTGCAGGGTGTCTTTCCCGACTATCTCGCCATCAAGGACCTCAAGATTGACAGCGGCGAGACTCTTACCATGGAACATGTCCGCTCCTCCGCCAAGGTGGCGTTGTTGGGCAAGACGGTAGTGGACAATCTGTTCGCGGGAGCGGATCCGATCGGGCAGACCATCCGTGTCCGCAAGATCCCCGTTACGGTGATTGGCACGCTGCTTCCCAAGGGGCAGTCGGCGCAAGGACAGGATCAGGACGACGTGATCCTGATGCCGATTTCGACGGCCAAGAAGAAGATCATCGGCGGGCGCCAGAACAATGCGGGCACGGTCGGCCAGATCATCGTCCAGGCTCGCGATGGGCGAACGCAGCGGGCCTTGCAGGAAGTCACCGATCTTTTGCGCCAGCGGCACCGCTTGGAGCAGAACGAAGATAACGACTTCCAGGCGCGCAGTCTCGAAGAGATCGCCGCCGCGGCGGAAGCCTCGGCCAATACCACCGGCTTCCTGCTGGCCGCCATCGCGTCCGTTTCCCTAGTAGTAGGCGGCATCGGCATCATGAACATCATGCTGGTGTCGGTTACGGAGCGCACCAAAGAAATCGGACTGCGCCAGGCAGTGGGGGCGAAGACCAACGATATTCTGGGGCAGTTCCTGGTGGAGGCGGTCACGGTTTCCTTGCTGGGAGGAATCATCGGGATTGTGACGGGCATCGGTGCCAGTGTGGCGTTGGCCCAACTGGCCGGATTCCCCACGCTGGTGGACGTCAACTCGATCATTTACTCAGTGGTGTTCTCCGCGCTGGTCGGGATTGTCTTCGGCTACTATCCTGCGCGCAAGGCTGCCCTGCTGGACCCGATCGAAGCGTTACGCTATGAGTAGTGCCCGGAAGCGGACAGCCGCGTCCCAGTATCAAACACTTTGACTTTACTCACCATGATTGTTTCCAACGCCGTGGCCCTGGAGCCCGGGTTGCATGGTGATTCCGGGAACCGCCGGTTCCTGCCGAACGTAATCTAATCGAGGTATCGACGTCATGAAGACTGTGAAGAACTACATTGCTGCATTGAGTGTGTTGCTGGTGATGACGCCGGCCGGGTATGGGCAGAGCCGCAACAACCGGGCTCCCCAATTGATACCGGAGGGCGGGTTCATCAACAACCTGACCCAGAAATACAAGCCCCAGTACGTCCCGCCGATTGATGTTTCGAACTCCAGCCGGCTGGAGCAGCTGATCCGCGCGGGCAACCTGTATTTGTCGCTGAACGACGCCATCGCTCTTGCGCTTGAAAACAACATCGGCCTGGAGATTCAACGCTACACGTTTCAGACCAACGACATCGCGCTGAAGAGTTCCTATACGGGCACCAACGGCAGCTGGGACCCGACGCTGACCAGCGCCGTGAATTGGGGCCGCAACCAGAACATTCAGACCAACTCCGTCACCGCCGGCGGACAATCGGTCAACATCAACAACACGCGGACCAGGAACTTCGGTATCCAACAGGGCTTCAAGACGGGCGGCAACCTGACGTTCGGGTTCAACAACGCCTCGCGCACCACCAACAACGCCAACGATATCTTTGGACCCACGCTGACCTCCAGCCTGCAGCTGCAGGGCACGCAGCCCCTGCTGAACGGCTTCGGCCTGGCGCTGAACACGCGCGGCATCGTGATCGCCAAGAACAACATCCGGGCCGCGGACTTTACCTTCCGCCAGCAGATCAACACCCTGGTGAACCAAGTGGTGCAGGCGTATTGGAATTTGGTGAGCGCCTCGCTGAACGTGAACGTGGCGCGGCAATCGCTGGAGCTGTCGGAACGCCTCTTGGAGCAGAATAAGAAACAGATTGAGATCGGGACGATGGCGCCCATCGACATCAAGCAGACCGAGGTGCAGGTAGCCAACGGCGAGGTTTCGCTGATCACGGCCGAAGCCTCGATCGCCACGCAGGAGAACACGCTGAAGAACCTGCTGAGCCGCAACGGCCTGGCCAGCGCGACGATTGCCTCGGCGCACATCATTCCCACAAGCCGCGTGGAAGTTCCCGCGGTGGAGCCGGTGCAGCCCATTCAGGACCTCACGGAAATGGCGCTGCGCAGCCGCCCGGAACTGGACCAGCAGCGCATCCAGATGGAGAATACCAACATTAACCTGAAGGCCACGCGCAATTCGATGCTCCCGACCGTTTCGCTCACCGGCAACATCTCGAACCCGGCCAGCGGCGGTCCCATCAACAGCATTCCCAACTTCAACCCGATCACGAACCAAGTAATTCCCCGTGACCTTAGCCGGGTGAACGGCGACCTGATCGGCGGCTATAGCAACATCCTCCGCCAGTTGTGGGGCCAGCAGACGATTAACTACACCATCGGCTTCAACATCAACATCCCGCTGCGTAACCGGGCGGCCCAATACACCATGGCGACGCAGGAATTGCAGCTGCGCACTGCGCAGCTGCAGCTGAAGCAGCAGGAAAACACAATCCGCGCGGACGTGGCCAACGCGCAGATCAACATCGCCAGCGCGCGGGCGCGCTTCCAGTCCTCTGAGAAAGCCCTGGCGGCGCAGGAGGCTGTGGTCGACGGAACGCAGCGCAAGTTCCAGCTGGGCACGGCGACTTTGTTTGAAGTGATCACGCAGCAGAACAATCTGGCGACCTCGCGGCAGAATCTGGTGACCGCGCAGGTGGCCTACGCCAACGCCCGGCTCGCCATGGATGCAGCCACCGGCTCACTCATGGAGAAGTACAACGTGGTTCTGGACGAGGCCAAGGACGGCACGCTGTCGCGGCGGCCCGATCCGATCCAGGATGTGATCAACCAAAACGGACCGGCCGCCCGCTAGCCGTCCCCTTATCGGACCCAAATCGGCACCCGCTGGAGGCTCTCCGGCGGGTGTTTTCTTTTGAATTCAATGACTTACTCCGTGGCGGGTCGCTTGCATTGTCACCTGCGTATGTTTCTCTCAGCGCAAGGAGCCGGTCCGATCCCCGTAGGTTGCCCCGCTAGCCCGTCCCGCCCGTAACAACTCTTCACCGATTCCGCCCGCTTCCGCTATGACCCGGCAGGCTCCTTGCGCCGCCCTTCTCATCCTGAGACTCCGCTATAATCGACACGAGGGCTGTGTATGTCTCGTATCCCGCGTTGGACTTTCGTCTTAGCCGCGCTCTTGGCGCTGACCATTCCGCTTGCTCTATGGGCGCCGCTTGCGCTGATGGCGCAGGATGAGATCGAGGTTCCGACCATCAAGATCGGCGTAACCGAGGTCGTGGTGCCCGTCACCGTAACCGACTCCGAGGACCGCTTTGTCAGCAACCTCAAACAATCCGACTTCGAGGTGTACGACCAGAACATCCGGCAGACCTTGAAGTTTTTCACCGCCGAGCACAATCAGCCCGTGGTGGTGGGCTTCCTGATGGATCTGAGCAACGGCATGAAGGTCCGCTGGAAGGAATACCATGAGACGGCGGTGGAGATGGTGCTGTCCCTGCTGACGGGGGACAAGAAGTTCCAGGGCTACCTGATCGGCTACAGCACGCAGGCCGAGGTGATGGTGGACACCACCTTTGATGCCGATAAGATTGTTTCAAAGCTCGACAAGGTCACGCCGGCGGGCGGGGCGGCGTTGTATGACGCGATCTATTTGGCCTGCACCAGCCGCAAGCTGGTCCCAGGCGAGCCGGTGGAGCCACGCCGCGTGTTGGTCATCGTGGGCGACGGGCACGACAATGCCAGTAGCCACACGCTTGAGGAAGTCATCGAACTGGCCCAGCGCACGCAGTTGACGATTTACGCGATCTCGACCGACGCCTACGGATTCACTTCGCCCTATGGCAAGAATCTGCGGCGCTTGGCGGAGGAGACGGGCGGGCGCGTGGAGACGCCGCTTGAGAACACCTACGACAATACGCAAGGGTTTTTGTCGCGGCCGTCGGATGAAGGGGCGTTTGAGTTCAAGGTGGGTACGGGCGGGTTCCAGGCGAAAATTTTGGGGTCGATGTTTAAGTCGATCACGAACATTGCTGGTGAGATCACCACGCAGTACCTTCTGCGCTACCAGCCGAACACGCCGGGGGATGAGAGCCTGCGGCATGAGATTAAAGTGCACGTGAATCTGGCGAACACCAAAGTGCGGGCGCGGTCGTTTTATTACGTGGCGAACCCGTAGGGCGAGTTAATTGGCCACAGATGAAGGGGATGAAACTTCGGGCTTATCTGTGTTCATCCGTGTTTATCCCTGGCTGACTAAGTTTTTGGCCGATACGTTCCTAGAATGCTGGCAGTCGAGACACAATCCGCGCAGTTGTTTGTGCTTCAGCTCGACGCGGGCGAAGTGGTCAACGCGGGGGTGTTGTTGCTGGACCCGGCGATGAACGCGCTGCACCTGCGGCTGCGGCGGGACTGGGATATGGTGGCGCCGGAGGAAGCCGAAGTCCTGGAGGCTTTGCAGGACGATCTGGAGATGAAGGCCGCCGAGATGGGCGGGAATCAGCTGCTGGGCTATCTGCAGGGGACCTTATCGAACGTGCTGCGGATCTCCGAACCGCGCCACGTGATTGTCGAAAACTTTGAGCGCGCGCTGGCCCGGGCTTACCGGCAGCATGTGGACGCCAAGCCGTAGCCGTTCCGCACGCACTTGCCGCGCTACACGTTGGCCGTCGCGGCGGGCAAGTTCCTGGACAATGATCCGGTCTCCGAAGACGGCTGGGAGGAAGCTCCCGTGGGGCTGCGGCTGCACGAGAACATGTTCGTCGCGCGCATCGTGGGGCGCTCCATGGAGCCGCGCATTCCGGATGGCAGCTTGTGTGTGTTCCGGTCGAATGTGGTGGGCTCGCGGCAAGGCAAGCTGGTGCTGGTCGAATACCTGGGCGGCGGTACGAATGACCGCTACACGGTCAAGCGCTACTTCAGCGAAAAGAAGGCGGATGGGTCGCGCGGGAATGACCGCGTGCGGCTGGAGCCGTTGAATCCTGAGTTCGATGCCTGGGAGCTGGACCCTGAAGAAGACCGCTTCCGCGTGCTGGCCGAGTTCGTAGAGGTACTCTATTAGAGTGCCTGTCTGCATCCTGATTGCCGCGCTGGCGGCGGTCTCCATCTACGGCTTTTTCCACGAGCAGCTCTTCGCGCAACAGTTGTGGGCCGAGGAAGGCGTGCGGAGCTTCGCGCTTTACGTTCTAGTCTACTGGGCGGTTGCGGGCGCGCTGCTGTGGCGGGGGCGGGTGCAGTGGTTGATTCCTGCGGCGGTGCTTTATGCCGCGTGGTGGGCGGGTCCCGTGGCGCCGGCGGTGGTGTTGTTTTTCCTGGGATCGTGCTACGCGCTGGGGCACCGGTGGGCGGCGGGTACAACGGCGCTGCTGCTGGGGGCCGCGATCTGGATGCTGGCGCTGTGGGGAGCGCTGCATTTTCCGGTGAACTATCGGTGGGTCTATGCCGCGGCGTTCGCGGTGCCGTACGTGTGGGCGCGGCCCGCGCTTGGACTGCCGGAGGCGGCGGACCGGAAAGCAGCGGCGGCGATGGCGGTACTGCTGTTTGTGCTCGGCACCCAGTTCCTGGCAGCGCTGAAGCCGGAAATCAGTTCCGATGGGCTTTCGATGCACTTGGCGCTGCCGGCGGCGGTGGCGGATCAGGGCCGCTGGGCGTTCGATCACCCGCACGCCATCTGGTCGCTCATGCCGGCGGGGGCGGACGCTCTCTACACAGGCGTCTATCTCTTGGGCGGCGAGGCTGCGGCCAAGCTGCTGAACTTCGCGTTCCTCGCCCTCATCTGTGCGCTGCTGGTGCGCGTGGCCCGGCGGTGGACTTCGCCCGAGCGAGCTTACCTGTGCGCGGCGTTGTTCGCTTCCACGCCGCTGGTGCAATTAGTCACGGGGTCATTGTTTGTAGAGAACGTGTGGGCGGCGCTGCTGCTGGGAGCGGTGATCGTGGTGGTGGAAGAAGGCGACCTGCGGATCGCGGGTGCGCTTGCGGGAGCAGCGGTGGCGGTCAAGCTGATCGCCGTGGCGTTCGCCTTGCCGCTGGCGGTGCTTGCCCTGCGCGGCAAGGCGCGCGTGGCGGCGCTCGCACTCGCGCTGCTGTTCGCGCTGCCGCCCTACGTGTTCGCCTATGCGAAATCTGGCAACCCGATTTTCCCGTTCGCCAACGCGGTGTTCCGTTCGCCGGACTACGATTCGGCGACCTCCTTCAAAGATCCGCGCTTCGGCGACCTGCATCCTTCCTGGACAGCCCCGTACGACCTGACGTTCCGCTCCGCGATGTATGTGGAAGGGCAGGGAGGCGCGGCGGGATTTCAGTATTTCGTGTTGTTGCTGCCGGCGCTGCTGCTCATCCGCAAGCGCGATCAGGCGGTGATCGCGGTGGTCT
Organism: Bryobacterales bacterium; assembly: GCA_947446025.1. Lineage (GTDB taxonomy): Bacteria > Acidobacteriota > Terriglobia > Bryobacterales > Bryobacteraceae > Palsa-187. The sequence continues at coordinate 74,678 of CANFEY010000013.1, forward strand.
CGGTGGCGGGCACGGCGATTGTGCTGTTGGGTGCGCCGAACCTCCGCTATGCCTACGCCGCGATGCCGCTGGCTTCGTTGGCGCTCGCCTGGCTCCCGATGCGCGCCGTGGCGGTGTTGGGGTTGATCGCGGTGAATCTATGGTTCCTGCCGTCGTCGAGCTACTACAACCCCGACTTCGCATTGTTCCGCAAGCAGGACGTCGAGCCGTTCCTCGCGGCGAAGGCTCCGGTGCGCGTGTTGATCCAGCGGCTCAACCGGGAGGCTCCCGGCGAAGCGGTCGCGTTTTTCTCCACCGACGCGACGGCCGGCTTGCGGGCCACCGCGTACACCGACACCTGGCACAACGAGCATTACTGGGAACACGTGCGCAACGCTCCCGATCCTGCCGCGATTGCCGCGCAGTTTCGTGGACTCGGCATTCGCCACGTGATCGCGCCCAGCACTCGCGAGGCTCCGTTCGAGGTGGTGCGCGGATTTCTTGCCCGCTGGCTGGATGCCGGGACCACGGTGGGTCCGCTCACGCTGTACCGGGTGCGGGACGCCGAAATTCCGATTCCCAAAGACACGCGTCCGCTTGCGCCGGGAACGCATGACGACAGCGAGCCGCGCATCGAGTACACAGGAGCCTGGCTCCACGACAAGCAGTTCGCCGAGCCGGTGGGGCAGACGCTGAGCTACTCGGACGTGGCGGGCGATGTGCTGAAGCTGACGTTCGAGGGCAACGCCATCAGCTACGTGTACACGCGCGCCGCGAACCGGGGGATGGGTGAGGTGTGGATCGACGGCAAGCTTGCGCGGCGCGTGAATTTGTACGCGGCACAGACGGAGTGGCAGGCGCGGGTGAACGTTGCGCTCCGGCCGGGGAGGCACACGTTCGAGCTGCGCGTCACCGGCCGCAAGGACCGCAAGTCTTCGGGAAGTTTTGTGGATCTGGATGCCGTCACGGTGGAGTAGCCGTGATACATTGGCTAGATCATGGCACTGACTACTGAAGAACTCATCGCATCGTTACAGAATGAAGTCCGCATCCTGCTGCATTTGGCCGGCAAAATCGACCGCGCACAGCTCGACTACCGTCCGACGGCGAAGCAGCGCAGCACCATCGAATTGTTGCGCTACTTGAGCATCATGGGACCCGGCTTGGTCAACGCGATCAAGACGGGCAGCTTCGATGGCGAAGCTTGGGGCAAGGCCGTCGCGGCAGCCGCGGAGAAGGATCTGGACGCGATTCTAGCCGATATCGGCGCGCAGCCGGAGATGTATGCGAAGGAGTTGCCGGGCATCGATTTGGCCGTCGAAATGGACCTGTTTGGGCGTAAGCACAGCCTGGGGTATCACACGGTGAACTTGGTGCTCAGCGGTCATGCTGCGTACCGCACCCAGTTGTTCCTTTACCTCAAGGCTTGTGGGCGCGAGGAATTATCAACGTACAACCTCTGGGGCGGCATGGATGCGCCGCCGCAAGCGTAACGCGCTAGTCCTGTGACCGGATGATTCATTGGATCCGGCGGTCGCTTATTGTAGCCCCATGCGTCACCGTGGGGCCTCCAATTTGACTTGAAGCCCCACGCTCACGCGGGTCTAGGCGATCGTGCAAACGAATCATCCGGTCATGGCGCTAGTGGCTTTCGCGCGGGATGCCCGCGCCGCGGCAGCCGACTAGGAAGTCAAGGTCGGCGCCTTGGTGCGATTGCAGCACGTGATCGATGTACATACGCTGGTAGCCGCTCGACGCAACCGGCGCGGGCGGCACCCACGCAGCCCTGCGGCGGGCCATCTCTTCATCGGAGATGCATAGGTTCAGCTTGCGGAATTCGATGTCGAGTTCGATCTCATCGCCATCCCGCACCAACGCCAACGGGCCTCCGGCGGCGGATTCGGGAGACACGTGCAGCACGACTGTGCCGTATGCCGTGCCGCTCATGCGGGCGTCGGAGATGCGCACCAGGTCGGTGATGCCGCGCGCGAGCAGCTTGGGGGGCAGCGGCATGTTGCCGACTTCGGGCATGCCGGGGTAGCCCTTGGGACCCGCGCCTTTCATCACCATCACGGAGTTTTCATCCACGTCTAAATTCGGATCGTCGATGCGCGCCTTGAAGTCCTCGATGCTTTCGAAGACCACCGCCCGGCCACGATGCTTCAGCAGGAGGGGCGTGGCGGCGGAGGGTTTGACGACGGCTCCGTCGGGGGCGAGGTTGCCGCGCACCACGGCAAGGCCGGCGCGTTCACGAATGGGGTTGCCGATCTCGCGGATGACCTCGCGGTTCCAGCATGGAGCGTCCGCGGTATTCTCACCCATCGTTTTCCCGTTGACGGTGAGCGCGTCGCGATGGATGCGGTCGCCCAGTTCGCGGACTACTGCGGGAACGCCTCCCGCGTAGTAGAAATCTTCCATGAGGAACTTGCCGGAGGGCATCAGATCCACCAGCAGCGGCAGTTCGTGGCCGATGCGGGCGAAATCGTCGAGGTCGAGCTTCACGCCCACGCGGCCGGCAATCGCCAGCATGTGCAGCACGAAGTTGCTCGACCCGCCGATGGCCGCGTTCACCTTGATCGCGTTCTCAAAGGCCTGCCGCGTGAGGATGTGGCTGATGCGCACGTCTTCCTTCACCAGGTCCACAATGCGCCGTCCGGCCATGTGAGCCAGCACGTAGCGCCGCGAATCCACCGCCGGAGTGGCTGCGTTCTGGGGCAGGCCCATGCCGAGCGCTTCCACCATGCACGCCATCGTCGAAGCCGTGCCCATGCTCATGCAGTGGCCCGCGGAGCGCGATTGGCACTGTTCGGCTTCAAAGAAATCCTGCGCCTTCATCTTGCCCGCGCGCACGTCTTCGCTCATCTGCCAGACGGACGTGCCGGAGCCGATGGTCTGATCCTGAAAGCGTCCGTTGAGCATCGGACCGCCGGAGACCACGATGGCGGGCACATCGCAGCTGGCCGCGCCCATCAGCAGTGACGGCGTTGTTTTATCGCAGCCGCAGAGCAGCACAACGCCATCGATGGGATTTCCTCGGATAGATTCCTCCACGTCCATGCTGGCCAGGTTGCGGAACAGCATCGCGGTGGGGCGGATGTTGGTTTCGCCCAGGGACATGACGGGGAACTCCAGCGGGAATCCGCCCGCTTCCCACACGCCGCGCTTGACGCGGCCGGCCACCTGGCGCAGGTGCGCGTTGCAGGGCGTGAGTTCGCTCCACGTATTACAGATCCCGATGACGGGGCGGCCATCGAACACGTCGGGCGGGAAGCCCTGGTTCTTCATCCAGGAGCGGTGAATGAAACCGTCGCGGTCGGTCAGGCCGAACCAGTGGGAGCTGCGTAGCTTTCGGGACACTATCGAGCAGTATACGACTTGCTGAAGTTGTTGCGCGCGTTGGTGACGGTGAAGCTGCCGTCGGCGGCGATGGACGCTTTGATCCAATAGCCCTTGTCATCGGCGGCGCTCAAGTTCGCGATCTTTTCATCCGCGGTGTTGTGGGCCGCGTCGTTGATTTCGCCGCGGTGGCCTTGCCAGATGTCCTCAATGCCGGGGATCTTGGCGATGGTATCGAAGCCACCGTTGGAAAATCCCTTGCGCGCACCGTTGTTGACCACGACGACTTGGGGGCGCAGGCTCCAGATGAGCGCGGGCGCGCCGGATTGGCCGTTGGAGAAGCCGTGGTGCGTGGCCTGGAACAGCGACACCTCACCGATTTTGTTGACGGGGCACGCAAGCTGCATTTCGCGGTCCCAGGTGAGGTCGCCTACATCGAGGAAAGAAAACTTTCCGTAGGTGAGAAGGAAGCCGACGCTTTGCGAATTCTCAGTCTTGTCTTCCGGCTTGATTTCCGCGCCTTCGCATTGATTGGCGAAGAAGCCGCGTTCCAGGCGATTCTCAATGACCTTGCCGGCAGCGCTCACGATGGAAAGGTCCACGCTGCCGAGCGCCATCTTGTCTCCGGCTTTGAGGATGGTGCGCTTGTTGCCGGCCAGCGCCACGTAGGCGTTGAACTGCGCCGCGCCGTTCGGCTCCGTGTTGTCGCCGTGATCGTAGAAATTGCGGATCTGGACCAGCTTGGAGAGACCGGGAACGCCGCCCACGTGGTCGCCGTGATAGTGGGTGATGACCAGGTGGTCGATGCGGCTCAAGCCGGCGGTGACTACAGCCTGCGCGATGCGCTGCGCGTCCCGGTCGGCGTTGCCGGGGAAGCCCGTGTCGACCAGCAACGATTCGCCGGTGGGGCTGACGATGAGTGTGGCGGCTCCGCCCTCCACGTCGATCCAGTAGATGTCGAGCGTGCGGGGTTGTGCTGGCCCGCGCTGAGCGAATGCGAGAGTAGAAAAGGCGACGATGCATGCAAGGGTACGGAACATTTCAGTTGCCTCCTGGCCGGTCCGCTGAAAGAATTGTTACCAGAGGTGTCTCCGATTTCCCGGACGTCAATTTGAGGCCGAGGTCTTCCTCCAACGCGGCGAAGATGGATCGCTGGTCGATCTTCGCTTCAAGTGGCGGTTTGGCACCGATGAGCCCTGGATCGCCTTCGCCTACCTCAGGCGTCCACGTGATATAGACTTCGTAGGCTGCGGTCAAACCAGTTCTGTTGATCACGGGGCTGCCGAGATGTCGCGTGAGGACTCCTTCCAGGAGCGGCACCGTCAGGGCTGGGCTGCTGATGAAGAAACTGCTGTAGTTGATCCGGGGTTGCTCAGCCGAAGTGGTCTGCCTCATTTTGACGCCGGACTTTGCGATGTCCAGGAAGAACACGTTTCCTTCTTTGGACTCGTTGGTTGCCCGAAGATTAAAGCGTTGCTCCAAGAGAGCCCTTAAGGGCGGTTCAATCGGTTGTCCAGCCACATTTGTTCTGGCGTCGATGTCCCAGAGTTGCGAGCCGGCCCAACCTGGTCCGCCTTCAACTCTGAATTCCGGAACGCCGTAGGCCCAGGCGACGAGGGCCTTGAGGGTCACGCCGATGGCGCGGAAGCTTCCGTTCTGGCCTGTTGTGATTCCCTGATAGCCGGTGCCCGATGGCTTCACGCTGGCGACTTCGAATGCCGGCTGAGCCTGCAGGCAACTTGCAGCAATGCAAAATGTGAGGGTCACGAAAAGTCTTGGGCCTGAGGTCATGGTCTCCTTCAAGTGGGCACCCGTCTAGCGGACTAAAGCACGCGGTAGAACCGGATCTTCACTCCGTCCGGGTACCGCTCGCCCGAGCATACAAATAGCGCCCGGGTCATCCACTGGAGCCTTGGAGCACTTGTCTCAAACGTCGGCGACGTGCGGAAGTAAACTTTGGAAGGATCTACCAGCTTGCCCGCGTTCAACTCCGCGATGACATCGGGCGGAGCATGGCGCATGCCGATGTTGGTTACGTAGACGCGCTCGCCTTGATCGGTCTCGAGCACGTAGTGCGCTTCGACTTCGGTGAAGCCGTCGGCGTGGATGAGCTGGTAGTCGGCTCCGCCGGGCAGGACTTTCCCTTTGATGCCGGAGCCTTCAAAGGTGCCGCCCGTGACGGGCACAATACGCCGCTCGCCGTCCTTGAGTGGAATCTTGTCCGGCGGCGCGACCTGCGCGATCACTTCAAATGCGAATTCAAGAGTAGGCGGCGTCGGCATCTTCTGTTGGGCTCCGGCAATGGCTGCGGCGAACACCGCGAGAACTGTGAGGCGTTGCATGTCTCTAGATTCTAGCGCCTTCCGGTCGCGGTAACATCGAAGGCTATGGCCGCCCCCACCCGCGTGCGTTACGGAGTTCTCGCGTTCACGGTGACGTTGGCGGTGGTGACCTACATCGACCGCGTGGCGATCTCCGAGGCGGGTCCGTACATCCGCACAGACCTGGGCTTGAGCGAAGTATAGCTGGGCTGGGTCTTCACCGCGTTCGCGCTGGCCTACGCGATCTTCGAGGTTCCGGGCGGGTACCCTGGGCGATTGGCTCGGACCGCGCCGAGTGATCTTGCGCATCGTGCCGTGGTGGTCGTTCTTCCGGCCGCAACCGGGTGGGCAAGGTGTTCACCATCTGGTTCCCCGATCACGCGTGCGGGCGCAGGGAGTCCTGCGGATGAGCTCGCGTCGGGGCGCCGATCATCGTGTGGGACGTGTTGCGTAGCAGTTCGGTGTCAGACACCGAACTATTTACAGACCCGTGGCCTTGATCCAGAAACTCTCCGTCCACCGCCCGCCCGGAGCCACTGTTTGCAGCATGGGATACTTGCCGGTGCCTGCCAAGTTGACCGCGTTGGGGATGCCGGTCATCGGCTCAAAGCAGATGAAGGGCTGCGGCTGGCCGTTTTGATTCGGATTCCACACCACGGCTGCCGGATACTTGGGGCCGAAGCTCGCCTCCACCATCGCGCCGCCGGCCTTGATGTAGAAGCGCGCGCGGTTGTCGGGACCGCGGACCAGATCGATGAAGCCGTGATCCAGCGTGAGGCCGCGCAACGGGAACTCGTCCATCATGTCCATGGGTGAGTATTCGCCGGTGGGCAGCAGGCGCGGGTCGTAGGTGACGCGGGAGCGCGCCGGGATGTGCGCCACGTACTGATCGCGCGGGACGCCGGGGATCTGGAAATAGGGATGAAAGCCCACGGCGATCGGCATGGTCTGCGTGCTGAGGTTGCTCACCGTGACGCGCACTTCGAGTTCGCCCTTCTGTAGCTGATAGGTCATCTCGTACTCATGTGCGAAAGGCCACTGTGCCATCAGTTCGGGATGCTTCCAGAATTGCAAGCGCGCGGTGTAGCGGGCCGAGCGGGCGTCGGCGGTTACGGTGGTCACGTCCCAGTAGGGCGATGTGGTGAGCAATCCGTGAATGGGGATCTGTCCGCGCACATTGCCCAGCTCCATGTCGAAGTTGAATTTCTTGCCGTTGGCGAAGAAGGCCTGCTGGTCCAGGCGATTGGCCCAAGGGGCGAGGAACGGAATGGCGGAGAGCGTGGGGCGGGCCTTGAAATCGGCGACGTCGGGGTGCGGGAAGTAAAGGATGTTCTTGCCGTTGACTTTCATTTCATAGGCGGTGTTGCCTACTTCCGGCACGATGGCGACTTCGACTTTGTTCACCGTGTCCATCAGGCGGATGACGGGGATGCCGTGGTCCGAGGTCCGTTCCGCTTTGTAGTCCTGCGCCCACGCCGCAGATGCAAATGCGATGACTGCTATTCCCAGCTTCATGCACACAGAATCGCACATCGGGCTACTCCTCGCGCAACGCCACGGTGCATTCGACGCCGTGCGATAATTCGGACATGCGGAACGTCATTTTACTGGTCCTGTTTCTGGCCGCCTGCCTTCCCTCGTTTGGCGACAACGACTACACGCGGCTCACCGTCAAAGTCACCGATGACAAAGGCAAGCCGATTGACCGGGCGAACGTGCGGCTGGTGTTTAAGCAAGGGCGGCGCAAGCTGACGTTGAAGAAGATTCGGCGCTCATGGGAGTTGAAGACCTCGCAAGAGGGCACGGCGAAGCTGCCGGGGATTCCCAAGGGTGACATCCTGATTCAGATCACGGCGAAGAATCACCAGAGCTTCGGGGATACCTTCACGATTGAGGAAGACGACCGGCTGGTGGAGATTTCGCTGAAAGCGCCGCAGCAGCCGTATTCGGTGCATGGGCCGAATGACCCTCGGGCTAAGCAACAGTAGCTATACAATCTATCTCAACCCGCACGTCTTTGGGGAGCCGGGCTGCTTCCACGGTGGCGCGCGCTGGGGGATTCTCCGTAAAGTAGCGCGCGTAGACCGCGTTCATGGCGGCGAACTCGGACATGTCTTTTAGGTAGACGGTTGTCTTCACCACCGTGCTC
>CANFEY010000014.1 GCA_947446025.1 Bryobacterales bacterium
CTTCGCTCGGGCTCCCTACGTCCCACCGGCAGCAATACCGCTGGCGCTGGCGCCGGAACCTTATGGTTGTTCATGGATGAAATTCTTTCTCGCCCTGCTCGGTAATTAGCGGTCGAGGAGTGTCTCACTCATGTTGGCACGGAGGGGCCCCCGCGCAGACGGGGCTGTATTTACCGGCCCAGACCTATTCCACGGCGGTATTGGACAACTACACAGTAAGAGACATAGCCCACAGCCGGGACATTCCTATTTTGATCCGCTATCCCCTGGGCACCAGCGGGCCGCTGCCGATGATCCTGTGGTCGCACGGTGGAGGCGCCCAGGTGAATGGCAAGCACAATGCCGCAGAAGCAGATTGTGATCCGCCAAGGGGACGATTTGGCCAACATCACCACCGTGACGCTCCGGGCGGCGCAGTAGGGCGGACTGGCAGTCCGTCGCGGGTTGGCAACCCGCCCTACACTGTCTTGCTAGACTATTCCTGATGTCACTGGACACGGGAGCGCGGCTGGGGCCGTACGCCATCACGGGAAAGCTGGGTTCCGGCGGCATGGGCGAGGTGTACCGTGCGCACGATTCGCGGCTCAATCGCGAGGTCGCGGTTAAGGTGCTCAAAGAGGAAGTTTCAGGCGACCCGGCCCGCCGCGCTCGGTTTGAGCAAGAAGCCCGGGCTGCCGCAGCGCTGAATCATCCCAACATCGTGTCGCTCTTCGACGTGGGCACGCAGGACGGAGCGCTCTACATCGTCACCGAGCTGGTGCCGGGGGACGGGCTCGACGTCATTCTGCAACAGGGCCAAATGCCAGTCAAGCGCCTGCTCGATATCGCGGTACAAATCGCCGACGGCATGGCCGCCGCGCACGCTCTACCGCTGACGCATCGGGATTTGAAACCCGCCAACGTCATCGTCACCCCCGACGGCCGAGCCAAGATCCTGGATTTCGGGCTCGCGAAAATGGGGCGCGGCGAAGGCAAGGGCGAAGACCCCACCCTGACGGCCGCGCTGACACAAGACGGCCAAGTGCTCGGCACCGTGAACTACATGAGCCCGGAGCAGGCCGTCGGCAAAGACGTCGACACCCGCAGCGACCAATTCTCTTTCGGGGCGATGCTCCACGAAATGGTGACCGGCAAAAAGCCCTTCGCCCGCGAATCGATAGTGCAGACCATGTCCGCCATCGTCACCGACGACGCCCCCGCCATCGAGCGCGAAATCCCCGCCCCTCTCAAGTGGATCATCGCCCGCTGCCTGGCCAAGGCTCCCGTCGACCGCTATCAATCCACCCGCGATCTCTTCCTCGAACTCCGCAGTCTGAAGGAGCACCTCAGCGACCTGTCATCCGTGCAGGTTGCCGCCGTGGAAGTAGTCGCGCCCCCAACTTCGTGGAAGAAGTTAGCACTAGGCTTCGCAGCAGGAGCCGCCCTCGTCGCCGCAGCAGCGTTTCTTATGACCCGAGGCGCATCCCCAAAAGCTCAAGCGCTCACCTACACCCCGTTCTCCTTCCAAGCCGGTGGCAACCAAGCTCCCGTATGGTCTCCCGACGGCAAAGGCGTGGCCTTCGCCGCCCGCCAAAGTGAAACCGATCCCTACCAGGTCTACGTCCACTATCTCGATTCTTCCAACGCCACGCAGTTGACCAAGATCCCCGAAGGTGGACTGCCTGTAGCGTGGACCAAAGCAGGGCGCGTCGTGTTTCGCTCGCCGAAAGAGCCTGCCGGGTTGTGGTCGGTCTCACCCGTAGGCGGCGAACCGGAACCTCTGCTAGCTGTACGGGGCCTCGGTAGCGCGGACGTTTCCCGGGACGGCTCCGCCGTGGCGTATTACGAGCCCGACAAGAACGGGAATTACAACGTCATGCTCAGTGCTCCCGCTGGATCCCCGGCAACGCCCTATGCCCCGGCCCCGTTCGTGACCAAGGCTGCGTTCAACGGGTACCAGGTCAAGTTTTCACCCGACCGCAAACAGATACTGCTGCTACGAAATCCGACCACCGGAGAAGAGGCGTGGCTCATGCCCTACCCACCGGACCCATCGAATCCACCTCACCGGATACTGGAGAAATTCCCTCTGAGTACGTCTACTCCGACCGTTTCGTGGATGCCGGACAACCGCCGCGTTGTTCTGGCAATGTCCACCGGAGCCGAGCCCAGTCAACTGTATGTGGCCGACACCGTTTCGGGAGAGTATTCCGTACTCTCCAGCGGCACCACGGGACAAGGGACTCCGGCGGTGTCGCCCGATGGAAGCCGGTTAGTGTTTGCGGAAGGAGCGCTTGAGTTTGACATTGTCTCCGCTGACCTTGCGAACGCGGCCGTGACTCCGCTCCTCGCGACGAACCGGAGCGAGGATGCGCCCGCCTGGGCCGGGAACGGCTCGGCCATGGTCTACCTGACAAACCGGAATGGCGCACCCGAGATCTGGCTGCATAAACCCGGCGAAGGTGACCGCCCGCTGGTAACGAACCGCGATTTCCAGGGCGACAATACCCGCTTCTTAATGGGCCCTGCGTTATCGCCGGATGGCAACCGAATGATTTACAGGCGAACTGAAAAGGTTGGCCGTGCGCGGCTTTGGATGTCCGCGATATCCGGTGGAAGCCCTGTAGAGTTGGTCAAAGATGGAAAGGGTACGGAGAACCCCGGTGCCTGGTCTCCGGACGGCGTGTGGTTCGCGTTCTGGGTCACGCTCGACGGGAAGTCGGATTTGTACAAAGTAAAAACCTCTGGGCAGGCAATCCCGGAGTTGCTAACGCCTAACGTTAAGCGCACCGGCAATTGGGTCCCGGCGTGGTCTCCAACAGGAGAGTGGATATTGCACTCCGACGGTGGCGTCAAGTTAATTTCCCCTGATGGCAAGACCGAGCGCCAACTCAGCGACAAGACCGCCACAGTGTGCGCCTTCTCCCGCGACGGAGCCACCGTCTACTGCATCCGCGAGGCCGACTTCATCTCCATCCCCACAGCCGGCGGCCCCGAAAAGCGCATCGGCTCCATCCCCGTCGCGAATCGTCCAGCCACGAACCTGATCCCCAGCCTGCGCATGACCCTCACCCCCGACGGCAAGAGCTTCACCTACAGCATCCTCAAGCAGTCCTCAAACCTGTGGATGTTGAGCGGGATCGAGTAGCGATGCACCCCTTAGCGTTGCGCTTGGCCCGAGTGTTTCACTCGGCGCGGTTTTCGGACCTGCCGCCCGACGCAGTGAAGCACGCGCAGATGATCCTCGCGAGCACCCTCGCCAGCGCAGCCTCCGGCACCAAGATTGAATCGGCCCGCATCATCCGCGACCTCGCGGTGGAGCAAGGCGGAGCGCCGCAGTGCCGGGTATGGTTTGATACAGCGCGGCTGCCATTGACGCTTGCAGTGCGGGTGAACGCGATGCTCAGCGACGCGGCGGCGTCCGACGATAGTGATCTGCGCAACGTCGCCCACGTCGGCACGCAGGTCACGGCGATCGGCCTTGCAGTAGGGGAACTGACCAACGCTGTTCCGGAAGACGTGCTGACCGCGATGGCCGTGGGCTATGAGGCCGCGGGGCGCTTCGGCGACATGGTGCGCGGCGGGCGGCCGGGGCTGCACGCGTCGTTGATTGTGGCTTTCGGCGGGACGGTGACAGCGGCTCGGTTGTTGGGGCTGACGGTGGAACAGATGGCGCATGCGATTTCGCTCACCGCGTCTTCAATGGGAGGCATCCTCATCGGCACCGATAGTTGGGATCGCGAGTACATGGCCGGCAACGCCGCGCAGACCGCGGTGCAGACGGCGCTGGCAGCGCAACGAGGGTTCACCGTCAATCCCGACATGCTCGAAGCTAAGGGCGGCTTCCTTGACACATTCGGCAATAACAAGGTCGACCTCGATGAAGTAGCGCGCCCGCTGGGCGCGCCGTGGGATATCGAGCGCTATCTCGCCATCAAGCTGGTCCCGGGCGCTCACGCGCTGCACTCATCGCTCGAAGCCGCTATTGAGGCTTCCAAACAAGCAAGTGACGTCGCCCGCATCATTCACTCGGGTCCGCCGAAGACCAGCATCACCTACGAGCCCCGCGTGCCCGAAGACATCGTGGAGGCGATCCATAGCTTGCCCTATTATTTGGCCACCGGGGTTGCCGACCGAACCTTCGACTGGAGCCATATCACGCTCGAAAAGATGCGCCGCCCGGAGATCGCGGGCCTGATCGCGCTGGTCGAATACGAACCCGTGGACCGGCACTACGACTGGAACTGGGGCGGCACGGTCACGCTGGTGACAAAATCCGGGGCGCGCCACACCCACACCGTCGACGCCCCCCGAGGCTCGGGACCCCGCGGCATCGAGTGGACCGACGTGGACGCAAAATGCCGGGCGCTGATGGGCAAGAGATCGGTGTCAGACACCATAACTCCCGATCTAATGGGGTTGTTCCGGCGGTGATTCGCACAGCTGCCCGAGCGTTACCCTCCCCACCCGCGCGGCCAGCCGCAACAGGCGCTGAAAAACCAGAGCGGTCATGAACGCATCGCCCGGTGCCGTATGCCGGTCGTGCGGGATGATGCCGAAGCGCTCGCACAACTCGTCCAGCGAAAAGCTGCGGAACGGAGCCTGATCCGCGAAGGCCCCGTCGGCCTCCAGGCGCAGCCCCAGTGCCATGGTGTCCAGGCTGCGATTCGGCATTTGCGGTTCACCGTGGCGTTCATAGCCGACGTTGAAGGTGTCCACATCGTGGCTGATGTGATGACCCACGATGACGCCGTCCTGCAAGTACTCGCGAAACTGCCGCAGCGCTTCCGGTTCATCAAGACCCGCCCGGCTCTCTTCCCGCGTGACGCCGTGCACCGTAACCGCGCTCGAGTTGTATTCCACCTTGAGCAGCGCTTCGTAGACATCCTCCACCAGAATCTCGCCGCCGACCACCGCAATCGCCCCGATGGTGATGATGCGGTCCTTGCGCGGGTCCAAGCCCGTGGTCTCTGAATCGAGCACCACGAAGCGGACCTGGTCTACCGGAGTTTCGTTCACGCCGCCTCCAGCCACTCACCGTCCGCCGTGAATTCCAGTAGATCAAGAATCGCGCGGAACCCGCTTTTGAGGATCTGCCGGTCATAGTGGCTCAGCATCGAAGGCAACAATTCCGAGCCGCTGTTGCGCTGACGAATGCCGGCGCGCGCCTGCTGATAGAGCACAATGCGCATGGTCTCCGACGCTTGCCGAAAGATCGCCTCACGCTCCGGCAGCAGCGTACGGGCTAGGCGGAAACGCTCCTGCGTGGACCCGCCCAACGCGCGCCCCGCGGCCATGCCGAACACGCGGCCCACGTCCACCAGCGGGCGCAGCGCCGACGTCTCCAAATCGAAAATCGCGCTCTCCGCGCCTTCTTCGTCCACCACGGCGTCGCGGAAAAAGGTCAGGGGCGGCAGGCTAGAAAGACAATCATTGGCCAGCAAGCGGATGAAGACGGGATTCGCCCGCAGGTCGTCCTTTACGCCGGCTTCCAGCGTCCGCCACAAGCCGCGCTCGCCCATCACGGCGCGTAAATCGAATAGCGGACGAGCCTGATGGATGGGATGCGCCAGCGGGTCTTTCACCCAACCGGCGTAGCGCTCCCGCCACTCTGCCAGTGGCGCGACCGAGGCCGCCGGATCAAAGCGCGCATCGCGGGCGATGTAACCGCAGTCGTGCAGAGCATTCTGCATCCGCAGAAACCACGCGGTGAACACCTGGGCATCCGCGCCTTGCCCCAACAGCAACATGGAACGCGCCGAGAGGGGTGAAAGAAGTTCGCCGCGGCCAGCCGCGCCGTAGTAGCTCCAGCAGTATTCGCCCGCGGGCGGAGGAACCAGCGCGGCCAGCCGCTGCAGAATCGCCACGTCGGCGCGATGCAGGAAGTCCCCCAACCACTCCACGGCACTGGGCGTGATGAGCCGCTCCAACACAAACGTCCGGGCCCGTTGTTGCAGGTGACGCAGCTCGTCCATGGACGAAGCCTTGGGGATAGCTTGCAGGATGGCGGAAGGGTGATCGCCGAAGGCCGGTTCCAGATCCGCCACCATGATCAAGCCGTGCAGTTGGCCGTGCAGTGCCCCGCCCTGCGTCACGGCGGCGACTCCCGTGGCTCCAGCCGCCAGCGCGCACTCACTCACCGTGACGTCCAGGCCGACAACGGATGGCGTGGCGTCCATGATGCGCTCCACCGGAAGCTGCGCGTCGAAATCCGCTCCCGCCACTGCGGCCACGATCAACGCCGGGGTGACCACGCCGATGATGTGCCCTTCGCCGTCCACCACCGCCAATGCATCTTCGCCGGCGGCGTGCATGCGCCGCGCGGCTTGCCGGATCGTGTTGCCCGCCGCGCACACCGGAGGGTCCACGCGCCGCACCACTTCGTAGAGCAGCGTCTCGTGCAGCCCCTTGCGCTGTTCCGGAGCGTGATACGCCGAAGCCACCGAGTTCTGCGCGGCGATGTAGCGCTGCGCCTGCAGATACTTCCCGAGCAGCTCGCCGAAAAACGCGGCATCCAGCGCGTAGACCACCACCTCCGCGGCCGACTTGGCCGAATAGAGTACAACGTCGCTGCCGTGAAAGCGGTCCAGGCCCACCATGTCACCGGGGCCGCGTATGTCGCGGAGTTCTTCGTCCTCCCACAAGGAAACCGTGCCGCGTTGGATGACAAACACGTGTGGCCCATGCGCGGCTTTCTGCCACAGCAGGAATTCGTCAACCTCGTGAAACTTGACGCGCCCTCGCGAGGCCAAAGCCAGCACGTCCTGTTCGTCCATGTATTGGAACGGAGGGTGTTGCTTGAGGAAATCGGCTACACGATGAGCAATGGCGGATGTCTGCATGATGGGTTCCGGTTTCGAGAGCAGACGTGGCTCGGGGAAACAGGTAGTTTAGCGCGACAGGAACTCATCGCGGTAGCGGCTGGACTTCAGGGCTTCCATCGCGTCCTTGGTACCCAGGCCCAAAAGAAACTCCGAGGCTTCGCGTTGTGGGCTGGCGGCCAGAAACGTCAACAGCGCTTGCTTGAGTTCAGGCGAGAGCAGAGCGCCCCACATCTTCTTTAACGCCTCCACGGCGGCCGGATCGTGGGATTGCGCCAACGCGCTGGCGGCCTCCGCCCGAACGTCGTCGGCGTGATCGTGCGTCAAAAACCGCCGCGCGAAGGGGACCGAATCGCGGGGCGACATTTGCAGCAAAGAGTGCAGGCATTGGCCGATCACTTCGGGCTCAGGATCGCCGCTGAGGGCTTTGAAGCGGAGCAACGGCGCGGCCTCCGGAATGCCTGCCCGTGAAAGCGCCACTGCGGCGTCCACTCGAACCGTTTTTTCGGGGTCCGCCAGCGCGTCGGCCAAATGCGTGAGCATGGAGAGGTCGTCGAGCTGGCAATCGATCAGCGCCAACGCGCAGGTTCCCCGAAGCGTCGCGGCGGTGTCCACGCTGCCTCCCCAGACAGGCTCTTTCTGAACGTGGTGGAGGCCTTTGAGGTAGACCTCGGCGGCGTGATGCGAAAGATCCTTGAGAGCCTTGGCGACCGCGTTCTTGGCCCAACATTGGGGGTCAGACTTGGGGCCGTCGGGGAGCGCGCGGTCGAAGGCCGCCAGCAAATCGGGGATCAACCCGGACAAAAGCAGATCCCCGGCAAGGCCAGCGGCCTTGGACACTATATAGTTGTTACGATCCGCCAGGGCTTTCCGCAGAGGGGCCGCCGCCGCGTCGGGCGTGGCCCGTAGCGCCTCCAGGGCGGCGATCTTGGCGTCGAAGGCTTGTTTGCTCATACGTTTGGCCCGGTCTTCCACAAACCGGACGGCTCATTCTATTTCTAATAGGCTGAACCTATTGCACTTCCTGCCGTTGGGAACTTGACAGCAGTGACCAAAAAGCCCTAAAATTCTCTAGATCTTGAGTTTGCCACAGAGCACACTTTAGATGCACTCAAAAAGGGGTCAATCCAAACTTAATGCGAACACTACGTCTGTTCTTCGCAACCGTTTTGCTGGCTGCTGCTGTCTATGGACAGGGCGCCAACGGTACGATTACGGGAACTGTCACCGATCCGAGCGGCGCCATTGTGGCCGACGCGAAAGTTGAAGTTTCCAACGCAGCCACCGGCCAGGTTTATTCGGCTGTTTCCACCAACACCGGCAACTATACAGTGACGCAACTCCCGGTGAGCGCGTATGACGTGAAAGTTACCGTCGCTGGCTTCAAGGGTTACAACCGCACGGGCCTCGATCTCGCCGCAGGCCAGATCATGCGTATCGACATTCCTTTGGAAGTCGGCACGGTGGGCGATTCGGTGACGGTTACCGCGGAAGCGTCGATGCTGAGCACGGAAACGGCTGCGGTAGCCCGCAACGTGACCATCGCGCAGCTCAACCAGTTGCCGCTGCTCTCGCCGGGCGGCGCGGGCAATGCCAACACCGCCGGCTATCGCGATCCCTACGGGCTCGCCAATCTGCTCCCCGGCGTGCAGTTCGTCGGCAACGGACGCATCGTGGTCAACGGCGCACCGGATGACACCGTGCAGTTCCGCCTGGAAGGCCAGACGTCGAATGCGATCGGCAACCTAAGGCAATACACCACTATGGGCCAGCCCAGCGCCGAAGCCATCCAGGAAGTCGCCGTGCAGTCTTCCACCTACGCCCCCGAGTTCGGTGCGGTGGGCGGCGCGGTCTTCAACGCGACGCTGAAGTCCGGCACCAACGGCTTACATGGCAGCGCGTACGACTATGCAGCCAATGAGATCTTGAACGCGCATACGCCCTACACAGGACTGCGCAATCCCACCAAGCGTCACAGCTACGGCTTCACCATTGGCGGCCCCATCTTGATCCCGAAAATCTACAACGGTAAGAACAAGTCCTTCTTCTTCGGATCGCTCGAAGAGTTTTACGAAAACGCCAAGGTGAATCCGGCCAATACCACGGTGCCCACCGCCGCCTACCGCGCCGGCAACTTCGGCCAGGTCATCACCGGCAACGGCAACGCCGCCGGCCCGCTGAACGTACAGGTCAACGGAGCCAATTATCTGGATCCGTTGGGGCGCACTACCCAGTCGGGCATGATTTTCGACCAGTTGAGCGAGCGTGCAGTAAACGGCATAGCCACCCGCGATGCGTTCGTGAACAACACGGTTCCCGTGACGCGGTTCGACCCGGTCGCCGTCAAGGTCATAGGCCTGGTGCCGCTGCCCGCCGGACCGAATCATGACCGCGGCCAGTTGGGAAACAATTTCCAGACTCCGTGGCTGAGCAAAACGCGCAGCTATCTTCCTTCGCTGAAGCTGGACCACTCGGTCGGCTCCAAGATGAAGCTCTCCGGCCTCTATCAGGCGACCATGCAGGAAGTGCAATTCTCCACTCCCAACGGCAACATGGAAGGCTTCCCCGCCCCTATCACTGCGGCGCGTGGCAGCTTCATTTACACCTGGACGTATCGCGCGAACATGGACTACACCTTGACGCCGACCATGCTACTGCATGTGGGCGCGGGCTGGTTTCACTTGAACTTCAACGATCCTTCGCCCACGTTGAACTATGACGCGGAGAAGGAACTGGGCCTCAAGGGTTCTACCCTGAACCGCCACTTCCCGGTGATCAACGTCGGCTCGGCTGGCGTCGGCACAGGCGGCATGAATAACCTGGGTCCGGCCAACGCGGGCCAGGCTTCCAGCTATGAGCGCCGTCCTTCGGGCGTCGCGAATATCACCTGGGTGAAGGGCAACCACACCTACAAGTACGGCGGTGAATGGCGCTTGGAGCGTTATCCCACCCGGACCTTCGGTGCCTCCTCGGGCCTGTATACGTTTGGCTCAAACTCCACGCAACAGACTTCGTTGCAGGGCCTGACAACATCACAAGGCGTGACGGGTTTCCCGTTTGCCTCGTTCCTGATGGGCGACGCGACCTCGATCCAGATCAACCAACCCGCGACCAGCGCGACGCACAAGACGCAGGTCGGGTTCTTCGCGCAGGACACTTGGAAACTGACCCGCAAGCTGACTTTGGACTACGGCTTGCGCTACGACTTCGGCCAGTACGCCCGCGAGGATTACGGCCGCAGCGGCAGCTTCAATCCGCTGTTGCCCAACGCATCCGCAGCCGGACATCCTGGCGGCTATCAGTTTGAAGCCACTTGCAAGTGCGAGTTCGCGAAGAACTATAAGCCGGCCTTCGGTCCCCGCTTGGGCGTCGCCTACCAGCTGAATTCCAAGACCGTGTTCCGCGGCGGATTCGGCATCGTGTACACGGGAACCGCACTTCCTCCCTCAGGCGGCTTGATCGCCAGCAACGCCTTCACCAGCGTTCCGGGATTTGGCCAGACCGTCGGCAAATTTAGGGACGGCATCCCGACCTCGCTCAGGCCCGTTTTCCCGAGCTTCGACTCCAATGTGACGCAGCTTCCGGGCACGATCGTGAACGCCACTTATATCGACCCGAACGCTGGCCGTCCCGCGCGCCAGTATCAATGGAGCATCGGCTTCCAGCGCGAACTCACCAAAGACATGATCGTGGACGCCAGCTACATCGGCAACCGCGGCGTTTGGTGGAACACCGCAGGCACGGCGGCTCCCGGCCTCAACATGGTGACCGAGCAGTTGCTCGGCCGCTACGGCTTCACGCTGGGCAACGCGACCGACTCCACACTGCTCACTCGTCAGATCGGGCAGTTGAGCACGGCGCAACTCGGCACCCTCGCCCAACGCGGCGTGGTCCTGCCGTACAGCAACTTCCCCACCAACCAAACGGTGCGGCAGTCGATTCTGCCCTTCCCGCAGTACGGCAACACCATCAACCCCACCGCCGCTGCCGTGGGCAAAACCTGGTACGATTCGCTGCAAGTCAACCTGACGCAGCGCTTCTGGCATGGTCTGTCCTTCAACGCCAACTACACCTACTCGAAGAACCTCGACCATCTCAGCTCCCCGGACGTCTTCAATTGGGGCCTGGGGAAGAGCTACTCCGGCAATGACCAACCGCATCAGATGCGCTTCTCCGCACAGTATCAACTGCCGGAGTTCCGCAACAGCTCCGTCGCCGCTCTGCGCAACCCCTTCGTTTCCTGGGTCATCAGCGGCTGGGGCGTCGGTTTCCTCATGCAGTATCAGAGCGCGGACCGCTTGAACCGTCCCAGTTCCGCCAACGCCCTGCCCATCAGCAACTGGCTCGGCCGCGGTCCTGGCGGCGGCAACGGTGCCGCTCAGATCAAGCTGGACGCCAACGGCCAACCGATGAATCCGTGGTCCGTGAACTGGGTCGATTACGACGGTGTCCG
This sequence comes from Bryobacterales bacterium, assembly GCA_947446025.1. GTDB lineage: Bacteria > Acidobacteriota > Terriglobia > Bryobacterales > Bryobacteraceae > Palsa-187. The sequence continues at coordinate 11,254 of CANFEY010000014.1, forward strand.
TCACACCGATCCGCTGAACGTCAATTGCCGTTGCTTCGATCCCACCAAGACGCAAGTCCTCAACCCCGCCGCCTGGACCAACATCCCGGACGGACAGTGGGCCAACGGCTTCAGCGCGATCCGCAGCTTCCGCGGCATCCGCTACCCGGCCGAATCCGGCAACATCAGCCGCAACTTCCGCATCAAGGAAGGCATCAACCTCAACATCCGTGTTGAGTTCCAGAACGCCTTCAACCGCATTCGCCTGCCGCAGGTTACCTCGGCCGCGAACTTCAACGCCAATCCCACGACGGCCAACGGCCTGTTCAACGGCGGCTTCGGAACCATCGTCCCCATCAGCGGTACCACGGGCGCCCGCACCGGCCTGTTTGTCGGACGCATCACGTTCTAAACCACCACCAAAAGAGTACCCCTCCGGCCCCGGCGCTCTCACGAGTTCCGGGGCCGTTGTATTTTTGAGCCGAAGTTCGCTTGACAGCGCCCGTCCTAGGGCGTAACCTACATAATCGAGGAGAGTTGGGGACCATGAAGAACTTCCGAGTGTACAGCGTGTTGGGTGCGGCTTTTGTGGCCTTCGCCGTGATGGTAGTGGACCCGTCGGCCATGATGGGCCAGGATAAGGCAGCCAAGGGCAAGGGGAAAGGTCCCGCGACTTACCAGAAACCCGTTAAGGGGACGATTCCGCGCACTGCGGACGGCCAGCCTGACCTCAATGGCGTGTGGATGCGCCCGTACACTCCCGACATGACCAAGGGCGGCGGGAACGCCTCGCCTTCCACGCTGAACTTTACCGATTGGGGCAAGGGCAAGTGGGACGCCTACGATGCTTCCGCCGGCGACTACGCCGGCGCGTGCCTCCCGTTCGGCCTGGTGCGCTCCATCAACGCGCCCCATCCGATGCAGATCGTGCAGTCAAAGAACTTCATCGCCTTCCTGCATGAGCAGAACACCTGGTTCACCAAGGTCCCCACCGATGGCCGCCCGTTCCCGCCCGCCGCTGAGATCGACCCTTCGTGGTTCGGAACCTCGCGCGGCAAGTGGGATGGCGACACGCTGATTATTGACACCGTCAACTTCAACGGAAAAACCCGCCTCGACACCATCGGGCATCCGCACTCGGAAAAGATGAGCGTGCATGAAACCTGGACGCTGATGAATCCGACGCAGGTGTACTACACCATCGAGATCAACGATCCGCGCACCTATAAAGAACCCATCAAGAGCGAGCGGACTTTCAATCGCGACCCGAACGGCGACGTGATGGAATACTCCTGCGAAGAGAACAACAAGAGCCTCTTTGAAGGACGCATCAAGCATCCGAACTACGAAGAGTGGCTGAAGTAGCTACCTTTCTATCCTTAACAGCGCGCCCGCATCTTCGGCCGTTAGAACGTAGAGCCATCCGTCAGGCCCCTGGCGGATATCCCGTATCCGCTGGTGCAGATCGCGGAAGAGGCCCTCGCGGTGCAGCTCTTCCCATTCACCGTTGAAGTCCAGCCGTTCCATGTGTCCGGACTGCGGAACCTCTCCCTGGCGCATGCCGCCCACGAAGAGGTTGTTCTTCCAGCCCGGATACCGGTCGCCGGTGTAGAAAGCCAGCCCGGAAGTCGCAATCGACGGCACCCAGAAGGCGACCGGCGGCTCCATGCCCTCGCGGAAGGGATTGGTCGAAACACGCGGCCCGGCATAGAAGCGTCCGTAGCCCACCACCGGCCAGCCGTAGTTCTTCCCCGCCGCCAGGACGTTCACCTCGTCACCGCCGTTGGGTCCGTTCTCGCATTCCCAGATGTCGCCCGTCACCGGATTGATCGCGAGCCCCAGGGGTACGCGATGGCCCATGGTGAAGATCTCCGGGCGGTACCCCGAGCGCCCTACAAACGGATTATCGGGAGGCACCGTCCCGTCATCTCGCAACCGCAGGATCTTGCCATTGAGCACGCCCGGATTCTGCGCCAGATCGCCCTGCGGCGGATCGCCGCTCGCCAGCGACATGTAAAGCATGCCGTCCCGCCCGAAGATGATCCGCGATGCGTTGCCATTCGGAATGGCCGTAAACAGGTCCTGGACCGCCGTCATCGCCGTCCCGTTCCAGCGCCCGCGCCCCAGCGTCACGATGGGCGCCGGAGCCCCTTTGCCGGTCGTGGGCGGTGCGGCGGGCTTGTGATAGACGAAGTAGACCAGTCCGTTCTCGGCGAAACGCGGGTGCAGCGCCAGATCCATCAACCCGCCCAGCCCCTGCGCCTGGATTGCCGGCATCCCCTCAATCGCCGCCTGTTGTAGCGCGCCGTTGCGCACGATCCGCAGCCGGCCCGGACGCTCTGAGATCAGGATCGCGGCATCCGGCAGAAAGGCCATGCTGAAGGGCTGCACCAGGCCCTTGGTGACCGTGAGGCGCAAGCCGCGCTCAATGCCGGTGTCGAAGGCAATGGGCCCATCCGGGAGTGGGGGCGACGGCCAGTTGATGCCCTTGGGCGCGGCTCCGGCCTTCGCCGCACCGGCGGGCGGCTGCTGCGCGCTCGCAAGCAAGGTGAGCAGCGCGGCTCCGGCGGAACCCAACACAACGGACCAGTAACGAGTTTTCATGTAGTGCATTGTACTCCAATCAGAGCTACAATCCCCAGAGGAGGGCCTACGATGAATAGGCATGTCTTTAACCTTGCCCTGCTGTCGTTTCTGGCGGCACAAACGCTGTGCTTCGGACAACCCGTGATCTACGCCCGAGGCATCGTGAACGCGGCGAGTTCGCTTCCCTCCGGAATACCCGCCGGCGGCATCGCGCGAGGGTCGCTCTTTACTATCTACGGACGGAATCTGGGACCGGCTGCGGGCGTGAGCGCTTCGGCGTATCCGTTGCAGACCACTTTGAGCGGAGTCTCCATCACCGCCTCCAACGGACCGGAATCGGTGAACGTCCTGCCGGTGTTTGTTTCCGCTGGACAGATCAACGCCTTGATGCCGTCGAACGCTCCGTTGGGAGCGCTGTCCCTGCGTGTGCGTGTGGGCACGGCGCAGAGCAATCCGTTGACTATGCGGGTGGCCGCCGCCAGCCCCGGAATTTTCACCGCGCGTGGGACCGGAGCCGGACCGGGCGTGTTGCAGAATTTCGTCTCCCAAGCCGAACAGCCCGTCAATACTCCCCAATCAGCCGCAAAACCAGGACAAGTCATAACGCTGTGGGCAACCGGACTCGGTGCGGTCGCCAATGACACCGTGGCACCGGCTGCAGGCGATCTACCAACGCCCGTGGAAGTCTTCGTGGGCGGAAAGGCCGCCACGAAACTTTACTCTGGACGCGCACCCTGCTGCGCGGGGACAGACCAGATTGTGTTCCAACTGCCGCCGGACGCAGCTACTGGCTGTTGGGTGCCGGTCTACGTTCGCGCCGGTAGCGTAGTGAGCAACACCGTGACCATGGCGATCACCGCGGAGGGAACCCCTTGCCAGGCGGGACCCGTCGCCAGTGCCCTGATGCGGGGAGGAAAAATCGGCTTGCTCGCGCCCATGAGGGTGGATATCCGCCAGACGACGGTCGACGGAACTCTAGACATGCGGACCGACTTCTTGATGACGCGGCTGGCGAATGAGCGGGCCGGAGTCTTTCCGTTCAACCCGATGCTTTCTTTGCCTCCCGCGGGAACCTGTACCGCCTACTCCGGCGCGGGAGATTGGTTCACCACCTTTGCGCAGCCTGACCTTCGCCCAGGCATCGGCGTGCTGAACGCCGGCGCGTTCACGGTAGCGGGCGGCGGGAAGACTTCTTCCTTCCGTGCGGTGTACTCACCGTTGACCTTGGGTCTTCTGGGCGCGCTGAATCCAGCGCTGTCGCAGGCACGGGATACCTCTATCCTTGCTCCCGGCGCTTTCACGCTTCAGGCTCAAGGGGGCGCAGAGGTTCCCGCATTCAGCGCTTCGTTTACCATGGTTCCGGCATTCACCTGGACGAACCGGGACCAAATCTCCGTCATCGACCGGCGCAACCCTTGACGGTGACTTGGGCCGGAGCCACGGGACTGGACGTAGCAATCGTAGGCGGGAGTGTTGACCTGCCAAACAACTCATCCAGTCTATTTGTGTGCGCGGCCAGCGTGGCTGCCGGATCGCTCACGGTACCCGCGGCGGTGCTGGCGAATCTGCTGCCGGGGCGCGGTAGCGCTCGGGATTCAAAGGCCGTCGTCTTCGTAGTCGCGTCGTCTCCACCTTCGCTGTTCAGCGGCGCAGGCTTGGATTCCGGCTTTCTGATGCCGACCTACGTTCTGGGAAAGGCGGTAACCGTTCGATGAGACCGATCCTGCTTGCTCTTCTCTTTACCCTGTTCCTCACCCTTCCGGCGGATGCGCAGGGCATGGCCGCGGACTCCGATCCGGTGCTGACGCCTGAGGTACTGGAGGCGATGAACGACCTGGGTCCCGGTCCAACGGACGTAGGCTACAACATCGGCGCGCCGACTACCGGGTCGGGATTGTGTGAAATCAACATCGACGTTTCCAACCGCACAAGCGGGAGATCCAGGGTGATCAAGACTCGCAGCTACGCCGTGGAATGCAATGAATTGGCTGTGGACATCAACTACCGCGACAGTTTGCTGTACATCAAGATCACCCTGAAACCGAAGCAGCAGCCCCCCGGGGGAGCAGGTCCGCTGGATCCGATCAGCGTGGACGATATCCTCAAGGCATTGGATGCCTTGGGTGGAAAGAGCGAGGTTACGGGTCCATCTCCTACCAACCCTGCGCCCATCAAAGGAGTGGCGGGATACCAGGCTGCCGATGCGGAAGCCGCCGCGGCGCGCTTCGCCAGTAGCGTACCGGAAGTGCTGGATCTACCGCTCGCGCCGCCGTTTTCGCAAGGTACGGATCTGGAAGCGCTGAACGGCTATGATTCGCTACGCCCACCGGCAATCTACCGCGTGAATCACAACGCCAATACAGTGACCCGCGTCGATGGTTGCTCTCCAACGCTCACGGCGAATATCCGAGTTGGGTCCCATCCGCTGCAAGCCGTCCTCACGCCCAACGGCAAGACGCTGGTGGTGGCGAGTTTTGACAGCGTGGTCACCTTCATCGACACCACCACCAATCGCGTCACCAAATCGCTCCCAACGCCTTCCGACTTTCATCCGGCGGGCATCGACATCACGCGCGACGGGCTGCTGGCCTACATCGTCAGCTTCGACGACGTTCGCCCGGCGCTCATCATCGTGGACCTCACCCGGCAAACGATCCTGGCACGTTTCGCGCTACCGTACCAATACCCCAATGGCCTCTTCCTCACGCCCGACGGGACGCAGGCTTACATCACCCATCCGTTGGGGGCGGAAGTGACGGTCTTCGACCTATTGACCAGCTCCGTGGCAGCCACCCTGTCCATAGGCCAGCCTCACGCCATTGCGTTTAATCGCACCGGGACACGGGCCTATATTTCGGCCTCACGCACGGTGCGGGTATTCGACACCTCAACGCTGTTGCAAGTGGACGCCTTTGACTTCCCGGGTGACGCGGGAAACCTGGAATTTTCCGCGGACGGCCAATTCCTGTTCATAGAGGACTACGCCTCCACGAGGGTGTACACGCTTCAGCTGAACACCAGGACGTTGCGCTCCGTGGATACCGGCGTAACTTCGCCCGGATTCACGCTGAACTAGGAAGTCTTTTGCCTCTGAGGTAAACTAACGGCATGAGGCTTGCCTTGATTCTCGGATTGTTCGTGACGTTAGTGCCGCTGCGCGCGCACCATTCTTTCGCCGCCGAGTATGACGAGAAGCAGCCCGTGAAGGTCACTGGCAAGGTCAGCAAAGTGGAGTGGAAGAATCCCCACATCTGGTTCTACGTGGACGTGACTGACGCGGCCGGCAAAGTGGCCACCTGGGGATTTTCAGGCGGCCCTCCCGGCATGCTGCTGCGCCGCGGCATCACCAAGGACGTGATCAAGCTCGGCGACGTCATCACCGTAGCCGGATTCCGCGCGCGCGACGGGTCGAACAACGGCTCTGGCGGCACGGTGCTGTTCGCGAAGGACGGCAAGCAGGTGTTCACGGCCTCAGCAGAAGACGCGGTCCCGCAGAACTAACATGCGCATCCTAGCCGCTGTCTTCTTCTCCGCAGTCATCTTCGGTCAGCAGATCCCGCGTGACGCTTCGGGCAAACCGGACTTCACCGGCGTGTGGGCCGGACCAGGTTTCAGTCACAAAGTAGGACCCGGCGATACCGATTCGCCCACCCTCACCCGCTTCGACCGCAAGAAGATGTCTGACTTCCAACCCGGCGGCCTCGAATTGATGGCCCGCCCCATCACGGGCAACTTGCTCCAAGACGACCCCACGTCGCTCTGCCTGCCCAACGGCCTCTCGCGGCAGATTCTTTCTCCGTATCCGCAGCAGTTCATCCAAGCTCCGGGAAAGCTCATCATCCTCTATGAGTACATGCACTTCTTCCGCGTGATCCCCATCAACGGCACCCACGACAAAGACGCCGAGCCCACCTGGATGGGCGACGCAGTGGGCAAGTGGGACGGCGACACCTTCGTCATCGACACCGTGGGCCTCAAGGAATGGATGTTCGACGCCACCCACAGCCAGGACGGCGAAGGCTCGCGCTGGCATAGCAACGCGCTGCACATGGTCGAGCGTCTGCGCTTCACCGACCCGACGACGGTGTCGTATCAGGTCACCATCGACGATCCCAAAATCTTTCTATCTGCCTGGACGCAGGATTTTTCCATGAAGCTGCACCCCACGTGGAAACTTCTCGAGTTCGTGTGCGAGGAAAACAACCGCTGCGAAGGCGGGGTGTGCCAGGTCTCCGACGTGCAAAAAGCAAACAGCAAGTAGCCTGTTCCCGCCGTCTGTGACATCCTAGTAGAAGCTATGATTTTTTCCGAGGAATTCCGTCTTAAGATCGGCTTGGCCGAGATGTTGAAGGGCGGCGTCATCATGGACGTCACCAATGCCGAACAGGCAAGGATCGCTGAAGACGCCGGCGCGTGCGCGGTGATGGCGCTGGAGCGCGTGCCATCCGACATCCGGCGTGACGGCGGCGTCGCCCGCATGTCGCAGATCCGCATCATGGAAGACATCATGAAGACGGTGTCCATTCCGGTGATGGCCAAGGCCCGCATCGGCCACTTCATGGAAGCCCGCATTCTGGAAGCGCTGGCCGTCGACTACATCGATGAGAGCGAAGTGCTCACGCCCGCTGACGAGACGCACCACATCGACAAGAAGTCCTTCAAGGTCCCGTTTGTGTGCGGGGCGCGCAATCTAGGCGAGGCTCTGCGCCGCATCGCGGAAGGCGCTGCGATGATCCGCACCAAGGGCGAAGCCGGCTCGGGCGACATCGTCGAAGCCGTGCGCCACATCCGCACCATCGTCAAGGAGATGAAGCATCTCACCATCCTGGGCAAGGAAGAGCTGGTGCATGAAGCGAAAAACCTCGGCGCGCCGCTCGATTTGGTGGAGTGGGTGGCGGAACACGGCAAGCTGCCGGTCCCTAATTTTTCCGCAGGCGGGATCGCAACTCCGGCTGACGCAGCACTCGTGATGCAGCTCGGCGCGGAAGCGGTCTTCGTCGGCAGCGGCATCTTCAAGTCCGAAGACCCGGCGGTCCGAGCCAAGGCAATCGTAAAGGCAGCAACGTACTTCAACGATCCCGCCAAGCTCCTAGAAGCCAGCCGCGACTGCGGCGAAGCCATGCGCGGACTCGACGTGGCGAAGATGGCCCCCGAAGAGCTGCTGCAAACGCGCGGCTGGTAAAAGGCGTCTCACGCAAAGTTCGCAAAGTTCGCAAAGTTTTCTTGACGATCTTTGCGAGCTTTGCGCGAACTTTTGGAATCCAATGAGCAAGACCATCGGCGTGCTAGCCCTCCAAGGCGACTTCGAGGCGCATCGCAAGGCAATTGAAGATTCCGGCGCACGCGCCGTGGAAGTCCGCACCGCCGCGGAGATGCACGCCTGCGACGGACTCATCCTTCCCGGCGGCGAAAGCACCACCATGCTGAAGCTGCTCGATATGGAGCAGCTCACCCAACCTCTGCGCGACTTCGCGGCAACCAGGGCCGTCTTCGGCACCTGCGCCGGAGCCATCCTGCTGGCCCACCACGTTACGCATCCCGCGCAGACCAGCTTGCAGCTGCTGGACATCGACGTGGAACGCAACGGTTACGGCCGCCAGATCGATAGCCGCATCGCCAACATCGATACGGCGGAGGGCGTCGTGGAAGCCATCTTCATCCGAGCCCCCATCATCCGCCGCGTCGGCCCCGAGGCGCGCGTGCTCGCGACTTTCGGTAAGGACCCCGTGTGGGTGGAACAGGGCCGCCACATGGTGACGACGTTTCATCCCGAGCTGTCCGCCGGGTCGATAGTGCATCGGAGATTTCTCAGCCGGATTTGATTCAAGCCTGCTTCGCCTAGCCCGATGAGGGTGAACGAGGCATACGGTTTTGGACGCAGGAACCCCGCTAGTTGCAATCCTAAAGGCGCACCAAGAATGGGCGGCGAACCCGTCCACTGGCAAGCGCGCGGACCTCAGCGGGATGACGCTGAACGAGGTCAAACTGAGCGGGGAGAACCTGCAACGCGCGCTGATGATCGGCGTGACCATGCTGGATGCCGACCTCACCGGCATGGATCTGAGCGGCGTCAATCTGGACCGCGGTGACCTGCAGCGCTCGAATTTGGCGGGATCGAATCTGACCGGCGCGAACCTGTCCAACACGCGTTTTGCCGGAGCGTGGATGGCCAGCGTGCACCTCACCGAAGCCAAGGCGGACTCGGCTTCCTTCCGCAAGGCCGTGCTCAAGGGCGGGCACTTTCAGGATTTCGCCGCACACGACACCAGTTTTCTGCAAGCCATGTTAGTCGACACGCACTTTCACCAGGCCCGGTTGTATGAGGTGAACTTCACGGACGCCGACATGACCGGCGCGCAGTTTTATCACGCCCGCCTACAGCACTGCAAACTCAACGGCGCGCGACTGCTGGGCGCGAACTTCACCGGCGCCAAAGTCGATCACTGCACGTTCCCCTTGGCCAGCCTCACCGACGTGAAATTCAACCGCGCCGAGATCACCCAGTGCGTCTTCCGCGACGCCGACATGCGCGGCTGCGATTTCCGCGAGGCCCGCATGCGTGGCGGCGATTTCTGCCGCGCCGTGCTGACGGGCGCGCGGTTCGGGCGGGCGCAGATGATGACGGCGGATTTCCGGGGTGCCAACTTGCAAGGCGCGCGCGAGATGACGCCGGAGAAACTCATGCTGTGCCTCACGGATCAAACGACTATCCTGCCCAATGGGAAGAAGGGGCCGTACATGAAAAACTCGGGCGCGGAGAAACCTACTTCTTGAACACTTCCCGCGTCGCATTCGCGGGAGCTACGAAATCGTAGGCCGAATCCGGCAGACTCGGATTCAACTTCGCGTCCGCGTACATCCACAGGTTGTAGTCGCCGTTCGGCTCGGTGACCTTTTGCTGCACCGCGTAAGTCTGGCCGACGGGAATCCACAACTCCACCATCGATACCAGTTTCTTCGCTTCCTTGTCCTTCGGCACCAGTTCCAGACGCGTGGCCTTCACCCCGCCCACCGTCTCTTCCCCGCCCTGCTTGAGGTCGTAGGACTTCTTCAACTCCACACCGCTCAGGCCAAAGACCAACAGCAGGTATTGGTCGGTCGATTTCGATAACTTCGAGATCTGGTACACCGAAAGCACATTCGCCTTCGGCAGATACTTCTCCCAGTCGTTGCCGGAAAAGTGCCAGGTAAAAGCAGCAGGTTCTGAGATATCCAACCGGCCCACCACGCGGCCTTTGGATTTCTTGAGCCTCAGTGAGCCGAGCTGCTCGTCAGTGCTCTTCAATACCTTGGTGTATTCCTGCCACCGCACGTTCGCGGAGAACGAATTGGAGGTTTTCGCGCCGGCGTCCATGCGGGCCAGGATGGCATCAAGCGGCTCTGCCGCGGCGAATCCAGCAGCCAGAGCAAGTAGTAGAAAACGGATCATGGAGCCTCTTTACGGCGTAGTGAACGCCATGTAGCCGGTAAGCGCGTCTTCATCAAACACAGCCTCTACATGATGTACGACGGCTGGCGTCTTAAAACGTTTCTGGACAAGCGTTGTGGCCGTGGTGGCGCGCTGTTCCGCCGGGATACTTTCGAGCAGGCTCGGCTCCAGCAGATAGCCCTGGTTGGCTGGCAACATCACGATGCTCGCGGCCTTGGGCTGATCCTTGAAGATATCGCGCGGCGTCAGGAAGATGAACGCCAGGATGCCCGCCACAGCCAGATCGTACGGCCAGCTGGCGCGCGGGAAGTCCCACAAAATCAATCGAGCGAAGCCCTTCATCGCCCTCTAGTGTACCAACTCAACGCCAGACTCGTTACCGCCGTACAAGCGCGAGGAACTCATCCCGCGTCGCCTTGCTGGAACGGAAATGGCCCAGCATGTTGCTGGTCACCGTGCTCGAATGCTGCTTCTCGACGCCGCGCATCATCATACAAAAGTGGCTGGCTTCCACCAGCACGCCCACGCCGCGCGGGGAGATGACCTCAGACACAGCCTCCGCCACCTGCTGCGTCAGCCGCTCCTGCAATTGCAGCCGCCGGGCGAACATGTTGACGATGCGCGGAATCTTGCTGAGTCCGATCACCTTATCCTTGGGCAGGTACGCCACGTGGACCTTGCCGAAAAACGGCAGCAGATGGTGTTCGCACATGCTGAAGAACTCAATGTCCTTGACGATCACCATTTCGTCGCAGTCCACGGTAAACACAGCGCGGTTGACGATGTCCTGCAGGTTGGTCTGGTAGCCGCTGGTGAGGAACTTCATGGCGCGCTCATAGCGCTCCGGCGTGCGCGCCAAGCCTTCGCGCTTAGGATCTTCGCCCAAGTCCAGCAATACGTCACGGACGTGAGAAGCGATCAGGCCGTCCTGCGGAGGCATCACCTTCACTACTGCTTTGTTTTTCTTCATTGAGCCTCCCATACGAAGGTGTTTCTTTGTGTTTCCGAAATGCGGACGCGCACCAGTTTGGCCGGCAGCGTCCAAGCCGCGGTGAGATAATCGCGGACCAGCATCGCCAGGTTTTCCGTGGTGGCCACGACGCCGGTAAATTCCGCCACATCCACGTTCAGGTTCTTGTGGTCTAACTTGTCGATCACCGCGCTACGCACTACGGCATCAAACGCCGCGCGGTTCACCACCAGACCATCCCCGTCCACGGGACCATCCACAGTCACGTCCAAAATATAGTCGTGCCCATGACCGAACGGGTTGTTGCACTTGCCGTACAGCTTGCGGTTCGCCTCGGGACTCAACGCGGGCGTGTCCAAACGATGCGCGGCCGCGAAGCGGTAGCGGCTAGTGACCTGCACCGGCACCCCCATAGTCCACGAACAGGTCCGCGGTTTCATACACGCGTACGTTGTACAGCCGCGCGTTCGGACGGCGCACAGCGGGTTCCAGGCGATGCCAAATCTCGGCCGCGATGTTTTCGGTGGTCGGTACCACGCGGTCGAACGGCGGCACTTCGCGGTTCAAATAGCGGTGATCCATGGGATCGACCACTTCGCGGTTCAGGATCTCTTTCAACTCGCGCAGGTCGAACACCATGCCGGTGACGGGGTCGGTATCGCCCTCCACCGTGACCTCCAGCAAATAGTTGTGGCCGTGGCCGTTGGGGTTGGCGTTGTTGCCATAGACCTCCTGGTTGCGCTCAGGCGACCATGCGGGGTTGACGCAGACGTGGGACGCGGAGAATTCAGCTTTGCGGGTCAGTAACATTTTCGGGAAGATTTGGCCTCTGGATACAGTCTCTCAAGTATTGGATGCAGCGAGGAAGGGCTGCGATCCTCTAAAATGATAGCGTGAAGAGCACAACAGATCGAATTCTGGCCGGATTGATTGTCGTCCTGGTCGGGGCGCTGGGTTGGGTGATCTCCGGATCGCTCGAAGAACCAGTCACCAAGGTCGGCGACCGGGCCCCCCAGTTCAGCGTGAAGACGGAAACAGGCAAGACGCTCACGGAAACCAAGTTCGGCGGCAAGCTGCTGGTGCTGAATTTCTGGGCCGCATGGTGCGCTCCTTGCGTTCAGGAAGTGCCTTCCCTCGAGGCGTTCCAGCAGGCCTTCGGCGACAAGGGAGTGGTGGTGCTCGGCGTCAGCGTGGACACCAACCCGGCGCTCTACCAGCGTTTCCGCGAACAGTTCAACGTGAGCTTTGAGACCTCGCGCGATCCGCAATGGGACATCGCCGCCAAGTACGGCACCTTCCAGCTGCCGGAGACTTACATCATCGACGCCAACGGCAAGGTGGTGCAGAAAGTGATCGCCGCGCAAAATTGGATGGACCCGGCGTTCGTCGAAAGCGTCAAGAAACTTTTGTGATGCGGACACGGCTCATCTTCGGTGTGTTGCTGGCCATCTGCGCATGGGCCGCAGATAAGAGCCTGCCCAACCAGGCCGGCAATGCGAAGCTGAGCCTCAGCGGTACCGCCATCACCGACCGTAAGCTGGTCACCGAACTCATGGGCATCGACCTGGGCGAAGGCTACATGGTGGTGAAAATCCGCGCCGTCCCCCAAACGCTGCAGCCCCTCCGCCTCAGCATCGACGACTTCACGCTGATCTCTCGCAAGAACGGCGAAAAGTCCGGAGCCATGGCCCCGCACGCCATCGCCGGCTCCGGCGCCATGATCGTGCTGGGAACCAAGTCGCAATCCGGCCAAGGCATCGGCGCGCAGAACAGCCCCATGGGCATCCCCGGCATGCCCAATAGCGGCGGCGGCATCGGCAACACCGGCAGTGTCGACGGCGGCATGGCCGATATCCGCACGGAGCGCCGCAGCACTGCGGATCCCCGGCTGCCGTTTCTCGAGGCCAAAGTCTTCCCCGACCGCGAAACGCTGGAGCCTGTGGAAGGGCTGCTCTACTTCAACCTCGCCGGCAAGCTCAAACCCGAACACGTAGGACTGATCTACACAGGCCCCGCTGGACGGCTTGTGATCGATTTCAAGTAGCCATGCCACCGTCCGCAATGTTCGCCAGTTCGGCCAAGAGAGCCGCGATGCTTCAGTGGTGCGCCCGTTTCCGGCAGCGCATTCCCCTCCCGGTGGAGGACGCCGTGGTGCAGACTTCCTTCGGCGCAACCCACTTACTGATCGCGGGCCCCAAAGATGCGCCGCCGATGGTGATGTTGCACGGCGCGCTTGCTTCCTCAGGCCACGTCCTGCCGGAACTTGGACCACTGCTGCATACCCGGCGCGTCTACGCGCTGGACGTGATCGGGCAATCGCAATGCCCGCGCATGTGCGGCGTCTGGCGCTCATGGTGCCTGCTGGAGTCGTGAGCAATTCCCCTTGGCCCAGCCTCCGGGACGCGGGCTTTGCCATCCTGGCCTACCGCGCCTTTCCTTCCCCGGCACGCTTGGATCGGGCGCTACGCTCCCAATTCACGACCCTCGATCCGGACTGGTCCGCCTATTTTGGCGAGGCTCTCTTCGCCTACAAGCTGAACATGCGCATCCCGCCGCTGCTCACGGCCGAGGATGCGCGCAAAGTCCGATGCCCTGTCCTGGTATTCGCCGCGGAACGAGACGCCAGCTTTCCGGGACGTGCCTTGATCGACCGAATGCGCGAACTATTCCCGAACTGTCAAACCGAGTGGATCGCTGGTTCCAAACACTGCCCCCCTTTGACGGATGAGTTCCGCAAGTGGATGGCGGCACGAACGGACCATTTCCTCAACGCGACGTAGACTTACTCGGATCACCCGTCGCCGGCGGAGCATGGTCGGACGCGGCGGGCGCACCCAGCAACTCCGTGAAGATCCCCTTCAACGCATCCGCCCACACCTGATACCCCGGCAACGCTGGATGCAGCTTATCCGAGTTCATCGTCCCCTCGAAAAGCCTCCCCTGCCGATCCGCAAGCTTACTATTGATATCCAGGTAACGGACGCCTTCCAGCACCGAAAGGTCGGCGTTGATCGACTGAATCGCCGGTAGTAGCGCCATGTTGTCATTACGAGGAAAGATACCAGTGACAACGATCACCGCGCCCGGAGCCTTGGCCTTCATCAATTCGACCACAGCCTTCAAGCCGCTGAAAATCTCCTCGGGCGTAGAGCTTCCCAGATTGTTCGTCCCAGCCTGCAGCACGATCACCTTCGGATTCACTCCGTCCAACTCACCGTTCTCCAGCCGCCACAGGATGTTCTCCACCCGGTCCGCGCCCCACCCGAAATCAGCCGCGTTCCAGCCGAAGAAATTCTTCCGCCAATTCGCCAGCAACTCCGGATAGTCCGTCGCCCCCCAGCGCCGCGTGATCGAATCGCCCTCGAAGTAGATATCGATGCCGCCCTTGTCAGCCTTTTCGAGCAACTGCTGATGCGCCGCCAGCGAGTTCGCATCCGTACGCGCCGCGGCCACATTCGGCTGCCCATACAACGCAGCGGCGCACAGCAGTAGTAGCAGCGTCCTCACTTCTTCAATCCGAGCATCTTATCCGCCCACGGAATAAAGTACTTCCAGTTCGGACCATCCGTGTGCCCCCCGTCGTGCTGCCGCCAGGCGAGTTCCCCATCCATCATGCTCACGTTCACCGCAGGCATCTTCTCATTGCGATAGTCACCCGACCCGATCGCCTTTGCGCCCAGCAGCCGGTACACCGGACCCGCCGCCACCGCAGCCATGTAGCTGCCCTGGTGATCCAGCCAATGCGCGTCGCCCTTCTCGGGAACACCGTAGCTCACCAACGCCAGGCGCGGCGCGCACAGAGCGATCAGATCATGCGCGTCCACCGGAATGTCGCCGGCATTCTTGCTGCCGAAGGTCGCCTCAGACGCGCCGTACTTCAGGAAGTTGCCCGCCATCCAGTGATACTCGCCGGAGCCGGTCAAATTCTCCACCGCCTCACCCCAATTGCGCCGATGTAGCTTCGCGCCGCCTTCGCCGGAGGATCCAATCAGCACCACCGCGAAGCGCGTATCGTAGGCCATGGTGACAAGCGCGGCTTTCCCGTAGCGCGACACGCCCTCAATGCCGACGTGCTTTGCATCCACGGCCTTGTCCGTCTCCAGATAATCGAGGCCACGCGATGCGCCCCACGCCCACGCCCGCAGCGCGCCCCAATCTTCCGGCTTGCGGAACTGGCCCTTGTTCACCAGCCCGATGACGCCCTTGGTCAGCCCCCCTCCGTTATCCGCCTGCACGCTGCCCGGATTGATGTAGGCGTAGCCCCAACCGTCCGCTAGCAACTGCTGCGTCGCCGGAGCATCCGCATTCGGATCCGCCTTGCCCTTGGCTGCGGGAGCCGTTTCGCCCGGAGCCAACGGCAGAGCTCCACGCCCGAACAGCATCATCAAGGGCACCTTGCCCCTGGCATTCGCCGGGGTTACCACCGTCATCTCAATCTCCACGCTGATCGCCGGGTAGGCGGAGTTGTCCACATGCCCCACCACTTGCTTGCCCAGCGCCGCATGCGGACCCACCGTGCCCGTCACTGTCTTGGCCACCGACCAGGTCACCTTAGGAGCATTCTTCGGGACCCGGCCCAGCACCTCCCGGTCAAAGTCCTCGATAATCTCCGCGCGCCGCTGCTTGTTCCACACGTCCGCTGAGGTAACTTTCTTGCCGTTCTTCAACGTGAGCGGGTCCGGCAACACGGGAAACGGATTTGCCGTGGCTTCATCGTAGTTGGCATGGTTCGGCGCGGACTCATTCCCGCTGGGTCCAGGGCGCAGGGCTGTGATGCCCAGCTGCTCCATCATCTTCTTGTGGTCTTCAGCCGCGGTCTGTGCCAGCAGACCTGCCGCACCCAACAGCGCGGGCACCCAGAGTTTGAATCGCATGTGGTTCCTCTCCACAAAGGATAGTGGCATTGCCGGAGCGCCGCAAGGCGCGAAGTCAGCGATACAGTCCGTGCTCCCGAATATAGCCGGCCACCGCGTCCGGCAAGCCAGCGGGGCTCTGCGATTCCCGGATCGCGGCGCGAATGCCGGAGGACGACTCAGGCAATGCCAGATCATCCAATCTCAACACCCGAGCCCCCCGCGGAGTCTCGTAGGTGTGCCCTGGCCGCGTGACCACGATGAACTCGACTGCCTCGATCACGTCCCGCGCCCGGTACCAACTCTGAATCTCCGCGAACGCGTCCGCGCCGATGATAAAGAACAGCTCGCCGCCCTCCGCCTTCAGCCGCTCAATGGTGTGGATGGAGTAGCTCTTGCTCTGCCCCTCTTCAATCCGCGACGGCACCAGCCGGGGATCACCCGCACAGGCGAGTTCCACCATGCGGTAGCGTTCTTCGTAGGGAGTCCCCGTGCCCTTGTGAGGAGGCATCGCCGCCGGGATCATCAGTACCTCATCCAACGCGAACCGGCCCGCCGCCGCCCGCGCAATTGCGATGTGCGCGTTGTGGATGGGATCAAACGTCCCGCCGAACATTGCTCTCTTCATTGCCGCCCCTCAATCAAGCGCAGCAGCTGATCTTCATTATCGATCTCCACGGAGATCCGCACACACTCGATGGCTGTGGAGAATCCGGCAGGCAGGTTCATCCAGTCCTTTTCCGTGGTCACCAGCGTCGCCCCGCCAGCCTTCTCCCCGAAGGCTTCCAGCTCGGCGAGGGAGTAGCGGTGGTGATCCGGGAACGCGGCGCGCTCTACGATTTCGAGGCCCAAGTCCTCCAGCGTACGCCAGAACGCAGCCGGGGAGCCGATGCCGCAGAACGCAGCCACTTTGCGCGACGCACCCGTCCACGGCTCCGGGACCATGCGCGAACGGAAAATGGGGCAGCTGGTGTGCCGGCGCAGCACCCGCTCAATGCCGGTAGTCGGGACTCCCTTGGGCACCCGCGTCAGCAGAATCGCGGTAGCCCGCCCCAGCGCCTCCAGCGGTTCGCGGCGCAGACCCACCGGGAACAGGCCGCCCCCCCAGGGACGGGTCGCATCGATCAGCACGATGTCGGCATCGCGCCGCAAGCGAACGTGCTGGAACCCGTCGTCCAAAAGGAAGACCGCCGGCTTCAGTTGCGCCTCCAGCAGCCGCCCGGTTTCATACCGGTCCGCGCCGATGCCAACGTGGGCGATGTGACGCCGCACAAACATCTGCGCCTCGTCACCGGTCTGCGCGGCGGGAGCGTGGGTGCCTCGGGGGACGATCAGCGGCGCGCCCGCATTCTGCCTCCGGTAGCCGCGCGTGAGGATCGCCGGGTCCGCCAGGCGTGCGGCCAAGTGGGCCACCACTGGCGACTTGCCCGAGCCTCCCATGGTCAGCCCGCCGATGCTCACCACGCGCGTAGAAAGTGAGCGTGCAGAACGAGTTCCGCGCGCAACATTCATCCGATGGCTGAAGGCCCACAGACACGCGAGAGGGCGCAGCAGTGGCCTGCCTGGGTCGGGTACGCCGTCTTCGAGAGCCTGAAGCACGCGCGCGGCCACCCGGTGCACAACGCCGCGTTTCGCCAGCGCCAACTGCTGGGCGATCTCCCCAGCGCGCCCTGGAGCATCCAACGCGCGCCGCACAGCGGAACCCAAGGACGGCGCGTCCTGAATCCGGATCAAAGCCCCGGCGGCGGTGAACTCGGCCGCCATTTCCGCGAAGTTCTCCATGTGCGGACCGGCGATCACGGGCTTGGCGAAAAACGCCGGCTCCAGGACATTGTGCCCGCCCCGGCTGGCCAGCGTCCCACCCATAAAGACCACCGTGGCCCGCTCAAAGACGGCGGCCAGTTCTCCGATGGAGTCCAAGAGCAAAACTCCCGGCAACGCCAAGCGTCCCGGCTGCGAGCGGCACGCAAAGGCCAGGCCCGCAGCGCGCAATTTCTCCGCCACCGCGTCGAACCGCTCCGGTCGGCGTGGCGCAAGGATCAACAACAGTCCCGGACGCCGCAACTCCTGAAACGCGGCGATCACCGCGTCATCTTCATCGGGATCGCCGGTCTGCGCCGGAGGCATGGTGCTCGCCGCCACCCACACCTCGGGTGCGTTCAGCCGATCCAAGAACGCCGCCAAATCCGCCGCAATCGCCCGAGGCGGCTGAAAGTCATACTTTAGATTTCCAGCGGAAACAACACGACTAGCAGGCGCTCCCGCCAGAAGATAGCGCTCCGCGTCCTGCGGCGATTGGACCCAAATCTCATCCGCCAATTCCAGACACCCGCCGAAGAACCAGCTCCAGCGCCGGTAGCGCGGCAGCGCGCGGTCGGAGATCCGGCCATTAACGACCAGCAGCGCGGCCCCGGACCGCTTGGCCTCCCGGTACAAGTTCGGCCAAATCTCCGTCTCCATCACCACCAGAGCGGCCGGTCGGATGCGCCGCAGCACGCGCCGCACCGCGCTGCGGTAATCGAGCGGAGCATAAAACACGCCGCGCACCAACCCGGCCAGACGCTGCTCTGCCGTTACCCGTCCAGCCAATGTAGCGGTGGAGACGAAGATATCCACATCCGGACGCGCCGCACCTACCCGCCGGATCAATTCCACCGCGGAGAGAACCTCACCCACTGAGACCGCGTGTAACCACAACGATCCCATCCCCGTCGAATGGAATGTGGCTGGCAGGAACCCCAGCCGCTCTTCCATCCGAGCGAAGTATGCGCGATTGCGCAATCCCCGGTAGAGTAGATAGAGGGCCAGCGCCGGACTCAGCGCAATCTGGAGCACCCAATAGGCAGAAATGCCGAGGAGAAAAATGAGACGCGTCTTAATCGTTTTATTGAGTATAACCGCGGCGTGGGCAGTGGACAAGAAGGGCGGCTTCGCCCCGGCCCCAGCGGACTCCTACCCCGGCCACGTCACGGCCGACAAAATCACCATTGCCGCCAAGCCCTACAACACCGCCGAACTCGCGGCTACCGCGTTCGGCAAGGTGAAACCGCATGAGCGCGGCATTCTCCCCGTGCTGGTGGTGATCCGGAACAACACCGGCAAGGCGCTGCGTCTGGACCTCAAGACCGAGTTCGTGACGGCGGACGGGCAGCACCTGGAAGCCATCTCGCCCGACGATGTGATCCGCTACCAGGGCATCCAGCGCAGGCCGGGCACCAAGTCGTCGGCGCCGCGCATTCCGGGCATTAATAGCGGCGCTCCCAAGGGTCCGCTGAATACGCCGGAGATTGAGGGCCGCGCGTTTCTGGTGAAGCTGCTGCCACCTGGCGAATCCGCCAACGGCTTCTTCTACTTCGAGGCCAGCGAACTCAAGGGCGCGCAACTCTACCTGACCGGCATCAAGGACGCCGCATCCAACCAGTCCTATTTCTACTACGAGCTACCGCTGGACGCGCGCTAAATGGTGTCAGACACCATTTGACTTCGGCACCGGGATCGCTGAGCCCAGGTTCATGGACCCGCCGCCCTCGCTCACGTAGTTCCGATTCCACGCCGGCAACTTCACCGTAACATCGCCCGTCACCACCGCCATGCAGGCGAGCCGCGAGTGGATTGTTAGATCCGCAGCCGTGTCCAGGCGGTCCATCTCATCGTCGTCGGCTTCGGAGAGGTTCGCTTCGCCCGCCGTCACGATGACGTGGCAGGTGGTGCAGGCGCACTTGCCGCCGCAGGCGTGTTCCACCGGAATCTTGAAATGCATGGCGACATCCAGGATGGACTCGGGCTTCCCGTGTTCATCGTACGGCAGCTTCCCGTGTTCAAATTCGACGGTCTTATCGCCTTCTGCTCCGAAATTCGTGAACGTTACCTTTGGCACACTCCTATTGTAGCTGGCATACTGAAGGATTCCATGTTTCATCTACTAGAAAAGCGAATCGCGGACGCCTTTGCCGCGCATGTGCCCCGCCCCGTGCAGACTGAGCAGCCGAAGCAGACCTCGTTCGGGGAGATCGCCGTACCGGCGGCCTTTCAGCTGGCGCGGACCCTCAAGAAGCCGCCCAAGGTCATCGCGGCGGAGTTGGCGGAGGCTGTGGGCAAGATTCCCGGCGTAGCCTCGCTCGAAATCGCCGGCAACGGCTATATCAACGTGCGCTTGGATCGCGGAGCTTACGCCGTCGCCGCGCTGAAGCAAGAGGCCTCGGCGGGGAGCGGCACCGCGGATAAGGTGATTGTCGAACACACCAACATCAACCCCAACAAAGCCGCCCACATCGGACATCTGCGCAACGCCGTACTGGGCGATACCTTCGTGCGTATGCTGCGCGCCACCGGGCAGACCGTGGAAGCGCAAAACTACATCGACAACACCGGCGTGCAAGTGGCCGACGTCGTAGTGGGCTTTGAACATCTGGAGCACAAGTCCGCCGCCCAGGTCCATGCTCTCATCGCCGACCCCGCGGTCCGCTTCGACTACCTGTGCTGGGATCTCTACGCCCGCACCTCGCAATACTACGCCGCGCATCCCGAAGCCATTGAGTGGCGCAAGGACACGCTGCATAAAATCGAACACGGCGAAGGCGAAACCGCCACCCTGGCGCACACCGTGGCCGACGCCATCGTCCGGGCCCACCTCACCACCATGTACCGGCTCAACATTGAGTACGACGTGCTGCCCCGCGAAAGCGAAATCCTGCACCTCCAGTTTTGGGCCACCGCCTTCGAACAACTCAAGGAACGCAAGGCGATTTACCTTGAAACCGAGGGCAAGAATAAAGGCTGCTGGGTGATGCCATCGTCCGCATTCCGCCAGGGCGTGGAGGATGAGGCCTCAGCCGAAGACAGCAAGGTCATCGTGCGCTCCAACGGCACCGTCACCTATGTGGGCAAGGACATCGCCTATCAGCTATGGAAGTTCGGTCTGTTGGGCAAGGACTTCTTCTATCGCTTGTGGCACACCTATCCGGACGGGCACAAAGTGTGGGCCTCGACCACGGAGGCGCAGACGGGTGCGCCGAACTTCGGCGGCGGCACCCGCGTCTACAACGTGATCGATTCGCGCCAGTCTTACTTGCAGGATGTGGTGGTCGCCGGCCTCAACGCTCTTGGCTACGCCGCGCAGGCCGAAGCCAGCATCCACTTCTCCTACGAAATGGTCGCCCTCTCCCCGCGCACCTGCATTGAGATGGGCATCGAACTCTCCGATGAAGACAAGAAGCGCCCCTACGTCGAAGTCTCCGGCCGCAAGGGCCTGGGCGTCAAAGCCGACGACTTGATTGACACCCTGATTGCCAAAGCGTTCGACGAAGTCTCCTCCCGCAATGCCGAACAATCCGAAGCCTCCCGCCGAGCCGTGGCCACGCGCATCGCCATCGGCGCGCTGCGCTACTTCATGCTGAAGTACACCCGCAATTCCGTCATCGCCTTCGACTTCGGCGAAGCCTTGGCCTTCACCGGGGAAACCGGCGTCTACGTCCAGTACGCCACCATCCGCACCCGCAAGATCGTGCGCAAATTCCTAGATAGCGGCCAAGCCATGCCGGACTTCGCGTCGGTACTCACCGCCGAAGCTATGGCCCGCCAATTGGCCGACGAAACCTGCTGGCAGTGCCTGCTGGACGCCTCGAAGATGGAAGCCGCCATCGAACGCGCCGTCGCCAGCGGCGAGCCGTCGCACGTGGCCCGCTACGCCTTCCAACTCGCGCAATCCTTCAGCGGCTTCTACGACAAGTTCCAAGTGGTCACCGAACCCGACGCCGAAAAACGCGCGTTCCTGCTGTGGCTGACTACCTACTTCAACCAGCAGTTGGAACGCACGCTGCAAGTGCTCGGCATCGAAGTGCCGGACTACATGTAAACTCCCACTACACGTCCACCCTAACCCGCATAAACGTCGCCGGGATCGACACGCCCGTCCCGCTGGTGTTCTGCGACTTTGCCAACACAATCAACTGCGCCCGCAATTCTTCCACCTTGCCGTTTTTCTCCGCCGCCTCGAACGCATTCATCGTGGGACCGTAGAACTGCCGGAACAGGTCGATCAGCTGCTCTGGGCCGCGATCCGGGGATGTGAACAGAAACGTATCTTTCACCATGGAGATCTTCTCCGCAGCTATCCCGGCCTGCCCGAACCGCTCCACGATGCTCGCTTCCACACCCCACGTCATCGGGCTGATGAAACCCTCCGGCGGCGGAGGCGTGAACGCCGAGCTGATCTTCAGCAACTGCGACACGAACGACGTCGGATCATTCGGGATCCAGTTGCCCATAACGATCCGCCCGCCCGGCTTCGTCACACGCACCATCTCCTTCGCGACGTCGAACGGTTTGGGTGCGAACATCGCCCCGAACACCGACAGCGTCAAGTCGAACGCGGCATCCCCGACTCTAATCAAGTTGCACGCGTCGCCCTCCTCAAAGTGGAGATTGCGCAACCCCAATTCTTCGGCGCGCCCATTCCCCGCCTCAACAAGGTTCCGCGCGATGTCGACCCCCGTCACGTCCGCCCCCGACTGCGCCAGCGGCACCGCCGTCGTCCCATCGCCGCAGCCTAAGTCGAGCGCCCGCAGCGGCGGCTTCACGCCCAGCGACTGCACCAACGCCTCGCCCGATTCACGCATCATTGCCGCGATCGCAGTGAAGTCGCCTTTTTCCCACAACGCCTTATTCGGATTCGCGATACTTGCCTGCATAATTTGCTCCTGTCCTGCTTCAGGTCTACAATTATGCAGTAGGCGTTCCTGCGGCACCATGCCCGCGCGTCGCCAAGACTTGCTCCACCGTCCACAACTCTTTTATGGATGCGTTTTCCGAAATCTTGAACGGGGTGAAACTCAACGGCGCGGTCTTCTTCAACGCCGAGTTCTCCGCGCCCTGGGGAATTTCCGCGCCCAATTCCCGGGAACACGCCGCGCTACTCGCACCGGCAGCCGAGCGTGTGGTCATGTTCCACCTCCTCACCGAAGGCCACGCAGTGGCCCAATTATTCGACGGGCGCGCTGAACAACTCGGCCCCGGTGACATCGTGATCTTTCCGCACGGCCACCCGCACCACATCGCCGATAGCCGCTCCACGCCGCGGCCCTTCCCCAACTACTGCATCGAAGAAAAGGTGAGAGCCGGCGATCTCAGCCCTCTCATCGCCGGCGGCGGCGGTCCGGCAACACGCTTCGTATGCGGCTACATGACCTGCGACCCATTCCTCAGCCGCCCTATCCTCAGCGGTCTGCCCGCACTCTTCAAAGTCAACATCCGCACGGACCGCTCTGGCCACTGGCTCGAAAACTCAATCCTCCACTTAGTTGAGGAAGCCGCGTCTGGCACGGTAGGCAGCGAAGCCTTGCTAGCCAAACTCTCCGAGGCTCTGTTCGTCGACACGCTGCGCCGCTATGTGGCCGCCCTGCCCGAACAACAGACCGGCTGGCTCGCCGGCTCGCGCGACCCCATCGTCGGCAAGAGCCTCGGCCTGCTGCACTCCCGCGTTGCCCACCCCTGGACCATCGCCGATCTCGCCGAGCAAGTCGGTATCTCCCGCTCTGCCCTGGTCGAACGCTTCACCAAATACCTCGCCGAGCCGCCCATGACCTATCTCACCCGCTGGCGCATGCAGCTCGCCGCGCGATCACTTGAAAAAACTTCCCGAGGCGTCGCCGAAATCGCTGCCGACGTCGGCTACGAATCTGAAGCCGCCTTCAACCGCGCCTTCAAACGCGAATACGGCCAGCCCCCTGGCCGCTATCGCAGCGGACAAAGAGACATCCCGTGCGAATCAGCCTAATCCACGCCCTGCGCCAATCCATCGAGCCCATCGAAGCTGCCTTCGCGCGCCTGTGGCCCGAAGCCAAGCTGCAAAACCTCATCGACGACAGCCTCTCGCGCGACCTCGCCCGCACCGGCACCCTCGATGAAAACATGGTGCTGCGCTTCCTCACCCTGGGCCGCTACGCCAAAGCCACCGGAGCAGACGCCATCCTCTTCAGTTGCTCGGCGTTCGGACCCGCAATTGACGCCGTCGCACGCGACCTCTCGCCCTTGCCCGTCCGCAAGCCGAACCAAGCCATGATTGCGCAAGCGGTCGAGCACGGCGGCCGCATCGCCATTGTGTCCAGCTTTCAGCCCACGCTCCATTCCATCCCCGCCGAGTTTCCCGCAGGCACACAACTGGTCCCCATCTTCGTAGAAGACGCAATGGCCGCCCTCGCTGCGGGCGACACCTCCACCCACGACCGTCTAGTGGCCGAAGCCTGCCACGACGCCGACGCCGACGTCTTCGCCCTCACCCAATTCAGCATCGCCCGAGCCGCCCATGCAGTCGCCGCCGCTACCCGCAAGCCCGTCTTCACAACTCCAGACGCCGCCGTCCTCGACATCAAGTCAGCCGTAGTATCATAAATTCCATGCAAACCCGCCGTCAGATGCTCGCCTTCGCCGCCGCTTCCCTGCTGACCACCCGCGCGCGCGCCCAGCAGAAACTGCTTCCCCTTAGGAACTCCGGCCTCGACCATATCTCCATCACCGTCCCCGACGCCGTCAAGGCCTCCACCTTCTATGGCCGCATCTTCGACCCGCAAGTCTTCCACGAACGCACCGGCGTCCAGCGCTTCTACGTCCGCCTAGGCTCCGCCTACATCGCCTTCGGCCCGCAAGCCAACGCGACTCCCTACATCGACCACATCGCCGCCGGCGTCATCGACCTCCAGGAAGACAAATTCGGCGACCCCTCGGTCAAAGCCGAATTCACCGCCGCCGGCATGGTCGCCCCTCCCGGTGCCATCACCCTGGTGCCCGATCCCGACAACCTGCGCACGCAACTAGTGAACGCAACACACGGCCTGTTCGATACGCTGATGCCCGGAGGCCGCGTCACCACTGACCCCGCCGCCCTCATCCCCATCGGCCTCGACCACATCATGATCTCCGTCACCGACGTAGAAAAATCCGCCGCCCACTACCGCAAGCTGCTGGGCCCGGAAGCCTCCACCGAACGCAACCCCCAACGCGTGTGGTTCAAACTAGCCGACACCCGCATCGGCCTCGAAGCCGCCCCCGCCGGCCAAAAACCCAGCTTCTCTCACTACGGCGTCAAGGTAGCCGGCTTCAACAAATCCCAAGCCACCGCGCGCCTCGAAAAGCTCGGCATCAAAGTGGAACCCGGTGCAGAAAAAGACACCCTCCGCTTCCGCGACCTATACAACCTGTCGGTCGAAGTCATCGGCGGCTGATCCCTCAGCATGACGACCGCGTCCCTTGGGAACACCTTCGCGGTTTGCGCAACATTCGCATCGTTCTTCCAACTCGCACTTGTGTGCGGCGCGCCATGGGGACGATTAACATTGGGAGGCAAATATCCCGACCGCTTGCCTGTGCGCCTCCGCTTCGTCGCGGCGTTCTCGGCAGTTCTGCTCGCGGTGTTCGCCCTGGTCGTCGAAGTCCGTGCGGGAGTGATCGGTGCGCCGTGGCAAGCCCTATCGCGGAATCTCATCTGGGTGGTGGTGGCGTACTGCGCCCTCGGAACGCTGGCCAACGCGATCACCCCTAGCAAGTGGGAGCGTGTCCTGTGGCTTCCCGTTGTGCTCGTCTTGCTGATTACAAGTCTTCGCGTTGCGGTTAGTTGATCGGCCGCCTCCTACCGGACCCCAGCTTCCTCAATCTTGCTCTTCAGCGTAACCAAGTCCTGCTCCAGCTTAGGCGTCGAGGAGGGCGTGGCCACCGGCTCCAGCAAACGCACCATCCACATCGTGTAGTGAATCCGGCTCTCCAACTGCACCCGCGTAAGCCCGCCTCCAAGGTCCGTCAACTGGTAGCTTTGCGACCCCGTGAAGAATCCCGGAAGAGCAACGTCAGCGGAGAAATGCCTCGGCGGATCATACGCCGTCGACACCGATTCGATCCGAACCAACTCCGACGACCCCGGCTCGTTCATCAACACCACCGTCTTGCGCCCAACGCCGTTGACCTCGGAATTGAGCACCTCAACGCTCGTCACCCATCCTACCCATTGCTTGAACTTGTCCGGCTCCTCGATCCATCGCCATACTTGCTCGGTAGGCGCGCTAATCTCAATCGAGGCGAGAGAGAGGCCGGCGTCTTCGCGCTGTCCCATCAGCGCCAACACCGCCACCAAGAGCACAAGCACTCCGACGGTGCCTGCGAGAACGCGAACCAACCACTTCTTCATACGGCCGCCTTTCTGCTTTGCGCCAACACCATTCCGGCTGGAAGAGCCATTACTCCTGCGATGAGGTGTGGAAACGCACGTGACCCTTCCAACACTGCGGCGCACCCCAGCACTCCAAGCGCGCACAAAGCGAAGCCCCGCAAGCGCTGCCGTGACAGCATCGCGCCTATCAACAAGGAGGCAACGTTGCCCGGATAGAATCCCGGTACAGGCTCCACGCACAACCAGTCGAACAGGAAGCTCCACAACCAAAACATCGCAACCGCAGAGGGAGCCAACAGGACAGCCGTGCTCGCCGCGCCCTTGAGTAGCCGCCACCCGACAGAGCGCGCAAGCTGGCTCGCGTACCACCACCAGGCATGCGCAACACCAACCTCACGCCGACGCAAACTGAACTCCTCACGCAGGTCCCCTGCAACGCACTCGGCATCCGCGTGCCCCGCCAACAGGAAAAGCACATGGGAGAAAGATCGCGTCATCCGATCACCTCCGGCAGCGGGTACGCCAATCCCTGGGTCATGCGCGCCATTTCGCCGCGTGTCCGGTTCAACGCCTGAACCCCAGCGCCCGTTACCCGAAACGTCCGTTTCGCGCGCCCGCCGCGTTCCGGCGTTGCATCGCCGAGTTCGGACGTAACCAACTCCTTCGCAGCCAACCGCTCCAACGTAGTGTAAACAGCGCCGATGGTGACATCCCGCCCCGTGCGTGCAGCAATCTCACGCCGCACCCGCATGCCGTACGCATCGTCCCTGAGCCTCACAATCGCAAGCAGCACCAGGTGCTCGAATTCCCCTAATGTATCGCCCTTCGCCACTGTTTCTACATAATAGATAAAATGCCCCGGCGCGTCAATATGACCTCGTCGACCGGAACGCCGATCACCACAAATCGCAAATCCAAAGCACCCGCGCCGTCAGTCACATACCACTCTCATCCACACCCATCCCCGCTCCCGCGCGTTACCCTCCAACCAAGCAACCGGGTGTTGGTCTTGCACAGTACCGGTTGGCCAAAGCCGCCAAGTCCTAGGAAACGACGCGTGCACGGTAAAAGTCCTCGGGCACGAGGGCACTGAATGATTCAAGTCGAGCGGTGTCAGCGAAAGGATACCTCGAGTAGGGGCGATCACCTCTACAAAACAGTGCGCGCACTGAAAAGAACGAACTTGGGGCGAAACAAAAGGGCGGACGAAGGCGAACCTAAGCCCCCATCCGCCCCGTCACCATCTCCGCCAACTCCGCTCCGATCGCCAGCGAGGACGTCGCCCCAGGACTCGGCGCATTCACCACGTGCAGTTCGCCCTCGCCTTCCACGAAGTCGAAGTCGTCCACCAGCGTGCCGTTCGGAGCCATCGCCTGCGCCCGCACTCCTGCACCTCCCGGCATCAGATCTTCCTCGCGAATCTCCGGCACCAGCTTCTGCAACGACTCGCAAAACATCCGGCGGCTGAAGCTCCGCCGCGATTCGTCCCAACAGGTCCGCCCATACTTCCGCAGGAATCGCCACAGCCCCGGATAGAGCAGCGCATCCGCCGTATCCGCCACGCTGACGATGCCCTTCCGATACCCCTCGCGCGCCAGCGCCAGCACCGCGTTCGGACCCGCTTCAATCCCGCCGCCTATCCGCCGCGTGAAGTGTACGCCCAGGAATGGCAGCCCAGGATCGGGCACGGGGTAGATCAAGTGCTTCACCAGAAACTGCCGCTCCGGCCGGATGAGGAAATACTCGCCGCGAAACGGCACGATGCGCGACGCCCGAGGCCGCCCCGTCAACGCCGCCACCCGGTCCGAATGCAGCCCCGCACACGTCACCACGAAATCCGCCGCCGCAGTCCCCTTCGTGTGCTCGATGCGCCACTCCGCCCCATCGCGACGGATCGCCGTGACCTCGGCCCCGGTCGTCACGCTACCCACCAGCCGAGCCAACGTCGCGCACACCGCCGGATAATCCGCGATGCCCTCCTGCGGCACCGCAATCGCGGCCAGCCCCGCGGCATGCGGCTCGATTTCGCGCAACGCTTCCTGACCCAGCAGCCGCAGCCCTTGCAGCCCGTTCCGCTGACCGCGTTCAAACAGCGCCTGCAACCTGGAGACCTCATCAGCCTCGGTCGCAACCACCAGCTTGCCGCAAATCTCGTGCGCGATCCCATGCTCGGCGCAGAACTCCGTCATCTGCCGGATGCCCGTTACCGCCAGCCGCGCGCGCCGCGAACCGGGCTTGTAGTACAAGCCGCAATGCAGCACGCCGCTGTTGTGTCCACTCTGGTGCCTCCCCACGCCGTCTTCTTTTTCGAGCAGCGTAACCTCGGCTCCCGGCAGCCGCTGCTGCAATCGCCAAGCCGTGGCCAACCCGACGATTCCCCCGCCCACTACAACGATTCGCTTCACACTATTCATCTTAGCCGGACCGGGGTTTCCAGAACCTCAAAGCCAAACCGACCGTGAGCAGTTGCACGCTCACGATGAACGCCGCGCACGCCGCCCATCCATGCCAGTTCCAAAAGAACCCCGGCAACACCGCACCGGCGCTGCCGCCCAAATAGTAGAAGCTGGCGTACAACCCCACCGCCAGTGCACGATTGCCCCGCGCCGCCATGCCGACGAATCCGCTGCCCGCCGTCTGCGCCGCGAACACTCCTGTCGAACAAATTGCCAACCCCACGCCCACCGCCCATAGATTCGGAACAAACGTCAGCGCCACCCCCGCTACACCCGCCGCAATGCTCACCGTCAGCACCGCGCGCGCTCCAAACTTGTCGATCGCGCGCCCCGCAATCGGATTCACGGCCGCGCCCACAAGGTAGACGAAGAAGATCGAGCCTATCTCCGCCGGCTCCAAATGAAACGGCGGCGCGGCCAGATAGAAGGTGACGTACGTGAAAATCGCCACCAGTGAGAACAACACGCAGAAGCCCACCAGATAGGTTGCCAGCAACAACCGGTTGCGAAGGTGAGCCATCACGGCAGCGGGAAAGCCCGCCAGGTCCAGCGGCGCGCGGACCGGGTTCCGCTCCGGCTTCAGCAACACGCTGATCGCCGCCGCGCCCGCCAGGCTCAGCACGCCCAGCACCACGAAGCTCCATCGCCAGTCGACGCGCGATGCCACTTGCCCCGCGATGAAGCGGCAGGAGAATCCACCCAGCACCGTCCCGCTCACGTAGGCGGAGAGTGCCTTGCCCAGACCCTGCTCCGCCCACTCGTCGTTGATGTAGGCCACCGTTACCGAAAACACTCCGGGCGTGAACACGCCTTGCAGCAGCCGCCAGAAAAGCAGCGTGTACAAACCCTGAGACGTCGCCGCCAGCAGCCCGCACAAGGCCAGCAGAAACGCTGACCACACGATCACGGGCTTGCGCCCCAAGCGGTCCGCCAGCAACCCCGCGAACGGTGCAGATAGGGCGACGCCCAGCGCCGCTACGGTCACGGTGAGGCTCACCTCAACCGCGCCCACGTGGAAGACACTCTGCAGCAAAGGCAGAATGGGTTGGGTTGCGTAAAGCTGAAGAAACGCGCAAAACCCCGCGACAATCACGCCGAGGGTCCGCACGGAATTAGGAGTGGGTTTTGTCCCAGGGCCGCGCATGCGCCACGGCGTCGCGATCTTTCACGCGGTCATACAGGTGGTCGTCGCAGGTGGTGCCCAGGGCTTTGTTGTACAAGCTGGTCATGCCCAGCCCTTCGCGCAAGTCCTCGTCGAACGCATGCAGCGCCTTCAACTGTTCAGCCTGCGCCGGCAGTTGCTTGCCCGAAGCGGTCTTCAAGAACATCTGGTAGCCGCCGTGGACCAAGTGGGCGATCTCACTGCCGACAAGAATCCCGGCCTTGCCGATGCTCACCTTCCCCCCGCCCGCGTCCTCGACGTTGGCGGCACAGCCATTACGCGTAGCCAGCGGCTTACCCGCGGCATCGCGACCGGTTTCAAACCCGAATTGCTTCAAGTTCGCCAGGCGGCTGTCTAAAGTGTATTCTTGCGGTTTTTCTCGGCGGAAGAACATAGGAACTTCCTAGTATAACCCGTTAGCCGCCCAACTCCACCCGGATCGCTTCGGCGATGCCGTGCGCCCAATGATCCACGCGGTCCTGCGTGGGACCTTCCACCATCACCCGTGCCAGCGGCTCGGTGCCGGAGAAGCGTACCAACACCCGGCCGGCGTCTTTGAGCTCGCCTTCCGCCTCCGCGATCAGCGCCTTCACTCCAACCAGTTCCTCCAGAGGACGCCGCTGCTTCACCCGCACGTTGACCAACAGCTGCGGGAAAATCTCCAGTTCCGCCGTCAGCGCATCCAGGTCCTTGCCGGACTCGCGCACAATCTGGCAGATACGCAGCGCCGTCAGCAGCCCGTCACCGGTCGTCGCGAACTCGCGGAAAATCACGTGCCCGCTCTGCTCCCCGCCCAGCGGTGCGTTGCGCTTGATCATCTCTTCCAGTACGTATTTATCGCCCACCGGCGTGCGCACCATCTCAATGCCGTGCCGCGCCAGCGCGATCTTCAGGCCGATGTTCGACATCACCGTCGCGATCACTTCCTTGAGGCCCTGCGTCTTCTTCAGCCAAATCCCTGCCAGCAGCAACACCGCATCGCCGTCGACCGTCTTGCCCGAACCCGAGACAAACATCGCGCGGTCCGCGTCCCCGTCGAACGCCACGCCCAAGTCCGCGCCCGTTTCCAGTACGCGCGCCCGCAACGATTCCAAATGTTGCGAGCCGCAGTGCAGATTGATGTTGCGCCCGTCCGGATGATTGTGGATGCAGTCCACCGTCGCGCCCAGCCTTCCAAACAGTGCGGGAGCCAGGTGCGTCGCCGCGCCATTCCCCGGATCGACGACAATCCTGATTCCAGCCAGCCCCCCCGGCAGCGTATCCGCCAAGTGCTCCACATACGCATGGTCCAAGCCTTCATCCACGCTCAGCAGCATCGGCGAGGGCTGTTGATCCGAAGCCGCCCACTCAAAAACGTGCGCCTCCAGCAAATGCTCCTGTGCATCCGGCAGCTTGAAGCCGGAATGATCGAAAATCTTGACCCCGTTATCGTGGTACGGATTGTGTGACGCCGAAATCATCACGCCCGCCGCAAACGGGCCTTTGGCCGCCACGTAGGCGAGCCCTGGAGTCGAGATCAATCCCGCGAACCGCGCCTTCACGCCGCCTTGCGCCAGTCCACCCGCAACATGCTCCGCGATCCACGGACCCGATTCGCGCGTGTCCATACCGATCACCACCTCCGGGTCATCCGGATTTGGGCCAACATGGTTTGTCCCAATCCACTTCGCCAACGCAACGCCGGCCGCGAACATGGTCGCCCGGTCCAGCGGATACTCGTCCGCCCGCCCCCGGATTCCATCGGTGCCAAATAACTTTCGTTCACTCATAGTGTTCAGACCAGATTATCGGCATAAATCAGCCACAGCCATAGCAGCGCCGCCACGCCCAGACAGAGCAGTTTCCACGCGAAATTGTGGGTAAATAGGCGCTGCACAGTACGGGGCACGGCCACGATTACGCGTTCCCCAATTGCGCCTGAGCCGCGTCCTCGCGCACCTGAGGCGTTCCCGCAGAATGGTGCGAAAGCCGCTCGCGCAGCCGGTCCAGCCATACATCCGCTTCCAATTCCCCGCGCCATGCAATCGAGATCGCGCCCGTCTCCTCGGATACAACCACAGCCAAGGCGTCCGTACCCTCCGTCACGCCGATCGCCGCCCGGTGCCGCGTGCCCATCTTGCGCAGGGCCATGCCGTGCGCGCCGGCCGGGTTGATATGCAACGGCAGGAAACACGCCGCCGCCGCGATGCGGTCCCCTTGCAGGATCACCGCCCCGTCATGCAACTGCGCGCCCGGATGGAAAATTGCCAGCAGCACATCGCGCGAGACCACAGCATCCAAAGTGATGCCGCTCTCGATGAAGGTGCGCAGGCCGATATCCCGCTCCATCACAATCAGCGCGCCGACCCGTTTCTCCGCCATGTTCTCAACCGCGGAGAGGATTTCGTCCACGATCTCGCGCCGCTCCAGCCGGCCGCTTAGGCTGACGCGTCGCGCCCAGCGCACCCGTCCCAGCCGCGTGAGAAAACCCCGCAGTTCAGACTGGAACATCACGATCAAGGCGATGATGGCGTAGGGCGCCAGAGTTGCCAGCAGCGTCCGCAGCAGACGCATGCCCAGCCACCCCGCGGCCAGATACATCAGCACCAGCACGGCCATGCCGCTGAGCACGGACATCGCCCGCCGCCCGCGCAGCACCAGCACGAAGTTGTAGAGCAGCACCGCGACAACCACGATGTCGAGCACGGTGCGCACCGTGAGCATCGGATTGTCCGGCCAGGCAAAGGGCATGCAGCTCGGCTTACTTAGCCTTGCCTTTCGCGGGCGCGGCCGGCTTAGCAGCGGCGGCCACGGGACCAGGAGCGCCCTTCATGGCCGAATCCCAGTGCTCCGCCACTTTGCCGTCGGTAATACGGAACATATCAAACCATGTGGTGGTGTAGCGCTTCCCGGCCGCGGCCGGATCGTCGTATTCGCGCACGAAGGACATCGTCACGTAGTCGCCTTCAGCCTGCACCGCCACCAGCCCGGTCAACGTATCGGGAATGGGTTGCGGCCCGCCCGGCAGCGCCGAGAAGTACGCCTTGAAGCCCGCGATCCCGGTATCCGCGTTGGGATTGTGCTGCATATAGTCGTTGTGCATGAACTGCTCGCACAGATCCAGGCGCCGCCCTTGCAGCACAATGCGGAAAAAATCGTACGCTACTTTCTTATTGACCGCCAGTTTCGGATCGTCACTCTTCAGTAACTCTTTCTGTCTGCTGGCAGCGACCGGAACCACCGGTAATGCGGCAAACAGCGGCGCGCTGAACGCCAGTAGGCCCGCGGCAACTACAAGTTTCTTCATGGTCGTATAAATCTCCTTGTCTTGCTATTCTAACGCGCCCTCCACGCCCGGAACCGCCGGTACGCCAACGCGAACCCCGTCCACCCCAGCAGAGCCCCGCCAGCCGACGCGATCCCCGCCACCGTTTGGCCCACCACTCCGTAATATTCGCCCGTGTGAACGAAGCGCATCCAGCTCCGGGCCCTCTGGCCGGCGTTCTGATCCGCGAAACCGGTCGCGCGCAAAACTTCTCCATTCCCGCGATCCAGCGTCAGCGTCGAACGCTTTTGCGGCTGCCCCCCATTTCCTTCATCAATGTTGAACGTGACAGGCGCGGCGTCGCTGTTTGGAACCTGAAGGCTGATCGTTCTCCACTCGGGCACGAGCTTCTGAACCTTGGCAACCAATGCGTCCAGCCGTACCGTGGAACGTCCTTGTTGCCGGGCCGGAGGTCCGCCTTTGCTTTTCCCCCGGGCCGGCGGCGCTACCCCGCTCGCCCGGTACACCAGATCGCAGGCCCAAGGATACGAAATGACCACCCCGCTCAGCACCACAAAGAACAAAGGCACGCAGCACCAGAAACCGGACGTATTGTGCCAGTTAAAATCCCGCGCCTTACCCTGCAACCCGCCGCGGAACCACAACACCGCCCGAACACTTGGCCAAGTCCACTTGCGCGGTAGCCACAGGTATAACCCGCTCACCACCAAGAACAGAAACAGCAGGTTTGAGGCTCCCGTAACCGCTCGCGCCGCCGCCCGGTTCGGCCCGCTGGCACCGAGCCAACGGTGCCAGTCCGTGACGGATCGAAAGAAGGCCTGCACCTTTGCTCCAGACCGCCCCAACTCCCTCCCCGTCTGCGCATCTACCACGCTAGTTCCCTCCGGCATCGTCAGGCTGACCGGCTGAGCGGCATCGGCTCGTATCGTGATGCTAGAGGCTTCTGGAAAGTTCTCCAGCAGCGCCTCTAGACCGATTGCCGGTCCTTCGATTACCGTATCCGCTCCGTCCAAGCCAGGATCTGCTTTTCATAGGTCAGCAGGGTGCCGGTCACGCTCATCACCAACACAACCGATCCCGCCACGATGCCCGCGGCAAGATGCGCCCAGAACAAAGTCCGCCGCAGCATCAGAACCTCACCGTCAAACTAACCCGCATCGCGCGCGGCGAACCGGGCAGGATATTGTTGTTGCTGTGCGCCGTCGCGTAGTAGGTCCGGTCAAAGAGATTTTCCACGTTGGCCTGTAGGCTCATCGCTTTGGTAAGCGAATAAGACAAGGCTGCGTCGATTCGGGTGAACCCGGGCAACCGCACAGTGTTATCGATCGCCGCGAACATCCCCGTTTGCCGGATCACGCCCAACCCCGCCCCTATGCGCCTGGGGAACCGGTAGTGGTTCCACAACGAAACCGTGTGGTGCGGAACCAACGCAACTTGCGCACCCGCCGCCGCAGCGGAGGTTCGGGACGTCACATAAGCATTCTGGAACGCATAGCCGCCGGAAACCTGCCAGGCGCGGGTTACGCTGCCACTGAGTGCGGTTTCAAACCCATTGGTCCTTTGCGCGCCCGTCTGGACGATGCGGCTAGGATCATTCGGATCGACGCTCCGCGTGTTGGTGCGATTCAACCGGTACGTCGCCGCCGTCACCGTGAGCGAAGGGCGGATATTCCACTTCGCGCCGACTTCGTAATTCGTAAACTGCTCTGGCTTCAGCGCCTGCGTCGTCGCATCCAGCGAGGCAAACTGATCGCCGGCGCTGGGCAAATACGACACGCTATAGGTCCCGTAGAACGACACCGCATCGATCGGTTTGACCACAACTCCGACCCGTGGCGAGATCAAATTGTCTCTCCGTCCAAGCCGCATAGCACTCCGGTTGTCACGATAGCCGAGATCGAAGGATTCATAACGCAAGCCAGCGATCACCTGCACATGACGCGAAATCTCCACCTGATCCTGGGCGTAAACAGAAGCCACGCGCACATTCACGGAGTTGTCCCGCGAGTTCCGCGAAAAATCCACGGCAGTGAAGTCCGTAGGGTTCGCAGACGGAACGCGCAGCAATACGGCACCGCCCGCAAACACTCCGTCGTAACGCGAATTCGCTGTCTTCTGCCGGCCAAACTCGGCTCCGTGGAGAAGTGTATGCCGCGCGCGCCCCGTCTGGATCGAATAGACCACATTGGTCTGATTGAAAATGTTGTCGCGCAGCGCCGCGTCCCGATATCCCGACAACGTCACCTCGGTTCCGGCCACATTCACCGCGCCAGGAAACACGTTCTGGTAGCTCTTGTCATAGTGTGCAGACAAAGCTTGATTGCGCACCACCGCGCGACCCATTTGCTGCTCCAACACCACCGAGCCCAACCGCACCTTCGCCCCCGCCCCGCTCGCATCCGGATTGCCGAAAAACGTCCGGATGTCCGCCGGCACAACACGGCCCTGGTAGGATGGCAACCCCCGGTCCACCACCCGGTCATCATGGAATGCCTCATACGCCGCCCGCAGCCGCGTACGCGAATGGGGAGCGTACGTCACGCTGGGGTTCACCCCATACCGCTCCACGTTGGCGTAACGCCGGAATCCGTCTGAGTTCTCATACAACCCGTTAAAGCGGAACGCGAACTTCGGATGCAGCGCCTGCCCGAAATCGGAAGTGAAACGCCGGTTCAGGAACGACCCGCCTTGGAAGGTCACCTCGCGCAGCGGCATCCAGATCGCCTCCTTCGTCACGCGATTTAACACGCCCCCTCCCCCGCCCCGTCCGAACACCATCGCATTGGAGCCTTTCAGCGCCTCCACTCGATCCACGTTGTACAGGTCGCGAAAATACTGCGCGTCATCGCGCATGCCGTCCACAAAGAGGTCGGCTGTCGAGTGATTGCCCCGTATCACCGGAGCATCGCGGTGTCCCTCCCCCTGCGCCATGCTGATTCCGGGCATGTATCGCACCACATCCGTCATTTGCTGCATCCCCTGATCCCGAATAAGTTCCTGCGTGACGATGGAGATCGATTGCGGAGTGTCCCGCAATGCAGTGGGGGTCTTCGTCGCGCTGCTCAGCGCCTTGACTTGGTACCCCGCCGACTGCGGGGCCGAAACCTGGACGCGGAATAGAACTTCTTCCTCCTCGGGCGGTGCCTCTTGCCCCATCGCCGCGCGAGCAACCGCAATTAAAAAAAACAGTTTTGAACTCATTCCGGTCCGGCCTTTCTTGATAAGGATGGATCCGGCCCGTAGAATGGGATGTTGCGAACCTTCGGGTTTTCGATCCACCGGGTCGCGGCTCTGTCGGCCAAGATAGGAGCTGCGATCCGGCTATTAGACAGACTGTTGCAGAACAAGATCCAGAGAGAACTAACATCCTGTCCAAAACAATCAGCAAACAGTCAAGTAATACACGACCAGTATAGTCTTAGATGCAAATTACTGTCAACTAGAAAATACAAATCATTTGCATGTCCAGCCGCCGCCGCCCGGTGTCTGGATCTCCAGTAGATCGCCCGCGCGGATCTGTATATGAGTCTTGGAATGAATTGGCTTGCCATTCAGCGTGTCCCGGCCGCACGCGCCATTTCCCGGAGCAATCGTCCGCCGGTCCGCGATCAGCGTCACCTCAGCGTCCCTGAGAAAACGGAATGCGCGCACAATGCCGTCCCCGCCGCGATGCTTCCCTGCCCCGCCCGAGCCTCGGCGCACGCGGTAGGTCTCGATGCGTACCGGATACTGGTGCTCAAACGCCTCCACCGGCGTGTTCCAGCTGTTGGTCATGTGGGTGTGATGCACGCTCAGTCCCGGCCCCGCGGCGGATGCCCCCGCTCCACCGGCGATGGTTTCGTAATAGGCCCAGCCGGATGCGCCGAAGCTCACGTTGTTCATCGTGCCGCAGCTGGGCGCGGGGATGCGCTCCGGTGCCGCCTTCGCCAGCGCGCCCAGCAGTACATCGGTGATGCGCTGCGAGGTCTCCACATTGCCCGCGGCCATGGGAGCAGGAGCCAACGCATTCACCACCGTGCCCTCCGGCGCGATCACCCGAATGGGCCGCAGGATGCCGCTGGTGAACGGCACATCCTCGCGAATCAGGCAGCGGAACACATACGCAGTGGCCGCCAGCGTCACCGCGTAGTTCGCGTTCATGGGACCAGCCACTTGGCGCGCGGAGCCTGTGAAGTCCACCTCCGCCCCGCCGTTACCCAGCGTAATCCGCACGCGGATGCGCACCGGCGCGGCCGTGATGCCGTCGTTGTCCAGGAAATCTTCAAAGCTGTAGACGCCTTCGGGCAACGCGCGCAGTGTGGACCGCATCATGCGCTCGCTGTAATCCTGCAAGCCTCGCACGCCGGCGTTCAACCGAGCCGCTCCGTACTTCGCCGACAGCTGGCGCAGCCGGGCCGCACCGCGTTCGATGGACGCAAGTTGCGCCGCTAGGTCGCCTTCGCGCTCCACAGGGGTGCGCACGTTCGCGAGAATCAAACGCAGCAAGGCGCGATCCAACTTGCCGCGCCGCTGGATCAGAATCGGCGGAATGCGCAGCCCCTCCTGATAAATCTCGCGAGCTAAGGGCATGGACCCCGGGCTCATCCCGCCCACGTCCGAATGATGCGCCCGGCTGGCCACATAATACGCAGGCCTCTGGCCACCAATGAACACAGGAGCCACCGCCGTGATGTCCGGCAGATGCGTGCCCCCTTGAAAGGGATCGTTGACCAACGCGACATCGCCCTGCTCCAGCCGCAGCGAGTCCATCACCGCCCGCACCGATAGCGGCATCGCGCCCAAGTGTACCGGCATGTGGTCACCCATGGCGATGGTCTCCCCACGGGCATCATACAGAGCGCAAGAGTAGTCGCGCCGCTCCTTGATGTTGGCCGAGTACGACGACTTGCGCAGCACCGCGCCCATCTCCTCGGCAATAGAGACCAGCAAGTGGCGGAAGAGCTCAAGTTGAACGGCGTCCATGGCCACTTATGCCTCCTTGGCAGGCTGCGTCTTCCAACGGCGGTGAATCCACAACCATTGGTCAGGATACTCCCGGATGACGCGCTCCAGCACGGCGTGGACAGCTTGGGTATCGGCCTGCACGTCGCCGGTCATCGGGACCTCAGGGTAAAAGTGGATCGCGTAGCGCTGTTCGGCCTCATGCCACAGCGCGAAACCGGGGACCACCGCCGCCCCGGTGCGATGGGCAAACTTCACGAACGCCGCATTCGCGCACGCCTTGCGACCGAAGAAATCGATAAACACGCCTTCCTCCGGTGACGAATTCTGATCGATCAGAATGCCCACGGATTCGCCCGCGTGCAACGCCTTGAAGATCGCACGCGCGGCCTCCTTCTTGCGGATGATGGGATTGCCGGAGCGCGCGCGGCGCTGCTCCACGAAAGCATCGATGCGCGGGTTGTCCAGCGGGCGCACCACAATGTTCATCGGTCCCGTCATGTAAGCATGCGCGAAGGCGCTGAGCTCCCAATTGCCCAGGTGTGCAGTCGCCACGAGCACGCCTTTGCCCCGGGCCATCGCAGCGGTGAAATTCTCCAGACCCTCGTAGCCGATCCACCGCTGCATGTTTTCCCGATTCATCGACGGGAACCGTGCAAAGGCAGCAATCAAGCGAGCGATGGAGCGGAACACGCCGTCAATGACCGGCTCGGGATCAATGTATCCGGCTTGCGTGAGATTCTCGCGAGCGATCTTGCGATAGCGCGGCACGGCGAGGTCCAGCAGCTTCGCGAACAGTGGCGCAGCCGAAGGCACTGCAAGCACAAACCGCACCAGCAGGTAGGCGAGCATTACTCGATCCAGCCGCCTCCCAGCACCAGTTCTCCGCGATAAAACACCGCGGCCTGGCCGGGAGTCAAGGCGCGCTGCGGCTCGTCGAAGACAACTTCTTTGCCGGTGATGGTCGCGGGCGCGGCGTTGTGCCGGTTGCGGATTTTCACCTCCGCGCGGATCGGCTCGGACGGCTCGGCGATGGAAATCCAGTTGATGTCCGCCACACGCATTCCGGTGCGCAGCAGTTCATCGTTGCGGCCGATCGTTACACGCTGGGTGGCCGGCTCGGTGGAGATGACATACAACGGCTCCCCCGCCGCGATGCCCAGGCCCCGGCGCTGGCCCACGGTAAAGCGGTGGACGCCTTCATGCTCGCCCAACACTTCGCCATCGGGCGTGACGAATTCGCCGGTGGCATCCGGCGGCGCGATGCCCTGCTCCTTTGAATAAGCTGCGATGAAGCCCGCGTAGTCGCCGTTCGGAACGAAACAAATCTCCTGGCTATCCGGCTTCGACGCCGTTGGAATGCCCAACTGCGCCGCAAGCTCGCGCACCGCGCTCTTCTGCATTCCGCCCAGCGGGAACAGCGTGCGCGAGAGCTGATCCTGCGTGAGCCCGAACAGGAAGTAGGTCTGGTCTTTACTGTGGTCCACGCCGCGCAGCATTTCCCAGCGGCCTGACTCTGCATTGTGGCGGATCTGCGCGTAGTGCCCCGTCGCGATTTGCTCCGCGCCCACGCCCTCCGCCATGTCCAGGAACTGATCGAACTTGATGAAGTTGTTACACAGCGTGCAAGGGATCGGCGTGCGCCCCGCGAGGTATTCGCTCACGAAGGGCTTGACTACCTGTTGCTCAAAACGGTCCTCGAAGTTGAGTACGTAATAAGGAATGCCGAGCAGCTGCGCGACTCCCCGCGCATCGTACACGTCGTCGAGCGAGCAGCAGCGGCCCGTGGCTTTATCCGATTGCAGCTCCGGGAGGCGGCGCTGATTCCATAGCTGCATAGTCAGGCCGATGACGGCTTCGCCGCGTGAGTGCAGCAGACCCGCGACAACGGAGCTATCCACGCCGCCGGACATAGCCACCGCGATGGGTTTAGACATAGGCGGGCGACAACTTTCTGAGGTGCGTGACGGACTCCGCCAGCGCTCCCACCAACGCGTCCACTTGGTCCGCCGTGTTGCCCCGACCGAGCGAAAAGCGAATGCTGGAGCGGGCCTGTTCGCGCGTCAGCCCGATCGCCAGCAGCACATGCGACGGCTCGGGCGCGCCGCTGGAACACGCTGCACCGCTCGATACGGCGAACCCGCGCAGGTCCAGCGCGATTAGCAAAGCGTCGCTGTCGATCCCGTCAAAACGGATGTTCGTAGTATTCGGAATGCGCGGCGACCCAGCGGCGTTCACGTGCGCATCAGGAATGTCACGCAGGACGGCATGCTCTAGCCGGTCGCGTAGCGCCTCGGTGTCCACATGGGTCTGCATCGCGCGCGCCAGAGCAACCGCGCCCGCAACGTTTTCCGTGCCTGCGCGGCGCTCACGTTCATGGCGTCCACCGAACTGCCGCGCTTTCAGCTTGGTGCCCTTGCGGACGTACAGTGCGCCGATGCCCTTCGGGGCACCGACTTTGTGGCCGCTGATCGAATACATCGCAACTCCCAACTCGCGCACATTCACCGGGATCTTGCCCAGTGCCTGCACGCCATCGGCATGCACGGGCACGCCTAACTTCACGATCTCCGCCAGCGGCTGAATCGTGCCCAGCTCATTGTTCGCATGCATCACGCTGATGAGCGCCGTATCGGACTTAAGCGCCTTCCGCACGTCGTCTGGATCGACAACTCCGCTCGGCCCCACCGGCACGCAGCTCCATCCAGCAAGCCGTCCCGCAGTCTGAAGCACCGCCGGATGCTCGATTGCGGTGGTGACCAAGTGCCCGCCCGCAGCGCCGCCCAGCAGCGCCAGATTGTCAGACTCCGTGCCGCCGCTGGTGAAGACGATCTCCTCCGCGCTCGCCCCCAGCGCATCCGCCACCTGCTTGCGGGCTTCGTCAAGCAGGTGCCGCGCGGCTTGCCCAAAGTGATGGATGCTGGACGCGTTGCCGTAGATTTCCGTGAACGCAGGCAGCATGGCCTCCAAAGCTTCGCGGGAAACCGGAGTGGTGGCGTTGTGATCGAAGTAGTAGCGCTGCACGGGACTCTTACAAGTCTACCGTGAACGCGTGTTTCTTCAGCGTTTCATCGATGAACGCTTGCCACACCGCATCGGGTTCCCACACGCTGCGCACCAGATCGAAGGCGGCCTCGCGATCCCACCCCAACCGGATCACGCGATACAAACCTACGAACGCAGAGACCCGCTTGTTCAGCGCGCAGTGTACGAACCGCCTGCGGCCGGCGTGGGCGTCCATCGCGTGGCAGAACTGCGCTAGGTCCACCCCCGTGGGATTGTTGAAGTTCACGGCGATGTGAACATAGATGAGCCCCAAGCCCCGCACGATGTCCGCCTCGCCGGCGAGTGAGTAAGGAGGACTGTTGTCGAGCGCAAGGTTGATGACTACTTGAAATCCATGCTCGGCCAGCGAGCGCAGTTGATCTTCCGTTGGCAGGCCGGCGGTGGAGAGCAACTCATCCACGGCCCGGTAGTTCATCATCTCCTCGAACGCGGCCATATTCCACTCTACTCAAATCGCGCGCCTATCCGTTACAGGTCTTCTGGGCTCAGTCCGGTCCTCTTGCGATTTGGGATAGCAAGCCCTTGCCGATTTCGTCTCGATCATAAAAAGCAAGGGTGTAGTTCGGCCAACCTGGACGAGTGAGACGACTGTGAGAACCCGACTGCTACGCAACAGTCCAACCGATTCTGAGTAATGCGGCCAGCAATTGCTTCGCCTTGACGGCGCGCCAATCTCATGTGGTCGAAAATACTTTAGCAAACGGCTCGGGGACTTCTTCGCCGT
The DNA here is from genome assembly GCA_947446025.1 of Bryobacterales bacterium. Taxonomy (GTDB): domain Bacteria; phylum Acidobacteriota; class Terriglobia; order Bryobacterales; family Bryobacteraceae; genus Palsa-187. The sequence continues at coordinate 52,841 of CANFEY010000014.1, forward strand.
GATCAATGCAATCGGCCGCGACACGTAGCGCCAGCGCCTGGACTGCGGCGAGAGCTGCTTCACGGGTAGTCGCGTAGCCATCACTCCGGGCATGGCCTCAATATCAGCCCACCAGCGGCCATCATCCTCACGGCCCAGCACCACTGGAATGGACTCGGCGGTGATTGTTTCCATAGCGACGTTTCGCTTCATTATATGCCCGTTAGAAGAATCCCCGCGCCGCGTCCACCGTCGCCCGGATGTCCGCTTCACTGTGCGCAGCGCTCACGAACCCCGCTTCAAATTGACTGGGAGCGAGGTAGACGCCTTGCTCCAACATGTGATGGAAGAACTTCCCGAAGCGCGCGGTGTCGCATTGCTTCGCCGTGTCCCAATCCGTGACCGGACTCTCCGTGAAGAAGAACGTGAACATGGAACCGACGCGGTTGATGGTCACGCCGGGCGGAGTCCATGCAGTGAGCTGGGCGGCTCGGGCTTCCAGCTGCGTGTAAATCTCCGGATGCGCGATCAACTCGCGCAGCATCGCCAGTCCCGCGCTGACGGCTAGCGGATTGCCGGATAACGTGCCTGCCTGATAGACGGGCCCCAGCGGAGCCACCTTGTGCATGATGTCGGTCCGGCCGCCGTAAGCAGCAAGAGGCAGGCCGCCACCAATGATTTTGCCGAAGGTGCTCAGGTCCGGATGAATGCCGAAGAGGGCCTGCGCTCCGCCCAGAGCGACGCGGAAGCCCGTCATCACTTCGTCGAAGATCAACAGAGCGCCGTGACGCGCAGTGAGTTCGCGCATCGCCTCCAAGAACCCCGGCAGCGGCGGAACGCATCCCATGTTGCCCACCACAGGCTCCACGATGACCGCTGCGATTTGATCGCCGCGCTCTTTGAACGCCTGCTCCAACGCCGCGATGGAGTTGTAGGGCAACACCAGCGTCGTCTCCGCGAACGCCTTCGGCACACCAGCCGCATCGGCGATCCCGAGGGTCGCCATACCGGACCCGGCCTTCACCAATAGGGAATCGACGTGGCCGTGGTAGCAGCCTTCAAACTTGATCGTCAGGTCGCGGCCCGTGAAGCCGCGCGCCAGACGCAACGCGCTCATGGTGGCTTCAGTGCCGGAATTCACCAGCCGGAGCATCTCCATGGAAGGCACGGCCTGCCGGATCAGCTCCGCCAGTTCGGCTTCGCGCTCGGTGGGTGCGCCGAAGCTGGTGCCGCTGTCGAGCACCGCACGCAACGCCTCGATCACAGCGGGCGCGCGATGGCCCAGCAGCAGCGGTCCCCAGGAACCCACGTAGTCGATATAGGAATTGCCGTCGATATCAAAAATGCGGCTGCCTTCGCCGCGCTCAATGAAGCGGGGAGTGCCGCCCACTCCGCGGAAGGCGCGGACCGGCGAGTTGACGCCTCCGGGGATGACTTTCTGGGCGCGGGCAAAAGCGGATTCGGAGCGGGTGGTTTGCATGTGGGCTGATCCAGACGAAGGCTGTTTTCGTATTCTATCGTGCTGGCACAATTCCGCGCGCGGAGGAATGCGCGCAAGCGGTCACTCGGCTGCGCAAATCGCTACAATGACCGGGTGACTCACAAAGAACTCAAGGGCCGCACCGCGGTCATCACGGGCGGCAATCGCGGCCTAGGCAAGGCCATCGCCACTGCATTAGGATCTGCGGGAGCCAACATCGTGCTTGTGGCCCGCGACAAATACGTCCTCTCCTCCGCTGCGGAAGAGGTACGGGCCACAGGTGCGGAAGTTTCTGCATTCCCCGCCGATGTTACCGATGAGAAGCAGGTCTTTCAGCTTGCACAGGACATCCGGGGACGCATTGGCACCGTGGATATCCTGGTGAACAACGCCGGCATCAACGTCAGAAAATCCGTGGAACAGTTCACGCTGGCGGAATGGAATTCCGTCCTGGCCACCAACTTGACCAGCGCGTTTCTCATGTGCCGCGCGTTTATTCCGGGCATGAAGGGGCGCGGCTACGGGAGAATCTTGAACCTGGCATCGATGATGGGACACGTCTCCATCCCAGGCCGTGCCGCGTATTCAGCCAGCAAGGCCGGGTTAATCGGATTCACCAAGGCGCTGGCGCTGGAGCTGGCTCCCGATGGAGTCACCGTCGTTGCCATCAGCCCCGGACCGTTTGCCACCGAAATGAACACGCCGCTGATGAATGACCCGCAGGTGAGCAGCCAGTTCACTTCTCGCATTCCGCTGGGGCGATGGGGTGATCCCGAAGAGATCGGCAAGCTGGCGGCCTACCTCTGCTCCGAACACGCCGGCTTCATCACCGGCACGGACATCCTGATCGACGGAGGCTGGACCGCGCAGTAACTCACCAAGCCATCGCGTCCACGCCCAAACCCGTGCCTTCAAACACCAGGTTCGTGCTCGCCGGAGCATTTGAGCGCACCAGCACCTCAAAGCGCAGGGCGCGGAACTTGTCGAGCAGCGCCTGGTTGCCGGGATAGGCGGATACGTAGATCACGTGATCCATGGTGACCCGCGCCGATTGCACCGCAGTTTGCAGGCTGGCCAGCGCGACGCGCACGCCGGCATCGTCACTCGATGTGCTGGCGAAGGCCGAGGTGAACAGAATTCGCGGAGCGTTCACCACCGCCGCCTGCGCGAAGGCGGCCTGAGTGGGATTGATCAGCCGCACCGCTTGGGCAGGCTTGGCATTGAGCCGCGCCACCGCGTCACACTCCACAAACTGGCTCGTGGGTGTCCGTTGGATTTGCATCACACTCACGTCGGCCCTGGCGAAGCTGGCCAGCACAGCCGCGCGGACCTGCGCGTGATCCTCCAGCGAACTCGAATAGCAGTTGACGCGCAATACGTCTTCGGCCCGAACATCCATGCCGCCGGCGATCATGCTCAGGTTCGCCAGGGAACGCTCCACCAAAGGCGCAATCGCTCCGGAAGGGGCCTGCGTAAGCTGCCCGGAAATGAAGACCAAGCCGTTCGGATTCTCGATATTGGTCGCCGTCAACACCGCTTCCACCAGCACCGATGCGGCGGCATCCGGCAGCCGCGCAATCTGGATCACGCTCACCACCGGCCGCATTTTCGGTGGGAACGCTTTGGCGACGGCCTCGCCCACGGCCTTGAGTTCCGCCGCCGGAGTGGCGAATACGCGGACCTTGATCGGCAGCCCGGACTTCTTCAGATCCTTAACCGCGTCCTCAATCTGGCGGCCAACCGAGCCACCCCGCAACGGTGCCGACCGGAACAACAAGTGGGCGGTCTCCCCGGCGACGATGGAAGTTTGTGCAAACAAAGTGGCGCTGGTCAGGACCAACGCGAGCAACGATACCTTCATGGGTTTGATTGTACGACGTAACCATTCTGGATGAGAATGGCCCGGCCCTTGGGGCCAAGCACGAAGGCAGCGAATTTCCTGGCATCGTCAGCCCGCAGGCTGGCGGCGACCACGCCGAGCGCCTGGTCGATGGGAGCATACAAAGACGGGTCTATGAGCTGCACAGTGCCGGGTTCGCGGAACACCAGTGAATACGCCGTGAGCGCGACATCCGCATTGCCCGTCGCCGCGAGTTGTTTGGCCTGGCTCACGCTGCCCGCGTACACCAGCTTGGGCTGCACCGCATCCCACTGCCCGGACCCGCGCAACGCCTGGACCGCAGCTTCGCCATAGGGAGCAAGCTCAGGCTGCGCGATGGCGACAAATTTGACTTCGGGCCGGGTGAGATCCTTCAAAGTCTTGAGGGACGCGTCCCGTGACCACAGTGCCAATTGTCCCCGCCCATACACGGCATGGTGGACGATCTTCCGCTTCAGCACCAGATGCGCGATGTGTTCGGTGTCCGCCGCTGCGAAAACGTCCACAGGCGCGCCTGCGTCCACCTGCTGGGCGAGTGCCGCGGTGGAGCCGTAGGTGAAGACGACCTCGATCCCGGTCTCTTCGGTGAAGGCCCGGCCGATCTCATCGAAGACTCCGGTGAGATTGGACGCTGCGGCCACGGTAAGGCGCGGGGGCGCGCCGCACCCGGCAAACGCCAACATCCCCAAGATGGCAGTCGCTACTTTCACTGCTGCTATGGTATGTATAAAAGACAGTGTCTTGCAACCGGGTCATCCTATTTCTGCTGGCCGCCGCTGCCTGGGGACAGGCGTCGTTGCAGGGAACGGTGATGGACCCCTCGGGCGCGGTGATTCGCGGCGCCAGCGCCGTGCTCACCCGGACGGACACGCCGGTTCAAACCTCCACCACCGGCATCGTGGGAGAGTTCCAGTTTCCGGCCCTCACCCCCGGTCTCTATGACCTAAGGATAGAGGCGAAGGGATTCAAGACCTATACCCGCGTCGGCTTGAGCATCGAGACCGGAACCAACCGCCTCAACGTTTCTTTGGAACTCGGCGTCGTCACCGGGGACGTCTTCGTCGACCTCAGCATGGAGAAGACCGCCGTCAGCTTCAACCTGGACCAGAAGGAGATTCCCGCGCTGCCGCTCGACGGGCGCAACTTCATTCCGCTCCTGGCCCTCTCTCCCGGCGTGTCCCTGCCCCCAGGCAGCACCCTGCCGCGCTTCAACGGCAGCCGCCCCCGCACCTCCGAATACATCTACGACGGCATCAGCGTTCTTCAGCCGGAGCCGGGCCAGGTCCCGTTCTTCCCCATCATCGACGCGATCCAGAACATCCAGGTGCAAACCAGCAACGCTCCCGCCGAATATGGCCGCTCCAACGGCGGCGTCATCGTGGTCAACCAAAGGGCCGGCACCAATGACCTGCACGGCTCGCTGTTCGAATTCTTCCGCAATGAGGCGCTCAACGCCCGGAACCTTTTTGCAACCACCGGCTCGAAGCCTGGCTTCCGCCGCAATCAATACGGTTTCGTTCTAGGCGGACCCATCCGCAAGGACAAGACATTCTTCTTCATCGATTGGCAAGGCACCCGGCTGAATACAGGAACTGTCCGCACAAGCACCGTGCCGACGCTGGCGCAGCGAACACTGTTCGGGAGCTTTGACTCCATCGCGCTTTCGCTGCTGAACCGGTATCCCTTGCCAACATCGAGCAACACCGCCAACAACTACCAGCGCGTGGCCACGGATTCCTCCGCGCAGGACCAGTTCGATCTTCGCCTGGATCACGCCTACGCCACTCAGCGCGTGTTCGCGCATTACACGTTCCTGCGCGACGACGGGCGCATCGGAGCACCGCTGGCGGAGGCCAACTCCACCGCGTTGACGCGGGCGGACGCGCTCGCCCTCAATCACACGTGGAGCATCCGGCCCGCCATGCTCAACGAAGTCCGCTTCGGATTCACGCGCCGATCCTTTGACCGCAAGTCTCTCGCCTCGCCGATCTACGACATCGCAGGCTACCAGTCCTTGGGCCCAGCAGCGGGCAGCATCGGCAGCACCGGAACCTCCGTCACGCAATTTGTCGACAACTTCACCAGCAACATGGGCCCGCACAGCATCAAGATCGGAGCCGACATCCGGCTCCAGCATCTCAATGCCTTGCAGCCCGCGCTCCCCAAGGGCCAATTCCAATTCAACAGCTTCAGCGCCTTCCTGCAAGGTCAAGTCAACCGCTACAACATCGACATCCAATCTGAAACGCTACGGCCGCGCGCCACCATCGCGGAGTTTTTCGCGCAGGACGACTGGTCGCCCATGCGCCGGCTGAAGGTGAATGCGGGACTGCGCTACACACTCAACATGCCGTCCACCGTCGTGGGCGACCAAGGCGCGGTGTTCAACCTCAACACACAGCGCCTGGACTTCCTGGGCAAAGCCGGCTTCCCCCGCAGCGCGCGCAATCTTGAGAAAAGCAACTTCGGGCCGCGCGTGGGCTTCGCCTACTTGCTCACGGAATCGCTGGTGTTGCGGTCCGCGTACGGGCTCACGTGGTTTGAACAATCCGGCATCACCACTCCGTTCACCACCCCGCTCTATCCGTTCATTCAAACGCTGACGCAGCAATCGCGCGACGGCACAGCACCGGCGTTTCTGCTTTCGCAAGGGCCCAGCGTGCAACCCGGCAGCCTGGGACAGAACGTCTTCGGCGTGCAGCGCGACAACGGCAGCGGGTACGCACAACAGTGGAACTTCAGCCTGCAGAAATCCTTCCGCACGGCGTGGAGCTTTGAAGCCGGATACGTCGGCTCCAAACTCACACGCCTTGGAGTGCCCGACGTGAACCTCAACCAGCTCACAGTGGAGCAGTTGAAGACAGGCGGCACCCGCCCCTATCCGAACTTCAACAACGTCGCCTTGTACCGCAACAACGTGGGCCACTCCACCTATCATTCGGTGCAGGGGCGCGTGGAGCGGCGCTTCTACAAGAAGTTTTCGCTCAATCTGGCCTACACCTTCTCCCGGCTCATCGACGATGCAGGCGCAGTGTTCGACTCGGCCACGCTGTCCTCCCCAGCGGCAACCTTCAACGTCGCCGACAGCCACAACCGGCGCCTGGAAAAGGATGCCTCCACCGGCAACGTCCCGCACATCTTCAGCGCGGGTTTCGTGCTCGACCTGCCTCTTGGCCTGCAACTCGCCGGCATCGCCCGCGCCCAATCCGGCAGCCCGCTCGCCGTCACCCAGGCAGTCAATTCGAACGCCTTCGCGGGCTTCGGAATTCAGCGCCCCAACCGCGTGGCCGACCCTGCCCTTCCCTCCGAAGCACGCACCACCGGACGCTGGTTCAACACCGGCGCGTTCACGCAAGCTCCGCAGTTGACCATCGGCAATAGCTCGCGCAATCCAGTAAGGGGTCCGGGATTCCGCACCGTGGATCTGATGCTGGGGAAAACGTTCCAAATCACCGACCGTGCCAAACTCGAACTGCGCGCGGAAGGTTTCAACATCACCAACACGCCCGGCTTCGGCGCTCCCAACACCAGCTTCGGCAGCGCCGCGTTCGGATCCATCACCACCGCCTCTGACCCGCGCGTGTTTGAACTGGTGGGGAAGGTCCACTTCTAGTGCCGGTTACCACTCAACTCGGACAGGTCCGCAAATCGCGCGCCCTCAGCGCGGCGGACCTTGCGGCCAAGTCGGGCGTTAGCAGGCAGACTATCTACGCAATCGAAGCTGGCACCTACGTCCCGAATACCGAGGTCACGCTCCGTCTGGCGCGCGAACTTCAAGTCTCCGTGGAAGAATTGTTCTCACTCCCCGAAGAATCCGCCGCGCCGCAAGCACTCGCGGCGGACGTACTGAGCAGCGCCGCCGCGCTCAAAGGCCAGCCAGTACGTTTGGCACGCGTCGGCAACCGCCGCGTTGGAATTCCCGTCAGCGCCCGGCCCTACTTTCTTCCCGACGCCGACGCCGTGGTGACCGGTCGCGCCAGCGTGCGCGCGTTCACCACGGACGATCCGTCGCGCAAGCAACTGGTCCTGGCAGGCTGCGACCCAGCCACCAACCTGCTAGCCCGCATGGTGGAACGCACGGGCGTGGATCTCATCCCCGCGGCCGCATCCAGCAAGCTTGCACTGCGCTGGCTGCATGAAGGCAAAGTCCACATGGCTGGATCGCACCTGGAAGATCCCGCCACCGGCGAATTCAACTTGCCCTACCTTAAAAGCGAATTCCCGCGTGAAGATTTCGCCGTGGTCACCTTCGCGCGCTGGGAAGAGGGACTCGTAGTGGCCAAGGGCAATCCCAAAGGAGTCCGTGGTGTCGCGGACCTGGCGGGCGTGCACTTCATCAACCGCGAACCGGGTTCCGGCAGCCGCGCGCTGCTCGATCAGCGGCTGAAGCAAGCCCGCATTCCTTCAAAGAGCATCGCAGGCTACGAACGCACCGCCCACGGCCACCTTGCCGCCGCCTACGCGATCGTTTCCGGCGAAGCTGACTGCTGCCTGGCCACGCGTTCCGCCGCCCGCACCTTTGACCTCGACTTCATCCCGCTGCACAACGCACGCTATGACCTGGTGCTGCGCAAAACCACGCTGGAGTTGCCCGCCACGCAGGCCTTCCTGAACGTGCTACAACGAGCGTCCCTGCGCCGGCAACTGGAAGCGCTTGCCGGGTACGACACCTCCCAAACAGGCAGCCTGCGGGCTTGATATCCTCTGTTGGTGTCCTACACTATACGTCAAGCCAGACCCGAAGACGCCCCCGTAGCGGGCGCGATTTGTTTTGAAGCCTTCCGCAAAATCAACACCGACCATAATTTCCCGCTCGACATCCCCAACGCGGAAATGGCGATTGGCTTCTGTACGGAACTCTTCCGCCATCCCAAGTTCTACAACGTGGTTGCCGAGGCGGATGGCAAAGTCATCGGCAGCAACTGCCTCGACGAACGATCCGTCATCTCCGGCATCGGCCCCATCACCATCAATCCCACTTCGCAGAATCGCGGCGTAGGCAAGGCGCTGATGCTCTCCGTCCTTGATCGCGTGCGCGAGCAGGGCGCACCCGGCGTGCGTCTGGTGCAGGCGGCGTTCCACAACCGGTCGCTGTCTCTGTACACGAACCTGGGCTTCGCGGTGCGTGAGCCGCTGACGGTGGTAAACGGCACCACCGTGATCCGCCAGATCGATGGATGCGCTGTGCGTCCCGCCGCGTCCGGTGACCTGGAAGCCTGCAACACCCTCTGCCAGAAAATCCACGGCCATCATCGCGGCGGCGAATTGAGCGACGGCATCGCCCAAGGCACCGCGTTTGTCGTCGAACGCCTGGGCCGCATCACCGGCTACACCTCGGTCATGGGATTCTTCGGCCACAGCGTAGGCGAAGCGAACATCGACCTCATGGCGCTGATCGCCGCAACCCCGCAGTTCCACGGCCCCGGCATCTTCGTCCCATCGCGCAACACCGAACTGTTCCGCTGGTGCCTCGGGCAAGGCCTGCGGGTTTCGCAGCCGATGACGCTGATGAGCGTCGGGCTCTACAACGAACCCACCGGCCCATTCATGCCGTCGGTGACGTTTTAGTAGTTCACCACGGATTGAAAATCTCAAGCCCAAGACCGGTGAAGTCTGAAACGTTTCGTGTGACGACGGTCAACCCATGTTCGGCTGCAGTCGCAGCGATGAGTCCGTCCGCCATGCTGAGTGAATGGCCTTGTTCCCGGCGAATTCCCGCGAACACACCCCACCAGCGGTCAGCAATCGGTTACGTCACCGGAAGTACACTGCCTTCAACCGAGGGCAACAGGAAATTCTCAAACCAGTCCTCCAGTTGCGCGCGGCGCTTGCCGACGGGCATGGAGCGCAGACCCTTGCGTAGCTCTCCAGTGGTGATGACACCTGAGGAACAGCTATGGTGGAGCCTATTCGGAAAGCCAAGCGGCCACCTTCGGCTCGGGATTAGCACGGATTAGTTCAGATGGAATATTCGTATCGAGCAGGTAGCCGCTCACAGAGCGATATCACGGCCCGGTGACGGATCCCGCGAAAAGTCAACGTCCTCGGCCAAGCCCCTCACCTTTGCAAACACCTGACACTGTTCTGTTGGCTTCCCGTTGCGCACGGAAAGACGATGAAGCAGTCAATTCTTCCCTGGTTTTCCTGCAAGGAATACGGAGAGGACCGCGACATGCTGGCGCTAGCTTTGCTACTTCCCGTTACCGCGATAACTCACGCGCCAAATGATCTTTGCGCCATCATCGGTAACCAGCAGCGACCCATCCGCAGCTGTCGTCACACCCGATGGACGGCCCCAAGGGTTGCCATTCGCGTCGAGGAAGCCGGTGAGGAAGTCCTGATACACGCCGCTGGCCTTGCCGTTGTCGAGCGGGATGCGGATGACTTCATGGCCGGCCTTGATGGACCGGTTCCAGGACCCGTGCTCCGCGGCGAATGCGTCGTTGCGGTACTCCGCCGGAAATTGCGTGCCGGTGTAAAAGCCCATGCCCACCGAGGCACTGTGGGCCTGCACCAGCACGTCGGGCACAATGACCTTGCTCTTAAATTCAGGGTGCGCGCCCATCAGACGGGCATCCGGGTTGCCGCCGATGTAGAAGTACGGCCAGCCGTAGAAGCCGCCCTTTTCAACGTGCGTGACGTAGTCGGGAACCAGGTTGTCGCCCAGGTTGTCACGCTCATTGATGGACGTCCACAATTCACCCGTCGTGGGATGAATCGCCAACCCGACAGGATTCCGGATGCCCGATGCGTAGATCCCGACGAACGTTCCGTCGGGCTTGTACTCCAGGATGTTGGCACGGTGAAACTCCGCCGGGTGCGTGTCGGGATCGTCAATGTTGGATGCCGAGCCTACGGCCACGAACATCGATTGGCCATCGCGCGAGAACACCACGTCGCGCGTCGAATGCCCTCCCGACGGCAACTGCGCGATGATTGTCTCCGCCGCGCCGCGCGCTTTCATGTCGCCGTTGCGGTAGGGGAAGCGCACCACCGAGTTGGTGTTGCCCACATAGACGAACTGCGGGTCGCCGCCGATGGGATAGAAGTTGATGCCAAACGCGCCGGTGAGTCCCGTAGCGAACGTCTCGGTCTGCGCCGCTCTGCCCTCCGCGGTTAACCCGCGGTAGACCGACACCGAACCCTGCTGCGAATTGACAACGAACACGTCGCCATTCGGAGCCGCACGGATCTGGCGGGGTAAGTTCGCGCCAGTCTCGGCATAGATCCCCACTGTGAATCCGGCAGGCGCCTTGGGCATAGCTCCGGCCGGACGCTCCACCTGCTTCTGTTTGCCGGGAGTCCCGACCCCGGGGGCGGGCAGATCCTTGACCGTGATCTTGCGTGCGGTACCGGGGACAAGTTTGGCAGAATCGGGCCATGCATTCTGGCCGGTGAGAACAGTCCAGCTATCAGGCTTAGCGGCATACAGCAGCACTGCCACGGAGAGAAAAAGAGGGATCCAGCGCAAGTGTTTCATAGCGCCTCTAATGATATCAGCGCGGGCGGCTACTTGCGGCTCAGCATCCCCTCGATGATACTGAGCAGGTTCTTCTCGATGTTCGAGTTCAAGAGGGGATCCTCACCGGCCATCTGCAGCCGTATGATGTTTGATGTATCCACGAACATCAGAATCGGAACGAACGGATGGTCGCTGATTCCGAAATCGGCCACGCGCCGCGTGTTGTCCTGGCTCATGGTGCCGATCGAGAATGAAGGTTTGGTCTTGGCCACGAATTTGGGCAATTGCTGCGGAGCTTCCTCATCCACCAACGCTCCGTAAATCCGGAGCCCGCGGGCGCGGTACTTGCGTTCCAAAGTGCTGAGCACCACCACCATCTCCTCGCAGTGTTCGCAGGTGCTGGCGAGTACCGCCACAATACGCAGCTTTGCGCCCGGCTTGGTATCGATCAGACGGATGCGCTTGGCACCCGGAGTATCGATGCTCACGTCGGCCAAGGCCCGGGGAAGCTTCGGCGGTGCCGCAGCCAGCGGGACCACTAGAGCCAACGCGGCGAGGCAATTTAGAACCAACAGTTTTTGTGACACCATCTTCTCTATCTTAGAGTATTCGCAACCTCATGCAGCCAATCCGGTGTCTTGAGCACATCCCGCGGCCGACTCCCGTCCGGCGGACCAATGATGCCGTCGCGCTGCATCATGTCCAGCATGCGGGCCGCGCGGCCGTAGCCCAGGCGCAAGCGCCGCTGCAACGTCGAAGTGGACGCCTTGCCCGCCTCGCACACCACACGCACGGCTTCCTGATACATCGGATCTTCCGGGCCGTCCAGTTCAGCGCCGTCCGCATCGTCATCGTCGTCGCTGGGCGGCGCGATCAGGAAGCTCTGGTCGTACTCAGGCTGCGCCTGCCGCTTCCAGAACTCCACCACGTCATTGGTTTCGGCTTCGCTCACGTACGACCCATGAACGCGCACCAGCCGCGAAGAACCCGGCGGCAGGAACAGCATGTCGCCCTTGCCCAGCAAATGCTCCGCGCCCATCACATCGAGCACGGTGCGGGAATCAACGCGCGTGGCCACGCGGAAGCTGATACGCGATGGGAAGTTCGCCTTGATCAGGCCTGTGATCACGTCCACGCTCGGCCGTTGCGTCGCCAGCACCAGATGCATGCCCACGGCGCGCGCCATTTGCGCCAGACGGGTGACGCTTTCCTCCACGTTTGCCCGCTCCAGCATCATCAGATCCGCCAGCTCATCGATCAGGATGACGATATACGGAATCGGCTCGGGCTCTTCCTCGCCGCTTTCCTCGGCGAACAGGCTGCGCGGTTGCGCGCGCATCTGCCGGACCTTTTTGTTGTACTGATCAATGTTGCGGACGCCGATGGAAGCCAGCAGCTTCAAGCGCCGCTCCATCTCCAGCACCGCGTTGCGCAAGGCATTCGTCGCCTTCTTCGCTTCCGTGATCACCGGCGTGAGCAGATGCGGAATCCCCTCATACAGGCCGAACTCCAGCCGCTTCGGGTCCACCATGATCATTCGTACCTGATCCGGCGTCGACTTATAAAGGATCGACATGATCAACGAGTTCAGCATCACGCTCTTGCCGGCCCCCGTGGAACCGGCGATCAGCAAGTGCGGCATGGTCTCCAGCGTGGCCGTCTTGATGCGCCCGTTGATGTCCTTGCCCAGCGCGATGGTCAGCGGCGAAGGCGACTGCGTGAATTCATCCGACTCCAGAATCTGCCGCAAGCTGATCACTTCGCGCTTGGTATTCGGAACCTCAATCCCCACCGTGGACTTGCCCGGAATCCGCTCAATCAGAATGGACTCGGCTTGCAAGCCCAGGCACAGGTCCTCCGTAAGAGCCGTGATGCGCGAATACTTCATGCCTGCTTCCAGGCGGAATTCAAAGGTGGTGACCACCGGTCCCGGATTGATCTGCGTGATGTTGCCGCGGATGTTGAACTCTTCGAATTTCGACTTGATCTGCGCCGCCGTGTCCTTCAGTTCCTGGCTATCCCATGCCGTGCGCGCAGCGGGTTCCTGCAACAGCTGCGTGGGCGGCATTTGGAAGGTGGTGCGCGGACGGGCCGTGCTGCCCGCGGCTACCGACTCGGGGTCCACCGTGGGACCCACCGTCTCCTGCGCCTTGGGAGGTTCCAACTCGCGGATCGGAATATCGTCTACGTCCATAGGAGCAGGAGCCGATTCCCACGGCGGAGTATCCACCACAGGCTTGATGACCCGCGACCGCTTTGCCGGAGCCACGCCTGCCCCCGCCGCCGCGGCACTCGCCATGGGAGCCGCAATGGGATCGATGATCTGGAATTCACCACTCTCTGAATCTCCATCATCAGGAGCCTGCTTCAAAGGTGCCTGCTTCCGCATCACCTCTTCTGCCTTCGCCTGTTCCGCCCGATGCACGGCGCGCTCAGCGGCTTTCTCCTTCGCCAACTCCGCCTGCCGCTCCCGCCACGCCCGGAATTTCACGCCAATCAGACGGACCCACGCAATGGGAACCTTGAACCATCCCGGCAAGCGCGCCATTTCAAACGTGGAGATCATGTACAGCGAGACCACCCACACGGCGAAGGAAACCAGTGAGGCACCCGTTAGATTCATCCGCGCGACCAGCGCGTCGGATGCCAACAACCCCAGCATGCCCCCCGCGGGCAGCGTTCCCGCGATGGGCCGCCAATCCGGCAGCAGTCCCAATCCCGTGCAAGTGGCCAGCATGAACAAAACGCTCCCGGACACCTTGGCCCACGGCGCGGCGATCTCCGCCGAACGCACCCACTTCCAACCCAGCAGCACAATCATCACGGGTAACATGTATGCGGCAAGTCCGACGGCCTGTAGCAGAAGATCGGAAAGCCAGGCTCCAACGGCCCCGATGATGTTCACGGGCGGCAGGCCTTCAGACACGGTATTCCACGAGCGATCGAGGGGATGGTAAGAGACCAAGGCGAGGAAAACGATTAGCCCGGCGACCAGAAACACAAATGCGAGTAATTCATTCAGCCGGGGATGGCTGGTAGGTCCAAGAAATTTCATCGTCCACTATGAGCGGAAGATAGCCAGAGCAATCACTAGTATGCCAAAAATTACGCCGTGATGGGAAGGACATTTACGCTACACTCAGAAGGTTCGCCAAATTGCTTATGCCCACCTGGTTGGAAGCTATTCTGCTTGGCCTAGTCGAAGGCCTCACCGAGTTCATTCCCGTCTCATCGACGGGGCATCTCCTCATCGCCGAGCGTTGGTTTGGGCATCGGCCCGACTGGTTTACGGTTTTTATTCAAGTGGGTGCCGCGCTGGCCTTGCTGCCGCTATTCTGGACCAAGCTAATCGGTTTGCTTCGGAGTCTTGCCGAACAAAGCTCCCGGGATTACTTAGCGAAATTGATCGCGGCGTTTTTGATCACAGCGGCGGGCGGGTTAGCGCTGGACAAGATGGACTTTAAACTTCCCGAAACAGTGGGCCCGGTAGCGTGGGCGACACTCATCGGCGGCTTCGCCATTCTTGCGATTGAAGGGTGGCAGAAAAATCGGCCGTCGGATGCCCGAATAACCTGGGGAATCGCCATGGCGTGCGGCATGGCCCAACTTATCGCAGCAGTCTTCCCCGGAACATCGCGTTCTGGTGCGACCATCATGATCCCAATCGCCCTTGGATTGGCGCGGTCGGAGGCTGCGGAGTTTTCCTTTATTCTCGGAATGATCACTCTGACAGCGGCCGGTGGATATAAGTTTCTCGGCGCGTGGCGTCACGGCGAGGTGGTTGGGGCCAGTTTGACGGACGTCAGCCTGGCATTCGTGGCGGCTGCGGTGTCAGCGTTTCTTGTGGTCCGCTGGCTCCTGCATTACGTCAAAGGGCATTCCCTGAGTGGTTTCGCCATCTATCGGATCGCGCTCGGGCTGGCCCTGCTGGTGTGGGGTCCAGAGTAGCCGCAACCCTGTGGGCTGCTACTGAATCGCCTCCGCCTTGCTCGCGTCGAACTCATTCTCCCACTTCGCCACCACGATGGTCGCCACGGCATTCCCCGCCAGGTTGGTCAGCGAGCGCATCTCCGACATAAAACGGTCAACTCCCAGCAACAGCGTGATGCCCGCCACCGGCACCGTTCCCACCGCTGCCAAGGTCGCTGCCAGAGTGATGAACCCGGCCCCCGTGACACCCGCCGCGCCCTTGCTGGTCAACAGCAGCACCAGCAGCAATTGAAATTGTTGCGCGGCACTCAACGTGGTATCCGTCGCCTGCGCGACGAACATCGCCGCAATGGTCAGGTAAATCGACGTGCCGTCCAAGTTGAACGAATATCCCGACGGCACCACCAGCCCCACTACGGACTTGGAACACCCCAACTGCTCCAGCTTCATCATCAGCCGCGGCAATGCCGATTCGGAGGACGACGTTCCCAACACCAACAGGAACTCTTCACTCAGGTAGCGAATCAGCTTTACCACCCGGAACCCGTGAAACCGCGCAATGCCGCCCAGCACCACCAACACGAACAACACCGCCGTAAGATAGAAACACAACATCAGGCTGGCCAGCGAAAGCAACGTGTCGACGCCGTAGCGCCCGATGGTGAACGCCATGGCTCCGAACGCGCCGATGGGAGCCGCCTTCATGATCATCGCAACCATGTGGAACAGCACTTGATTGATGGAGTGCAGCCCATCCAGAATCGGCTTGCCCTGCGGAAACTGCGCCAGCCCCAGCCCGAACAACACCGCCACGAACAAGACTTGCAGGATCTCCCCGCGTGCGAACGCCCCCGCCATGGTGTCCGGAATCACGTTGAGCACGAACTCGGTGACCGTCAGGTGCGTGTTGGAACTGGTGTACTGCTCCACCGCCTTGGTGTCCAGCGTGGCCGCCGTGGCGTGGATTCCATCGCCGGGCCGCACCCAGGAAACCACCGCTAACCCAATCACGAGCGCCGCCGTGGTGACCACTTCAAAATACAGCAGTGCCTTTAGCCCCACCCGCCCCAATTTGTTGAGGTCGCCCATGCCCGCGATCCCCGCCGCGACGGTGCAGAAAATGATCGGCCCGATCATCACCCGGATCAACTTCACGAACCCGTCCCCCAAGGGTTTCATCGCCTCTCCCCACGCAGGCTGGAAGACACCCAGTCCCACTCCAATGGCAATGGCGATCAAGACCTGAAAATACAGGCTTCGGTAAAACTTAGACGTGTGTTGGCCCATGCGGAAGAAACAGTGTAGCGCGTGTTCCCACTAGCGCGAGCGGGGTCCATTCCGGTAAGATAAGAATTCCTTCCACAGAGGGCGCGTAGCTCAGCTGGTTAGAGCGCCTGCTTCACACGCAGGAGGTCCGGGGTTCGAGTCCCTGCGCGCCCACCATTCTACTTGCCTGCCGGCTTCGGCAAATCCTTCGATTCGTGCGCACCCAGCTTGCGCAGCAGCGCGACGGAACTATCGTGCGGCACGGGCAGCCCACCGAACGAATTTTTTCCCATCGCGATGTCGAGCGCCGTCCAATTGGCCTTGGACTGTGCGTCAACCTTGGCTCCGTGCGCAACCAGGTACTCGATGATGGAATCGGCTCCTCGGCCTGCGGAGCCTTGCAATGCAGTCTCATCGCGCCCGTTGCCCTGATTCACGTCGGCCCCGGTTTCGAGCGACAACTTCACCGCCTCCAGAGCCTGACTCTCTGTGCCGCTGGTGTTCTTGTCGCGGTAGCCGATGCCGGCGGCGAACAGGAACGCGGTGTTGCCTTCCTTAGTGGTGGCCTTCGGGTCAGCGCCTTTCGCCAGCAGCAGGCGCATCACCGGAGCGTCCCCGGCGCGCGCCGCACGCATCAGCGGCGTGGTGCCTTCGCCGAGCGTGGTATCCCCGCCGTCCATACCGCTGCGGCCCGGCAAGCGCGTCTTCAGCGGCAAACCGGGATTCGCGCCGCGATCCAGCAGTGCGCGCACGATGTCAATGCTGGGCATCGGGTCCAGCGCCGGACGTCCCGGAGTGGCCGAGTAGTCTTCGTTACGCATATCGATGGCAGCGTACAGCGGCGTGCGGCCCGTCACGTCCTGCAGGTTCGGATTCGCACCCCGGTCCAGCAGAAACTTCGCCAAGCTGTACTGCTTGTTCATCAGCGCCGTGGTCAACGCCAGAGTCTTATCCACATCCAGATGGTTCACGTCCACGCCGCTCTCAAGCATGGTCTGCACGGTGGCGATGTCGCCTTCACGGGCCGCGAAATGCAGCGCGCTCATTCCGCCGCGCGGCATGGGCGTCACCGACGAGGCAGCGCTCAGCTTCGGCATCTTGGTCTCGTGTTCGCTTGAGAGCACGCGCCAGTCCGCTCCGCTGGCCAGCAACAGCTTCACAACTCCAGTGTGCCGTTCCGTGGCGGCATACATCAGCGCGGTCTGTCCCTTGAAGGATTCGTGCGCGTTCACGTCGGCTCCGCGTTCCAGCAGCAACTTGACCACGGCTTCATTGCCCGCGCGCGCGGCGGTCATCAGCACCGTCTCGCCGTCAGCGGTGGTGAGCGCCTTAGCGTTGGCTCCTGCACCCAACAACAGCTCAACCAGGTCCTTGCTGCCCAAAGCCGCGGCTTCCGATAGCGGAGACGCGCCGAAGCGGTTCGCCGCGCTGGGATTCGCTCCAGCCTTCACCAGCAGACGGGCCGTTTCCACGTCGTTCCAATGCGCCGCCCAATGCAGCGCCGTGGTACCGTCGGATTGCGCCGCATTCGCATCCGCTTTCTTGGCCAACTCCGCGCGCACCGCCGCCGCATCCCGGCGCTCGGCTGCCTTTGCGATTTCCGGAGACGCCGCCTGGGCCAATCCTGCGCACAACAGCGCGCCTGTAATCCAAAGTGACTTGTTCATAGTTAGACCTTGTTAGACCTCCGAGAGCAGCCCCGTGCTGTCGCCGACTGATTCGCGTTCCACGCCCGCCTTGTTCAAAATGGACAAGAGCAGGTTCGACATGGGCGTGTTTTCCGGATACTTCACATGCCGCCCGCCCTTCAGCTTGCCCGCCGCTCCGCCCGCCACCAGCACAGGCAGAGGCGAATGGTTGTGGACGTTGCTGTTGCTCATGCCGCTGCCGTACAGAATGATGGAATGATCCAGCAGCGTGCCGTCGCCGTCCTGCGTGTTCTTCAACCGATCCAGCAAGTGCGCGATCAGGCTTACGTGATACGTGTTGATCTTGGTCAGATTCTCCAGCCGGTCCGCGTTGTTCTGGTGATGCGATGCCGGATGGAAGCCCTCGGAGATGCCCAACATCGGGAACGTCCGGTAGCTCACTTCGCGCGCCATCATGAACGTCGAAACACGCGTAATGTCGGCCTGGAAAGAAATCGCCATGAGGTCCAACATCAGCTTGGAATGCGCCTGGTGATCATCCGGAATGCCGCTGGGCGAGGCCGGAACACTCAAGTCCGCGTTGCTGTTCTGCTTTTCGGACAGTTGAATGCGCCGTTCGATCTCGCGTACGGTTTCCAGGTACTCGGAAACGCGCGTCCGGTCCGTCGCGCCCAACTTGCCTTCCAGGCGCCGCACTTGATTGCTCACCGCGTCCAGAATGCTGCGCTGCTGCTCGATGCGCGCCAGCCGCTCTTCCGCCGTCGCTCCGTCGCCGAACAAGCGGTCAAACACCACGCGGGGATTAATCTCCATCGGCATCGGCGTGGTCGGCGTCCGCCAGGAAATTGTATTCATGTAGGTGCAGCTGAAACCTACGTCACAGGAGCCAACCAGACCGCTGAAATCCTCCGTCGCCAACTCCAGCGAAGGCAGCGGCGTTTCCTGACCGATCTTGGCCGCCGCCATCTGATCGATGGTGACGCCTGCCTGAATGTCCGCGCCGTCCGTTCGCTTCGGATGCACTCCGTTCAAGAACACCGCGGGCGAGCGTGTATGGTCGCCGCCGTTATCGCCGGGTCCGCCGGGAGCCGCCATGGCGTGCGCCAGATTGCTGACCACCACCACGTTCTTCCGGAACGGTTCCAGCGGCATCAGCGTGCGCGACATCGTGCTCATCACGCCCTCTTCGGTAGGCGTCCAGTTGTTCATCACCGCGCCGTGCGGGATGAAACACAGGCCCATGCGGACCTTCGGATTCGCCGCCGTGCGCGCAAGCGGCGTCTGCGCCGGGATCATGGAATCGAGCAGCGGCAGTGACATCGTCACTCCCATCCCGCGCAAAAATGTGCGGCGGGGGATGTGCATCTTGGTAATCAGTCTCATTTGCTCTCTCCTACAACCGAATTCTTGATCTTCATTTGGAACGGTGTACTTTCCACGATGCCGCTCACCAGGGCGGAGAACTTGAACCCGCCCGGCCGCGCGTTGTTCACGATCTTGCGCACCGCCGGCATGTCACGATCACTCAATCCCCGGCCCAGCGCATACGTCAGCATCTTCTCTGTCATCACTCCCACAAACGTCTCCGGCCGGGCCGTCAACATGCGCCGCAGTGCCACCGGACCATCTACCTTCGATCCCTCAAACAGCGTGCCCGACGGATCAATGGCAGATCCGTCATCCCGCACCCGCCACTGCCCGGTGGCATCAAAATTCTCCAGCGCGAACCCCACCGGGTCCATCACCTTGTGGCATCCCGCGCAAACCGTGTTGCTGCGATGCAGTTCCATGCGTTCCCGCAAGGATTTCTTGGCACCCTCGCCGTTCTCACTGAGCGGCGGAACGTTTGGCGGAGGCGGCGTCGGCGGCACGCCCAGAATGTTGGTCAGAATCCACTTGCCGCGCTGCACCGGGGAGGTCCGGTTGGGATACGAAGTCACCGCCAGAATACTCGCCTGCCCCAACAGTCCGCGGCGGGCTTCATCGGTCACCGCGACGCGCCGGAACTGGCTGCCGTAAATCCCACCCATCCCGTAATGCCGAGCCAGCCGTTCGTTGACGAACGTGAAGTCGCCGTTCAGCAGATCCATCACGCTGCGGTCTTCGCGGACGACGGCCTCAAAGAACAGCTTGGTCTCCTCACGCATCGCCTGCCGCAGGTTGTCATCGAAATCGGGGAAGTTATCCAGGTTCGGAGCCGTGGTCTTAAGGTTCCGCAGGAACAACCACTGCTCCGCAAAGTTGTCCGTCAAGGCAGCCGCGCGCGAATCGCGCAACATCCGCACCGTCTGTTCCTTCAGCACTTTCGCGTCATGCAGCTTGCCGCTGGCCGCCACATTGATCAGCGCATCGTCGGGAATACTGCTCCACAAGAAGAAGGATAACCGCGACGCCAGCGCCAGGTCACTGATGCGGAACGCAGCGCCCTCGGCCACCTTGTCGGGATCCGGCTCAAAGCGCACCAGAAACTCCGGGCTGGTCAGGATCAGTTGAATGGCCGATTCAATCCCCGCCTCAAAATTCCCGCCGTTATTCCGGCTGCGCTGATAAAAGCTCAGCGGCGTTTCCAGGTCCGAATCATTCACCGGCCGCCGGTACGCCCGCCGCGTAAGCGTCGTCAGGATGGTGCGCGCGCAGCCAAGCTCCTGTTGCGCATTCGCCGGACGGCACGTAAAAATCCGCCGCCGCGATTCCGTATCCCCCGGCCCCGTCTGCGCAAACGGACCCTCAATCGTCATCCGGTCCACCGAAGGATCGCCCGTCACATCCAGCCCGTCAATCGTGGTGCGCAGGAATCCCTTGACCAAGCTGTCGCGCTGCGCGTTGCTGCGCAGAATCGTGTACGCCGAAACCTCGTGTACGCCCGCCTTCAATGGCAGCCGCACCGTCAATTTCTTATCCACCTCCGCACCCAGATTGCCCGGATTCTCCGCCATCTTGACGAAATCCTCGCGCCCGCCCACCGTGACCGATTGCACCTTCTCACCATCCACCGCAATCTCGATGGTGTGCGGATCTTCCATTCCGCGCAGCAGATCAAACGTATTGCGCCACAGCCGGACCTTTATAACGTACTCGCCATCCAACGGGAACGTGTGCTTCTCCAGAATCCCGCCCCGCGTGCCCAACGGCAGCCCGTCCAGATGCTGGTCTTGCGATAGATCCGGCCGCACGCGATACACCGCGGTGCTCGGCGTGATCTTCATGTTGCCCACTGCCAGCCGGCTCACATTCCACGACGCCGACAAATACCGCTCCATCAACACCGGCGACATCCGCAGCACATCCGCGCTGTTGTCAAAGCCGCTGCCTTCATCATCCGCCGGCAGCAGCGCCGTAGCGTCAATCTGAAGCCCCAGCAAATCCCGAACCGCGTTCGCATACTCAGCCCGGTTCAACCGGTGCATGGAAACCTTGCCCGGATCAGCCTTCGCCGCCGCCGCCCGATCCAGCGCCGTTTCTAAATACGATGCCAACCCGTCGAGCGCCGCCTTATCCCGAGGCATCCCCTGCGGCGGCATCGCGCCCACACGCAGCTTGCGGATCACATGCTCCCAAATCTCCGGATGTGCCGCCGGGTTCGCGACGTCGACGTTTTGCAGCGAAAGTTCACCCGTACGCAACTGGTCACTATGACAACCCGTGCAATACCGGTCGATCACAGCCTTCGGAGCCCCCGGAGCCGCATTCCCCGCCCGCTGCTGCGAATGCGCAATCTGCGCCACACCGCACAACCCCGCCGCTATCGAAACCGCCAGCCAAACGTATTTCCGCATGTGTCCTTAGTCCCGCTTACAGTAGTCCCGCTCACAGTCCACCAATAACACTACCAAATGGCAGGGTCGAGGTGAAGCCCACCCCGTCCGGCGGACCGCCACTCCCCCGCTCATCAGATACACTGAAATTTCATGGATTCCCGCCGTAATTTCGTCGGCAAGGTGGCCTATGGGCTCGCGGGCACACTCGCGGCAGGACCGTCGCGCGTGCTGGGAGCCAACGCCCGCGTGCGCGTCGGCATCATCGGCGCGGGCGACCGCGGCATGGAACTGGCCAACCAACTGCGCGCCTGCACCAACACCGACATCGCCGGTTACGCCGACATCTATTCCAAACACCGCGAACGCGTCGCCGTTGCCGTAGCAGACTACCGCGAACTGCTGGCCTCGAAAGACATCGACGCCGTCGTGATCGCCACGCCGCAGCACCTGCACGCCGCGCAATTCCAGGACGCCTTGGGTGCCGGCAAGCACGTCTACCTCGAAAAAACCGCCGCGTTCACCGTGGCCGAAGCGAAGCAAATGCGCTCGGCGTACCGGGCCGCTACGCAAGTGGTCCAGATCGGCCATCAAGCCTGCTCCACCGGCCACGTCGCCGACGTCACCCAGTTCCTCTCCGATCCTTCGCGTTTCGGCAAGCTCACCGCCATCGCGATGCAGCACCATCGCAACACGCCCGCCGCCAAACCGCAGTGGGCCCGCCCCGCGCTCTTCACCCCGGAGCTGCGCGCCGAAAATATCGACTGGCCCGCCTTCGACCCGCGCGGCTTTGACCCCGACCGTTTTGTCCACTGGCGCTACTTCTGGGACTACTCCGGCGGCACCGTGTTCGAACACATGAGCCAGCAGCTGAGCTTCTGGTACAAGACGCTCAACTTGCAGATTCCCAGTTCGGCCAACATGGAAGGCGGCATTTACCTCTGGAAAGACGGCCGCGAAGTGCCCGACACCGTCAGCGTCACCCTGCGCCAACCCGAAGACCTGATGATCAGCTGGGTCTCCGGCCTCGGCAACAACCAGCTCGGCATCAGCGAAGATGCGCTGGGCACCAACGGCTCCATTTCGCGCGCCAGCCAGGTGAAGTACACACCGCAAAAGATGAACCGCGCGGACCTGCGCGAAACCACCGGCCAATCCGCTCACACGCCGCAGGCCCACATGCAGAACTTCATTGACGCCATCCGCCTGGGCACTGAGCCCAGCTGCCCATTTGACCTGGGCTACCGCGTCTCCATCGCCTGCCGCATGGCCATTGAAAGCTACCGCCAAGGACGCACCGTCCGCTGGGACGCGCGCCGGGAAGAGATCACTTAAGCGCACCCCATGGACTTCGGATTCACGGAAGAACAAAACCAGTTGCGCAAGACGGTTCGAGCGTTTGCCGAAGCGGAAATCTTGCCCCACGTGATGGAGTGGGATGAATCGCAGCATTTCCCCACCGACGTCTTCCGCAAGCTGGGCGCGCTGGGCGTGCTCGGTGCGGTGTTCCCGGAAGAGTACGGTGGCTCCGGCTTCAACTACGTCGACTACTCGATCATCATTGAAGAACTCGCGCGCGTGGATCCTTCCATCGGCCTCAGCGCGGCAGCGCACATTTCGCTGTGTACCAGCCACATCAACACCGCGGGCAGCGAAGCGCAAAAGCAGGCCTACATCCCTAAGCTCGCCTCCGGCGAATGGATCGGCTCCTGGGCGTTGACCGAACCCGAGTCCGGCTCCGACGCCGGCGGCACCCACACCAAAGCCGTGCTCGACGGCGACACCTGGGTCATCAACGGCCTCAAGACGTTCTGCACCAACGCCCACGTATCGGACATTTTTGTTGTCATGGCTGTCACCGACCGCGACAAATCGTCGCACGGCATCTCCGCCATCGCCGTCGAGAAAAACACCCCCGGCTTCCGCGTCGGCAAGAAGGAAAACAAGTTGGGCATGCGCTGCTCGCCCACCGGCGAACTCATCCTCACCGATTGCCGCGTCCCCGCATCGAACCTGATCGGCAACCGAGGCGAAGGCTTCATCGACAGCCTGCGCATCCTGGACGGAGGCCGCATTTCGATCGCGGCGCTCGGTGTCGGCATCGCCCAAGGAGCCTGCGAAGCCGCGCTGCGCTACTCCAAACAGCGCAAACAATTCGGACGCTTCATTTCCGAATTCCAAGCCATCCAACACAAGCTGGCCGACATGGCCACCGAAATCGACGCCGCCCGCCTGCTCACCCTGCGCGCCGCCTGGATGAAAGATTCCGGCCTCAGCGTCAACAAAGAGTCGTCCATGGCGAAGCTCTACACCTCGGAAACCGCCGTCCGTGTGGCCAACGAAGCCGTCCAAATCCACGGCGGCTACGGCTTCATCAAAGACTACCCCGTGGAAAAGTTCTACCGCGATGCCAAACTCTGCACCATCGGCGAAGGCACCAGCGAAATCCAACGCATGGTCATTGCGCGGCAGTTGCTGAAGAGCTGAACACGTGCGACGGCGGGGCCGGTACCGCTTGACTCTACGCTACGCGACTGATCGCGAGAAATCGCCAATCCGGGCAGGCTTACAGCGATGTCCGAGTTCTTTAGTCGCTCGGTATTGAGGTGTTTCATATGCCTGGGTCAAAATGGGTGGGCCGCTCCTCAGTCTGATCCAAGCGCACCGTGAGCTCGACTCTCAACACCTCGGCGGCACACCGCAGGAGGCCGTACTCGAATTCGCGGATCTGATAGGGACTGCTCACGGGCGGGCTGAACTCGAATGCATATCTCCAAGACACGAAAAGGTCCTTTGATCTTTCCAGCAAGTCCGGAAGAGCAAGTGACACTTTGTAATCGTCCCATGATAACTCCCCGGAAGGGCCGATCGCGCAAGTAAAGCTAACGCGACCATCTAATCGGCGTACTTCGTCTGGCAACGCGGTGTCGTAGATGCTCTCGATCAAGGTCCTGACCGACTGAGGTATCGCGTCATAGAGAACCCGTAGATTGTGGCTCATCGGGACGTCCAAACCCAGCTGTACGAGAATGCCCTTTAGGTAGAGCTCCACTGCAAACGCCAGATTTGTCGCACAGGCCACAACGTTGCCCATTTCATCTGGCATGACCTGATGGGCCCCCTCCTTTACCGTCCAGATGGCGGAAATCAATCCCTCTGCCAGCCTCTGGAAGGACTCGCCGCACACTAGAGCGCTTTGAGAAAAGCGAATCTTATTTGCTGCGGACAAATTGGAACCTCCGCCACGCGTTTGGGCCTCATGCATGCCTTGATTGTCGCCCAAGTAGCTCAACTCGCACGAAACGGCAATGTCGCCCGCAATCAAGCGACTGGATTCCCAAACGGTTTCATCCTCTTCTCAAGCACCGTCTTGGGAAACTGATCGGTGCCGCACAAAATGAATGAGCCGAAACCCTTGTACCAGTCGCCGGCGGGAGCCACTGGGCCGGTTCTTACCCACGCTTGCAGTGCCAATAAATCTGCGACCGAGATGCCGCGCTCATCGACTCGTTGGAGCAGATGCTGCCAGACGGGCCGAGGCAGATTAGCGAATTGAATCTTCGGCAATCGAATCCTTCCCGAAGATTGCGCGAATCAGGTCCTTGCCTGCCTCGTTCTTGCGGGCCGGATCGTTCTCAGCAAGGAAGCGGTTGTAGGAAGCTTTCAGTTGCTCCTTGGCTTCCGCTTCGGCCCGAACCCCACGTTCTGCGAGCGCAACCAAGGCACGGCTCATAGTGACGTGCTGTTCCTTGGCAGTGCGTCGAACCTCCGAAACCAACGAAGATGGGATCGTAACACTCTGTCGGACCGATCTCGCGGATGTCGTTCTTCGCCGGGTTGCCATGCCCTCATCATAGCAAGTGCACCAGTGTGGTGCAGATAGTCAACGGCGTGCCCAGCAGACAGACGGATCGCAGTCGGGGCGCAGATAAGAATCAGTAATCGAAGGCTGCACCCGCCGCGCTAAACTTAGACTTCGTGCCCTCTCTTCCCTCCATCCTGCAAGGCGACATCCGAGCAATCGCCCGCGCCGCAACCCTCATCGAAAACGGCGACGAATCCCTCCTCCCCGAACTCACCACCCACGCCGGCCGAGCGCTCACCATCGGCATCACCGGCCCCCCCGGCGCAGGCAAAAGCACCCTCTGCGACCAGCTCATCCGCGCCCTCCGCGCCGAAGGCAAGAAGGTAGCCGTCATCGCCGTCGACCCCACCAGCCCCTTCACCGGCGGCGCGCTCCTGGGCGATCGCATCCGCATGCAGCTGCATCACGCCGACCCGGGCGTCTTCATCCGCTCCATGGCCACCCGCGGCCACACCGGCGGCCTCGCGCGCACCACTAAGAATCTGGTCACCCTCTTCGACGCCGCGGGCTACGACGCCGTGATCATCGAAACCGTGGGCGTGGGCCAATCCGAAATCGACGTGGCGCGCGTGGCGAAGGTAACCGTGGTCGTGCTCACCCCCGGCTCCGGCGACGACGTGCAGTCCATCAAAGCCGGCATCATGGAAATCGCCCAAGTCTTCGCCATCAACAAAGCAGACCTGCCCGGCGCGGCCATGCTCGCCAAACACCTGCACAGCGAATCCCCCGAAATCGAAGTTGTGCAAGTGGTCGCGCAAGAAGGCAAGGGAATCAGCGAACTGCTGGCCGCAATCCGGAGACGCGCATGAAAATCGACCACCTGGGAATCGCCGTCCGCTCCATCGACAAAGCGCTCGAATTCTACCGCGACCAACTCGGCCTCACCGTCACCCTGCGCGAGTCCGTCGCAGCCGAAAAAGTAGAAGCAGCCATGCTCCCGCTAGGCGAATCGCGCGTCGAACTCCTGGAAGCCTCGGCCCCCGATTCCGTAATCGCCAAGTTCATTGACAAACGCGGCGAAGGCCTCCACCACATCGCCGTCACCGTCCCTGACCTGCCCGCCGCCATCGAAAAACTGAAAGCCTCCGGAGCCCGTGTCCTCAACGAACCTCGCATCGGGGCAGGCGGTCACTTATACTCGTTTATTCACCCCTCTTCCACCGGAGGCGTGCTTTTGGAACTCATACAAGAATGATGAAACCTACCATTGGAATTATTGGCGGCAGCGGACTCTACTCCATGCCCGGCTTTGAAGCGCAAGAAGAGCGCAAGCTTGATACGCCCTGGGGCGCGCCCTCGGACGCCTACGTCGTCGGCACACTCGCAGGCAAGCAGGTCGCATTTCTAGCGCGCCACGCACGCGGCCACCGCTACAGCCCCTCGGAACTCAACTTCCGCGCCAACATCTGGGGCATGAAGTCCCTGGGCGTCGAACGCATCCTCTCCCTCAGCGCTGTCGGGTCACTTAAGGAAGAACACAAGCCGCTCGATTTCGTCATCCCCGACCAATTCGTCGACCGCACACGCGGACGCATCTCCACCTTCTTCGGCGAAGGCCTCGTCGCGCACGTCAGCTTCGCGCATCCCATCTGCGGCCAGATGGCGGACATCGCCTTCGCCGCCGGCAAGACCGCGGGCGTCAGCGTCAAGCAAGGCGGAACCTATCTCTGCATGGAAGGCCCCGCGTTTTCGACGCTCGCCGAATCTAACCTTTACCGCAGCTGGGGCATGGACGTCATCGGGATGACCAACCTACAAGAAGCCAAGCTCGCCCGCGAAGCCGAGCTCTGCTACACCACCGTCGCCATGGTCACCGATTACGATTGCTGGCATCCCGAACACGACGCCGTCACCGTGGAAGACATCATCGCCAACCTGACGCAGAACGCCGCCAACGCGGCCAAGCTGGTGCATGCGGCCGTCGCCGCCATCCCAGAACAACGCGCCTGCAAGTGCGGATCGGCCCTGAAGCACGCCCTCATCAGCGACCCCAAACTTGTGCCGGACGCGACAAAGAAGAAGCTGGAGCTGCTTGTTGGAAAATACCTGTCGTGAGATTCTAGACCGCTGCCTCAAGGGCCAGCCCGTCCCCGACTCTTTGCTCGATGACGCGCTGGCCATCGACGAAGGCCGCGCATTCCTTAGCGGCGTCGTCGAACCCCTGGGCGACCTCTTCAAGCCGCGCCTTTCGCTCGCCTACTCGCTGCTCTTCATGAAGGTGGTGGAGCGCATCGCACCCGAACTGCGCCCCCGCTTACGCCGTCCTCCCTCGACGCCGTTTCCTGCGCACGCCGACCGCGCTTACATCCTTTCCCGTATCACCCTGGGGGCCGACGTCGCCGTCACCAGCGTCCTCATCGACGCCGCCAAGCGCCGCTATCCCGATGCGCAAATCGTCTTCGTAGGCCCGCGCAAGAACTACGAACTCTTCGAAGCCGACCCGCGCGTCGAGCATTTCCCCGCCCCCTACGCCCGCAGCGGCGCACTCCGCGATCGGCTAGCCGCCTCCGCTTCCCTATGGTTCGACGACGGCGTCGTCATTGATCCCGATTCTCGCCTCACCCAGCTCGGCCTGATCCAGGTCTGCCCCGATGACCGCTACTGCTTCTTCGAGAGCCGAGCCTTCGGTGGAGATTCGATGGAGCGTCTGCCGGATCTCGCCGCCAAATGGGCCGAAGATCCCCAAGCCCGTCCCTACATCGCGTCCCTGCCCGCCGAGTCCACCTGCGACATCACCGTGAGCCTAGGCGTCGGCGAGAATCTATCCAAGCGTATCGAGGGCGATTTCGAACTCCATCTCATGCAATTGCTGCGTGGCCTCGACGTATTGGTCGACCTCGGCGGTTCCCCTGAAGAGCGCGACCGAGTGGAAGCCGTGCTGCAACCCGGCATGCGCACCCACGACGGAGCCTTCGCCCACTTCGCCGCGCAAGTCTCAAACTCAAAGCTGTTTATCGGGTACGACTCTGCAGCGGGCCACGTAGCCAGTGCCTGCGGAGTCCCCGTCGTCAGCATCGCCGCCGGATTCGCCAGCGAACGCATGGCCGCCCGCTGGCGTCCGTCGGGAACCATCGTGCACGGCCCCGACGCGCTCGAAGCAGTGCAGCGAGCCATGGAGCGCCCGCTATAATCGAAGCATGCGCCTACTCTCTCTGCTCGCGTTCTCCGCCCTGGCCTTTGCCGAAACGCCCGTCGAACACAGCAACGAAACCCGCTTCCAACTCGACTTCCTGGTCCCCCAGTCCGCGCTCAACGCCTACATGCCCGCAGGCTGGACCCCGAACGTCTCCACCACCGGCGCAGCCAAGGATTGCAACCTCCGCATCGTCTTCATTGACCGCGTCACCATCAACAACCCCGACGCGAGTGTGCGCGGCAAAGGCTCCAACCGCCTGGCCTACCTGGTCGCGCCAGTGAAAAATCCCGCCGGCGAAAACGTCCAGTTGGTAATCGGCGGCCTAACCGAAGACCCCACCGACGCCCCCGGCCCCTTCGGCAACTACCTGCTGGCGACGACTCACGAAATGCAGTGGTCGACAAAATCCAAAGGCTCGGGCCCCATCATGGAGACGCAAGACTGGGTCTTCGCCGCCCCCACCGGCGAGCGCCTCGAAATGCACATCACCTACGAACGCAACGCCGCCGCCAAGCGTAACACGGCGGACACGAAATTCTACTCCGCCAAGAACCCGACTTTCTTCCAAATCTCGCGCCAAGAGCAAGTGCTCGACATCATGCGTAACGTGACCACCACGCCCCCCGACCACGTAAAAAGCTTTAGCTTCAAAGGCGGTGGCGGCAGCTACGCCAAGTTGTTCGACGGCACCGAAAGGGTCCTAAGCTGGGACAACATTTTGTGGCTGAATCGGACGGTGTTGCTGCCCTAGGACGTTAAGAACCATATGGGTTACAAGACTTTCACCTGGTTCGGCTGGTTGTGCGTCGCTGCGGCTTTGATTGTACTCCTGATACCTGTTTTTACATTCGCCCTATCAACACAAGCCTCTGAACGCCTGCGAAACACGTTGTCGCCCTCCGTGCCAACATGAGTGAGACACTCCTCGACCGCTAATTACCGAGCAGGGCGAGAAAGAATTTCATCCATGAACAACCATAAGGTTCCGGCGCCAGCGGTATTGCTGCCGGTGGGACGTAGGGAGCCCGAGCGAAGCGAGAGC
>CANFEY010000015.1 GCA_947446025.1 Bryobacterales bacterium
AGCCTCTACCAAATCCTACAGGTTGTCAGCGTCACCATTTTCGAGCGGACGCCCATTCTACAGGCCCTTCAGCTACAACATACCGGAGAAAAATCAGACCCATTTTTCAACCAGCTGAATCTGTTCGACTTATAGCCGGACACTACTGCTCATGTAGCCGTACTGAGTATACTTTTGCGATTTCTTTTTGAGAAAAAACTGTAAGATAGGACACTAATTGGTTGTCGCCAGTTCGCTGAGTATGGCGGCAGATCAAGAGGGGTCCTTCCGATTATGCGCGCACAGACAGTCGACATCCGTGAGTCCACCGGCAGAATGCTTTGCTGCACCATTTTCCGCAGCGGGGGCAAGAAGCTGCTCTCAAAGGGCCACACACTGAATGATGAAGACGTCCGGCTGCTGGAGACCGAGGGACTTGGCCAGGTCTGGGTCACCGAACTCGAAGACGGCGAGATCGGCGAGGACGCCGCGGTGGCGCAGGTCTCGACGGAGATGGGATGCGGGTGCCTCGAAATCCGCGTCGCCTCCGGTGGACGCGCCAACCTGTTCGCCACCGAAGACTGCTGCATCCTAGTCGACGACGACCTGCTGCGCCAGATCAACTGCACCGGCAGCATGGTGATCTCGACCACTCCGAATTTCAGTTTCTCCCGCGCCGGCCAGCGCGTAGCCACGGTGAAGAGCACCCCATTTGCGGTGGCCTCGGCGCACCTCGAAGCCGTGATTTCCATCCTCAAGGAGCGCGGCCCCATTTTGCAGGCCCGCGCGGTGCGCCAGCCGAACGTCGCCGTCCTCTACACCGACCCGATGCACGGCGACCGCGCGCGCCAGCTGTTTGAACCGATTGTCCGTCAAAGATTAGACCGCCTGGGCATCTCTCCCGCGTACGCCCTGGCGGTCACCGAGGAGGAGGGTTCCGTGGTCAAGGGCTTGACCCACCTGCTCCGAGCCAACCCGACCTGCGTGCTGATCGCCTCCACCACCGCCCCCGCCGGGCCCGAAGATTGCGTGGGCCAGGCGATGACCGCGGTGGGTTGCCACATAGAGCGCTTCCTCGCCCCGGTGGAACCCGGCAACCTCATGCTGCTCGCCTACAAGGATGAGATCCCGGTCCTTAGCGCCCCAGGCTGCTTCCGCTCGGCCAAGCCGAATGTGGTGGATTTGGTACTGCCTCCGATGCTCGCACGCTACCGCGTCTCCGGCTGGGAGATTGCGTGTTTGGGGCACGGCGGGTTGCTGGGATAGGCGTTGGCAAGCTTTGCTTACAGTGTCACAATAGCTCCATGCCGACCCGCAACGTGAACCTCACACCGCAGCTCGATTGAAAAAGGTCAAGAGCGGACGCTTCGACAACGCCAGCGAAGTGGTACGCCGCGCTTCGCACGCTGGAGCGCGAAGACCAGGAGTTTGACGCCAAGCTCACCGCGCTGCGGGCCGCCATCCGCGAAGGAGAAGCCAGTGGGTTCGCCGCAGGGGACGCGTTCGGGCGGGTGAGGAACACTTTGAAGCTCGCCAAAGGCGCTTAGCCGCGTGGCCCGATTCCGCCTCACCGTGCGCCGAGGCTCACGTCCGTACCGCCGCCGCTTTCCGATCCTTCGTCTTGAGCACCTTTACCAAAAGCGCCCATAGTTCGCGTTGCTGCTTGAGGTCGACCGCAAGTGCTCGTTCGCGCAGGTAGAAATCAGATTGGAAGTCGTCTATAAAGTCTGTGCAGTCGCCTGGCGGGACAAGTTCGTAGCAGATTTCCAAGCCGCGCTCGACATTGCGAATCGACTTTGGCCCTGTCAGGTAGGAAAAAAAGCAAGAGTGGGGTGACGCGAAACACTAGTTGCAGACCGACAGCCTTGCTATTGCCTTTTTTAGGGTACGGACTGCGAGTTGGGCTCGGTCTCGGGCCAGTTCGGAGGCCTGAACGCTGGAGGTGGCTGTGGGGACCGTGGGTGTCTGCGCGGCTAGCATGACGGCGGATAGAATCTGGAGTCCGATGCGCTGAATCATGCCATGATTCCTTCGCCTTTTCTGACTCGCCTCACGGGAGGGTCTGTACGGCTTGTTCTCGAGTTTGGAGGAAACGGAGATGAGTCGCGGCGCTGGGCTAGCGGGGGGGGGCTGCGGCGTCTAGCGGGTTCAGGCCACGGGGGTAGCCGGGGTCCATGGCAGCGATATCGGAGCGATAGCTGACCGAGTTGGCAGTGGGGAAATTGGCGGGGAGCTTCTGCGTCACCTTTCCGGTGGCGGCCCATTCGGTGCCGCGCTGGAACGTGGTGATGAAGCCAACTGAGCTTAGGGCGTTGACGTCGTGGCCTAGCGTGGTGTGGAAGACGCGGCCTTTGCCGTAGGTGAGCGTCATGAGAATGGGCTCGTCGCGGCCGGTGCCGGCGTTGGCGGGGTCCGAGTATGCTGTCGCCAGGACGGTCATGTTCTTGCCGGGGCCACGGAGGCGGGCGTAGAGTTCGTCGCCTTGGTGCATCCACTGTTTGGGGAGGCCGGCGGTGATGGGGTGTTCGGCGCGCATGGTGATCTGGAACGGGGTGCGCTGGCCGTGGCTGCCGGTGGGTCCGGGGACAGCGTCAGAGGTAAGTTTGCCGTCCTTGAAGAACCAGTAGGGGCCGTCCTTTTCGGTGCGTCCGCGCCAGCCGCCGATGCCCACCATTTCGTTGAAGGCGGACCAGCCTGGGAACGCGTTGTCGACGGCGTGGACAGCTACGAAACCTCCTCCAGCCTTCACGTACTCTTCAAACGCCGCCTTGGTTTCGGCGGACCAGCGGGCGTCTGGAACATCGTAGTTCCATACGATGACAGCGTAACCTTTGAAGCTCGGCTTGACAGGGTTGGTGGCTGCGTCCACCTTGAACAAGCCGGTCTCTTCCAGTTGCTTCTTGAGTACCGGCGTGGTGAGTTCCCACTTGTGATACGTGCCGCCGCTTTCGCCATCGAGCAGCATGACTCGGATAGGGTCCGCCGCGAAGGCCACACTGGCAATGAGAACGAATCTAAGGCAGTGAAAACGCATAGAGTGAACTCCCTGCTCCCATCAACACATACTGCTTGCCGTCGAGCTCATACATGATGGGCGCGTTTTGCATGCGTCCGACGGGGTCGTGCCAGAGCGTGGTGCCGTCGATGGTGCGCAGCGCCAGCAGATTATTGGAATTGTCGCCGGTGAAGGTGATGCCGGTTTTGGTGGTGAGGACGCCGGCGGTGCCTGCTCCGTCGCCGATGGGATGGCTCCAAGCGATGCCGCCGGTGCGGTAGTCGATGGCGCGTATGAAGGAGCGGCCTGTGATGTTGTAGTCGGCGCCGGCCCAACCGTAGGAGCCGTCTTCGGGCTTATAGAAATAGATGCCGTAGCCGTCTTGCGCGTTGACGATGAAGAGTCCGCTGACGGGGTCGAAGCTGGGCGGGCGGAAGTTGGTGGCTCCGGCTTCGTTGGGTGCGACGAGGACGCCGTCGCGGGAGGGTTCTTTCGCCGGGTCAGGGATGGGGCGGCCTTGCGCGTCGATGCCGGTGGCCCAGTTGACTGCGGCGAAGGGCTTGGTCAGCAGGCTCTTGCCGTTGGTGCGGTCCAGCACGAAGAAGAAGCCGTTGCGCGAGGCCTGCATCAGCATCTTGCGGGGCTGGCCGTTGAAGTTGGCGTCCACCAGCACGGGGATTTCGTTGGCGTCCCAATCGTGAGTGTCATGCGGCGAGGCTTGGAAACCCCACACGAGTTTGCCGGTGTCTGGATTGAGGGCGACGATACTGCAGGTCCAGGGATTGTCGCCGGGGCGGTTCTTGCCGTTCAGCACGGGCGTGGGGTTGCCGGTGCCGACGAAGACCAGATTGAGCGCGGGATCGTAGGTGCCGGTGGTCCACATCTGTCCGCCGGTTGCACCGCCGCTTTTGGGTTCGGTGGCTCCCGGAGGGGGCGTGCTGTAGAAGATCCACTGGGTCTTGCCGGTGTCGGCATCGACGGATTTGAGTTGGCCGGGGACGTT
Organism: Bryobacterales bacterium; assembly: GCA_947446025.1. Lineage (GTDB taxonomy): Bacteria > Acidobacteriota > Terriglobia > Bryobacterales > Bryobacteraceae > Palsa-187. The sequence continues at coordinate 3,978 of CANFEY010000015.1, forward strand.
ATCGAAGTCGCCGGAGACGCCGACCAAGACGTGGTTGCCGACGATCAGCGGCGCGTTGGTGGACCAGTAGCCTTTCTTCGAATCGGCGATGATTACGTCCCATTTCACTTTGCCGTCTTTCGCGTTGAGCGCGATCAAGTGGCAATCGGGGGTGGTGAGATAGACGGTGTCTTTGTAGACGGCGGCTCCGCGGTGGCCGATGTGGAAGGCGTTGTTGGGCGGGTAGGTGTAATGCCACAGCTCCTTGGCGGTGCGCGCGTCGATGGCCCAGATGTTGTCGGGCGTGGTGAGAAAAAGTACGCCGTCTTTCAGGATGGGCGAGGCCTTGATGGCCTGGTTCTGGCCGGTCTGGAAGCGCCAGACCTGTTTCAACTGGGCGACGTTGGCGGGCGTGATGGCGGAGAGTTCGCTGTGGCGGCGGCCGGAGTAATCGCCATGGTAGGTGAGCCACGAATCGGATTGCGCAGCGGCTAGACCGGCGATGCAGAGTATGAGAAGTGCGCGCATGGTTCCTTTATTTGAGCGTGGCCAGGAAGGCGTAGACGTCGTGCATGTCTTTGTCAGTGTACTTGGCGAGTTCGTCGAAGTGGGCGGACAGGGGGTCGTCGATGCTGAACTTGACGTCGCGTTTCTCAAAGACCTGGCGCACTCCAGCGGCATCGGTGATGGCGATGGAGAACTCGTCATCGGTGGCGAGGGGTCCGCTGACGACTTGGCCGGAGGCAAGCGTTATGGTGGCTTTCGGGCGGGCGGGCGCGGGGCGGCCTGTGGGATAGAGCAGGCGCTGGAGGAGCGCGAGTCCTTGGAACTTGCCAGCGATGCCGGCGAGGTCTCCGGTGGCGGAGTGGCAGCGGGCGCACTGGGCGGTGAAGTAGGTTTTGCCCTCGTTGGCATTGCCGGAGGCCAGGTCAGCGGCTTCGACATCGCGCCGGCCGCCGCCGACGGCTTCAAACTTGGTCTTCTGATCGTGGATGAAGGCGATGATAGCGGTTAAGTCAGAGTTGCTGAGCTTGAAGGCGGGCATGCCTTTGTCGGGCCGGCCAGCGGCGAGGAAGGGGCGCAGTTTGTCGCCACGATTATCGGCGGCGACGATTTCCGAGCGGGTGAGATCGGGTCCGCCTTCCCCGCCCGTGGTGTCGCGTCCGTGGCAGAAGCCGCACTGGCCGACGAAGCGCTGCGAGCCGGTCTGCACCTGCGCGATGGGATACGTCTGCGGAGTGGCGGTGGGCGGAATGGGTCGCGAGGCGGGGCTCTGCGCGGGGGCTGCTTTGGCCTTGGCTTTGCCTTTTACTGGCGCAGCGGGGGGGGCCTGGGCGGTCAAGAGTGCGGCGGCCATGAGCGTGGCGGCTGCGATGCAAACGATGTATCTCATCCTCTCAGCAATACTGGCGGATATGGAGGGGAAATGCAACTGGTGGGTGTGGGCGTTATCGGGTGCGGACCTGGGACTGCATCTCGCGCCGAAGGACTTCGTTCATGTAGGTCTGGTACTTCCGTCCGCGCTCACGGAACCAGCGAGAACTTCGGCGTCCACACGAATGCTGACCAGTTGCTTGATGGGCCGGTAGAAACGCCCCATCTGAACATCGGTAAGCCGTGGAATGACTTCCGGGGTGCCCGTGTAGTCGATCTTCGAATCGGGAAGCGCAGAGACGGCCCGCAACTCCCGCCGCTGACGTTCAGTGAGAGGCGTGGTAAAGATCGCGCTCGCGGCGGTTCGCTTTTCGTGCGGAGATGATGCGGATTTCTTCTTCGCGATGATTTACCTTGCTTGTGTGAACCACCAAAAGGATCGTGACAGCGCTTGAGAGGCCGACTGCGTGCCAACGCTCTTTGGTGAACTGTGCGCTCGGGGGTAGCAGACCAGATTCGGGTCGTCAAAGATTCCTGCGGCTGTCTCGAAGGACAGCCCGTGTCTACTCTTGTTGCTTCGGTTCTTGGTTTCATCCCAGACGAAAACGATTAGGCTGGCAAATTAGACGCATCGATTAGAAGAGACGCGCGCCCAGAACGCTGCTCCCGTCCACGGTGAATGAGATTCGATGATGCGGTACTGTATCCGCTGCTCCGCTAACCCCCGGGCAATAAACAGTTGCACCGGTGCTGACTCTCGGCATCCTTCTATCCTAGTCCGCCTACTCCACCGGAGCCTCACACAACATATCCAAAAACGCCTGCAACGCCGGGTGAAACTGCTTCTTCTTGCGGTGGATGATCCCCAACGGGCGGTACAGCGCCGAGCCGGCCAGCCGGATCGCGGTGAGGCGCTTCTGGCGGAGGTCGTCGCGCATGACGCGGTGGGGGAGGATGCTCACGCCGGCCTTCTGCGCCACGGCTTCCTTCACCATCCCAATGTTGTCGAAGTGAAGCGTTTGATTCACCTCGACGCCCTTCTCCTTGAAGAAGCGCTCGACGTGGTGGCGGATGGGGAGCTCTTCGTCGAAGCCTACGAAGTCGGCTCCGTTGAGGGCGCTGGGGGGGATGGGGCCTTGCATGACGGCGGCGAGTTTGGCTAGGGGGGAATCGGGGGCGGCGGCGACCACCATTTCTTCCCTGCGCCAGGGGATGACGGTGAGCTCGCGGGTCGGCTCGGGGTAGCTGACCAGGCCGAGGTCGGCTTCGTCGTTGAGGACGGCTTCGTAGACTTTGGCGGGTTGGCGGTAGGTGACGGAGACGTCGGCGTGGGGGTGGGTCTGGATGAAGCGGCGCTCCAGCTGGATGAGTTCGCTGACGCCGACGGAGTAGATGGAGGCGACGCCGATGACGCCGTCGATCTCGCCGGCGAGTCGGTTGAGGGCGTCGTCCAATTCTTTGTCCCGTCTTAGGATTTCGCGGCAGTATTCGGCGTAGAGCTCGCCGGCGGGGGTGACGACCAGGGGGCGGCGGGTGCGGTCCAGAAGGCTTACCTGAAGGGTGCGCTCCAGTTCCTGAACTTGTTGACTGGCAGCACTTTGGGTCACCTGGTTCATGGCTGCGGCACGGCTGAAGCTGCGGGTTTGAGCGATGTCGCGGAAGAGCTTGAGGTTGTCGTGGGCCACGGGATGATGATAAATCAGCACGGCTTATAATGCAACCGTCTTATTGTGTTTGCGGTGATAGTAGGTCTGCGCTATCCTGGTCACTATGCAGTCCCCTCTCACAAAGCAAGGCTTATACGACCCCCGGTTCGAGCACGATAACTGCGGCATGGGATTTATCGTCAACTTGGACGGTTCAAAGACCCACGACGTGATCAAAAAGGGTATGGAGATCCTGATCAATCTGACGCACCGCGGGGCATGCGGCTGCGATCCGGAGACGGGTGACGGGGCGGGCATCCTGATTGAGATCCCGCACGACTTCTTTGCGAAGGAGTGCACCAAGCTGGGGTTCAGCTTGCCGGAAGCGGGACAGTACGGTGTGGGCATGGTGTTCCTGCCTGTGGAACCGAAGCAGATGCTGGTGTGCCAGGGGATTGTGGAGCGGGTTGCGTCGGAAGAGGGGCTGCATGTTCTCGGATGGCGGGATACGCCGGTGGATGCGAACGCGATTGGGCGGCATGCTCGGGCGTCGCAACCGTATATTGAGCAGGTGTTCATCCGTGCAGCGGCGGGGATGACGCAGGACGAGTTTGAGCGCAAGTTGTACGTGGTGCGGCGGCGGGCGGAGACGGAGATTTCGGAGACCGAGCTGCGGGAGAAGGAATTTTTCTATATTCCGTCGTTGTCTTCGCGCACCATCATTTATAAGGGGCTGTTGCTGGCTCCGCAGATTTCGCAGTTCTACAAGGAACTGAAAGATACCGATACGCGCAGCTCGATCTGCATGGTCCACCAGCGGTTTTCGACGAACACGTTCCCGACGTGGCCGCTGGCGCATCCGTATCGTTATGTGTGCCACAACGGCGAGATCAATACGGTGCGCGGCAACGTGAACTGGATGAACGCGCGGCAGAGCGTGTTGCGGTCTGAGCTGTTCGGCGCGGACCTGGTGAAGACGTTTCCGGTGATTCGTCCGGGGTTGAGTGATACCGGCTCGCTGGACAACGCGGTGGAGATGTTGACCATGGCAGGCCGCGAGTTGCCGCACGTGATGGCGATGCTGATCCCGGAAGCTTGGGACGCCGATACGACGATGCTGCCCGAGAAGCGGGCGTTCTACGAATATCACGCGACGCTGATGGAGCCGTGGGATGGTCCCGCGGCGGTGGCGTTCACGGATGGCAAGTGGTTGGGCGCGACGCTGGACCGCAACGGTCTGCGGCCGGCGCGTTACGTGGTGACCAAGGATCAGCAGATGATCATGGCTTCGGAAACCGGCGTGTTGCCGGTGAAGGCGGAGAACATCGCCTATCGCGGCCGGCTGCAACCGGGCAAGATGCTGCTGGTGAACCTGCAAGAGCACCGCATTGTGCCGGATGAAGAAATCAAGGCGATGCTTTCTTCGCGGCAGCCTTACGCCGAGTGGCTGAGGGAGAACCAGATCACACTCGATTCCCTGCCCGAGCCGGCGCGCGTGCATGGCTTCGACCAGGACAGCCTGCTGATGCGGCAGCGCGCCTTCGGGTATAGCGAAGAAGAGCTGAAGATGATTCTGACTCCGATGGCGGAGGACGGCATGGAGCCGGTGGGGTCGATGGGTACGGACACCCCGCTGGCGTGCTTGTCGAACAGGCCACAGTCGTTGTTCAACTACTTCAAGCAGATGTTTGCGCAGGTGACTAATCCGCCGATCGATCCGATCCGCGAAGAGCTGGTGATGTCACTGACCAGCTACATCGGCACGGAGCGCAACATTTTCGACGAGACGGCGAAGCAGTGCCACCTGCTGAAGTTGGCGCATCCCATCCTGACGAATTACGATTTGGAAAAGCTGCGGCGCGTGAGCCAGGGTGACTTTCTGGCGACGACATTGCGTGCGATGTATCCGGTGGCAGACGGCGGGGCCGGGCTGGCGCGGTCACTGGAAGGCCTGTGCAAGCGCGCGGCCTTGGCGGTGGACGATGGCTACAACGTGGTCATTCTGTCTGACCGCGGCATCGACCCGGAGCTGGCTCCGATTCCCAGCCTGCTGGCGCTGAGCGCGGTTCACAACTACCTGGTGCGGGAGCAGAAGCGCACGCAGGTGGCGCTGATCATTGAATCCGGTGAACCTCGAGAGGTTCACCACTTCGCGGTGCTGATCGGGTATGGCGCGAGCGCGGTGAATCCGTATCTGGCGATTGAAACGCTGGAGGACATGGTCAACAAGGGCCGCCTCAAGGTGGACTTCCCGCACGCGCTGAAGAACTTCAAGAAGTCGATTAATAAGGGACTGCTCAAAGTCTTCTCAAAGATGGGCATTTCCACGTTGCAGAGTTACCGCGGCGCGCAGATTTTCGAGGCCATTGGGCTGGATGATTCCTTGATTGAGCAGTTCTTCACCGGCACGGCGTCGCGCATCAGCGGCGTGGGGCTGGACGTGCTGGCGAAGGAAGCTTCGATGAAACACGCGCACGCCTTTGAGCCGGCCACCGAATCCTACACCGAACTCAAGCCCGGCGGCACGTATCATTACCGCGTGGGAGGCGAGTTCCACATCGTCAATCCGCAGACGGTTTCGAAGTTGCAGCATGCGGTGCGCAATGAGCAGCATGAGACGTTCAAAGAATTCACGGACATGATCGACCAACAGTCGAAAGAACTGGCGACGCTGCGCGGGTTGATGCAATTCAAGGAAAGCTCAAAGCCGGTGAAGCTTGAAGAAGTGGAACCGGCCAGCGAGATTGTGAAGCGGTTCGCTACGGGCGCGATGTCGTTCGGGTCGATTAGCAAGGAAGCGCACGAGACGCTGGCGATCGCGATGAACCGCATGGGCGGGCGTTCGAACACAGGCGAAGGCGGCGAGGATGCGGCTCGCTTTACGGCGGACCCCAATGGGGACTTGCGGCGCAGCTCCGTCAAGCAGGTGGCCAGCGGACGCTTCGGCGTGACCGCGCATTACCTGGTCAACGCGGATGAGTTGCAGATTAAGATCGCGCAGGGGGCGAAGCCCGGTGAGGGCGGTCAGTTGCCGGGGCACAAGGTGGATGAGGTGATTGCGCGGGTGCGTTATTCGGTTCCGGGAGTGGGTCTGATTTCCCCGCCCCCGCATCACGATATCTACTCCATCGAGGATCTGGCGCAGCTGATTTACGATCTGAAGAACGCGAACCCTCGGGCGCGGGTGTCGGTGAAGCTTGTGGCCGAGGCGGGCGTTGGTACGGTGGCCGCGGGTGTCGCAAAGGCGCATGCTGACGTGATTCTGATCAGCGGCTATGACGGCGGCACGGGCGCTTCGCCGCTCACGTCGCTGAAGCATGCGGGCGGGCCGTGGGAACTTGGACTCGCTGAGACGCAGCAGACACTGGTGATGAACGACCTGCGCAGCCGCGTCATCCTGCAAACCGACGGCAAGCTGCAAACTGGACGCGACGTGGCTATCGCCGCGCTGCTGGGAGCCGAGGAATTCGGCTTCTCCACCGCGCCTCTGGTCGCCTTGGGCTGTATCATGATGCGCAAGTGCCACCTGAATACCTGCCCGGTGGGCATCGCCACGCAGGATCCGGTGCTGCGCGCGAAATTCAACGGCAAGCCGGAACACGTCATCCAATACTTCTTCTTTGTGGCCGAGCAACTGCGCGAGATCATGGCGAAGCTCGGGTTCCGCAAGGTGGATGACATGGTGGGCCGGTCAGACAAGCTGGAAATGAAGGCGGGCGTGGAGCATTGGAAGGCTCGCGGCCTGGACTTCTCGCAACTGCTGCATCATCCGCAGGTGCCTGGGAGCGTGGGCAAGCGCTGCATGATCGCGCAGGACCATGGACTGGAAGCGGCGCTCGACGCCAAGATGATCGACCACGCCAAACCGGCACTCGAAGACAAGACTCCGGTGGAGTTTGTGTTGCCCATCCGCAACGTGGACCGCACGGTGGGCGCAATGCTCTCGGGCGAGATCGCGCGCAAGTATGGTGCTGAGGGACTCGATCCGGGGACGATTCATTTCCGTTTCAACGGGTCCGCTGGACAGAGTTTCGGTGCGTTTTTGGCTCGCGGCGTGACGTTGGAGCTGGAAGGCGACGCAAACGATTACGTGGGCAAGGGTCTTTCGGGCGGCAAGGTGGTGGTGTATCCTCCGCGCGAGTCGACCTTCAAGCCGGACCAGAACATTCTCGTCGGCAACGTGGTGCTGTACGGGGCCACGTCGGGCGAGGCGTTCTTCAATGGGCGCGCGGGTGAGCGATTTGCGGTCCGCAACTCGGGCGCGACGGCGGTGGTCGAAGGCGTGGGCGACCACGGCTGCGAGTACATGACCAAGGGCCTGGTGATCTGCCTGAGTGACACGGGGAAGAACTTCGCCGCGGGGATGTCGGGCGGCATCGCGTTTGTGCTCGACGAGACGGGCGAGTTCAGGAAGACGCGCTGCAACATGGCGGGCGTGGATCTGGAGAAAGTCGACGACCCGCAGGACATCGAAACGTTGCGCTATTGGATCGCGCGCCATGCCGAGGAAACCGGCAGCGTGCGCGGCAACTGGATACTGGACAACTTCGAGGCTCTGCTGCCGAAGTTTGTCAAGGTGTTCCCGCACGAATACAAGAGAGTGCTGGGCGTGGCCCGGCAGGAGGCTTCCAGCCGTGGGTAAGCACACAGGATTTATTGAGTATCAGCGCGAAGTGCCGCAGAGGCGCGATGTAGCGGAGCGCGTTCAGGACTGGTTTGAGATCTACAAGCCGTTCCCGGCGGAGAGCGTCCGCACGCAAGGCGCGCGCTGCATGGATTGCGGCGTGCCGTTCTGCCACACCGGCTGCCCGCTCAACAACATCATTCCCGATTGGAATGATCTGGTGTACCGGGACCGCTGGCGCGATGCGATCCGCGTGTTGCATGCGACGAATAATTTCCCGGAGTTCACGGGGCGCATCTGTCCGGCTCCGTGCGAAGCGGCGTGTGTACTGGGGATCAATGAGCCTCCGGTGACGATCAAGGTGATTGAGCGCAGCATCATCGATCACGCGTGGGAGCAGGGCTGGATCTTGCCGGAGCCGCCGCTGGTGAAGAGTGGTAAGAGCGTGGCGGTGGTGGGCTCGGGTCCGGCGGGCATGGCGGCGGCGCAGCAGCTTGCGCGTGCGGGTCATGCGGTGACGCTGTATGAGAAGGCGGACCGGATCGGCGGGCTGCTGCGTTACGGCATCCCGGATTTCAAGATGGAGAAGCAAGGCATCGACCGCCGTGTGGAGCAGATGGCGGCGGAGGGCGTGGATTTCGTTACTAATTTTGCGGTGACGGACCTTGATACGCTGCGCAAGGAGTATCACGCCGTGGTGCTGGCGATGGGTGCGGAGGCTCCGCGCGATATTCCGATTCCGGGGCGCGAGTTGAAGGGCGTTCACTACGCCATGGATTACCTCACGCAGCAGAACAAGCGGGTGGCGGGCGATGGGGAAACCGGTGAGCCGATTCTGGCCACCGGCAAACACGTCATCATCATCGGCGGCGGCGACACGGGCGCGGATTGCCTGGGCACGGCGCATCGTCACAAGTGCGCCAGTGTGCATCAGTTCGAGATCATGCCGATTCCTCCGGCGGAGCGTTCGCCGTCGACGCCATGGCCGCTGTGGCCGCTGCAACTGCGCACCGAAAGCGCGCACGAAGAAGGCGGCCAGCGGGAGTTCGCGGTCAACACGACGCACTTTGAAGGCGACGCGCAGGGCAACGTGAAGAAGCTGCACGCGGTACGCGTGGGTCCGGCACCGAAGTTCGAGAAGGTGAAGGGCAGTGAGTTCACGCTGGACGCGGATTTGGTTCTTCTGGCCATGGGTTTCACGGGTCCGGTGCAGGCCGGGTTTGTGCAGAAGTCCGGGTTGGCGCTGACCTCGCGCGGCAATATTGAGACGGACAATTACCAAACGTCGATTCCGGGTGTGTTCGCGGCGGGGGATGCCCGGCGGGGGCAATCGCTGGTGGTGTGGGCGATTGCGGAGGGCCGGCAGGCGGCCGCGGCGGTCGATGAGTACTTGCGGGGGTAGGGGATGCTTCGGGTAAGACCGGAGAACGGAACAAAAAACTCCGCGATCCGTTATCCCTGCATGTACGGCGAGACCAAACTTTCCCCCATGGACTGCCCAGCCTGCGAGATGATCTCACCGGGGACGGCAAACCGCTGCGATTGTGGCTGCGATTTCGTGACTGGGGAACGGGATGTGCGGCAATTCTTGCTTGTCGAGCATCGACAGCACTGGGCTGTAGAGATGATTGAACCCGGGTGTATTGAAGTTGCTTGGGAGTTCGCTGGGGCAACTCTGGGACTGATCCTGCATGGGTTGTTCTAGGTCGCAGGTCGGGGACCTGCGCCACAGGCTGCACAAAAAGAGTTGAAACCTACCCCTCGCCCCCTGCGTCCACCATGCGAGGCTTGACCTTCGCCTGCTTAGGGTGCAGACTGTTAACGGAGAGGGAACTTTATGCGCAGCAACATGTTAGCTCTGATGGCAGCGCTGGCGGTTTCGGCCGGGGCACAGGACATTGTTTCGGCTCGCGCGGGGCTGATCCATTATATGGAGGGCACCGTCCTGATCAACGGCGAGGTGCTGCAGGATCATGGGGACACCTTCCAGAGCATGAAACAGGGCGAAACGCTTTCCACGCAACGCGGTCGCGCGGAGGTGCTGCTGAATGCGGGCACGTATCTGCGCATCGGCGAGGCGAGTTCGTTCAAGCTGGACGTGGCGGATCTGGACAACACCAAACTCACCGTGCTTTCCGGCACCGTGCTGGTGGAGGTGGGGGACCTTCCCAAGGACACCTCAGCGACGCTGGATTTGCTGGGGTCGACCGTGGCGCTGAAGAAGCGCGGGCTGTACGAGTTCTCGGCGGACGCTCCGGGCCGGGTTCGCGTTTATGACGGCGAAATCGCGCTGACGGCGTCCGGGGCTACACCGGTGAAGGTGGGCAAGGGCCGGCAGCTGGCGTTCAACGGATTCGCGGCGGGGGCGGTAAAGTTCGATGAGAAGGAAACCAGCGAGTTGTACAACTGGGGTTCGCGCCGGGCGATCTACATTGCGCAGGCGAACCAGTCTCTCGCGCGCACCGTGTACGCAGACGCCCGCAGCCAGGGCACCATGCGTTCCGGCTTTGGGTATACCGCGTTGGGCGGGTATCGGGGCGTGTGGGTGTTCAATCCGTTCTTCGGCATGTACACGTTTCTGCCTTTGAATGGATACGGGTACAGCCCGTACGGCTTTATGCTCTATAGTCCGCAGACGGTGTACGTGCAGCAGCAGTCGCGTCCGGACTCGAGCGGCTTTGATGCTTCGACAGGTTCGATGCAACGGTCGGCGGTGGATTCTTCGGCGTACTCGAATTCTTCGGCTGTCAGCAGTTCCGCGGGAGCTGTGGCTGTGCCTGCGGCAACCGCGCCAGCGGTCTCCACGCCGAACACCGGCGGTGGCGGCGAAGAAGGCCGCCGGCGCTAACGCGCCAGTCCGAGCGCGGTGCGCATCTCCAATATCAGCCGCATGACGTGTCTCTCGATTTGGTCCGCAACCGCTTCGTAGACCTCTTCGGATAGGCCGATGGGGTCGCGCACTTTCCATTCCACGATGGGTCCGGACATTTTCGGCAGCGCAAAGCCGCTCATGTTCACGATGAGGTCGAAGGGGTCGCGGGCCAGCAGTTCCACGCCTTTGGGAAACTGACCTTCCAGCACCACGCCGCGCGCGAGCATGGTGCGATGCGTGTCATCCTGGACGATGCTGGCCGGACTTAAGCCCGCGCTTTGCGCCGCAATGCAATCGTTGCCGTACTTGCGCGCGAAGCCTTCGGCCATCTGGCTGCGGCAGGAATTCCCGATGCACACAAAGAGCACGCGTTTCTTGCCTGCCACGGGCTTGGATGGAGGCAGATGATGATAGAGCATGGTTCCGGAGGGCGGCGCTCCGGGTACGGCAGTTGCTCCCGGGCGGGCACGCAACCGCGAACTGCCCCGCATGCTCGGTCTTCCGCCTCGGATTCCCTCGCTCATGGTGTATTGGCCGTCTGGCCGCGATACCACTCTAGCGTACGCTTCAGGCCGTCTTCAATGGAAACCTGCGGGTCGTGCCCGAGGTAGCGCTTGGCGGCCACGGTGTCCGCCATGGAAGCGCGCACATCGCCGGCGCGGGGTTCGCCGTAGGTGGCAGGAAGCTCCACACCTTCCATGCGCTGCAGCAGCGCCCAGATTTCGTTCAGGGTGTAACAGCCGCCGTTGCCGCCGTTGTACATTTTGCCGGAGACACCGGTGGCTTGCGAAGCTTTCCAGCACAGCTCGGCCACGTCTTCGACGTAGGTAAAGTCGCGGGACTGCTCGCCATCGCCAAAGATCTGGGGGCGGGTGCCTGCCAACAGGTGACGCATGAACAGACTCAGCACGCCGGAATAGGCGCTGGATGGGTCTTGCCTGGGACCGTACACGTTGAAGAAGCGCAACGCGACGGTCTCAAGGCCGTAGCATTTGGAGAACGCCGCGGCGTACTGTTCGCCGACCAGCTTTTGGACCGCGTAGGGCGACAATGGCTGGGGCAGCATGCCTTCGGACTTGGGCAGCACTTCGGTGTCTCCGTAGGCTGACGACGATGCCGCGTAAACCACGCGCCGTACTTTGGCCAGCTGCGCGGCGCGCAGCACGTTGAAAGTTCCGTCGATGTTGACGGAGTGCGAAGGAATCGGATCGTCAATGGACCGCGGCACGGAAGGGATCGCGGCAAGGTGGAACACTGTGTCCGCTCCCGCCATGGCCGGTGCAAGACTGTCCGCGTCGCGGATATCGAGTTTGTGCCACTCCACGTTGTCGCGCACTTCTTCGAGATTGGCGGCATTGCCTGTGAGCAGATTGTCGATCACCGTGACAGAACCACCGCCTGTCTGGACGCGCTGCAACAGTGTCCGCACGAGCGCGGAGCCAATAAATCCGGCACCGCCGGTGACTACATATTTTTTTAGAGAAGAAGCCATGGTCCTATCTTTATTCGACAAAAAGAGCCGCTTCCTATAGAATTTCGCTACGCTTCGAACGCGCCACTACGATCAATGACAACCCATTCCACGGAAGCAGGACGTCGACTCGGCGCCAGAACCACACCGTCTTGTCCCACAGCTTGAGCAACACCCGGTTCATTTTCTTCTGGCCTAACACTTTTCCGGAAAGCCACCAGGAGAAGGATCCAATCTTGTTGAACGCGCGTTCCTCCACCACTTCCAGTCCGGCCGCTTCCATCAGCCCGCGCATTTCGCTGCGGGAAAAGCGCCGCTTCTGGCCCAGCCCCTGATCCAGAGGACCAAACAAGCCCGGACCCTGCGGCACCAGTACCACCAGGTTGCCGCCCGGTTTCAAACAGGCAGCCAAGTGCGACACAACCGCGGCGGGGTCCCTCACTGTCTCCAAGAGATTTACGCACAGAGCGCTTTCGAATTGCCCAGCCCAACCCGCGTACCCCGCCCCGTCTTCAGGATTCAGCTCCGCCACCGACACGCTCGGGGTCTTCAGAAAGCGGTTCCGCAAGGCGTGCAGATAGAGCGCGTCACTTTCCGCGGCGACGTAGTTGAGCTTCTTGCCCATCAGCCGCCCGGACCAATTTCCCAGGCCCGCACCGATCTCAAGTACCGTCGCCCCAAGGTGCGGACGCAGCAGGCTGGTTACCCAGTTGACGTACTGCGGCGTGCCAGTGAGGCTATTCAACAATCCGCGGCCGTAGTCTTCGGTGTAGAGATCATCCACCGCCCAGAAGTACAACACGACTCCCAGAGCCTTCGCGCCGTCTTTCCAGCCGATCTTCTTCCCCTCTTCGTAGGTGCGCCCGTGGTAGCTGATGGGGACTTCGTATACCCGCAGCTTGCGTTTGGAGACCTTCATGGTAATCTCCGGCTCAAAGCCGAAGCGGTCGCTGCGGATGGGAATGCTCTTCAGTAGATCAGTGCGGAACACCTTGTAGCAGGTTTCCATGTCCGTCACGTTCAAGTTGCTGAACATGTTGGAGACAAGGGTTAAAAACTTGTTGATCATGGAATGCCAGAACGGCAGCACGCGGGACTGATCGCCGGCCAGATAGCGGGAACCGAAGACGGCGTCGGCGTGGCCGTCCAGCAGGGGCTTGAGCAGTTTCGGATACTCGGCTGCGTCGTACTCCAAGTCGGCGTCCTGAATCAGGCAGAAATCGCCCACGGCCTCTTGGATGGCGCGGCGGACGGCGGCCCCTTTGCCTTGGTTGACGTTCTGGCGGAACAGGCGGATTTCAGAATGTTCAGCCGCGATCCGTTCCAGAATCGCGGAAGTGCCGTCGGTGGAATGATCGTCGACAATCACCAGCTCCCGATCCATGTTCTCGGGAAGCGGTGCGGCCAGCACCATTGCCAAACTCCGCTCTACAACAGTGCGCTCGTTATAGACGGGTATCAAGATGGAAAGAAGCATACAATCTTTTCAGTATAATTGGATTTGGCTCCCACACCGCACTCCCAACCCGAGGCCCAATCCGGCGTCGTCCGCGAAACATCGCTTGCCGGCATGAAACTGTTCGGCCGCGGCAAGGTTCGCGACGTATATGCGGGACCGGTCGGCGACCGTCTGCTGATCGTCACCACGGACCGCATTTCCGCGTTCGACTACATTCTGCCGACGGGGATTCCAGACAAGGGACGCGTGCTGACGCAGATGACGCTGTTCTGGCTGGAGTTCCTGCGCGACATTGTCCCCAACCACTATCTGAGCAGTTCCATTGAAGGCCTGCCGCCGGAAATGGCGGGGCGTTCGATGTGGGTGAAGCGCTGCGAGATGTTCCCGGTGGAGTGCGTGGTGCGCGGCTATCTTTCCGGCTCCGGCTGGAAGGATTACCAGAAGACCGGTTCGGTGTGCGGCATCGCGCTGCCTGCCGGGCTGCGCGAATCCGACAAGCTGCCCGAGCCCATTTTCACGCCGGCGACCAAGGCCGAAAGTGGGCACGACGAAAATATTTCGCTGGAGGAGGCGGGAAAACTCATCGGCATGGAGACCGCCGCCAGGCTGCGCGACCTCACGCTGGCGGTCTACCGGAAAGCTTCCGCATATGCGTTGACGAAGGGGATCATCATCGCCGATACGAAACTCGAATTCGGCACCGTGGATGGTGAGATCACTTTGGCGGATGAAGTTCTGACGCCGGACTCCTCCCGTTTTTGGCGCGCGGACGCTTACGAGCCGGCCCGTGCGCAGCTGTCCTTCGACAAGCAATTTGTCCGCGATTATCTGGAATCGATTCACTGGAACAAGCAACCTCCTGCTCCGGCGTTACCGGCGGAGGTGGCGGCCAAGACGGCAGAGAAATACAAAGAGGCGTACCGCATCTTGAGCGGGCGCGAGCTCTAACCATGAATCTACTGGACTTGCTGCTTGCGGTGATTGTCGGTGGCTCGGTCATCGCCGGGTTCATGTCTGGTTTCACCCGGGCGGCGCTGGGCTTGGTTTCGGCGTTCGCCGGCGTGATTCTGGGTTTCTGGTTTTACGCGGTTCCCGGCGGATGGTTTGTGGGCATCACGGGGTCGCAAACCGTGGCGAATCTGTTCGGATTCTTCGCGGTGTTTTTGCTGACATTGGCGGCGGGAGCGTTGGTGGCGCGGGCGATTTCCGGGCTGTTCAAGTTGGTCGGTCTATCGGGTCTGGATCGCTTGATGGGCGCGGGCTTCGGGTTGGTGCGCGGAACGTTTGTGGCCGCGGCCGCGGTGGCTGTCCTGGTGGCCGCTACGCCACGCCCGGTACCGAATTGGATGCAGGGGTCTTCGCTGCTGCCCTACGCGCTGGGCGCCTCGGACTTGGCCGCATCGTTGGCTCCGCAGTCGCTGAAGGATAGCCTCACCGGCAGCATCGGCGAGATCCGCAAGGCGTGGTCGGATGAAGTGGAGAAGGCCAAGCGTAAAGCCACCGGCGCGTTCACGCCGGAAGCGCCGCCGAAGGCCGTTGAGCCCATTCAGATCATTGCCCCGCAGCCCAAGGCTAAACGCAAGGCGCCCAAGGGAGCGCCGCCCAAGCCCGTGAAGCAATGAGGTCCGCCGAACTTTTCGTCTTTGACCTGGACGGCACACTCATCGACTCGAAGACCGACCTGGTGAATTCGGTCAATGCCACGCGCGCTTCGATGAACCTGGGCGCGCTCTCTGTGGAGACCATCTCTTCGTATGTCGGCGACGGTGCTGCTACGCTGATCAAGCGTGCCCTGCCCTCCGCGACGGAGGCGCAGCTTGAAGAGGCTCTGCGCTATTTCCTGGCCTACTACCGCGAACACATGCTGGATGCTACGACGCTTTATCCCGGCGTGCGGGAGGCGCTGGATGAACTGCACGCCGCGGGCAAGCCCATGGCGATCCTCACCAACAAACCGGTCAAGTTCAGCGTGACGCTGATTGAGCGGCTTGGCTTGCGCGGGCATTTTTTCAAGATCTATGGCGGAAACAGCTTTCCCGAGAAGAAGCCGCATCCGGGGGGGCTGCAGGCGTTGATGGAGGAGCGCTCCACGGGGCCGGAGCGTACGGTGATGATCGGGGATAGCGCTGTGGATGTGCAGACGGCTCGCAATGCGGGGGCACTGGCGTGCGGGGTGACGTGGGGGTTTCAGCCGGAGACGCTGGTGACCACACCGCCGGACTTGACGATCAGCGACCTGCGGGAACTCTCGTTGCTGGTTTGCTAGCGTCTGGCGTGAGCCTGGGGCCCCAAAAGTCGAAGCCCCAGGCTTACGCCGTGGGGCTACAATTCAAGCGATCAGGCCCTCTAGCAGGCTGCTGACAAACCGGAAATGGGCCGTCATCCATCCGCCGCCGCCCCAGTCGACCACGCCATCTGTCTAGGTGATGCGGTCATGCACGGCTGAGATGGTCACCGGCGGAGCTTTTCTGCATCAGCGATTGAATGGGGTAGAGTACGCTAGAATCGTCCAAGATGGCCTTCGACGAGACCTTGGGACAGCGCCTGCGCGCCGCGATGGAAGCCGAGTGCGGGCACGACACTCTGACCGAGAAGCGCATGTTCGGCGGGCTGGGCCTAATGGTCAACGGCAACATGGCGTGCGGCATTATCGGCTACAACCTGATGGTGCGCGTGGGTCCTGGCGCGCATGAGGAATGCATTGCTCTGCCCCACGCTGGTCCCATGGATTTTACCGGCCGGCCGATGAACGGGTATGTGTACGTCTATCCCGAAGGGCTGACGGCAGACCGGGAATTAAGGACGTGGGTGCGGCGAGGCTTGGCCTTTGTGCGGACGCTGCCTCCAAAGTAGTCAGGCTGCTTGCGACAGCATCTTGATGTCCACGATCGGGGACGTGATGACGACGCCGGGGAAGCCGGGATGGCAGAACTCCATGTGCATGCCGCGGCCCAGGTAGTGCGTCCTGATCATAGAACCGCCCCAGGTGGAGCCGGAAATCCGGACGAGCACCGGCTCGGGGCAGATTTCAGGGTGGCCGGCGATCCAAGCTTCGCCGTCGCGATCGAGCACGATTACGTAGTGGTGGTTTTGGGTTTCCACTTCGAGCGTGGACATGCGCGGCAGGAAGCGCAGGTCGACTCCGCCCTCGATCTCACTCTGAATGATGTTGCGGTTGATCTCGTCACTCAGATTTTGATGTGGTTGAAACATCTCCATAAAGTCTACCCTACTATTATGATGCTAACGCGGCCCGATGGTTTCACAAGTTCGGGGAAGCGCTTAAGTTCCGGGCCGCGTTAAGCTTAGAAGACCGTAGATCTGAGGTTCTATTCCCCTGACTCCCGCAAATTCCTGGTGGGCCGCGCTGCGCGATGCCATCCGGGGCGTACATCACGACTATACCGAAGGCAGCCTGAACAAGGCCATCGTGCTGCTGGCCGTGCCCATGGTGCTGGAAATGTGCATGGAGTCTCTGTTCGGGCTGGTGGACGTTTTCTGGGTCGCTCGGCTGGGCCCGGACGCGATTGCCACGGTGGGGCTGACCGAGACGGCGCTGACGCTGGTGTTCGTCATCGCGATTGGGCTGGCGACGGGGGCTGCGGCCGTGGTGGCCCGGCGGGTGGGAGAGAAGGATCCGGCGGCGGCGGGCGAGGCTGCAATTCAGGCGATCCTTCTGGGGTTGGTCATTTCGACGATTGTAGCGGTGGTGGGCTTCATCTACGCGCCGGGAATACTGCGCATCCTGGGCGGGTCGGATGCTGTGGTGCGGACCGGCACGAGCTATACGCGGATCATCATGTCCGGCAGCGCGACGGTGTTTCTGCTGTTTCTGATCAACTCCGTGTTCCGGGGCGCTGGCGACGCGGCGATGGCGATGCGGGTGTTGTGGGTGGCGAATCTGGTCAATATTTGCCTCAATCCGTTTCTGATCTTCGGGTGGGGGCCGTTTCCGGAGATGGGCGTGGCGGGTTCGGCGATCGGCACGACGATTGGGCGCGGTACGGGCGTGCTGCTGCAGTTGTGGATTCTGTTCAGTCCGCATGGACGCATCACGGTCCGACGGGATTTGATCCGCGTGGATGTCGCGGTGATGACGACGATGCTCCGGCTGTCCGTGAGTGCGATGTTCCAGTATCTGGTGCAGATGGCGAGTTGGATCGCGGTGGTGCGCATCATCGCGGGCTTCTCCAGCGCCGCGGTGGCGGCCAACACGCTGGCCATCAAGATCGTGCTGTTCGCCATTCTGCCCAGCTGGGGTATGAGCAACGCCGCCGCAACGCTGGTGGGCCAGAACCTGGGTGCGAAGAAACCCGAACGCGCCGAGCAGGCCGTGTGGCGCACAGGCCTCTTCAATATGTGTTTCCTGGGGGCCATCGGCGTAGTGTTCTTCGTCTTCGCCGGCCCCATCATCGCGATCTTCACCGAGGACACTGAGGTAACGCCGATCGCCATCAACGGCCTGCGGATGTTGGCGCTGGGCAACGTGTCCTACGCGTACGGCATGGTGCTGACGGCGGCCTTCAACGGGGCCGGCGATACATTCACGCCCACGATGCTGAATCTGGTGTGCTTCTGGGTGGTGCAGATCCCGCTGGCGTATTTCCTGGCGATCCCGATGGCGATGGGTCCCGTAGGGGCGTGGACGGCGGTTTTGGTGGCGGACACGCTGCTGGCCGGTCTGGCGATGGTGATCTTCCGGCGCGGGAAGTGGAAGTTGACGAAGATTTAGGCGGGCAGCGTTCCTTTGGCACCTGCCGCCCGCCAGCGCCGCTCAGCCGAGCCTGCTCCTACGTCTACCACACAGCGCAACAGATGGAGGTCTCCGCGCGTAGAGCGGGGATATCCAAGAGCCGCTGGATCGCTGAGGCAGTTCGCGGCAAAAGTGCCGATGAATGGCCCCAGGCCGTCAGGGACCTGAGCGGTGCGTGGCAGAACTTCCCCGAGGCCTCGGAGATTCGCAAGGCCGTCGGCACCGGCGGCGAACCGATTTGCCAACCAGCGGTGACCCGCTTGCTCCGCCGAGACTGGAGCGGGAAATTCACACGCTCCTGCGCATGCAAGTGCGCGGCCACCCCGAACGCGGCCGCCGCAAAGAGGTTTCTCGCAGACGGGTGGCCGTTAGGTCCGAACATGCCCATGAGCCTATTAGCCGGAATTGACGTAGCCTGCTCGAGCTGCTGGACCCCAACCGTAGCGCTGGTGAATACTTTTGAAGAGGTCCTTCTAATTCTTGGCAGCAATGCCATGCTCCTTGTCGTTCCCGTCCAGACAAGTAGTTGCATCGGCGCACGGCGTTCACCGATGCCGCTAAAGCGTAGATTCCGTGACTTGATCGCTATATCTAGTGCCCTCTGCCACCGACCCCCAACCCCCAGTATCCGACCCGCTTTACTTTCCTTCCGATTCAGTCTAAGATAGTCCGGTACCTTCCCCCGAGGTTGTCCGTGTTCCACTCCATAAAAAGGCTCCTTCATGCTGAAGCTCAAACGCGTTGATATCCAAGGGTTTAAGTCCTTCTACGACCGCACCGACATGAAGTTTCATGGGTCGGGGATTGCGGCTATTGTGGGACCGAATGGGTGCGGGAAATCGAACATTAGCGACGCGATCAGCTGGGTGCTGGGGGAGCAGTCGGCCAAGTCGCTGCGCGGGGCGCGGATGGAAGACGTGATCTTCGCGGGCACGCGGGAGCGGAAGCCGCTGGGGATGGCGCAGGTCACGCTCACCATGGTCGGGGTAGAACCGCTGGCGCACTCGCTGCTACAGGGCGAGCCCATTGGCGACACCGCGCCCACCGACAAGCCCGCCATCGCAGAAGATGTCGTCATCACCCGCCGTTTGTACCGGTCCGGCGAATCCGAGTATCTGGTGAACGGCAAGCAAGCCCGCCTCCGCGACATCCAGGACCTATTCAGCGGCACCGGCCTTGGGCCCGAGTCCTACGCCATCATCGAGCAGGGCCGCATCGGGCAGATTCTGTCGAACAAACCGGCCGACCGCCGGGCCATCATCGAAGAAGCCGCCGGCATCGGCAAGTACAAGACCCGCAAGCGCCTCGCCGAATCGAAGCTCGAATCTTCGCGGCAGAACCTTGCCCGTGTGTTTGACATCCTGGAAGAAGTCAGCCGGCAGGTGAACTCGCTCAAGCGGCAGGCTTCGAAGGCCAAGCGCTACGAGGAACTGCGTGGAGACATGATCGGCCACCTGCGCCGAGCAGTATCCGGCCGCTTCGTCGTGTTGCAGCGCGAAGCCACGGTGCTCACCACCGATCTCGCCCAGGCGCAGGCGAATTTTCAAGAACTCTCCACCAAGTTGATGGAGCAGGAGCGTGACCACGCTCAAACCCAAGAAACGTGTTACCGCACGGAAGCCGAGCTGACCACCGCTCGCGCGCGCGTCGCCGAACTGAACCTGGAGTCGGAACGGACACGCGGACGTCTGGAATTGCAGGCCAAGCAGATAGGAGGAATCGACGAACGCATGGCAGCGGGGGAGGCCGAAACACAGGACCTCGACGCACGCCGCCAACGCGAACAAGCCGAATTCGATGCCCATGCGCAGCGCGTGGCGGAACTCGAAGCCGGAATTTCGTCGATGCGCGAACGTCTGCAATCGAAGACCGGAGAGCGCGACGCGCTGCAAGCCGAACTACGGCAGCGCGAGCGCGGCATTGATGAGGCACGTCAGGTGGTGCTGCGCCTGGTGAACGAGGCGTCCACACTGCGGAATCAGGTGGTGCAGATCGACGAGTATCTGGCGGGCATCGAGCGCGACACGGCTCGCAACAAGCGCGATGAAGACGCGGCTGTGATGGACCTGGCGCGGCTCGATCACGTAAAAGAAGCGCTCTCCGCCAAATTGTCGGAACGGCAGATGGAGCTGGAATCCCTGGCGGACCGCCGCAAGCGGGTCGATGAAGACCTGCAGTCGCGACGGGCGCAGATGCACGCTTCGCGGCAGCAGCTGGAAGCGATCCGGGCCAACTTGGCCAAGCAGAAAGCCCGGCGCGATTCGCTGGATGAGATTCTTTCGCACCGGGCATACACCACCGAATCGGTGAAGCGCCTCTTCACGGCCATTGAGCGCGGCAACGTCGGCGGCTTCAAGCCGATGGGCGTGTTGGCTGATTTCGTGGAACTCACCGACCCCACCTGGGAAAAAGCGTCGGAAACCTTTCTCCACGAAGAACTGGAATTTGTTGTCGTAAAAGATTGGTCCGAGGCCAACACCGGCATCAGCGTGATGAGCGCCGAGGCCGACGGGCGGGCGACGTTCCTGGTTCACCACAGCGATCAGCAGGTGGCACCGGCGTCGCAGCGGCCTGACGATGCGGCCATCGTGGCGCGGCTCAGCGATTCACTGCGCCTGACCAATGGATTCTCGCAGGCTCCGCAGGGACTGCTTCCCCGCCTGGCGAATTGTTTTCTGGTTCATGAACATTCAGATGCGCAGCGGCTTGCGGGGCTGCATCCTGAGTCGCACTTCCTGCTGCAGGATGGCACCAGCTACCACGGGTCGGCTGTAACGGGCGGACGGAAAACGGGTGGCGGTCCGCTGGCGCTCAAGCGCGAACTGCGCGAACTCAACACGGTGGTGGAGCATCACCAGCGCGATCTCGACATTCTCACCGCAAATCTGGAAGAACTCGAACAAGGCGCGGGCCGCTTGGCGGAAGAGCTGGAACACGTCCGCACGCAGCAGCAGAATCAGGAAAAGGACGCGTTGGCGCTGGACCACGAACAGCGCAAGTTGGCCGAAGAGAGCGCGCGTGCAGGCTCGCGGCTGTCGACGGCGCGCTTGGAACTGGAGCGCCTCACGCGCTCTGAAGAACAATCCCGTGCGAAGCGCGAAGAGAGCTACGGCCTGGTGGCAAGGCGCGAGGAACAGCGCTTCGAACAGGAGAAGGTCCTGGAGGCCGTTCGCGCTGAGATCGAAGGCCTGCAAGCCCGCGTTCATGCGCTCAACGAGGAGCATTCCAGCCTGCGCTCTGAGCTGGCCAGTGTGGAAGAGCGGCAACGTGCCGAAAAGGGCGCGACGAATCGGGTGCAGGAGCAGATCCGGCAGATCGAGTTCCGCCGTGAGGAACTGGCGCGGAACATTGAACGCATGGGCCTGGAACGCGCGCGCCTGTTGGGCGACAACGTGGAGCTGGACAAGCGAGCTGCGGAACTGGGCGAAGCCACCGGTATCGCGGTAGCCGACGTCGCGCGCTTGCATGCCTTGGAGACGGAAGGCCGGGCCGCACTGCTGGCGTTGGACGAATCACTGCGCAACCTGCGCAATGAATCGCAATCGGCGCAGGAACGCCGGGCCACTATCGAGCTCGAACTGGTCAAGAAGCAGAGCGACCTGAAGCATTTGGATGAGACCAGCCGCAAGGATCTGAACGTGGCCGCTTCGGAAATCGAAGTGGAAGGCGAGATGGACGAGGCGGCGGTGCTGGACGCCGAGGAACAATCCAGCGCGGTCCGCAACCGCATTGAAGCTTTGGGCGCGGTCAACCCGCAGGCGCTGGAAGAGTTCGAGGAAGCCAGCCAGCGCTATGAATTCCTGAACACGCAGCGCCAGGATCTGCTCGACTCGATTCGCGATACGGAGAAGGCGATTCAGGAGCTGGACAACGAATCCCGCCGGCGGTTCAAGGAGACGTTCGACATCGTCAACGAGAACTTCCGCGGGATGTTCAAGACGCTGTTCGGCGGCGGTGAGGGCGAGATGCGCCTGACCGACGAGAGCAACCTGGCCGATAGCGGCATCGACATCCTGGCGTCGCCCCCCGGCAAGAAGCTGCAAAACGTGGCGCTGCTATCGGGCGGCGAAAAGTCGCTCACCGCGATGGCGCTGCTGATGGCGATTTTCAAGTACACGCCCAGCCCGTTCTGCATCCTGGACGAAGTCGACGCCCCGCTGGACGAATCCAACATCCAGCGCCTGGCGCGCCTGATCAAGGAGATGTCCACCGAGACGCAATTCATCGTGATCACGCACGCCAAGCGGACGATGGAGATGGCGCAGTCGCTTTACGGCGTCACCATGCAGGAGCCGGGCTTGTCCACGCTGGTAAGCGTCCGCTTTGATGCGCCGCAGCCGGTGGTGGAGCAGGCCGCGCAATTGGCCGCGGTCTAATCGGCACGCTGAAGGCCTTTCCCGGCAGTGGAATTTCTGGGCTGCTGAAAAGTCAGTGAGGACCGCAGGTCGCAGGCGAAACCGCCTGCGCTAACTTCTAGAGACTCTCCGGGCATTTGGCGAGGCGATTCCAATGCCCTCAAGCTTAGCCGGAGAGGTCGAGATCAGCACCTCGGCATAAATCGATGCAAGGAACTCCGGGGTGGTAGCATTCCCTCAGTGAGAGGATTTTCGATCATGCGAAAACAGTGCTTCCTGTTGTTCCCCCTGCTGGTGTCCGCGGCGGATCTGCCGATTCGCGAGGTGGTGCTGTTCAAACACGGCGTCGGATATTTCTCCCGCGCGGGCGAGCTGCCGGCGGGCGAGACCGCGCAGATGGCGTTCAAGGCGTCTGAGATGAACGACGTGTTGAAGTCGCTTACGATCATCGATGCCAGCGGGGCTCCGGTTGCGGGGGTACGCTACGACGCGAGCGAGCCGGTGGAGCAGCGGCTGGCGGATTTCCCGTTTGAAGTGGCGAAGGGTGCTTCGCTGGCGGCGTTTCTGGATCAGATGAAGGGGGCTCGGTTGGAGCTGGGTCCTGTGGCGGGGGCGATTGTGAGCGCTCGGCTGGTGCAGGCGGGGGATGCGACGCGGCCCACGGAGCGTGAGGTGGTGGTGCTGCTGACCGACGCGGGCGACATCCGCTCATTCGACTTGAGCACGGTCCCGGCGGTGCGGTTGAGCGATCCGAAGTTGCAGGCGATGTTGCGAGACTACTTGGCGGTGGTCAGCGGCGCGCGGTCGCGGGACCGGCGGAACGTGTACATCGACGCGTCCAAGCAGGGAGCGCGGAGGGTGACGGCGAACTACATGACGCCCTCTGCGGTTTGGAAGTCGAGCTACCGGCTGCTGTTCGGGCCGGTGGGGGATCCCACGCTGGAGGGTTGGGCGACTGTGGACAACACGTCTGGGGATGACTGGACGAACGTGAATCTAGCGGTAGTGAGCGGGCGGCCGACCTCGTTCATCACACAGTTGTATGAGCCGAGGTATGTGGACCGTCCGACGGCGGAGTTGGCGGAGAATCGTCCCGTGGGGCCGCAGGTTTTTCAGGGCGCGCTCAGTGGTCTCGCGGATCGCGGGGAAGCGCGGGCAATGTTCGCGGCTGCGCCCCCGGCGGCCAAGGCTGCCCAAATGATGGAGGCATCATCGATCGCACCGGACACGGTCGCGCGTGATCTCGGCGAACTTTTTGAATACCGCTTCGCGACTCCGGTGACGGTGAAGCAAGGCCAGTCCGCCATGCTTCCGTTCCTGCAACAGAAGCTGGGCGCACGCAAGCTGCTGATTTACTCAGAAAGCTACGGCCTCAATCCGATGAATGCAGCCGAGCTCACCAACTCCACCGGTAAGACGCTCGACGGCGGACCCATTACGGTCTACGACGCCAGCTCTTACGCGGGGGAGGCGCTGGTGGAAACGCTGAAGTCCGGCGACAAGCGGCTGATCAGCTATGGCGTTGACCTGGGTACGCGCATCACTACGAAGATCGATTCGAGCGCCGCCAATGTGCGGGAGATCCACATGCGCCGGGGGATTCTGACCACACGCAACGCGATTCAAGAAACCAAGACCTACACCATCAACAACGTGGACGCGGCCCGCAAGACGCTGATCATCGAGCATCCGCTGCGCCAGGGCTATGCGTTGCTTTCCGAAATCAAACCTAAGGAGCTGACGTCCACGGCGCAGCGCTTTGAAGTTGCCATAGGCGGTAAGGCGACCGAGACGTTCGTGGTGCGCGAAGAGCGCGTCTACGACCAGACCAGCAGCGTCACGAACGCAACTCCCGATGTATTGGTGGCGATGACGCAGGGCCGTCCCTTGAGCGCCGCTGGCCGCACGCAACTGGACCGCATCCTTGCCAAGAAGCGCGAGATCGCGGCGAACCAGGCGCAGGTTCAAACTGCGCAAACCGCGCTGACGAACCTCACGAACGACCAGAAGCGCTTCCGGGACAATATCGGCAGCCTGCGGGGCGTGGCGGGGCAGGAGCAGCTGGTGCAGCAGTACGCAAGGTAATTAGCGGACAGCGAAGCGCGGTTTGCGGCGACTCGGGATCAACAGGTGCAGTTGGAGCGGTCGGCACAGACGCTGCAGGCTGAGCTGAACGCGCTCATCGAGAACGCGGACTTTTGAGGCGGCTTAGAGGCGGTCGTGGTCGGCGCGCCAGCTCTTGATGCTCTTCTTGATGTCGGCCTGCGAAAGGCCGTCGGCCGCGGCTTTGGCGGCCAGCGCAACGAATTCCTCATCGGAGGCGAAGCGGAGGGCGACGATCTGCTTCACGGTGATGCGACGGTCGAGGAGTTTGCCGGCGATGACGAAGTGGCGGAGATTTTCTTCGGCGCGAATCGCGCGGTCCTGGGCCTTCAACGGAAAGATGCGCGTGAGGAAGGTGTTCAGGAATAGCGCCAGCGCCATCACCGCGATGAGCGAAGCGTTGTAGAGGCGAGAGTGGTCATCGAAGGATTGAAACAAGTTGTAGACTGCACCGATCAGCAGGACCAGCGTCATTGGCGCTAGGATGAAATGAAACGGCGGGTCGAATTTCGTGTGCTTGGCGTAGCTTTGTTGTTCCATAGGTAGAGTCATTATAGACCCTTGACAAGGGGCTGATGCGGGAGGATGATTGGGCCGTACAATTCACCGCGTACGTGCGACGCGCATGTGGCGGCGAACGGCTTGAGTCTCAGTGGCTGCGGACCAGGATGTCCGCCAGGGAGGCAAGTATGTTCGAGAATCTGCATTGGTCGGTTCAGGCAATTCCCATCGTTGTGGTGGGCGGGGTCATTCTGACTTGGCTGTTGGGGCGGCACAAAGAGAAGAAGTCGAGCGACCACATTTTCAAGATTTGAGCGTTTGTCCGCTCCCATATTTTTACGAATTGAGCGTTTGTCTGCTTCCTTACGGTCGCGGTTCAGTGCTGGGGTGAGAAGCACGGAGCAGTGGGCCGGGGACCAGGGGGCGGTAGGGCGGCGCGGTAAGCTACTTACATGAGTGACGCGTTGGCGGCTTTTGATGCGTTGACGCGTGCTTGGTTTGGTGCGCGTTTTGGCACGGTCACCGAGCCGCAGAGGCTGGGGTGGCCGGAGATTCAGGCTGGGCGGAACGTGTTGATCTCAGCTCCGACCGGGTCGGGCAAAACGCTGGCTGCGTTTCTGACGGCGATTGATTCGTTGGTTCGGTTGGCGCGCAAGGGTGACCTGCCGGATGAAACGCGTGTGCTCTATGTATCGCCGCTGAAAGCACTCTCCAACGACGTTCATAGGAATCTGGAGATTCCGCTGGCGGGAATTCGCGAGCTTGCGCCGGAGTTGGAGCAGATTCGGACGGCGGTGCGCACGGGGGATACGCCTGCCTCAGAACGGGCGCGCATGGGACGGTCTGCACCACACATTTTGGTGACGACGCCGGAGTCGCTCTACATACTCCTCACTTCTGTTGGCGGGCGGAAGATGTTGCAGCATGTGCGGACTGTAATTATCGATGAGATCCACGCGGTGGCGGATGATAAACGCGGGTCGCATTTGGCGTTGTCAATTGCTCGGCTGGAGGCTCTGACGAAGGCTCCGTTGCAGAAGATTGGGTTGTCGGCAACGGTAAGTCCGATAGAAGAGGTCGCACGGTTCTTGAGTCCGACCGCTCGGGTGGTACAGGTGGGGCACCGGCGGGCGATGGATCTGGCGGTGGAGGTTCCGCGGGACGAGTTGGGGGCGGTGGCTTCCAATGAGGCCTGGGGCGAGATCTACGATCGCATTGCGGCGCTGGCGGGGGAACATCGGACAACTCTCGTTTTCGTGAACACACGCAAGATGGCGGAGCGGGTGGCTCACAATCTATCGCAGCGGCTCGGTGAGAATTTGGTTCTGCCGCATCATGGAAGTCTTTCTCGGGAACTGAGGCTCGACGCCGAGCAACGGCTGAAGAACGGCGAATTACGGGCTGTGGTGGCGACGGCTTCGCTGGAGCTTGGCATCGACATCGGGACCGTCGATCTGGTGTGTCAGATCGGTTCGCCGCGGTCATTGGGCGTGGCATTACAGCGGGCTGGACGCGCGGGACATTGGGTGGGAGCGCTGCCGAAGGCTCGGTTCTTTGCGACTACTCGGGATGAGTTGGTGGAGTGCGCGGCGCTGGTGCGGGCAATTCGGCAAGGGGAACTCGACAAGTTGGAGATCCCTGAGGCGCCGGTGGATATCTTGGCGCAGCAAATTGTCGCGATGGCGGCCTGCGAGGAGTGGAGTGAAGACGGTTTGTTTGCCCAAGTGCGGAGCGCGTATCCGTATCGGGTACTTCCCCGCCCTGTGTTTGATTCGCTGATGGAGATGCTGGCCGAGGGGATTTCTACTTCGCGGGGGCGCAGCAGCGCTTACTTGCATCGGGATCAAGTCAATGGGCTGGTGCGGGGGCGGAGGAACGCTCGACTGGCAGCGATCATGAGCGGCGGGGCGATTCCGGATACGGCGCAGTATCAAGTGGTGCTGGAGCCTGAAGGGACGGTGATCGGGTCGCTGGATGAAGACTTCGCGATTGAGAGCATGGCGGGGGATATTTTCCTGCTGGGCACTACGTCGTGGAAGATTCGGCGCATTGAACCGGGGCGCGTGCGGGTGGAGAATGCTCGGGGGGCTGCGCCGTCGATTCCGTTTTGGTTGGGCGAGGCTCCTGGGCGGACTCGGGAGTTGTCGGCTGCGGTGTCGGAGTTGCGGGTCGATATCGCTGGCGGCACGGATGTGGCCGAAGAATGCGGGCTGGATCGAGCGGGGGCTGAGCAGGTCGTCGCTTATGTGAAGGCGGGGGCGGTGGCGTTGGGCGTGGTCCCGTCGCAGGATTGCGTGGTGGCGGAGCGGTTCTTCGACGAAGCGGGCGGGATGCAGTTGGTGATTCATTCGCCGTTCGGGGCTCGGATCAACAAGGCTTGGGGGCTCGCGCTGCGGAAGAAGTTTTGCCGGACGTTCAATTTCGAGCTGCAGGCGGCGGCTACGGACAACGGGCTAGTGTTGTCGTTGAGTGATCAGCACTCGTTTCCGTTGGAGGTGGTGTTCAGCTTTTTGAATCCGACCACCGTGACGCATGTGCTGACGCAGGCGTTGTTGGGCTCGCCGATGTTTGGGGCTCGGTGGAAATGGAACGCTTCTCGGGCGTTGGCTGTGCCGCGGTTCAGCGGAGGGCGGAAGGTGCCACCTCCTATACAGAGGATGCGGGCCGACGATTTGCTTGCGAGCGTGTTCCCGGACCAAGCTGCGTGTGCGGAGAATTTGTCGGGCGAGTTTCGGATTCCGGATCATCCGCTGGTGAATGAGACGATTTCGAATTGTCTGCATGAGGCGATGGATGTAGACGGGCTGATCGATATTTTGGATCGGATGGGCGAGGGGATGCTGCGGACTGTGGCGGTGGACACGCGGGAGCCGTCGCCATTTTGTCACGAGATCTTGAATTCGAATCCTTACTCGTTCTTGGATGATGCTCCGCTTGAAGAAAGACGTACGAGGGCGGTGCAGTTGCGGCGGACGTTGCCGACGGATGCATCCGAGTTGGGGGCTTTGGATGCGGCGGCGATTGCTCGGGTGGCGGAGGAGGTTTGGCCGGTCGTCAGGGATGAGCATGAGTTGCATGATGCGCTGCTGACGTTGGTGGTCTTGCCTCCGGTGGAGGAATGGTCGGGGTGGTTTGAGGTGTTGGTGAGCGGGGGACGCGCCTCGGCGGTGGACGGGATGTGGGTCGCAACAGAGCGGTTGGGTGTCGTCGGCGACGTGCTGCTGATCTTGCGTGGCTGGATGGACTCACTGGGGCCGGTGGCTTCGTCCGCATTGGCTGCGCGGTTGGGGTTGCCGTTGGATGCGGTTGAGATCGGGCTCGCGCAGTTGGAGGGTGAGGGCTCGGTGTTGCGGGGTCGGTTCTCAGGTACCGACGAAGAGTTCTGTCATCGGCGGGTATTGGCGCGGATTCATCGGATGACGCTCGGGCGGTTGCGCAAGGAAATCGAGCCGGTCACTGCGGCGGACTTCATGCGGTTCCTGACGCGGTGGCAGCACACCGAGCCTGGGACTCGGCTACATGGGGCGGATGGGTTGCTGCAGGTGCTGCGGCAATTGCAGGGATATGAGATTTCGGCGGCGGCTTGGGAGGCTACGGTGTTGCCGCAGCGGGTCGCGAAGTATGAGCCGGAGTTGCTGGATCGGTTGTGTCTCGCGGGTGAGGTGATGTGGGGACGGTTGTCGCCGCATCCGGCGCTCGAGACTCCGACGGGTCGGCGGGTGCGGCCGACTCGCGTGGCTCCGCTGGCGATTTTCTTGCGGGAGGATGCGGGGAAGCTGTTGCCTCCGGCGTCGCAGCAGGTGCCTGTTTTGTCGCCGGGGGCGCAGGATGTGCTGACGGCGCTGCAGGCTCGCGGGGCGCTGTTCTTCAATGAGCTTTTGCGGGCGACGGGGCGGCTCGCGAGTGAGGTGGAGGACGGGTTGTGGGAGTTGGTCGCGGGCGGGCTGGTCACCGGCGACGGATTTGAGAACTTGCGGGCGTTGATCGATCCGAAGCGGAGGAAGGGTGAGGGTCGAGGGCGGTCGGCGAGGCCGAGGCATGCGGCGGGGCGCTGGGCCCTGATGGAACGCGCTTCGTCAGCGGTCGATGTGGAATTCTTCGCGCAGCAGTTGCTGACGCGGTGGGGCGTGGTGTTCCGCGACATGTTGGCTCGGGAGACGTTGGCTCCGACGTGGCGGGAGTTGTTGCAGGTCTACCGGCGAATGGAGGCTCGGGGGGAGATTCGCGGGGGGCGGTTTGTGGCGGGGTTCCTGGGCGAGCAGTTCGCGCGACCCGAGGCGCTCGACATGTTGCGGCATGTGCGGCGGTCGGAGAAGAGCGCGCTGCATTTCGATATTGCTCCGGCGGACCCGCTGAATCTGACGGGAATCATTTTGCCGGGGGCGAGGACGGGAGCGTTGACGCAGGTGGCGGTGCGGATTGTGGAGGGTGAGGAGCGGGAGCACGGGGCAGCGTAGTCAGGAGGCAGGATCATGCCAAAGGTAGACGGTTAGCAGCGGGATCGCCGCCCTTACATCGCGGGCGCGCGTTCGACTTCTAGTCGATGTGCCGGAGCTGAAGATTCTGCGTTACGACGAGTCGACGTTGCGCTTGGCGTCGACATCCGGTGCCGCGACGCGGAAGAGTCCGCGCGCGGCCTTCATTGAAAACCGGGCAACTTTCTGACCTGACGTAGCTGGAAGGAGGGATCAGCGCTATCGGCCGAGAGGCGTCCACCGCATCTGAACGACGGGGTATTCGCGCACCCCTGCGGTGTCTTGCTTACATTTCACCTTCCAGGTAGCGCCCTTGGGCACAGGCATCATGAAGCTGTTTGTCCAAATGGGCCAATCCTCATTTGCTACACCGTTGACCGAGGCTGCACCCATCAAAAGATCGTTCACGAAGCCTTCAACATAGCAATCGGTGTTATCCCTATTGGTCAACGTTACGATCACGCTCAAAAACCCGTCTTGGGTGGCAACACTATCTCGGAAAGGCGAACCGGCGCTAGGCGTCCAATCCTCGACAAGCTGTGGCCCGGCAAACATTTGCACCGTACCAACAAAATCGACATTGCCGCTAATGGTGAGGGTGCCATCGCCGTTGCCCTGAAGACGCGAGGCTTTGATCTGCCCGCCAACCTCTATGTCCCTTTGGGCCTTCATGTTTCCGGCGGGATTGATCTCAAGAAGATTCATTTCTTTACCTATTCCTTTTCTAACTATGTTTCTCTGCTGACGGGCTGCCACACGCGCGTGGGGGGAGTGCGTGCCCCGGAGCGTAGTCACTATACACGAATGTGAGATGGATCGTACTGCTCCAGCGCGCGCTGGTCCCGAATCGTTCATCCCAGGATGAAGCTTTGGGCCGCCGCGACGCGTGAGTCCACAAGATGCGGGCCGAACGTGTGAGTCACTGAGCATCCAAATAGGGTGAGGAATTTGTGGCTTCTGCGGGAACGTGGGAGACATTTCCCCACGCTTGAACTGACCGACAGCCCCTCGGCTGACTGTGGGTTGCACCTCCAAGGCAGCCATTTCGCGGGGCGAGATCGGTGACTTTTTTCCACAGCCATGCAGTCTCGGTTAACGCCGAATGGAAGCAACATCGCCCATGGCGTCTACGCTAGAATGAAAGTTCGCGCGACCCACTCCGGTCTGGCGTGTGTCGTGAATCCAACAATAGGGGCGAGAACGAAAAAATGGCGACAGGTGCGGGTCTGGAAGGGGTGGTCGCGACGCAATCGCGGCTTTGCTTTATTGACGGCGATGCGGGGTTGTTGAGCTACCAAGGCTTCCGGATTGAGACGTTGGCGGAGAACGCCACGTTTGAAGAGACCGTGTATCTGTTGTGGCACGGGCGGTTGCCGAAGGCTGCGGAGCTCGCTGAGTTAAAGGCTGGGCTGGTTGCGAATCGGGTGTTGCCTGCGGCTGTGGACGCGTTCCTGAAGGCGAATCCGAAAGCTGCGCCGATGCATGTGTTGCGGACTGCGGTGTCGATGCTCGCACTGGACGATGCGGACCCGAACAATGTGACTGTGGCGGAAGCGGCTAAGAAAGCCATCAAGTTGATGGCGCAGACCGCGACCATCGTCACCAGCTTTGACCGGCTGCGCAATGGCAACGCTGTGGTCCCGGGCGATCCCTCGTTGAGTTTTGCCGCGAACTTTCTCTACACTCTGACGGGCAAGGATCAGGACGACGTGATGGAGCGCGTCTTCGACATCGCGCTGACTCTGCACGCGGAGCACGAGTTGAACGCCTCCACATTTGCTGCGCGCGTTACGGCGGCTACGCTCAGTGACATTTACTCGGCTGTGACTTCGGCGATCGGCGCGTTGCGCGGACCGCTGCATGGCGGCGCGAATGAAGATGTCATCAAGCTGCTGCTGAAGGCTGGGAATCCGGCGAATGCGCTGGCCATGGTGAAGGAGATGCTCGCCAACAAGCAGAAGGTTCCGGGCATGGGGCATCGTGTGTACCACACGCTGGATCCGCGGGCGATCAGCTTGAAGGGCATGGCGGCGGATCTGGCGAAACGCACCGGGCACACCGAGCTGTACGAAGCTTCGGAACAGATTCAGGCCTATATCAAAGAGACGAAGAACCTCAATGCGAACGTCGATTTCTTCTCGGCTTCGATGTATTACTCGCTGGAGATTCCAGTGGACCTCTTCACGCCTGTGTTTGCGGTGAGCCGCATGTCGGGATGGACGGGGCACGTGCTGGAGCAGTATGAGAACAACCGGCTGATTCGGCCTCGGGCGGAGTACCTTGGACCTGAAGTCGGGCAGAAGTGGGTTGCTATCGGCGATCGATAATGTACGATCTCGGATACTTTCGGAATCATTTAGACGCGATCACGGCTCGGCTGGCGGATCGACCGTTTTCTGTTGACGTGGACGCGTTCCGCAAGCTGGATGGGGAGCGGCGCGCGGCTGTTTCCGAAGCTGAGGCGCTGAAGGCGCAGAAGAACGCCGAGTCGGCTGAGATCGGCAAGCTTAAGCGGGCTGGGCAGGATACTGCCGACAAGCAGCAACGCGTGCGCGAACTGGATGAGTTGATTGCGAAGCTGGATGATCGGGCTTCGGCGCTCGATACCGAGTTCCGGGATTTGATGTCGGGGATTCCGAACTTGCCGCATGAATCGGTGCCAGTGGGCAAGAGCGCGGCGGACAATCTGGAGGTGCGGCGCTGGGGGGCTCCGACGGAGTTCAAGTTTGAGCCGAAACCGCATTGGGATTTGGGGCCGGACCTGGGCATTCTGGATTTTGAGCGGGCGGCGAAGATTACCGGTGCTCGGTTTGTAGTGTACATGGGGCTAGGCGCGAAGCTGGAGCGCGCGCTGATCAACTTCATGTTGGACGTGCATACGAAGGAGCACGGGTATACCGAAGTGCTGCCTCCGTTCGCGATCAACTCGGCGAGTCTGTATTGCACGGGGAACCTGCCGAAGTTTGAGGCGGATCTATTCAAGCTGCAGGGTACGGACTACTATTTGGCTCCGACGGCTGAGGTGCCGGTTACGAATCTGTATCGGGATGAAGTGCTGGATCTCGATTCCCTGCCCATCAAATTGTGTGCGTACACACCGTGTTTCCGTAGTGAAGCCGGGTCCTATGGACGCGACGTCCGCGGGATTATTCGGCAGCATCAGTTTCAGAAGGTCGAGTTGGTGAAGTTCTCGAAGCCGGAAGAGAGCTACGCGGAACTGGATAAGCTGACGGCGGATGCGCAGGATATTTTAGAACGGCTCGGGCTACCGTATCGCACGGTGGTCTTATGCACGGGCGATATGGGTGTGAACCCTGCGAAGACCTACGACATTGAGGTATGGTTGCCGGGGCAGAACGAGTACAAGGAGATTTCTTCTTGCTCAAACTTTGAAGGCTATCAGGCTCGGCGGGCGTCGATTCGCGCCAAGTCGGGCAAGAGCAAGGCGGAGCATGTCCACACGTTAAACGGCAGCGGGCTCGCGGTGGGGCGGACTTGGCTGGCGATTGTGGAGAACTACCAGCAGGCCGATGGGAGCGTGGTGGTCCCCGAGGCGTTGCGGTCGTACATGGGCACGGATATCATCCGCGGCGTGAAATAGTTCAGTAGCAGGACGGGAACCTGCGCCACTAGATCACTTCGGGCGTCACTATTACCACCAGCTTGGTATTCGTGGTGCCGTTCTTCAGAATCGCGTCTAGGATTTCGTTGCGGGGGATATGACGCAGCAGCGCGCCGGCGGCCTCATCGAGAAGACCGTCGATCACGATGCTTTGGCCAGGGACCAGGGTCAACTCTACCGCGCTTGTACGGGTCCCGAACTCCGGGATCGTGAGGCTGACCGTCGAAGGACCTTGCGAAGTGAGGGTTGAGACTGAGGGCTTCACGGACAGACGGATACCGTCCGCATGGATCGCGGGTTGCAACGTCAGACGGATGCCCAGGTCGCGATACTGGATCGACACCCCGCCATCGTGCAGCACCGGGATGGGCACTTCGCTCCCCGCCAGCAGCGTAGCAGATTGCGCGTTGCCGGTGAGCATGGTGGGCTCCGCCAGAATGCGCACGCCGCCGCCGCGGGCTCGCAGGTCTTCAAGGAAGGTCACTAGGTCCAGGCCTGGACGCAGCATGCGGATTTCTTGGTTCGCCGTGGCGGTGAGGTTCTGCGCCAGCATGGCCTGGGCCGCCGGATCCAGTTGAGCAAAGCGGACACGCAGCAACACCTGCTGCCCCCACAATCCGGAGGCGGCCAACCAACCGAGCAATAGAACCGTGCGCATGAGTTTCTTAAGCAATGCATCGGCGGAATGGGCCGGGGACCGTAGGTGTGGTATCGTGTTCGTTTGGTAGAACCACAGAACTTCCAAGAAATCCTCGACCGCGGCATGATGCCGGGGCGCGACATCCGCATTGCGTTCGGCGATGCCAACATCGGCAAGTGCCTGATCGTGGCGCCGCACGGGGGCGGGATCGAACCCGGCACCTCTGAGCTCCTGCGCGCCGTGGCGGAGCTTGGCAATTGGGCGTGGTATGAGTTCGCGGGCTTCCTGCGCAAGGGAAACGTCGAGGGGCTGCACATCGCCAGCGCGCGCTTTGATGAGCCGACGCTGACGAAGCTGCTGCCGAAGACGAATTTCGTGCTGGCGCTGCATGGGTCGCAGGAGATGGGCGATCCGGTGGTCCACGTGGGCGGGTTGTGGGAGGAAGGGCGCTCGGGGATCACGGCGGCGATCAACGCTGCCCGCTCGGCGCATGGCCTCCAGGCTTCGGAAGCGCCGCCACACTTGAGCGGGACGGATCCGGCCAGCGTCACCAATCGCGGCAAACTGGGCCGCGGCATTCAGCTCGAGTTTTCCCGCAGTGCTAGGAACCTGTTGTTCCCGCCGGATTGTTCGCGGGAAGCCCGGGGCCGACGGAGTCCTGCGCTGGGAGCGCTGGCCAAGGCGATGCACGCCGGGCTGAAGCAACTTGCTGGTTAAATGGTGTCTGACACCATTTAGGGCCGGCCGTTGCCGATGGCGAGCCAGGACTTCGCACGTTCCTGCACCACGGAGAGATAGTTCTGGACCTCCGCCTTGCCCACAACCCACGGATGCGGCTCGCCGGTCTTTCCGCGCTTTGGTTTGCGCCAACAGGGTGAGCGCGTCATTGTAAGCGGTGTGGTTGACGATGATCACGTCGGCTCCTGAGCCGCTGGTGATATCCATGAAGCGGCTGGCGTTAGAGATGTAGGACTGCAGTATTTCCTTGGACGTCGCGCCGCTGAGCGCGGTGCCTCCCCACTCCATCGCCATGTGCGGTACGCCGTGATCTTTAACCGGGACCAGCACGGAGAGCGTTCCGCCAGTGTGGCCGGGAGTGATGTAGATGGTGACAGTGGTGTCTCCGAGCGTGAGCTTCATGCCGTCGGTGGCTAAGATGCTTTGCGTGGAGGATCGGCTTCGCGGGCGGCCAGGTCCCAATCGGCGGGTCCCATGATGATGCGCGGTTTGTAGGTATCTTGCAGGAATCTGACGCTGCTGTCGTGATCGCCGTGGGCGTGGCTGACGACGATGTACTTGATGTTCGCGGCATCGAGGCCGGATTTCTTGAGGCCGTCGACGATGGCGTCCTGCGCGGCGTAGCCGAAGAGCGTGTCGATGAGGATGATGCCTTCGGAAGTCGTGACCGCCCAGGCGCTGTTGGTCTTGGTGGTGAGCAGGGTCAGGTTGTCGAAGACTTGGCCGCCCTCGGCGTACCAGGTGTCGCGCGCGGGTGTGGCGGGCGGTCCGCCCTTGCCTTTGGCTGCGCCCTTCGCGGCTCCGGCACCTCCTGGCGGAGTCGCGGTGGAGACCGCCCCGATGGTGTCTGGGCGAGCCAGGGCCGCAGCACCTCAGTTATTCGAATTCAGCAGCGCAGTGGCGGCTGCCTTGTGCGCGCTGCCGGTGTCGGCGGTCTGCGCAAAGAGGGTGGCGGAGAGGGAGATGTGGAGGAGGATGGAAGGGCGCCTGGCGAATTTGGTCTATCGCAGGTCGGCGGCAATTACCTGTGGCGTGTTGGGTCAGCCCAATTTGGCAAGAATGTACGGAATCCCCGGAAATCCGGGAGCAATGTAGAATTCATCATCTCTGCTGGAAGGGTGTTTGAGGTTCCTTGCGCCTCCACGAATACTCTACAAATACCGATATCTGGGAGCCGGGACGAGTCACCAGATGCCAAGTGGCTCAGCAGATCGTGAAGACTCCTGCGTCTGACGTAGAGAATCGGGTTCGACACGGAGGCCGTCCAATTCGCGGAGAGCGAACTCTGATCCGCTGCGACGACTAGGGATATCGGCTGTATTTGATCCTTCGATTCGATGGCGGTAATCGAGTCATCAGGGGGCACGTCAGTTCCCCAGCGTGGATTCGAACCACGATTCACGGCGTCAAAGGCCGTCGTCCTACACCGCGCGTGGCGGCATGCGTCCCGCAACTAGGGCTTCGACGGCAGTGCGGCCTGCATTTCGAGGAGCAATTCCTCGGTAGCTTCCCAGTTGATGCACGCGTCCGTGATAGATACGCCGTGCTTGAGATCGGCGGTGATGGGCTGGTTGCCCTCATGCAGATGGGATTCGACCATCATGCCGATGATTGTGGGGCTGTCGCGAAGCTGCTCCACCACATCGCGGAACACGATGGGCTGTCGGCGGTAGTCTTTGTTGGTGTTCCCGTGGCTACAGTCGACCATGATGCGCGCGGGAAGTCCGGCTTTGGTCAGCTTCTCGGCCGCCTTGGCGACGCTATCGTGGTCGTAGTTGGGCTTTTCGCCGCCGCGCAGAATGATGTGGCCGTGGGCATTGCCGGTGGTGGAGACGATGGAGGTTCTGCCGTCCTCATCCATCCCGAGGAAGGTATGGGGGACTTGTGAGGCCTTGATGGCGTTGATGGCCGCGTCGATGTTGCCATCAGTGGTGTTCTTAAATCCTACCGGCATGGAAAGCCCGGAGGCCATTTCGCGGTGGGTCTGAGATTCGGTGGTGCGCGCGCCGATGGCGGCCCAAGCAATGAGGTCGGCGAAGTATTGGATGGTGATGGGGTCCAGGGCTTCGGTGCCCGCCGGCATGCCCATCTGGTCTAGCTGCACCAGCAACTTGCGGGCCTGCATGAGCCCCTCTTCCATCTCAAACGTTCCATTATGCCGGGGATCGTTGATGAAGCCCTTCCACCCGACGGTGGTGCGCGGCTTCTCAAAATAGGCGCGCATGACGATCAGCAGCTTGTCGCACTTGTCCGCGACGGCCTTGAGTCGCGTGGCATACTCGATGGCGGCTTCCGGATCGTGGATCGAGCACGGTCCGACGACGATGAGCTGCTTGCGGGATTTGCCCTCCAGGATCTGCTGGATCTCCTGCCTGGCGTTGAGGACGGTCTTCTGGCCTAGGCCGAGAGGCAGTTTTTTGTTCAGTTCCTTGGGAGAAACGATGGGGTGATAGCCCTTGATGTGTTGGTCGTAGATGCGTTCCATGCTAGGGGAGTGCCGTTGCCACGCCGAGGTTTGCACCAGGTGTGGTTCCCCAGCGTGGATTCGAACCACGATTCACGGCGTCAAAGGCCGTTGTCCTACCATTGAACGACCGGGGAGTGCGGTGGCGGGCAGACAAAGCTAGTTTATCACGCCACCGCGTCCTGTTAATAGCGCAGCGAGCCCATTTTCTGGCGGACGGTGTAACCGAACTGGATGAAGTAGTCGGGGCCGATGGGGCCTACGCGGTGTCCCCAGGTGGCGTCCCACTGGGCGTTGGGTCCTGCCATGCGGGTGAGGCCCATGTCGTAGACCCAGTTGGGGCCGGTGCCGTTGTCGAACGGCGCGAAGGCGAAGGCTTCCCAGAAACCTGCGAAACCGGCGATCAGATCGTGTCCCACCGAAATTGTCACGGCTTTCTGCGTGAAGCGGGCCGAGCTACCGGTTACGCGCGCCGCGTTGAGGTTCCCGGAGAGGCCGAAACCCAGCGGCACATCCTTAGACCAGGTGAGCTTGAAGCCGGGATCGAACTTGCCGCTGGTGAAGGCTTGCG
This sequence comes from Bryobacterales bacterium, assembly GCA_947446025.1. Classification (GTDB taxonomy): domain Bacteria; phylum Acidobacteriota; class Terriglobia; order Bryobacterales; family Bryobacteraceae; genus Palsa-187. The sequence continues at coordinate 41,625 of CANFEY010000015.1, forward strand.
CCCCGGTGGGTATACCGACAGAGGGAATCACGCCCAGGGCGGGCAGCCACTTCGATTCCCGGCGGAACTTGTATTTGAAGCCGAACTCGATGTCACCCAGTCCGCGCAGGCTTGCGCCCCCGCCGCGTTGGCTGACGAAGCCGTCGCCGGCGACACGCAGTTCCCATTTCTTGGAGACGCCGAAGCGAAGCAGCGGCGTGCCCATGGAGAGGGTCTTGGTGCCCGCCGCCCGGTCCATTTCAAAGACCGTGCCCATTTCGTTCTGCATGACGCCCTTACCGACCACCTCGCTTGACTCGGTGTAGTCGGGCCGGTCTGTAACCAGTTCGCCCAGAGCGCCACCGGGAAGCTCAGCTTGGGCCTGCGCCAAAGAGCCGAGCAGAGCGGCGAGGGAAAGCATACGGAATTTCTGATGCATTAGCTTAGATCTCCTGGAACCGTAGTGGTTCAGTAGGACTCATCGATCAGAGTTGTCCGGGATGAGAGAGGATTGTTCTGAGGTAGCGTTCCCGTCCCAGTACCGATAAGACCCTTGTCTAGCGCTGGGCGCGACGAGGGAAATCACCGATGTCCATGATTCGCAATGCATCGATCCGCACACGGATCGTGTTGTTTGGGGCCGCTACGGTCACCTTGACTGCCGCCTTAGGTTTGTTCTCGTACTTTACGATGAGCGGGCTCAACGAGGTTTCGCGCCAGATGGTGGTCAGCGGGCATGCGATCCGGAATCACATGGACGCCGACATGATGCACGACGCGGTACGGGCGGATGTGCTGAGTGTGTTGGCGGCTGGCACGGATACGGAACGGACTGCCGTGCGTCAGGATCTGGACGAACATCTAAAGTTGTTCCGTGAGGCGATGGCGGAGAATGTGAAATTGGATCTGCCGCCGGCGATCCGGGAGGCTCTGGACGCCATCGGCCCGGAACTCAACCGGTATGCCGACGCGGCCGGATCGATCTTTGAGACGGCGGACCGCAACCACGCCGCCGCGGAGGAGGAATACCCGGCATTCCTGGCCGCCTTCGAGGCGCTAGAAGGGAAAAACTCCGGTGCGACGGATCTGATTCAACGCGCCGTGGAGGAGAGCGAAGCCGGACAGCAGGCAGCCTTTGAACGCGGGACCTGGACCTTGCTGCTGGGCGTACTGCTGGGGGTGGGATTCACGGCAGCGGCCAGCTGGCTTACTTCCCGCAGCGTTTCAACGGTGCTGCGGCGTCTGGATCACGAACTTTCGGCGACTGCGGAGGGACTGACTGCGGCCTCCACGCAGGTTGCCTCCGCCAGCGAGGCCATGGCGCAGGGGGCCTCGTTCCAAGCCCAGTCGGTGTCGAGCGCGGCGGCTTCGAGTGCCGATGCCAGCCAAACAGCGCGCAACAACGCAGCTTCCTGCCAACGTTCCGCCGGACTGGTAGAGGCGTTGACAACCAAAGCCAGTCAGTCGCAACGTGCGGTGGAAGAACTGAACTCCGCCATGGGGGCCATTGCGCAGTCGAGCGGCAAGGTGGCCAAAATCGTCAAACAGATTGAAGAAATCGCGTTCCAGACCAACCTGTTGGCGCTCAACGCCTCGGTGGAAGCGGCGAGGGCGGGGGCTGCCGGAACCGGCTTCGCGGTGGTGGCCGATGAGGTGCGCAATCTGGCGCAACGTTCCACCGACGCGGCCCGGGAAACGGCGGAATTGATCGAAGAGTCGTCGACCTTGTCGGTCGAGGGCAGTACGCGGGCACAACAGGTCTCGCTGGTCATTCACGACCTGCTCGCCGACTTTGCGGGCGTGCGCTCGGTGATTGACGAGATCAACCATGCTTCCCGGACTCAGGCGCAGGGCATCGAGCAGTTTTCTGCCTCGGTGCAGAAGATTCAGGATGTAACGCAAAGGAACGCCGCCAGCGCCGAGGAGAACGCGGCGGTATCGCGAGAGCTCGAAGGACAAGCCAAATCGCTCGGCTTGGTGGCGGACCAGCTGCGCGTGTTGGTGGGGTAAGGAGATTCATATGGCAACAGCACTGTACGAGAGGCAAGAGAACGTGGTGGTGGATAACCGGGCGGGCAAGTATCTGACGTTTTGCCTGGGCAAGGAAGAGTTCGCTGTACGCGTGCTGCACGTGCGCGAGATTATCGGCATCCAGGACATTACCACGGTACCGCAGACCCCGGCCTGTATTAAGGGAGTGATCAACCTGCGCGGAAAAGTGATCCCGGTTGTGGATCTGCGGCTGAAGTTCGGCATGCCCGAACAGGCCCACACCGAGCGTACCTGCATCATCGTCATTCAAGTGGAAGGAGCGGCGGGGGCGATGAACACGGGAATCATCGTGGATGAGGTGTCCGAGGTGTTGAACCTTTCGGGCAGTGAAATCGAACCCACTCCCGATTTCGGCGATGGCGCGGACACGCCGTATCTATTGGGCCTGGCGAAGGTAAAAGACAAAGTCAAGATCCTGCTGGACATCGGGCAGGTGTTGAAAGATCAAGAGCTGAGCGGCATGCCCGCGCTGCTCGAAGGAAACGGGGCCTCCTCACTATGATGACGACGATGAAGGCGACAATGACCATTGGAAAGCGCGTGGCGCTGCTGGCCGGAGTATTGATGACGCTGGCGGTGATCATGGGTGGGCTGACCACCCTCCAATTGCTTCGCGTGGACGCAGGGATTCGCAGCGTGACCGCGGACGCGATGCCGGGCCTGGCGTTCATCGCCGATGTGGACAACAACACCCGCTGGCATCAGGCTTTGAGCTGGCAACATATCGCCTCACCGGCTTCCAAGGACAGAGACCAACTGGACAGCAGTCTGGCCCAGGTCAAGGTCAAGATCGGCAAGGGCCTCGACGACTACGAGGGCACCATCACACAGGCGGACGACCGGGCCAACTTCCAGCGCCTCAAAAGCTCGTTCGAGGCCTACTTCGCGGCTTGGGAGAAGCAGGTCCATCCGCTGAGCGCGCGCGGGGCGTCGAGCGAGGCGGCGCGCCGCTATCAAAGCTCGGTCGTGCCCGTGTCGGAACCCTTGATGGACGCTCTCGGTGTGATGCAGCAATGGAACAGCGACTGGGGCAGCACGGCGGCAGGGGTGGCGACGCAGACTTCCGTTTCGGCCAAGTGGTGGACCGGAGGCATGCTGGCTGCGGTGTTGGCGGTGGGGTTCGGGTTTACAGCCTACCTGCTGGGGGGGCTGAACCGTGCCATGGGCCAGATTACTCTGCAGATTGCCGATAGCGCCGAACAAGTGGCAACGGCGGCGAGCGAGGTGGCGGCCACCAGCCAATCCTTGGCCCAGGGGGCCAGCGAACAGGCGGCGTCGCTCGAGGAAACCTCGGCGTCGAGCGAGGAGATCAATTCGATGGCGCGCAAGAATGCCGAGAATTCCCGCGCCGCGATGGGCCTGGTCAGCGGCAATCAGCAGACGTTTGCCGAGACCAACAAGAAGCTGGATCAGATGGTGGTGGCCATGGACGAGATCAACACGTCTTCGGGAAAAATCTCGAAGATCATCAAAGTCATCGATGAGATCGCTTTCCAGACGAACATTCTGGCCTTGAACGCGGCGGTGGAGGCGGCCCGGGCCGGGGAGGCGGGCATGGGCTTCGCGGTGGTGGCCGATGAGGTGCGCAACCTGGCGCAACGCTGCGCGCAGGCGGCGCGCGACACCTCGGCGCTGATCGCTGAATCGATCAGCAAGTCGAATGACGGCAAGACCAAGGTGGATCAAGTGGCCGGCGCCGTGCGGACAATCACTGAGGAGTCGGCCAAGGTCAAGGTGCTGGTGGACGAGGTGAGCGTGGGCAGCGAAGAGCAGACGCGCGGCATCGAGCAGGTGTCCAAGGCCATCACGCAGATGGAGCAGGTAACGCAGCGTTCGGCGGCCAGCGCCGAGGAGGGAGCAGCGGCTGCCGAGGAGCTAAACGCACAGTCTGCCACCATGCGGGAACTGGTGGAGCGCCTGGCCGAGTTGGCGGGCACCGAGGTGCGCCCGAGTGCAAGCGGTCCAGGACGAACTGGCGGGCCTCGGGCGGCAGCCCCCGCCCGCCAGTCCAGCAACGCGGGAGCCGCTCGCATAGCATGGCAGCAGCACGCCGGCACGCCTACGGCGTCTTCCGAGATACCGATGGACGAGTTTGAGGAAATCCGTTAAGGAAGCGCCATGCCCAGCCTCAGTCAAGACCAGCCGACGTCGGCCCAGTTGCGCGCGCAGGTAGACCGAATGGCGGCCTGCCTGATGGTGGAAGGCCCGGTAGAGGGCGAATGGCTCGGCATCCTGCAGGAGATCTGCGAGCAGACGCGCGAATCGGCCACCGATGCAGCGGCGCGGGCGCTGGAGCTGAAGCTCAGACTACAGGCCATCGAGGCCCCGGAGGTGCGGGAAAACGTGCTCACCGCGGGCATCGAACAACTACGGCGGGCGATAGACGCCGAGGAGATGGCGTCGCCCGGCAGGGCGGTAGGGGGTGCGGGGGACCTGCCTCTGGCCTCGGATCCCGAGCTGATGCAGGACTTCGTCATGGAGGCCCGGGAGCATCTGGACCGGGCGGACGTGGAATTGCTGACGCTCGAAAAGGAGCCGGACAACAAAGAGGCCATCAATTCAGTTTTCCGGGGGTTCCACACCATCAAGGGACTGGCCGGTTTTCTCGAGTTGGACGAGATCCGGGCGGTGGCGCATGAGAGCGAAAGTCTGCTGGACCGGGTCCGGCAGAACAAGCTGCGGTTTTCGCCGGGCATCGCCGATGTGGTGTTGAGCGCGGCGGATTTTCTGCGCACCTGGTTGCTGCGCGTGGAGGCTTCGCTGCGGGGCGAAGCTCCGGGCACGCCTCCGGACAGTCTGCCGCTGGTGGCCAGCATTAAGGCGGCAGCCAGGAACGAGGCTGTTCCCGAGGCTCCTGCAACGGCTGCGGCACCGGTCGCAATGGAGGTCCCGGATAAGGTCGAGGAAACCAAGGCCGATCCAAAACAGGCGGCAGCCATCGAAGCGCGCTCCGTGCGCGTCGACACCGAGAAGCTGGACTACCTGGCGGACATGGTGGGCGAGCTACTGATTGCCGAATCGATGGTGCGGCATTATCCCGAGATCGCGGGGCTGCAGAATCCGGCGCTAGTGCGGGATCTCTCGCAACTCGGACGCATCACAGCGGAGTTGCAGCGCACGGCGATGTCGATGCGCATGATGCCGATTCACGGCATGTTTCAGAAAATGTCGCGGCTCGTCCGGGACCTTTCGCGCAAAAGCTCGAAGCAAGTGGAGATGGTGGCGATCGGCGGCGACACCGAGCTCGACCGCAACATTGTCGAGCAGTTGGCCGATCCGTTGATGCACATGATCCGGAATTCTGTGGATCACGGGATTGAATCGATCGGCGACCGGGCCAAGACCGCGAAGGGTCCGGTGGGCAAGGTGACACTCTCGGCGGGCCACCAAGCGGGTTGGATCGTGATCACGATTGCCGATGACGGCAAGGGGTTGGATAAGGCCAAGATTCTGGCGAAGGCGCGGCAGCAGGGCGTGGTGGATGACAACGCCGTGTTGAGCGACAGTGACACCTTCAATTTTATCTTTCATCCGGGACTTTCGACAGCCGCCAAAGTCACCGATATTTCGGGACGCGGCGTAGGTATGGACGTGGTACGCAAGCAGATTCAGAAGCTGCGGGGGCGCATCGACATCCACTCGGTTCCCGGGGAGGGGACCACGTTTCATCTGCGGCTGCCGCTCACCCTGGCGATCATCGACGGACTGGTGGTGGGGGTGGGCAAGGAACGTTTCATTATCCCGCTGTTTTCGGTGCGGGAGATGCTGCGGCCGACCGCGGAAATGGTGTTCCAGGTGGACCGGCACGAGGTGGCGATGGTGCGCGGAAACCTGCTGCCGATCGTGCGCTTGTCGCAGCGGTTGGGGATTGAGGCGCGATCCGAACGCCCGGAGGAGAGTTTGCTGATCGTTGCCGAGGCACGCGGCGCTACCTTCTGCGTGATGGTGGACGAGTTGGTGGGCAAACAAGAGGTCGTCATCAAAGGCCTGGGTGAGCTACTGAAAAACACCCCGGGCATTGCGGGCGGGGCGATTTTGGGGAACGGGCAGGTTGGACTGATCCTGGACTTGGACGCGATTCACGCTCCCATGGAGGCGCGCGGACAGGATGCCTAACGCTCGATCACTGCGGGAGTCGGCGGACAAAGGCGTGCAAACGATGGCTCGCCTGGCCTATGACCAGTTTGGGCTCGATCTGGGCGAGGGCAAGGAAGGGCTGATTGAGTCGCGGCTGGGAAAAAAATGGAAGCAGCGCGGCCTTGCTTCGCTCAGCGAGTATTGCGCGTTCGTCGAGAGCGACCAGACCGGGCAGGCGTTGACCGAACTCATCGACGCGCTGACCACCAATCACACCAGCTTTTTCCGCGAGAGCAAGCACTTCGACTTCCTGAAGGCCACGGTCTTTCCGCTGTGGCGGGGCAGGCGGGAGATTCCGATTTGGAGCGCGGCATGTTCGAGCGGGGAGGAGCCCTACTCGTTGGCGATCACGCTGCTGGAGGAACTCGGGGCAGACGCCGCGGGGGCTTCGATTCTAGCCACCGATATATCCACCCGCGTGCTGGCTGCGGCGGGCAAGGGACTGTATGCCAGCGAAAGCTTTCCGCGGCCCATGCCGGCGTGGCTGGGCAAGTATCTGTTGCGCGGCAAAGGCAGCTACGAGGGTTGGATCCAGATCAAGCCCGAGGTCCGGCGTCTGGTCCGCTTCGGGCAGGTGAACCTGATCCAACCTCTGCCGAAGATGCAGCTCTTCGCGGCGATCTTTTGCCGCAACGTGATGATTTACTTTTACAGGCCAACGCAGGAGCAGGTGGTGAACCGGCTGGGAGCGTGTCTCGAACCGGGGGGCTACTTATTTGTGGGCCATTCAGAAAGTCTTTCCGGCATCGAACACGGATTGGAATACATCTGCCCTGCGACGTACCGGAAGCCCGGCGGAAGGAGATCCAGATGAGCTTGGTGGTGGTGGGGATTGGAGACTGCCAGGTGAGCAATGACCCGCGCTCGACACTAGTGACCTACGCGCTGGGGTCGTGCATTGCGCTGATTGCGCATGATCCGGTGAGCAAGATCGGCGGGCTGCTGCACTACATGCTGCCGGAGTCTTCGCTCAACATGGAGCGGGCGCGAACGCATCCAGCGGTGTTTGGGGACACGGGGATACCGTTGTTGCTCGAGGCCGTGCTTCGAAAGGGAGCGAGCCGGCTCCACCTGACGCTGCGGGCGGCGGGCGGAGCGCAGGTGATGGATCAGCAGGGGGTCTTCAACATCGGCAAGCGCAATCAGCTGGTCTTGAAGAAAGTTTTGTGGAAGCGCGGACTGATGTTCCATGCCGAAGAAACCGGCGGCATGCAGCCACGGACGGTGCGGATGGAGGTGGGCAGTGGGAGGACATTTCTGCGCACAGGCGGGGATGGCGAGCGTGAGTGGCCCTTTGAACAGCGGTCCGCGGCGGACAGGGGAGGCTTAAGATGACGAACATCCTGATTGTGGACGATTCACCGGTCATGCGCACCTTCATCAAGCGTGTGCTTAGCGTTTCCGGCATAGATGCGGGCACTCCCTTTGAGGCGGGCCACGGCAGAGAGGCTCTGGAGGTGTTGCGGGCGTATCCGGTGGATCTAGTTCTCTCCGATATCAACATGCCGGAGATGAACGGTGAGGAGTTGATGCGGGCGATGCAGCAGGACGAGGCGCTGCGGAAAATACCGGTGGTGGTGATTTCGACGGATGCGCGCTTGGACCGGGTGGATCAGATGATGGGGATGGGAGCGCGGGGATATATCACCAAGCCGTTCAACCCGGAACGGCTGCGCACGGAACTCGATCGGGTACTGGGGGTGGCGCATGCCTGAACAGGACTTGCACGCATCGATCAATGACGCCGTGGAGCAGGTACTCGAGACGATGTGTTTTTCCGCAGTGCTGGGGCCATGCGAGACGGCGCAGGCGCAGCCGTTTCTGGACCGCTCGGCGGTGGTGGATTACAGTGGGGCAAGTGTGGGGTCCGTGCTGATCGGCTGTGATGAAGCGGGGGCGCGGGGGCTGGCTGCGAATTTTCTGGGTTCGGAAGATGCCAGCGAAGAGCAGGTTTCGGGATTTTTGGCGGAGCTAGCGAATATGCTGTGCGGCGCTGTGGTGAGCACCCTCAATGGCGGAGGCAACTACAGTTTGGGCACGCCGCGCGTGGTGCCGCCGGCGGCGTTGACCGAGACGGGTGGAGTCCGCTGCGACTTTGAGATTGATGGCGGAATCCTGTCGGTGCTCGCCTTGCGGCGGGAAGCGGCATGAACGCGCCTTCCCTGAACCCACCCTCGAAGATACGGGTGCTGGTGGTCGACGATTCGGCCATCGTCCGCAAGATCCTCACCGATGCCTTGTCGACCGAGCCGGACATCGAAGTTGTGGGGGCGGCACCGGACCCGTTTGTGGCGCGCGACAAGATCCTGGCGTTGCGGCCGGATGTGTTGACGCTGGATATCGAGATGCCGCGCATGGACGGGGTTTCGTTTCTGCGCAAGCTGATGCGTTATCACCCCATTCCGACGATCATCATCAGTTCGCTGACGCAGGCGTCCTCGCAGGCTGCGGTGGAAGCCCTGCAGGCCGGAGCGGTGGAAGTCCTGGCGAAACCGGATGGGCCCTATTCGGTGGGGGAGTTGCGGCAAGTCTTGGCAAGCAAGATACGGGCGGCTGCGGCGTCGCGGCCGCGGCGTCCGTCAGTGGAAGAAGCTCCGGCAGCGCCACCGGTGCAGCCCCAGTTGCGCGCGCCTTCGGCCTCGGCGGTCACGATGATTGCGATTGGAGCGTCCACGGGCGGCACCGAGGCGATTCTGGAAGTCCTCACCCACCTGCCGGGCAACGCGCCGCCGATTGTGATTGTGCAGCATATTCCAGCGGTGTTCTCCAAGGCCTTCGCCGACCGGTTGAATGGACTGTGCGCGATGGAAGTTAAAGAAGCCTGCCAGGGCGATGAGCTGCAGCCCGGCCGTGCCCTGATTGCTCCGGGCGGATTCCACATGTTGGTGAAGCGGCATCCGGGCGGGCACCACGTGGAGCTGACGGCGACGCTCCCTCCGGTTTGCTACCAGAGACCGGCGGTGGATGTGCTGTTCCAGTCCGTGGCGGAAATCGCGGGGCCCTCCACGGTGGCGGCGATCCTCACGGGCATGGGCTCGGATGGTGCTCAGGGACTGGCGGCGCTGAAGAGTGCGGGAGCCAAGACCATAGCCCAGGATGAGGCCTCCTGTGTTGTCTTCGGGATGCCGAAGGAAGCCATTCGTTTGGGGGGCGTCGATTCGATCCTGCCGCTGGATCGAGTAGCAGCGGGAATTCTGCGCTGGTGCTGATCTACAACACTCGCTCGAAGGTGTAGCCGGCGCGTTGCAGATCGGCCATCAATTCTTCCGCGTGGGCTGCTCCGCGCGTTTCCATCGTCACGTCGATTTTGGCTTCGCCCAGGTGGACGCCGAAATAGGTCCGGTCATGGATCACCTGGACGATGTTCGCGCGGCCTTGCGCGATGACCGCAGTCAAGCTCTGCAAGCCGCCGGGATGGTCGGAGAGCGTGACGCGCAAGCGCACCAAGCGCCCATCCTTCACTAGGCCGCGTTCGATGATGTGGGCCAGCAGGGTGACGTCGATATTGCCTCCGGTGATGATGACAGCGGTGCGTTTGCCGCGCAGGGTGGTGCGGTGCTGCAACAACGCAGCGATCCCGATGGCTCCCGCGCCTTCGGCCAGCGTCTTTTGCTTCTCGAGCAAACGAAGGATCGCCATGGCGGTCTCTTCGTCGTCCGCGGTCACCATTTCGTCCACGTACTTTTCGGCCAACGCCAGCGTCAGGTCGCCGACCTTGCGCACCGCCACTCCGTCAGCAACGGTCGGACTGGCAGGGATCTCGACGGGCTGATGCGCGGCGAGCGCGGCAGCCATGGACGGCAGCGCCGCGGGTTCCACACCGATGATGCGGACGCCGGGACGGGACTCCTTGATCGCGCAGGCGATTCCCGAAATCAAGCCGCCACCTCCGACCGGGACAACAACGGCCTCCAGGTCTGGAATCTGATCGAGCAGTTCGAGGCCCACAGTCCCCTGCCCCGCGATCACCGCCGGGTCGTTGAAGGCGTGAAGGAAGGTGGCTCCATCGGCTTCGGACCTACGGCGGGCTTCGGTAAGCGCTTCGTCGAAATTCTCGCCGTGCAGGACAACCTCAGCGCCCCAGCCTTGCGTGGAGGAGACTTTCACCAAAGGCGTGTAGAGAGGCATGACGATGGTCGCGCGGACGCCCAATCGGCCCGCGTGGTAGGCCACACCCTGCGCGTGATTTCCGGCCGAGGCAGCGATGACACCACTGGCGCGTTGCTGCGGGCTCATGCACAACATGCCGTTCAGCGCACCGCGCTCCTTGTAGGATCCAGTGACGTGCAAGTTCTCCAGCTTGAGCAGCACGGTGTTGCCGGTTTCGCGCGAAAGAATCTCGGAGTAGGCAGCTGGAGTGATGCGAATTCCGTCGCGGATGCGTGCGCGCGCGGCTTCGATGTCAGCAAGGGTTACCATTGATTCCAGTATGGACGGTCCAAGGCGGATTGAGCAGCAAGGGGTGCGGGGATGGTTGCACCTGCCGGAAGGCCTGCCCTCGGCGGCATTGGGTCTCACCCACGGGGCCGGCGGGAATTGCGAGGCGGCGCTGCTGCTGGCAGTGGCGGAGGCGTTCGCGAGTTGCGGGTGGGCGGTGTTGCGCTACGATCTTCCATTCCGGCAAGCGAGGCCGCATGGACCACCGGCGGGCGCGCAGAGCCGTGACCGCGACGGCATCCGGAACACCGCGGTGGCACTCCGCGAGTTGGTTCCGGGGGTTCGGTTGTACCTGGGCGGGCACTCCTACGGAGGGCGGCAGACCACGATGCTGGCGGCGGAAGATGCTTCGGTTGCGGACGCATTGCTGCTGCTCTCCTATCCTCTGCATCCTCCCGCGCAGCCCGAGAAACTGCGCACCGAACACTTCCCTGCCCTACGGATTCCTTCGCTGTTCGTGCATGGCACGCGGGATGAATTCGGGTCGCTCGAAGAGATGGAAGCGGCGCTGGGGTTGGTTCCAGGGCCCACCGGGCTGCGCAGCATCCCCGGTGGGCACGGACTGGCCGCCAAATCCGCCGCGCAGATTGCCGAGTTGTTTGTTACCTTCACAAGTAAGTGACTCTTCGCGACCGAATTATCCAAGTGGAAGCCCGCATCGAGGCCGCCGTGCGCAGTAACGGACGGAGACGCGAGGAGATCACGCTGATCGCGGTCTCAAAGAAGTTCCCGGCGTCCGCCATGCGCGAGGCCTACGGCCTGGGGTTGCGGACCTTCGGCGAGAACTACGTGCAGGAGTTCGCGGACAAGCAGCCCGAGTTGGTGGACATGCCGGAGGCCGCGTATCACCTCATCGGACACCTGCAATCGAACAAAGCCCGCGTGGCGGCCGAGCTATTCGGCGTGGTGCAGACAGTGGATTCAGTAAAGCTCGCCCGGCGGCTGAATGAAAACGCCACGGGTCCGCTGGAAGTGATGATCGAGGTGAAACTTTCCCCGGAGGATTCCAAGTCCGGCAGCGCGGCGGAGGATCTGCCGGGATTGATGGAAGCCGTTCAAGCCTGCCCGCGGCTGCGGCTGACGGGGTTGATGACGATGCCTCCGTGGAGCGCTGATCCGGCGGAGACGCGGCCGTATTTCCGGGAACTGGCGGCGCTGGCCCGGCGGCATGGGCTGCCCAAACTGTCGATGGGAATGTCGCACGATTTTGAAGCGGCGATTGAGGAAGGCGCGACCCATATCCGTGTGGGGACGGCGATATTCGGGGCGCGGCCGAAGCCATGACCGTCGGATACTTTTCGCCCATGCCGCCGGCCGCGACCGGGGTGGCGGACTACAGCGCCGCGCTGCTTCCCTATCTGGGACCGGTGCGGCTGAATCAGAGCGGCGATGTGAATCTCTACCACATCGGCAACAACGCGCTGCACCGCGACATCTACCAGCGCGCGCTAGCCGAGCCGGGAGTGATTGTGCTGCACGACGCCGTTTTGCAGCACTTCTACTTGGGAATGCTGAGCGAAGACGCCTATGTGGACGAGTTCGTGTACAACTACGGCGAATGGTCGCGCGGGGAGGCCCAGGAGTTGTGGCGCGAGCGGGCGCGGTCGGGGGCGGATGCGCGGTACTTCGCCAGGCCGATGTTGCGGCGGATTTTGGAGGGCGCACGCGCGGTGATTGTACACAATCCGGCGGCGGCGGCGATTGCCCGGGCGCATGCGGCATGTTTGATCGCGGAGATTCCGCACCTCTTTGTCGCGCCGGAGTTGCCGGATCCGGTGGAGATCGTCCGGCTGCGGCACAGCATAGGCGTAGGGGCACGGACATTGCTGGTGGGTACGTTTGGGCATCAGCGCGAGACCAAACGGCTGGGAGTGTTGCTGCGGGCGTTCGGGCGGGCGGTGGATCAGGGGGCGGATGCGAGGCTCCTGGTGTCCGGCGGGTTTGTGTCCGAGGCATACGCGAATACGATGGAGCCTTTGTTGCGGCAACCGGGGATCGTGCGGACGGGGCATCTGAAGGAAGCGGATTTCTGGAAGTATCTCGTGGCGACGGATCTGTGCGTGAATCTGCGGTATCCCTCGGCTGCGGAGTCGTCGGGGGTGGCGGTGCGGATGATGGGGATCGGCAAGGCCGTGGCGTTCAGCCTTGATGCCTCGGTTGGCCGGATTCCGCGAAACGCGTGCTTGCGGGTGGATACGGGTCCAGCGGAGGAGGAACTGCTGGCGGAGTACATCGTTTGGCTGGCGAAGGAGCCGGGGGCGGCGGCGGCGATCGGGCGCAGAGCGGCGGAGCATATCGTAAGAGAGCATGCCCCGGAAAAAGTCGCGGCGGCCTACCTTCGGGTTTTAAATGGTGTCTGACACCATTTAAAAGAACACTGCCGGCTTAGTTTCGGTGCCTATCCAAAAGGGTTCGCTGGGGTGTTCCCAGGCGGGTTCGCTGAGCAGGCGGGGCTTGAGGATGATCAGGATTTGGCTGCCGTCATCGGTGGTGGTATCGCGGCGGAAGATGCGGCCGATTCCGGGCAGGGCGCTGAGGCCGGCGATTCCGGTGGTGGTCACCGAGGACTGAGCTACGGCGAGGCCGGCGATGATCGCCCACTGGTCCGTACGCGTGCGGACGGTGCCGGTAAACTTGCGCTGTGAGATGATCGGGATGCCGTTGTTCGATGCGCCGCCCAGCACGTTGTAGTCAGCCTCCACCAGCATGGTGATTTCTCCGTCGGCGTGAACCGTGGGGGTCACCTCAAGGTTCAGTCCCAGGTCCTGGAATTGAATGACCGGGACCGAAGTGTCGCCGAAGCCACTGAGACCGCTGATGATGGGGTAGCGGTCGCCGATGTGCAACTGGGCTTGCTGGCCGTCCAGAGATACGATCTGGGTTCGCAGCGTCGCTTGCGTGGAGCTGCGGCTGAGCGTGGCAAAGGCCCCAGCGTTGGCCAGACCCAGTCCAAACCAGGACGTGCTCAGCTGGGCGAGACGCGCCAGCGTAGAAGGCGCGCTGAAGTTCACGATGGAAGCAGCGTTTTGCAAGCTGAGGCCGATACCTAACGTGGAGCTTTTTGATACGGATAGAAGCTCTACCTCAATGGAAACTTGAGGCCGCAGGCGGGCCAGATCGCCAATCATACGGCGGGCGGCGATCAACTTGTACTCCTGATCGCGCAGGAAAATCACCCGGCGTCCGGCGTCAACGGCGATGTGGCGCAGCTCCAGAATTTGCTGAACGCCGCTGGCGAGTTCCTGAGCTTCCTGGACGTTCATCCGCTGAGGAATGGGGATCGCAACGGCCATGACCGGGGAGTTGGTGGTGCGCTTGTCGGCGGTGTCGGTGAAAACCAGCATGGTGTCCCCGCGAACGGGCACGAAGAAGGTGTTGGTGACAGCCTCAATCGCCCGGAAGGCCTCCTCCCGAGTCAGTTCGCCGGTACGGAAAGTGAGGGCCTGACCGGGCGGAAAATCGGCCTCGAAGACCGTCTTCACGCCGAATGCCTGGGCGACTTCTTCGATGACCGGGCGGGCGGTGCCACGCAGATCGAAGGGCTTGCGGCCTTCGGAGGGCAGTAGGCGGGGTGGGGCCAGAGCCGCGTCGCTTTCGATGGCATCGGTGGGGCTCAACTGTTCCAGGGCGATGCGGTTGACCATATCGGTCTGCGGATCGCGGGCAGGATCGAGGCCGAGGTTGGTTGCGGAGGTCTGCAGCAGGCGTTGGCCCAGGGAACGGTTCTGCATCGCCAGAACTGCGTTACCGGGGTCGGCAGCGGCGGCCCGGGCGTAAAGGAAGAAGGCGTTGAGGGTGTCTCCGGCGGCTTCGGCGTTACGGGCGGCCTGGGCCAAGGGTTGGGCAAGGGGCTGGCCCGAGGCCAAACCCAAAGAAATCAGCGCTATGGAGATGCACTTCACCACTAGGGTCTGACGCGTTAGAGCGAGCCGGCGTGCAGTAATCCTGCGGGCAATTTCGGTCGATAGATCGCCTGGAGACATCCCATGGCTACCTTCGCCCCTGTCCGGTCCGCCTTTCACCCATCCATCCCGCAAAACATGAAGGATCTGGGCATCCCCGAATCCCTGGTGCTGGATCTGGTGCTGCGGCGCATGCTGATTGAGGGGTATTCGAATCTGGGAGGATTGAGCCGGTCGCTGCGCATCTCAGTGCCAGTCATCGACATTGTTTTCAAACACATGCGGTCCCAGCAGCTGGTTGAGATCAAGGGCATGGCGGGGAACGACTACAACTTCACCCTGTCACAAGCGGGCAAGCAGTTGGCGGGGGAGCGGTTTCAGGTGTCGCAGTACGCAGGGGCGTGTCCGGTTTCACTGAACGACTACCACGCCGCCACGAAGGCGCAGTCGGCGAAGGTGCAGGTGGACCGAAGGATACTCCGGCAAGCGTTTTCGGATCTGATTGTGAGTGACCGCATGCTGGATCAGCTGGGTCCGGCGATCATTTCTCAGACTTCGATCTTCGTTTACGGTCCCACGGGCAACGGTAAGACCAGTCTGGCGGAGCGGATGTTGCGGGTGTACCAGGACGCGATCATGATCCCCTACGCGGTGGAGGTGGATAGCCAGATTATCAGCGTGTATGATCCGGTGGTGCATCAGCCGGTGGAGAATTTCGACGACGAAATCGACCCGCGCTGGATCCTGTGCAAGCGCCCGTGCATCCTGGTGGGCGGCGAGTTGATCCCCAGCATGCTGGAGTTGCGGCTGGATGAATCATCGGGCATCTACGCGGCTCCGCTGCAGATGAAGGCCAACAACGGCATTCTGCTGATTGACGACTTTGGGCGTCAGTTGATGAGTCCGCGCGACTTGCTGAACCGCTGGATTGTGCCGCTCGACCGGCGGGTGGACTACCTGATGCTGCGTTACGGCGTGAAGTTCCAGATTCCGTTTGAGCTGATGGTGGTATTTTCAACCAATCTGGAACCGTCGGACCTGGCGGACGAGGCGTTCCTGCGCCGCATCCACAACAAGATTTACGTGGAGGCGGTGGACCCCAACAGCTTCGATCAGATTTTCACGCGCGTGGTGCAATCACGCGACATGCAGGTGGAGCCGGATAGCGCCGAGTATTTGCGCAAGCTGTGCCTGCGCGAGGGGCGTACGGAGCTGCGCGCTTGTTACCCCTCGGACATCTGCAACATTCTGACGTCCATCGGGCGGTATGAGGGGCGTCCGCCGTTGATGACCAAGCCGGAGATGGAGCGGGCTACTTCGTTGTATTTTGCGAAGAATTAGTGCTTGGAGGGCGGGCCTCCGGCCACTAATCCAGCGGCGTAGGAGCGGAGCCGGAGGGCAGGACTCCGGCGGAGATGGCTTCTTCCACAGTGCCATTCCGGCGGGGACCCAAGCCCAGCGCCGTCAGGGACAGCGCGCCCAACTTGCCGTCCACCGGGAGTCCCTGTTCCAGCTGAAATTTCTTGAGCGCAGCGACGGAATCGGCTCCCCAAGCGCCGTTCGCCTCGCTCAGGTACCCGCGCTCCATCAAGGCTTGTTCGATCTTCGTGTAGCGCTCCGGCGAGGGATGCTGTTGAACGTAGCGGGTAGGTGCGGGCTTCTTGACCGCTTTAGACTTAGACTTGGCATTCGACTTCGCCGGAGCCGGCTTCTTCTGTGCCGCCGCTAGCGGGAGGCTGGCGGCCAGACCGAGGCTGAGGAGAACTGCTGCTAGGTTCCGCATGTTTACTCCGGCACCGTTCCGGTGAGGTAGTAGACTGCAACGGCGGGGCCAGTGGGCTGGCGGCCTTTGCCGCGCCCGGCACCCATGGGGCGCGGTCGATAGATGTGGAACGCCACGGCGTCCCCCGGTTTCAGCGTCGCCCGGACCTTGTTGATGTCATCCACCGAGTTCACCGGAATGCGGTTGATGCTCTCTACGATGTCATTGTCGGCGAGGCCCAGTTCGGCGGCGAAGGTGTCCGGCTCCACGCTGGCAATGACGATGCCGTGGCCGGAGGGGACCAGTTCCTTTTCCTGCGCGGTGATGGGGCCCCGCACGCGGAAGCCGAAGCGAACGTCGCCGGTGGCCTTGGGCTTGGCCTGGGTAACTTCGACAGGCTTCCCGTTGCAGGCGATTTCTTCCCTGTCTTTATACATATCGAGGCGATTCTGAATGGTGACCTTCAGGTCGATCAGTTTGCGGTCGCGGTCGATGTTGAACGTAGCCGGGCGGCCGACGGGCAGCTCGGCGACGATTCCGATGAGGTCCTGATTGTCTTTGACGCGTTTGCCGTTGATGGTAAGCACGATATCCCCGGCGCGGATGCCGGCGGCCTGCGCGGGGAGCCCTTCGGTGGCGGCTTCGATGAGCGCGCCGTGGTCAAGTCCAAATGCCTTGAGGACCAACTCCGGGCGATCCGCGTTCGAGAGGCTGACGCCGATGGAGCCGCGGGAAACCCGGCCTTCGCGAATGATGTCGTTGTATACCCGCGCCCCCATATTCATCGGGAGGGCGAAGCCGATGCCGTCCGACCCGCCGCTGCGCGTTTCAATCATCGTGTTCACGCCGATGACTTCGCCGCGGATGTTCAGCAAGGGTCCGCCGCTGTTGCCGGGGTTGATGGCGGCGTCGGTCTGGATGAAACTCTGGAAGGGCTTGGATTCGCCTTGCAACTGATCCGGCCCCCGGCCGATGGCACTGACGATTCCGGCGGTGACACTGGAAGCCAAGCCGAACGGAGAACCGATGGCCACCGCCCAGTCGCCCACTTGAACAGAATCCGAATTGGCGATGGTGACGGGCTTGAGAGGTTTGCGGGCTTCAATCTTGATGATCGCGATGTCGCTTTCGCAGTCCGTGCCCAACAGGCGGGCGCGGTATTCGGTGGAATCGTTGGTCAGGGTAACGGTGATCTTGGTGGCGTTTTCGACTACATGGTTGTTGGTCATGATGTAGCCGTTCTTATCCACGATGAAGCCTGTGCCGGACGCCTGCCGCGGCGGACCTTGGGGCGCTTCCAGAGGATTCGGCTGATCGCCGTCGCCCTGGTCGGGCAGGAAGCGGCGGAACATTTCCGGGATATCGCCGCCCTGGCCGCCCGGTGCTCCGGGACCACCGGGACCACCGGGTCCGAACTGCAGCTGGCTATTGGCGGGAGCCGGAGGCAGCTCCACGCGGATGGCGACCACGCTTTCTTCAAGCTTCTTGGCCAACTGGGTAAACTCATTGCCGATGTTGGCCACCGGGGGCACGGTGAGCGGAGTGGCGTCGCTCGCGCCGGTCTGGGCGTTGATGGCACCCCACTCGCTATTGAGCACAGTGCCGATCAGGATGCCAACGGCAAGCGTACACAGAATCAGAAATGCGGAGCTGGGTCGCTGCTGGCGGAGCTTCTCTAAGAGAGTCATAGGCGCTACCCACATTATAAGCGCGTCCGGGGGACGGATGGGGCGCAGGTTTACGCCAGTAGGCGGCGTTCGGCCTCAGCCAGGGTCTCGTCCTTCTTGGGAAAGCAGAAGCGGACCCAGTTGCGGCCCAGCTCGGGGTCTGAGAAGAAGCTGGAGCCGGGGACGGCGGCGACGCCTACGCGCTCCACCAGGTCTTTGACGAAGGCCACGTCGTCACCGCGATTCAGGGCGCTGATGTCGGCCATGACGTAGTAGGCTCCCCTTGGAACCGAGCAACGGAATCCGGCGCGGGAGAGCATCCCGAGCATGCGGTCCCGGCGGTCTTTGTAGTGGGCGGCGACTTCGGTGAAGTAGGAATCGGGCAGGCCGAGCGCGACGACGCCGGCGGCTTGCAAGGGGGCGGCCGCGCCGACGGTCAGGAAGTCATGAACCTTGCGGATGGATTCGGTGAGATCCGGACTACCCAGCACCCAACCGACACGCCAACCGGTGACAGCGTAGGTCTTGCTCATGCTGTTGATGAGCAGGGTGCGGTCGCGCATGCCGGGCAGGCATATCATGGGGATGTGTTGTGCGCCGTCGTAGAGGATGTGTTCGTAGATCTCGTCGGTAATGGCGATGGCGTCGAATTCCTGGCAGAGTTCGGCGATGCAGGTGAGCTGCTCGCGGTCGAGCACGTGGCCCGTGGGATTGCCGGGGGAGTTGATGATCACCGCCTTGGTCTTCTTGGAAAACGCGCGGCGGAGTTCAACGGGGTCAAAGCGCCAGTCGGGAGGATGCAGCGTGACGAATTTGCGGTCCGCCGCGCACAGCATAGTGTCGGGGCCGAAGTTTTCGTAGAACGGCTCAAAGATGATGACCTCATCGCCGGGGTTGGTGATGGCGAGCAGCGAGGCGATCATGGCTTCGGTGGAGCCGCAGGTCACGGTGATTTCGCGTTCCGGGTCGACGTCGAGCGCGTAGTGGCGCTTGTACTTTGCCGCGATGGCGTCGCGGAAGGGTTTCGCGCCCCAAGTGATGGCATACTGATTGATGTCGTCGGCGATGGCGCGCTGGGCGGCGTCCTTGATGATGGCGGGGGCGGCGAAATCCGGGAAGCCTTGCGCCAGGTTGACCGCGTTGTGCTTGGCGGCGAGACGCGACATCTCGCGGATGACGCTTTCTGTAATGGCGTGGGTGCGTTGGGCGCGGAAGCGTTCCCGAATCAATTTTTGCTGGCTCCGTAGATCTCGCGGTAGGCGGTGGCGTTGCGGCGGACGGCTTGGACGTAGTCGCGGGTTTGGGTGATGGGAATGGTTTCGATGAACTCCGCGGGTTCACGGAAGTCCCCCCACTTTTGCCATTGCTTGGCTCGTGACATTCCCGCATTGTACGACGCCAAGACCGCTTCCAGGTCACCGTTGAGTTGTTTGCTGAGCCAGTCGAAGTAGAAGGTGCCGAGTTGCAGGTTGAAGTCGGGCTGAAAGAGTTTCGCAGGGGTGAACACCAGCTTCAGCTTCTGTGCCTGTTCGCGTCCAGTGGTGGGCTGAATCTGTGACAAGCCCCGCGCGCCGGTCACTGAAACGGCTTGCGGATCGAACTCCGATTCCTGGCGGATAAGAGCGGCCATCAGGAACGGATCGATGTTGTACTGCGCGGTGAAACGTTCCAGCGACGCGCGATACGGCAAGGGAAACGCCAGCCGCCAGAATTCCTTGGGCGCCGTGGTGATCGGCATCAGCAGATATCCTTTGGCGTAGCGCTTGATGTAGCGCATGCCCTTGGCGGGGTCGCCGTCGCTGAGGAGTTTAGCTAGCTGCATTGCCAGCAGTTGGGGCTGCTCACCGGCGTCGGCACCGAAACGCAGTTCTGCTTCCGCCAGGTCCTTCAGGCTGGCCTTGGCGAAGATTTCGGCGCGCTCCATGCGCGACTTGGCCACGGGGGTCACGGTGAATTCCCCTGCGCGCGAACGCAGCGGGAACGCGACGGTCTGCAGGAACGCAGCGACCGATTCGGCGGGTTGCGCAGGGGCAAGCTTGGCTAGGCGCTCCTTGGCAAGGCTTGCGTAGAAGACGTTGGGATACTCGGTGGCGGCTTCGTTGAAGTATGTCCGTGCCGCGCGGGCGTCACCGGAGTTCTGCGCCAAGCGGCCCAGAAAGTAAAGCGCCGCGGACGCCTGGTCGGACGCCGGGTAACCCTTCAAGTGTTCGCGCAACATCTGCTCGGCGTCGGCTTCGCGGCGCATGTAGTGTTGCCAGGTGACCTTCCAGTGGCACAGGCCGGCGTCCGGATCGGTGGGCGCGCCTTCGTAGCAGGCCTGATAGAGCGGCTCAAACTTCGTCACTTCGTTTTCCGTGAGATGGCGGTTGGCGGCGGCGATGAGGGCGTCCACCGTCCATTGCGACTTGGGGTGCAACTCCGAGGCCCGCTGGGCGAACTCATCCATGTCAGAAAAGCGGTTCAAGCGGCGCGCGCTTTGCGACATATAGAGAAGACGTTCGGCGTCGGGCTCGTCGGCTTGGACTTCGAGTTTGGACAAGTAGTCGAGCGCGGCGGTTTCCTGCTTGGCGGCGTACATCGCGACGCCGATGCGGACGCGGGCGAGGTCGCGTTCCGGGCCGCCGAGCTGCGGGATGAGAGTTTCGAACTCCTTGCGGGCGGCCGCGGTTTGTCCGGCATCCAGCAGCTTGACCGCGCGGCCCAGCATGGAGAATGGCATGGCGGGCGGATAATCGCCGCCCATCTCCGCTTTCAACTTGTCCATTGCGGCCAGCGCGCGAGGGCCTGCGGGAGACTGCGGGTAGCCGAAGTAAACACGCTGATAGTAGACGGCGGCGTTGACCTTGTCTCCAGCGGCGAGGTAGGCGTCGGCCAGCAGCATGTCGCTTTGCGGAGCGGTGGTCTCCGCGTAGTAATCGCGCAGTATATGGATGGCATCTTCGGGCTGGCCGAGTTTGAGGTAGGCGTCAGCCGCCAGCAGCGAGGCCCGGCCACGCAGCGGCGACCGCGGCGTCTGCTGGAACACGGCATCCAGGGAGGGCCGGACAGCGGCGTAATTCTTCAGTTCGCTCTGCGTGGTCGCGAGGTACCATCCCGCATAGTCCGCCAACTGCGGCAACCGCGCGCGGAGGTCGCTCAGCAGAGGCGCGGCCACGGCGAAACGCTTGGCGTTCACGGCCTCAATGGCGGTTCTCAGGTCCGCGGCAGGGTCGCTGGCGGCGCGCAGTCCTACCAGGACCGAACCGGCGGCGGCCATTAATAGAAGCGCGTACCTCACAAACATATTATGCCCCGCTTGGGGCCGAGATTGTGTAGAATGATTTTTCAAGCTTTTCTCACTTGCAAAGAACAAGAGGTGACATGAGCCAGACGACTGCGATTCTGGAAGATAACGCTCTGCACGCGGCGGAACCCCCGCCGGATGGAGGCAGACTGATCGTGATCACAGCTCCGTTTTCGGAGATCATCGATCACGCGGGATATTTCATCCAAATGAGTCTGGCTTCCCTGCCCGTCTGGCTGGAAGGCATCATCAACCGCAAGTATCCGACGTGGAAAAACCTCGAATACAACGAGGACGGGTCGGCGCGCTACATGCCGGCCGGATGCCGCGCGGTGGAGGCGGCCCTGCTGCGCGAGTATGACTCACGCGACGTGGTGTGCTGTTACCCGGATGACATCGACAAGTTCTGCGGCCCGAACACACGCGTGGTGGCGATCTCCACGCACAATCCGCTCGGTGTGACGTTCGCGGCAGGCGTGTACGCCTCGATCTTCGGATCTTCGCAGGAGCCTATCAATTCCCATTACGCGCGCAAGATGTTCGCCAAGGTCAAGGCGAATCCGTTCCGCAAGAACTTCAAGGTGATGCTGGGCGGGTCCGGCGGCTGGCAGATTCAGAAGACCAACGGCTACGAGGAGTTCGGTGTGGACTGCGTCGTCGAAGGGCGCAGCGAATCGAACGATACGATGGAGCTGTTCCGCAAGGCGGTTCGCGGAGAAGAATTGCCGCGCGATGTGGAGGTGGCGCACCCAAAGGATCGCGACCAAATTCTGCTGCCGGACAAGCGCACCACGTTCGACGTTGTGGAGATGACCACCGGCTGCGGCCGACGCTGCCAGTTCTGCGTGCCGGACCTCAATCCACAAATCGACGTGCCGAAAGCGAAGATGATGGCGGCGGTGCGGGCAAACGTCCGCGACGGCAACAAGCAGATTTCTCTGGCGACGGAGGACATGTTTATCTGGGGCCAGGTGCATACGGCCACGCCGTTCTACTTCCCGAATCGCGAGGCGCTGGTGGACCTGTATTCGGAGATCTGCAACACGCCCGGAGTGGAGCAGCACGTGCTGAGCCACTGCACCATCGCGCCCGCCGTGGTGGACCCGGTGATGATCGAGAAGCTGACCGAGATCATGATCGACAAGAGCCCCATCCACATCCCGGTGCTCAGCACGCATCCGAAGAAGAAAGCGCTGACGCCGTTGATCGGCCTCGAGACAGGCTCAGTGAGGTTGGCCAAGACAATCATGGCCGGGAAGGGCGTGCCCTTCAAGATCGACGATTGGCCCAGCGTTTTCGTGCGCGGGCTGGAGGTCCTGAACAGGCACAACTGGTTCCCGGCAGTGACGTTGATTGTTGGCAGTCCTGGCGAGACGGATGAGGATGTGAAGGCCACGCTCGACCTGATCTATGAAGTGGAGCGGCGCGGCCTGTTCGCGTTCTTCATCCCGTCGATCTTCACTCCGCTCCACGATACGCGCCTGGAGAACGCCAAGGGCGTGACCGAGACGCGCCAGTTCAGCCCGCTGCAATGGCAGCTGATGATGAAGTGCTGGAAGATGAACCTGCGTCCCGGCAACATGAGCTGGTGGGGTCCCATCGCATGGCGCACGGGAGCCATGGGACTGTGGGCGTGGAAGCTGCGCAAGCTCAACGGTCCGAACTTCACCTGGCCCATGGCGATGTTCGCCAGCGCGCTGCCCGAAAAGTGGATGGCGAAGATGGGGAAGATTTACCCCGGCACTCCGTTGAAGCTGAAGACCCGCAAAAAACTGCTGGAGACGATTCGTCCCGAGCATCGCCAGTTTCTGCGGGCCGACACCGGCGACATGCCGGAAGGTTACGTCGCGGCGAAGGCGGCTATGGCGGGGATACTGCCGGCGAGGTAGCGTTCATAATGGACGCAGAAGGAGACCACGCTATGGAAGTCCATCTTGCCCCAGACATTCAGAAGAAGCTCGACGAGATGGAGCGGGACAGCGGACGATCCAACGCAGAGTCGCTGGAAGACGCGGTAGCCGGACACTTTGACGAATGGTCTCGTATCCGGGAGACGCCGGCTCGCCGCTATGACGATCTGGAGAGCGGACGCGTCAAGCCCATTGGCCTCGCCGAGGTGCGCCGCATCATGGCGGCGAAGTCCGATGAACAACGCCGGAAGACGCTTCAAACGTGACCGAAGCCGCCTTTCATCCAGACGCGCCTACCGATCTGGATGAAATTCGCGGCAGCATAGCCGAATATAGTCTCGAGGCTGCAGACCGTGTGGTCAACGAAATTCTTGATCGCATCGAGGCATTGGTCCCGTTCCCCCACCAAGGGTTC
This sequence comes from Bryobacterales bacterium, assembly GCA_947446025.1. Taxonomy (GTDB): domain Bacteria; phylum Acidobacteriota; class Terriglobia; order Bryobacterales; family Bryobacteraceae; genus Palsa-187. The sequence goes on from CANFEY010000015.1 coordinate 65,169, forward strand.
CGACGCCCGAACCTTACGTCACGGCCTCTCCGCTTCGTCCTTGTGCGCGAATACCTGATCGCGTACCCGCCGGAGAAGCAGCCCCTGTGGGTGGTGCGGTCTTTCGCAGACGGCGCGACCCTCGTGTGATCGCCGCGATTTTGAGAGAGCGGGAGCAGCAGACCGTATCTTTTCCGGCCTCGCGGGTAAGTACAATCAGAGACCTGATGAACCGCGATCAATTCCGCGAGGCTTTCGACCGGCACAAGGACGCCGTCTACCGGTTCGCCTGGCGCATGACCGGCTCGCCGGAAGCGGCTGAGGATGTGGCGCAGGAGGTGTTCCTGGCGCTGCTGCGGAGGCCGGCGGCGTTCGACCCAGCGCTCGGTGAGTTGCGCTGGTTTCTGTTCGGAGCCGCGCGGAATCAGGTGCGGAAGCGCTGGCGCGATGCGAATCGCTGGGCGGAGTTGGACGACGACGCCTTCGTCGCGCCGCCGGTTGCTGACATGGAGACCACCGAGGCCGTGGCGACCTCGATCCGTGCGCTCCCGCCTCTGCAGCGCGAGGCGTTGGTGCTCTACGAATACGAAGATATGAGCTTAGAAGAAATCGCACGGACGGTGGACGCCGAGATCGGCACCGTGAAGTCCCGCCTATTCCGCGCGCGAGAAAACTTGCGGAGGGCGTTGAGTCCTTTGCGGGAGGTGAGGAAGCATGCTGAACGATGACGAATTGAAACACGCACTGCGGCAGTGGAAAGCGCCGGATGCACCTGCGTCGCTGGAGCGCAGAGTACTCGGACGCGAGCCCCATCGCCAAGCATGGTGGCGCTGGCTGCTTACGGGCTCGGTGCGGATTCCTGTGCCCGCGCTGATCGCCTTCGCGGCCATCGCGGTCGCGGTCTACGCGGCACGAGTGAGCAAGGCCCCCATATCCTGCGCGGCCGCACCGGAGCAGATCATCCTTGCGATGTCGTGTGAGCTTTCCGACGCGCCCTCATCAAGTTTGTAAGCAGTAGTTTAAATCAAAAGGAGAAAAAATGAAACGCTTGAAGTTTGTCTTCGGTTTGTTGCTCGCACTCGGAGCAGTGGTGCAGGCCGCAGCTCCAGTTCCCCGCCCCGCGCCGGAATTCACGATTCACGCGCCTTCGGGTAAGGAGAGGATGCTCTCGGCGGAAAAAGGCAAGGTCTGCGTAGTGCAGTTCCTCTTCACCTGGTGCCCGCATTGCCAAGCCTCCGCGCAGTGGCTTTCGAAGATGCAAACCGAGCTCGGCCAGAAAGGTCTGCAAGTGTTCGGCGTCGCGTTCAATGATGAAGTGCTGACCAAGGACACCGGGGAGAACAACAAGTTGACGTCCGCATTCTCACAGTACGCCTCGTTCCCGGTGGGCCTGGTCACGGCGAAGGAACCGGTGCTGCGGTTCCTCGGGCTTTCGGTAGTGGAAGGCTACGGCGTGCCGCAACTGGTGGTCATCGACAAGAAGGGCGTCATCCGCGCGCAAACGCCACCGCGCCCCACAGGCAGCGCCACCATCGCCACAGAGAGTGTGATGCGCGAGCTGGTGAACAAGCTGCTCGAAGAGAAGTAACCGTGCTCCCCTGACGGGATTGGGATTCACTCTGTCACGCGTGAATCCCAATCCCCCCGTTCCCGCTAGACAAAGCCGCATTCGCTCCCCTACACTGACGGATGTCGATGAACATCTCTGTGAAGAGCGAATACGCGCTGCACGCCATCTTCGATTTGGCGACGCAGCCGGTGGACCAACCCGTCAAGATCGCGGACATCGCTCGGCGGCAGCAGATCCCGCAGAAATTCCTGGAGCTGATCCTTGCCAGCCTCAAGCAAGGCGGATTCGTGGAGTCGAGGCGCGGGGCTGAGGGCGGATACAAACTCGCCAAGCCGGCCGACCAACTCACCGTCGGGCAAGTTTTGCGCTACGTGGAACAGTCAAAGAAGACCCGGTCAGACGCCGGCGGGCCGTTTGTCGACATGTGGAAGCGCGTGGACGCGGCGGCGGATGCGCTACTAGACTCCACCACCTTCGCCGAGCTGGCTCGACGCTGGAAAGAATCGCAGACGCGCTACGTCGCGAATTTCGAAATATGATCTACGACGATAATTCGCTGAGCATTGGGCGCACTCCGCTAGTGAAGTTGCGGCGCGTGACCGATGGCTCGCATGCCACCGTGCTGGCGAAGATCGAGGGGCGCAATCCGGCGTACTCGGTCAAGTGCCGCATCGGCGCGTCGATGATCTGGGATGCGGAAAAGCGCGGACTGCTCAAGCCCGGCAAGGAACTGATTGAGCCCACCAGCGGCAACACCGGCATCGCGCTGGCGTTCGTAGGCGCGGCACGCGGGTATCCGGTGACACTGCTGATGCCGGAGACCATGTCGATGGAGCGGCGCAAGGTTTTGAAGGCGCTGGGGGCCAAGTTGATCCTCACCGACGGCGCGCAGGGCATGGCCGCGTCGATTCAACGCGCCGAGGCGATGGTGAAGGAAGATCCAGAACGCTACGTGCTGCTGCAGCAGTTCAAGAATCCAGCGAATCCAAAGATCCACTTCGAGACCACGGGGCCGGAGATTTTCGCCGATACCGGCGGCGTGGTGGACGCCGTGGTGGCAGGCATCGGCACGGGCGGCACCATCACCGGCATCTCGCGTTACTTCAAGCTCGAAAAGAAGCGCAAGATCCTTTCGGTAGGCGTCGAGCCCGAGCATAGTCCCGTGATCACGCAGCATCTTGCCGGTCATCGGCTGCGGCCAGGACCCACGGGGATTCAAGGCATTGGAGCCGGCTTCATTCCCTCGACCCTCGATCTGAAGATGGTGGATCGCATCGAGCTGGCGGGCGAGGAAGAAGCGATCGTGATGGCTCGCAGGCTGGCACGCGAGGAGGGAATCCTCAGCGGGATTTCCAGCGGCGCGGCGGTGGCGGCAGCGGTGCGCGTGGCTCGCTTGCCGGAGATGAAGGACAAGACCATCGTGGTCATTCTTCCGGATTCCGGTGAGCGATACTTGAGTTCAGTTCTATTTGACGGCTTATGAGAGTAACCATGAATCCGATTCTTGATGTGCTGATGAATGCGGCGGGCGGCGGGGCTACGCAGCAGTTGGGGCAGAAGTTCGGCCTCTCACCGGACCAGACCAGCGGAGCGCTTGCGCAGCTTGTCCCGGCGTTGATGGCGGGGATGCAGAAGAACACGCAGCAGCAGGGCGGGCTCGACGGATTGCTGGGCGCACTGACGGGCGGTAATCATTCACAGTATCTCGACAATCCCGAAACGCTGACGCAAGACTCAACCATCCAGGACGGCAACGGCATCCTGGGCCACGTGTTCGGCAGCAAGGACGTGAGCCGCGCGGTGGCGAATCATGCGTCGGCGCAGACCGGCATCGGCGCGGATATCTTGAAACAGATGCTTCCCATGGTCGCGACGATGGTGATGGGCGGGTTGGCGAAGCAGAACTCCAGTCAAGCGGCGGGCGTGGGCGCCTCGGCCAGCGGCGGCCTGATGGGGATGCTGGACCAGAATAAAGACGGCTCGGTCGCGGATGACGTGGTGGGCCTGCTCGGGAAGTTTCTCGGCGGGCGGTAGAGCGACTGTGGAGTAGAGTCCACACTCATGGAGACCATCCAAATCTTAATCGACGCTCCGCTTCGCAAGGAAGGCGGAACGGTTGACCAAGAAAACCGAGGTCAACCGTTCGCAACTTTTCCGTGAGTTGCTGCCGGCCTATCTGAAAAAGATGCCGCAGACCGAAGAAGAAATACACCTTTGGGACAACGAGATCGCATGGCCGGAAGACTAACGCGCGCCGGTTCCGCTTCCAACAACCGGACAAGCAGCGGAACGTTGTCGTCCTAACAGAGTAAGACCGCATGATATGGCGGCCGTGCCTCGGCACAACTAGGAGGCGGTGCGGCCCACCGGTGGGAAGGACAACGGTCCAGCCCACAGCGGAATCAAGGACAAGCCTCGAGAGTCCTTGGGCTTCGCCGCCACCAGTTGCGGACCGATGCGGGATGGGCCATGGAAGTAGTCATCGAGCGGGAACAACGGGTACGGCTCCAACTCGCGGAACACGCGGCCCAACCTCTGCTCAATCCGGTACACGGCGTGGAAGAAGTTGCCGCGGTCCATGCCCAGCTTGCGGCAGCATAACCGCCAATCCGCGCCCAACAGGAAGTGGAAGCGGAACAGGCGGTGCTCCTCTTCGGTCAGGTTACGCCGCGCAACCAACGTGAAGTCGGCGATGTACTCCTCATCCTTCAAACCCCAACTGCTGGGCCGATTGCGGCCCCCATGCGGTTCCAAGGATACATGACTCAGGTGACGCTCCTGGGTTGCGCATCTTTGGAACCGGCTGAAACAAATCCGAAAAATCGACCGCAGCACGCAGTTACACGGCGTCAACGCGCCTTTCCTTGCCAAGCGCAATCCCGAACCGTGGCATTGAGCGCATTGGTGCATTGCTAACGCGAGAGTCTCTGAACGAGTCCACTCCATAACAGTACATCCTGCCGAACCAGACTGGACTTCAAAGCCCAGCCCAAGGGCCACCGTGAGGCCAATGGGAGTATATTACGCTTGTATACGGAACGTGTCAACCCAGCTTTTAAAATATCTCAACTTAATTCTTCGTATATTCGGAGTACGGCCCGGGCAGTAATCGCCCAGTCAAACCGGGCCGCCTGGCGGCGGCCGAGCTCACTCCTGCGGCGGCGCAACTCCGGATCGAGCAATAGTGTGCGTAGTCCTCGGGCTATGTCGAAGACGTTCTCCGGACTAACCAACTCAGCAGCATCTCCGACGGCCTCCACCAATGCTGGCAAATCCGAAGCAATTAAAGGGGTTCCGCAGGCCATTGCTTCCAGCGGAGCCAGTCCAAAGCCTTCAGCCAGTGAGGGGAATGCAAAGACCGATGCCGCCTGATAGAACACCCGCAGAGTCTCCCCTGGAACAAAGCCGAGGAAGCGCACCGAGGCCGCCATGCGGGTGGCGGCCACTGTCCGCCGGACGGCGGGATAACGGGACAATTCATCGCCAATAATGACGAGTTTTAGGTCGCGGAATTCCGGATTTGATTCCAGTTCCGCCCGCACAACGGCGAACGCTTCCACTAATCGTCCTACGTTCTTATGTGGTCGTATGGTACCGGCATAAAGGATAAATGGAGGCTGGATAGAGTAGCGCTGCAGGACCGCTTCCGCGGCACCTTCATTCTCCATGCGGAAGACGGGGTCAGGCGCGCTGTATACCGTCCGAATGCGCTCAGTAGCTATGTTTACTACTACTTCCAGATCCCGCCGAGTGGCGTTGGAAACTGCGATCACGCGTTCGGCCCGGGCTGCTCCGCGGCGGTATCGCTCCTGGTGAAACATGTCCCGTAGCCCTCCTTGCGGCCGGTGCGTCAGGCTGCTCATGTCGTGAATGGTGACGACATACGGTTTTGGCATCCAGTAGGCTACGGAATTTAATGGAATGTGGCTTAAATCCACCCCTAACTTCCGAACGAAAAGTGGAAATGTAAGGTTCTGGACGGGGTCGGTGTCCAACTTGTGAAACTCGACAGAACCAAAATTGGGCCCCAGCCCCGGCAACGGCTCGTCGCCGGTCCGCCGGATGAGCGTGTAGCGATTGGTCTGGTCCAGCCGCGAAAGCCCGGACACCAGGTTGCGGATGTAAGTACCGATGCCGAAAAATCCAGCCCGCCGGGCATCGATGGCGATGTGCAGGGGGCGTGCCACGTAGGTCTCAGCGCTTCCAGGCGTACAGCGGAAAGCGCTCCGTGAGTACGGCCACTTGTTTACGAACGTCCGCGATTACCTCTGTATTCTTTACGTTTTCGAGAACGCGGGTGATCAGCGCGGCCACCTCACGCATCTCGGCTTCGCGGAAGCCGCGCGTGGTCACCGCAGGAGTGCCAAAGCGCATTCCGCTGGGGTTGAACGGCGGGTTCTGGTCAAAGGGAATCGCGTTGCGGTTGGCGGTGATGTGGGCCGCCTCCAGCGCAGTCTGGGCTTCCTTGCCGCGCATGCCCTTGGCGAAGACATCCACCAGCAGCACATGCGTATCGGTGCCGCCGGAAACCACGCGGTAGCCGCGCGTGGAAAGCTCCGCCGCCAAGGCCCGGGAATTCAGCAGGACTTGTTTCTGATATTCCCTGAATTCCGGTGACATCGCATCCAAAAAACAAACTGCTTTGGCTGCAATGATATGCACCAACGGTCCGCCCTGCGCGCCGGGAAACACGCTCTTGTCGATGGCGGAACCGAACTGCTCTTTCGCCAGGATGATGCCGCTGCGTGGACCCCGCAGGGTCTTGTGGGTGGTGGACGTGACTATATCGGCGTATTCGCAAGGGTTCGGGTGCAGGCCCGCCGCCACCAGGCCGGAAAAATGCGCCATGTCGACGAGGAAAACCGCGCCGACGCTGTCCGCTATCTGCCGGTACCGGGGAAAATCGAAGGTGCGCGGGTAGGCGCTGCCGCCGGCGATGATCAGCTTGGGCTTATGCTCTTCGGCGAGCTTGGCGACTTCGTCGTAATCCACCTGCTCCGTATCCAGGCGAACGTTGTAGGCGACCACCTTGTAAAGCTTGCCCGAAAAGTTCAGCGGATGCCCGTGCGTGAGGTGGCCGCCGTGAGCCAGGTTTAGGCCCAGGATAGTGTCCCCGGCGTTCAGGACCGCGGCATAGGCGGCCTGGTTGGCCTGCGAGCCGGAATGCGGCTGCACGTTGGCGTATTCAGCCCCGAACAGCTTGCGGGCACGATCAATGGCCAGCTGCTCTACTTCGTCCGCGTATTCGCAGCCGCCATAGTAGCGCTTGCCAGGATAGCCTTCGGCGTACTTGTTGGTGAATACGCTGCCGTCAGCTTGGAGCACGGCTTCGGAAGTGAAGTTTTCACTGGCGATCAGTTCCAGGTGCGTATGCTGGCGCAGCGTTTCCTGCGCGATAAGGTTGGCGATGGCGGGGTCCACTTCAGAGAGGGGACGTTGGAGGCGCTGCTGCTCGGTCATAGTTCACTTTCGAGTGCGGAGATTTTTTCCACGCGGCGTTCGTGCCGGCCGCCCTCGAAGCCGGTCTCGAGGAACGTCTTGACCAAGGTCTGCGCGGTGGCGGGGTCCGTGAATCGCCCACCCAGCGTGAGCACGTTGATGTCATTGTGTTTCCGCGTGAGGGCAACCAATTCCTGGGTCATGCCGACCGCAGCCCGCACGCCTCGGACTTTGTTAGCGGAAATGGCCATGCCCACGCCGCTGCCGCAAATTAGGATGCCGCGCTCGGCTTGCCCGTCGGCGACGGCGTGCGCCACTGGAGCGGCGTAGTCGGGGTAGTCGCTCGAATCCGTCGAATTTGCGCCGAAGTCGCGCACCTGATGCCCGGCGGCGGTCAGTGCATCGCGCAGTTGGTTCTTCAGCTCATAGCCGCCGTGGTCGGCTCCAATGGCAATTTTCATGGGAACTTCAAGTTTAGCGCGTTGCGGCGGCATAGAGGTACGCGATACGCTACGAGTTCCCGTGGACTCCTATCACGCAATCATCGTCGGCGGCGGACACAATGGCCTGGTGACCGCTGCGTATCTGGCAGGTGCAGGCCGTCGTGTCCTGGTTCTGGAAGCGCGCGAACTGGTGGGCGGCTGCGCGGTGACCGAAGAGATTTGGCCGGGCTACAAAGTCTCCACCGCCTCTTACCTGGCGAGCCTGATGCAGGAAAAGGTCATCCGCGACCTGGACCTTCCGCGCTTCGGCTACATTGTGGACGCCAAGGACCCGGCGTTCTTCTCCCCCTTCCCAGACGGCACCCATATGTTTATGTGGCAGGACCGGGCCAAGACGCTGGCGGAGATTGCCAAGTTTTCAAAGAAGGACGCGGAAGCGTACCCCAAATACGAAGCGTACCTGGAGCGGCTGGCAATCGTCGTCGAATCGATTCTGCTGACCACGCCGCCGGATTTCCCGCCCGGGCCAGGCGACCTACTCGACTACCTGAAGCTGCTGGGCAAGCTGCGCGGATTGTCGAAGAAGGAAATCGTCGGCCTGCTGAAGATCTTCACGCAGAGCGCGGCGGATCTTCTCGATGAATGGTTTGAGTCGGAGCAGTTGAAGGTGACGCTCGCCACAGACGGCGTGATCGGCGCCAACGGCGGGCCGCGTTCGCCGGGAACGGCCTATATTCTGATGCACCACTGCATGGGCGGCGTCAACGGGCATCGCGGCTTGTGGGGCTTCGTGCGCGGCGGCATGGGCGCGGTCTCCAATGCGATTGCCGATGCGGCACGGGCTCGCGGCGTGGTGATCCGGACGAATGCGCCGGTGGCGAAGATCCTGACAGAGCGCGGGCGGGCTAGCGGGGTGGTGCTGGAAAGCGGGGAAGAGATCAAGGCGGGCGTGGTCGCCAGCAATCTTGACCCGAAGCGTACGTTCCTCAAGCTAGTCGACGCAAAGGAACTGCCCGCGGATTTCGTTGAAGGCATCCAAAAGTTCCGCGTGGAGGGCACGTCGCTCAAGATGAATCTCGCTCTGCGCGGCCTGCCCGACTTCAAGGCGCTGCCCGGCACACCCGGTCCACAGCACGGCGCGACCATGCACATCTGCCCGTCCGTCGAATATGTGGAACGCGCCTGGGACGACGCCAAGTACGGTCGCCCGTCGCGGAACCCTTTGATCGAGATGACGATCCCGACGATGTACGACCCGTCGCTCGCGCCGCCGGGGCACCATATCATGGGGATCTTCCTGCAATACGCTCCGTACACCTTGAAGGGCACCACGTGGGAGCAGGAACGCGCGCCCTACACCGAGCGCATCCTGGACGTGATCGAAGAATACTGCCCCAACATCCGCGACATCGTGGTCGAGAAGCAGACGCTTTCGCCATGGGACCTGGAGCAGCGCTTCGGGATCGCTGGCGGCAACATCTTCCACGGCGAGATGGCGGTGGACCAGATGTTCGTGATGCGCCCGCTTGCGGGGTGGGCGAAGTACCGGACTCCGGTGCGCGGCTTGTATCTATGCGGGTCCGGCGCACATCCCGGAGGTGGGGTGATGGGTGCTCCGGGGCATAACTGCGCTCGGGAGATATTGAAAGAGACGTAGCTGTCCAGTTAGAATCGAGGCCGCTCGCGCTCGTAGGGCTTGGCCAGATACTTCTCGGCTTCTTCGAGCGCGCCCTGCGTGTTGTCCCGAGTGCGCGTTGCCTGCCGGTATTCGTTCACAGCTCGCTCGCGGCTGCCGGTGATGTCGAAGATCTTCCCCAGGTACAGGTGCGACCATACCTCCACCCAGCTGGGTTCCAAGTCTCCGGCAATGGACTCGCGGAACTTGTTGGCGGCTTCCTGCAAGTTGTTTTGCAGGAAGTAGACCTCGCCCACCCGGTATAGCGCGAGCGAACTATTGCGCTTCACTTGCAGCGCTTTTTCGTATTCCTTGATTGCTTCCAGGAACTCACTGATTTCCACGAACTGCTCGCCCCGGCGGATGGCGACCTTCACGCGCATGTCGTCGTCGTAGCGCAGCACTTCGCCTGCCGAATCCAGAACCACGTTGGTCGGCTTGCCGAACGTCTCCACCGCGAACTCGGTGCTGGTGCCGGAGACGATCACGGTTTTCTCTTCCGGGTTGCCCTCAGTTTCAATGCGGAGCTTGACCGGCATGCGGAATAGGTCCAGGTCCTGCATCACTTTCCCGTTGACGCGGAAGCCGTCCTTGGTGCGGAACGTAGCGTACTCCAGTGTGAACTCGGGCGCGCCGCTTGATTCCACCCACTGTAGGAAGTAGCCGGTGTAGTTGTCCTTGGCGATGTCTTCGGCGGCTCGTTTGAACTGCTCGGTGTCAATGGACTTGCCGGCGAACTGGTCGGGGACCTGCTTCAGCAGCTTGAAAAACGCCTCGTCGCCCATAATGCCCCGCAGCATGTGCAACGTTGCAGCGCCTTTGCCAGCGGTGATGGCCCAGTATTCAGGCGAATAGTCTTCCAGGCGAGCCGCTTGAATCATCGGCGGCTGCTCCACCGTGAGCGCTTCAACGTAGGTGTCCTTCACCATAGTATTCAAAGCGGCTTTGCCTTCGGTCTCTTCGGCGTAGAGCAGTTCGGCGTAGCGAGCCACGCCGTTCTGGATCCACAGATGATTGCGGCTGGCCGGGGAGAGCAGCACGCCCCACCACTGCCGCGCGATCTGGTTCGCCACCACACGGGTGTTGACCTGCGAGCCGATGGCTGCGGGCGACATGAAGACCACCCCCGGCGCGGAGTAGCCGTTGGGCGCACCCGATTCCGTTTCCACGAATGCAAGCCTGCGGTTCGGGGGCAGGCCGAAAAGCCCGGTGAAAAACTCCATCGCCTTGCCGAGTTCCTGGCCGTAAGCTTCCGACATCTTCGAGTTGTCGCGGAAGAAGAACGTGCCGTTGATGCCGCCTGCGTTGACCACCTGCGGATTGCCCTTCATCACCGCGAAGCTGCCGGGAAAGCCGGATTGGGTGAATTCATACTCCACCACACGCTCGCCGCCCACGTCGTTGGCGGAAAATTGCAGCCCGCTGGCGGCGACGTTGAACCCCGTGGGAACGGTGACTTTAAGATCCATGGAGAAGCGGTCCACCGTGTAGTCATTCACCGGGAACCAGCGCGCCGGGTACATGAAATATGCGTTGTCCTCATGGATGGCCGCGAACTTGATGCCCCACACCGGCGACTCTTCATTGCCGGTCAGCTTGCCGTCGTATTCAAACGTCAGCGTCGCGGGCTTTCCCTTGGGCAGCGCCTGGGGGAACGATACGCGGACGTTGGAATCGGGCAGGCGCTGGCTGATGGCGGCATCGCCCGCGCCGTCGGTGACTGTGCGCAGATCCAGACCCTGATGGAAGCCCAGCGTCATCTCCGTGGCATCGGCATCGGGAGTGAACTCCATCTTCACCTTCGCGGCCAGCGTTTGTTTTTCGGGATCGATGCGCGCTTCAATGGTGTATTTCTGAACGTCAATGCCGGCGTCCGGGCGGCGCGCCTGCGCAGTGAGCATTTGAGCGGCTACGGCCGCAACCACGGCTACTCTAGTCAACATGTTTCAACACCTGTTCGATACAGTCTGCGGCCGTCTCCATGGGATCGCGGTCACTGCGCAACTGTTTCACGATGTCCGCCAGTTCTGCTTGCATCTCTCTGCGCGCTCCTTCATTTCCCAACAGCCGCAACGCCTCGGCGGCGATTTTGTCCGGCGTGCAGTCGTGCTGGATTAACTCCGCAACGATCTTCCGTCCCGCCACGATGTTCACCATGGAGAGGAACGGGGCCTTAACCAACCACCTGCCCAGATACCAATCTAACGCGTTTGCCCGATAAAACGTCACCATGGGCGTTCCCAGCATGGCGGCCTCGATGGTAACCGTCCCGCTGGCGGCAAGCGCCAACTCGGCGTGTGCCAAAACTTCCCAGGTGAGCCCTTCAACCACTTGGATGGACGCGGAGCGGATTGGTTCTAAAAAAGTGGGGTTCCCGAAGCCGCCGGGCAGTGCTAGTACAGGGGTTAGGCCGGGTCCGAGGCGCTTGACGGTCTCGATCAGAATGGGGATGTGGCCCGAAACCTCACCCTTCCGGCTGCCCGGAAGCAGCGCAACGACGCGGGCATGAACGGGCACGCCAAGTTTGGCGCACAGCTCCTGCCGCGTCAGTTTCGGTGCGGCCAGGCGGGCCAGAGGATGCCCGATATAGGTGGTCGGCACGCCGTGATCCCTGAAGAATTTCTCCTCGAAGGGCAGGATGCAAAGCAGCTGGCGCAGAGTCCGGCGCATGGTGTTCACGCGGTATTCGCGCCACGCCCAGGCCTGCGGGGCGATCAGTTGCACCACTGGGACGCCCAGTTTGTGGAGGCGCTTGGCCACGCGCAGATGGAAGCCAGCCGAATCGGTCAGGATGGCCAGGTCCGGCTTAGCCTGCTCGGCGGCGCGTGTGAGTTTATTCAGAATGCCGAAGATGCGCGGGATGTGCGGGACCACGGCCAGCAGTCCGATGACCGCGAGTTGGCGCTGATCTACGATGGCGCGCACGCCAGCCGCCTGCATGCGCGGTCCAGCCACGCCGAAGAACTCGGCTTCGGGATGCCGCGCCTTCAGAATTTCCACCACGCGTGCGGCGTAGAGATCCCCCGAAGCTTCGCCCGCTGAAACAAGAATGCGCATCCGTGTAAGTCCATTCTAGTGCAGGAGGGCGGACGTCCCGTCCGCAGCGGGCTTCCAGCCCGCCCTACTACGGTAGGATGAAGGCACACCCATGGACTGGCTGTATCTGGAAAGCAAAGCGTTTTGGAGCACATTCGTCGTGGCCTTTTTCGCCGTCGCGCTGTGGGAGACCTGGCACCCGGAACGCCGCCTGATCGTCCAGACCAGCCGCCGCTGGAGTGTGCATGGAGCATTCCTGGGCCCGGCCGCGCTGGGCCTGGGGCATCGCCGCGTTCCTGCTACTCGATTTGGTGAAGTATCTCTCCCATCGGCTCTCGCACGCGGTGCCTCTGCTATGGCGATTGCATCGCGTCCACCACGCCGATCCCGATTTCGACCTGACCACAGCGCTCCGGTTTCATCCGCTGGAAAGCTTGCTCTATCGCTGTTTCAACCTGGGGGTTATCTTGCTGATGGCTCCTCCGGCGGGGGCCGTACTGGCATCGGAGCTTGTGTCCTGCCTGGCCAACTTCTTCGACCATGCAAACGCGGCACTGCCAGCCAAATGGGACCAACTCTTGCGGCGTTGGATCGTGACTCCCAACGTGCATCGTCTGCATCACACCGACGACGCGGCCAATCAGGGCAAGAACCTGGGCGAACTGTTGCCGTGGTGGGACCGTATGCTGGGCACCTACCGCGATCCCGGCGAGGTGAACGTGCCGCTGCGGATTGGTCTCGGTGGGTATCAGGATGCATCCAGCCTGGACTTTGGCCGCATGCTAGTGGAGCCCTTCCTCAAACAGAGGCGGGCTCCCTAGGTTTGTGGGACAACTGCGCTCGCGGGTGCCTTAACGCTTACGGCGACCGCGAACGACCAGTACGGCACCGGAAACCAGAGCGATTCCAGCAACGACTGAGTTGGCATCGATCTCCGGGGCCACGATGGCGGTCGCCTGCGCGAACCCAGCCGTACCCAAGAGAACAACCACTGCTCCGAGTGTTTTCATAAGGCTAATATAGCATGGTACTTTAGTTCTATCAATGGACTGGTTGCGCTTTGAAAGCCCCGGGTATTGGATCACGTTTAGCGTCGGCTTTCTGCTAGTGGCGGTGTGGGAGTCCTGGCGTCCGAACCGGGAAACCATGGTGCCCGCGGGGAGGCGATGGACCATGCACGGGCTGCTTCTCTCCACGGTGATGGTAGTGAATACCGTTCTCTTCCCTCTTTCGGCAGTGGCGGCCGCAATCAGCGCTCAAGGCAACCCATGGGGAGTGCTGAGCTTCGCCTCCATTCCCTTTCCCATCCGCGCGGTCGCCGGCGTGCTGCTGCTTGATTTCACGAAGTACGCCACGCATTGGCTCTACCATTGGACTGACCCCCAAACTTGAGACATTGTAATTTGACACACTTTGCAGGGAAAGGGACTGCAAGTGGCAAAGAAGAAGCGAGCGGGGAGATATCCCCTGGCATTCCGGAAGATGGCGGTGGAACGGCTGAAGGGTTGCGACAACGTCA
>CANFEY010000016.1 GCA_947446025.1 Bryobacterales bacterium
AGGTAGGCGTCGGGATTGGCCTGGGCGAGTTTGCGGTATGTGGCGAGGGCTTCGAGGTAGGCGGCCTCGGCCTCCTTCATGCGCTGCGTGTCGCTGTAGAGAACCGCGAGGTTGTTGAGCGTCATGGAAACGTCGGGCAGGTAGGCGTCGGGATTGGCCTGCGCGAGTTTGCGGCGTATGGCGAGGGCTTCGAGGAAGGCGGCCTCGGCCTCCTTCATGCGCTGCGTGTCGCTGTAGAGATTCGCCAGGTTGTTGAGCGTCATGGAAACGTCGGGCAGGTAGGCGTCGGGATTGGCCTGCGCGAGTTTGCGGTATGTGGCGAGGGCTTCGAGGTAGGCGGCCTCGGCCTCCTTCATGCGCTGCGTGGCGCTGTAGAGATTCGCCAGGTTGTTGAGCGTGGTGGCGACGTAGGGCAGGTAGGCGTCGGGATTGGCCTGCGCGAGTTTGCGGCGTATGGCGAGGGCTTCGAGGTAGGCGGCCTCGGCCTCCTTCATGCGCTGCGTGTCGCTGTAGAGATTCGCCAGGTTGTTGAGGATGCGCGCGCGCAAAGCGGGTGACGGGGACAAGGGCAAGAGTTCTTAATAGGTCCGCGTGGCTTGGGAGAAGCGGTTTTGCTTCTGGGCGACGTAGGCGTACTGGGAGCCGAAGTCGAAGGATTTCTGTAAGCGCCAAGCCTCCGCGTGGGCGTCGAGCGCTTGTGGCCAGGCGAAGCGGAGTTCGTGGACGCGGCCGAGGTCGAAATAGTCACGGGCTAGCGTGGAGGTGTTGGCTCCGATGGCCTGCTGTTTGAGGCGGGCGGCGGCTTCGAGGTCGCCTTTTTCGAGGAGGTCCCCGAAAGATTCGGCGGCGGAGAGTGGGGGAGCGGGTTCTTGCTTTTCCCTGGCCGTAATATCTTCAAGGAGCTTCAGGTACTTCTGGAGATACTGTTCTTTGGATTCCCGTTCCTTTTGAACTTGCTGCTGGGCGAGGGCATTCTCTTCACGGGCGCGGACGAGTTCTGTTTCGAAGGTGCGCTCGATGAGCCTTCTGGTCTCAGTGGCCTCGGCGAGGCTGGCGTTGACTGTGCGGAGGAGGACGCGCTTGAACGCGCGGTCATGCTCGGGGAGGGTAACGACGCTTTCAAAGTGAACGGTGAGCGAAGCGGGGAGTTTTTCCAGGAGCAGGGTAAGCAGCTCCGGGGGCATGGAACGGAAGTGGTTGGTGATGGAGACGCTGGACGAGTTGGCGGCGTGGGCTTCGCCGTCGAGGCGTTCCATGGTGGAGCGGAAGAGATCGTCGAGGCGTTGCTGGAGTGCGGCGGGATCGGGGTTTGCGGCCGAGGGGGCGAGGTGGTCGCGGATCGTGGAAAGGGCGTCGAGCGTGACGGGGCCGTTGTGGTTGAGGCGGGTGCGCCAGTTGGTGAACCAGTCGGCGTGGGAAGCGTTGTGGATGTCATGCAGGGCGTCGCGGAGGGAGAGGCGGACGACGGTTTCGAGGTCCGGGGCGGTGGGGATTTGGCGGAGCTGGTCGTAGCAGAAGTTAGCTCCGATGTTGGCGAAGGTGTTGCCGGTGGCTTCGCCGTAGCTATTGAGGAGGGCTTCGGATTGATCGCTGACGATGGGTCCGAGCATGCCGCCGAGGGCTGCGCCGAGGGGACCTGCAACTGCGGCTCCGATGCCTACGGAGACGAGGCGGATGGCGCAGCGCTTCCAGGTGGCTGGGCTGGGGGAGGGCATTCAGGTAGTGCAGCGTCTACGGATTCCCGCGGGTGGCTTCGATGGCGATGGGTCCCATGAGGGAGAAGCCACCGCCGCCACCGCCGGCTTTGCCTTTGGCGTTCGAGGCGGGGATATTTTCCTGCGAAGTGGTGGCGCGCATTTCGTTGCCGGCGACGCGGGCGGTGACGTGTTTTTGGAACGTGGGGGTGTAATCGCCCCAGTCTTCGTGCATGATGTCGAACTTGATGGTGTCGCCGCTCAATTCGAAGTTGTCGAGCGCGGCCATTGTGTACGGATTATCGCAGCGGCCGCAGACCATGCCTCGGAGGCCGTTGCCGACTTTGCGGATGATGAAGAACTGCTTGTTGATGCCGCTGCCGAAGCCGAGCCAGATGCCGACGACGTCGTCGGGGGTGAGGGGGTTTTTCCAGGGTCCGGGGGCAATGTAGCCGGCTGGCGCAGGGGCGGGTGCGGCTCCGGTGGGGAGCGGTTTCGGCGCGGCGGGCGCTGGTCCGCCGCCTCCGCGACCGAGCACGGGGATGTCGCGCGGGGGCAGCATGAAGATGGGGATGGCCAGCGGGTCGGGGCCGCGCGAATCCTTGATCATGGTCCAGGTGAACTTGCCTCCACCTTTCGCGCCGCTGGTGCCGTTGACGATGAGGTTGCCACGGTCGAACTTCGCGGTGGCGCGGTCGGTGTAGTCGGTGCGGCCGTCGGGCTTGACGTGGTTGACGGTGAAGGTGAGCCCGTCGGGTCCGAACTTGCCGTCGACGAAGGCGAGCGTGGTGGCATCGCTGCAGCGGGTGCAGTAGATGCCTCGGACGGCGTCGCCGCGGATGGAGAATTCGTAGGTGTGGCGCTCACCTGTGGGATTGTCGGTGCGCCAGCCTCCGCGATAGTCGTCGGCGGATTGCGCGAGGGCGAGGGAGGCGAATGCGAGCGTGAGGGGAACGAGTTTCATGGCGGCTCCTAGTCGGGCGTGGGCAATTATCGCACGTTTCGCGAGGGGTTATACTCAGGCTATGGACAGATACGTCGAGCAGCGCGACGGCGGCTACTATCTGGCGGGCGGGCGGATTGGGTTGGATGCGATGGTGTATCGCTTCAATCATTATCTCGGCGATCACGCGATCCTATGAACGGTCGTCCGCCACCCGATGCGCAGGTAGTCCGGTCCCATTTCGAAGACTTCGAATTCCCCCTCAAGTTCTTTGCCCCTCGACGTGCTCTCGGCAGACCAATGCTGCACGACCGTTCCGACGGGAAGTCTAGCGGTAAGGTTGGACCACCATTGCTCAAATTCAAAAGAGTCCATCGAAGTCCTCGTCCCACTCACCGGAAAGAATAGCGCAGCGTCCGGCCGGATGCACCCTAAATTGAGGTGTATGAGGAAGTACGCTAAAAATACCCTTCGCGCTTCTTCAACTCCATCGAACCTTCGCGGTCGTGGTCGATGATGCGGTTTTCGCGTTCGGAGTTTTTGATGCCGACTAGCTCGGCGATGATTTTGGGGAGCGTGTCGGCGTCGGACTCGATGGCGCCGGTGCAGGGGGAGCAGCCTAGGCTGCGCATGCGGCACATTACGGTCTTGATTTCGTTGCCGGGGCCGGGCTTTACGAACGACTGCTCGGGGCTGATGATCTGCTTGCCGCGGACGATCATTTCGCGGGGCTTGGCGTAGTAGAGGTCGCTGATGGGGATGTTCTCGACGTGGATGTATTGCCACACGTCCATCTCGGTCCAATTCGATAACGGAAACACGCGGATGCTTTCGCCGGGTTCGACCCGGCTGTTGAAGATGTTCCACAGCTCGGGGCGCTGGTTCTTGGGGTCCCACTGGCCCAGGCTGTCGCGGAAGCTGTAGATGCGTTCTTTGGCGCGGGATTTTTCTTCGTCGCGGCGCGCGCCACCGAAAGCGGCGTCGTAGTTGCCAGCGCGGAGGCCTTCGAGCAGCGCTTGCGTCTTGAGCAGGCCGCAGCAGCGCTCGGTGCCGAGGCGGAACGGGTTGGCTCCGGCTTCCAGGGCGCTCTTATTCTGGTGGACGATCAGGTTGACGCCCAGCTCCGCGCAGAAACGATCACGGAATTCGATCATCTCCCGGAACTTGTAGCTGGTGTCGATGTGCAACAGCGGGAAAGGGATGGGTCCGGGGTGGAACGCCTTCTGGGCGAGGCGCAGCATAACCGAGGAGTCCTTGCCGATGGAATACAGCATCACGGGGCGCTGAAATTCGGCCACGACTTCGCGGATAATGTGGATGCTCTCGGCTTCCAGTGTCTGTAAGTGACTGAGCTTGCTCACTGGAAAAAGTATACCACAAAACAGACATTGTCTAGAGGCAAAGTCATGATTCGGCGAACCTCAAGATAGGATTGGACATACCACTCCTTGGGGAATTTCCCTTGACACCGCTATATGTTGGGGGTAGGATTGCAGAACGCGGTAAATCACTGGTAGGGACGGTCCGGGCAGGCCTGTCTCTAACGGTTGGGAGAATCAGAAGGATCAACATGGGACAATTAGGATTAGGTGTTGCGATGAAAATGAAAGATGCCCGCCGGCCGGTGCCGGTGACTGAACGTGTGGGCGTGCCGTTTGCGCGCTACTTCACGGCCCATTTGGCCGCTGGCCAGACCGCGTATGACGAGATCCAGTGGGAGCGGCGCGCCGCCACCATCGGCAATGACAAGGGCGCGGTGATTTTTGAGCAGCGCGATGTTGAGGTGCCGGTGGATTGGTCGCAGACGGCGACCAACATCGTGGTCAGCAAGTATTTCTACGGCAAGGCCGGGTCGCCGGAGCGCGAGACCAGCGTGAAGCAACTGGTGGGCCGCGTGTGCGACACCATCGCGGGCTGGGGGAAAGCGCAGCGCTATTTCAAGAGCGCTGAAGACGCCGAAAATTTCCGTCAGGATCTAACGCACCTGATGCTGAAGCAGAAGGCGTGCTTCAATTCGCCGGTGTGGTTCAACGTGGGCGTGCAGGAACCGCGCGGGTACGGCTGGTATTACGACGAAGCCACGAACGCGATCAAGAAGATTGAACCGGGCGACGCGAAGCCGCAATGCTCGGCGTGCTTCATTAACTCGGCGGGCGACACGCTGGAGTCCATCCTCGAACTGGCCAAGACCGAAGGCATGCTGTTCAAGTGGGGCTCGGGCACGGGTTCCAACCTTTCCAGCCTGCGTGAGGAAGACGCAATCCTTTCGGGCGGCGGGCGGGCATCTGGTCCGCTGAGCTTCATGAAGGGCTTCGACGCATTCGCGGGCGTGATCAAGAGCGGCGGCAAGACGCGGCGTGCGGCGAAGATGGTGATCCTCAACGCCGACCATCCGGATATCGAGCGCTTCATCTGGTGCAAGGCCAAGGAAGAGAAGAAAGCGCACACCTTGATTGACGCGGGCTACGATTCGTCGCTGGACGGCGAGGCGTACAGCTCCATCTTCTTCCAGAATGCGAACAACAGTGTCCGCGTGACGGATGAATTCATGCAGGCGGCGGCCGAGGGCACCGATTGGTGGACCATTTCGCGCGTGAACGGCGAGCGCAAGTCGCGCCACTCCGCTCAAGACCTGCTGCGGCAGATCGCGGAAGCCACGCATCAGTGTGGCGATCCCGGCATGCAGTTCGATACCACGGTCAACCGCTGGCACACATCGAAGAACACGTCGCGTATCAACGCGTCGAACCCGTGCTCCGAGTACATGTTCCTGGATGATTCGGCGTGCAATCTGGCGTCATTGAACCTGATGAAGTTCGTGGGCACCGACGGGCAGTTCGACGTGGAAGCGTACCGGCATGCGGTGGACACCGTGATCATCGCGCAGGAAATTTTGGTGGACAACGCGGCGTATCCGACGGACCGCATCGCGAAAAATTCGCATGACTTTCGCCCGCTGGGCTTGGGATACGCGAACCTGGGCGCGCTGCTGATGTCCATGGGGTTGCCTTATGACAGCGAATCGGGCCGCGCTTGGGCTGCTTCGCTCACCGCGATCATGTGCGGTCAGGCGTACCTGACCAGTGCTCGGATTGCGGCGGATGCGACCGGTCCGTGCGAAGGCTACGCGATCAATGAGGAGCCGTTCCTCGACGTGATCCGCATGCATCGCGACGCGACGCTGGATATCGACAGCAAGCGCGTTCCGGCGGCTCTCTATGAGAACGCCAAGCGCTGCTGGGAAGAGGCGTACGTGTTGGGCCGCGCGGCGGGCTATCGAAATGCGCAGACCACTGTGCTGGCGCCCACAGGCACCATCGGCTTCATGATGGATTGCGACACCACCGGCATTGAACCGGACCTGGCGTTGGTGAAGTACAAGAAGTTGGTGGGCGGCGGCGTCATCAAGATCGTCAACCAGACGGTTCCGAGCGCGCTGCTGAAGTTGGGCTATACGCCTGACCAGGCGAGCAAGATCGTCGACCACATCGATTCCAGCGGGACCATTGAAGGCGCTCCGGGGTTGAAGGAAGAGCACCTGGCGTGTTTCGATTGCAGCTTCCGCCCGCAGAACGGCGCGCGCAGCATCCACTATATGGGTCACGTGCGCATGATGGGCGCGACGCAGCCGTTTATTTCGGGCGCGATTTCGAAGACCATCAACATGCCTGAGGAGTCCACGGTTGCGGACGTGACGGACGCGTACCTCGAAAGCTGGAAGCTGGGCTTGAAGGCGGTGGCGATTTACCGCGATAACTCGAAGCGCGTGCAGCCGCTCAGCTCCGGCACGTCGAAGGGTGCGAAGGCCGCCAACGGTCCGGCTGCGGTCGCTGCTCCCGTAATCAAGATCGAAGAGAAGATCGTCTACCGGCCCATTCGGCGCAAGCTGCCGGATGAACGCCACGCGATCACGCACAAGTTCTCCATCGGCGGGCACGAGGGTTACCTCACCGTCGGCCTGTACGAAGACGGCGCGCCGGGTGAGCTGTTCGTCACGATGGCTAAGGAAGGCTCGACCATTTCGGGCTTGATGGATTCGTTCGCGACGGCGGTCAGCTACAGCCTGCAATACGGCGTGCCGCTGAAGTTCTTCGTCGACAAGTTCGCCCACGTCCGCTTCGAGCCGAGCGGTTGGACGGGCAACCCGACGGTGCCGTACGCGAAGTCCATCATGGACTACATCTTCCGCTGGATGGCGGCGCGCTTCATTGGGCCGGAGACGGTGGAGAACGAAGCCGGCGATAATCCGGAAATGCGCGCGACGGAGCCCGATCAACAGCAGGCGCTGCCGTTCACGGCGAGCGTAGTGACGGATGCTCCGTCGTGCTCGGAATGTGGTGGGTTGATGACGCGGAATGGGTCGTGCTACAAGTGCGAGAATTGCGGGTCGACGAGCGGATGCTCCTAGGTTATGCAGTCCCCTGTACATGGCGAGATGAAGACGATGCTGCTGTTTGTGGAGAAGAATAACTTTGCTCCTCCAGCTCTTCCGTTCGTTACCAATTCACCTGAAGACGATGGGACTGTTACGGGACGGTTCGTCGATGTTCCCAAGACGACACTCGCGACCCTCCTCCGTTTCGTTGAAGACCGCTCACTGATAACTTACGCCCCTGGCAAACGATATCGGATGACTGAGCTGCTTGCGGAGGGAAACTTTAGGCTGGTCCCAGACTTCCCGAAGTAGATGCCGCTCGAAGCATACCCGCAAGAGAACTTGCAGCCAGCCAATGATGACGCCGAAGTGTGGCGTTTCATGCCCTACGACCGGTTTGTGCAGCTCATGGAGAATGCTGAGTTGTACTTCTGTCGTGCGGACCTATTTGACGACAAAGATGAAGGGATGCCGACGGAAGAGTACGCGCGCCTCGTGGTCGAGAGTATGGGGCCCGGTAACGACTTGGACGCTACCATTGGTGGACTGGAGCAGGACAAGGAGGGCTCCTTCATTTCCTGTTGGTATCACTTCGACCACGAGACGGCTACGATGTGGAACCAGTATGGCAAGCAGGGCGTGGCCATATGCTCACGCTATGGACTCCTGAAGAATGCGTTGAATCGGATGCCCGACCGTACAATGCTCGGGCTAGTGCGGTACAGCTATGACCAAGTCGGTTGGAATATCCTCAGGTTCATCACAACGAAGCGACCGGCATTCAGTGCAGAGCGCGAAGTGCGCGCGCTTATTTGGAAGCCGGAGTGGGCCGGGCAGATGCGCCACGTTGATTTGGACAATAAGTTCTACCGCAAGCCTCTGACGCCTCCGCCGCCACATGTACTGCCGGGGCTCCGTCACTCTGTAAGTATTCAATCTTTGGTTCAATCGATTGTTGTGTCACCCGAAGCTGACGACGGAACGATTGGTCGCGTAACAGAGCTTGTCACGCGACTTGGCTACTCGATTCCGGTGAGGGAGTCGAGGTTCAGTGGGTTCCCACATGTGGTGACGGACCTCGCGGAGATTGTGAAGTACATCGGCAAGTGATCCTTAGGTGCTAGCGGAATCTCGTTGGCCGCACAAAATCGTTGATCTTAACTCACTCAGCTCTCGGCTGCTTTGGTCGTGGTTACTCTTTGCGAAGGTGCCTGAGCACCATGGCCTTCAAGGTCGGTAGATCGTTTCCAACTACCGCCCATACGATGTTCGGATCGATACCCAAGTAATCATGCACTAGAAAATTCCGGAAGCCTGCGATCTCGCGCCAATTGACGCGCGGCTCGGACTCTTTGAGTAAATCGGGCAGACGCTTGGTGGATTCGGCGATCACTTGGAGGTTTCGCAGAACTGCATCCTGGATCAAGTGGGACTTGTCGAACGCGGCACGGCCTCCGGCAACGTCTTCCTCTACGCGCTGAATACATTCTGCGATGTGGAGGAGATACTTGCGGTCGTCCTTCACAACGGGATGGCTTCCGTGAGCACCTCGTCGCGGAGAAGTGGGTTCAAAGAGCGTTCTACGACAATGTCCACGGGACGACCCAGCAGGCTCTCGAGGTCATTGAGCAAGCCGCCGGGGAACCAGGGCGTGGTGGGGCCGACGACATCAATCAAGAAGTCGACATCACTGTCGGGTCGGGCGTCACCGCGGGCTACTGACCCGAAGACGCGCACGTTTCCAGCGCCATGTTTGGTCGCGATGGCGTAGATTTCAGAACTCTTGCTCCGAAGTTGGTCTAGCGAACCCATGGCTTCATTCTAACGCTGCTGGGCCAGGCAAGCGGCGTCGCGAATCGCGAGGCGTTCGCTGATGGCCTGTTCCGGGATGCCTTCGCGGCGCGGCGTAGCGGGTGGTGGAGAATGTTCAGCGGCGCGAGGTCGGCGTAAAGCTCTTATATAATCGAAGCAAGGCTCCTATGGCTGAATACGGCTACACCACTCTCTTCGAACCGATGCCCGAGGGCGGATACAACGTAGTCGTGCCTGCGATCCCGGAGATATGCACTTTCGGGGAAACGCTGGGTGAGGCGCGGGAGATGGCGCGGGATGCGATTCGTTGCTACCTGGAGAGCGCGCGTGAAACCGGGGAGCCGATCCCGGACGATGTCGCTGAAATTACGACTGAGCTAGTCGAAGTCACAATCGCCTAGCGCCGGTCTCCATGAAGATTCCACGCTGAAACCAAAGCAGGTGGTCGCGGCGTTGTTGAAGGCTGGCTTCTATATTCACCACCAGCGCGGGAGCCACGCGCGGTTGTTGCATGGGACTCGGCTAGATGCCCGCGTGACTATTTCCAATTCATCGCAGGGATTTGCCTCCGTCGTTCATCAAACACCGAATTCTCAGGCAGGCAGGTCTGAGTGATGAGGAGTTTCTCTCGTTGTTATGAGGCGGTCTCGATACCAGCTTCACGCAGATAGTAGCGCCAGATGAGGAAGATGTCCTCTTCGGCCTCCGGCGCAACGATGTAGGTGGGCATCAGTCCTGGTGGTCAGCAAGCCAAGCGGCTTTGCGCTTCTCGAGGCGTTGTCGCAGCGCCTCTTCCGGGATGCCTTCGCCGCAGTCTAGCTGTGCGATGCTGCGCTCGATCTTGGAGTTGAGGACCGTCCTGTTTTCCTGCAACCAGTCGTCCTTGGCGCGGAGCGTTTCCAGAGCGTAATTCAAAACTTCATCCGAATCCAGGTAGGCACCGGTTTGGATTGCTTGGGAGACCAACTTCTCCTGTTCGGGATTGAGCGTAATGGGCACAACTTACCTTCTCGAATTGTACCCCAGCCTCTCGTTCGAGCGAGTTACAATTTGGACGGAGGTGCCTTATGCTCCGGCTAGTCCTGTGTGTGTTTCTTCCGGCGACTGCTTTTGCGCAGGTGGTGGTGATGGCTCCGCCGGCGATGGAGGGCGTCGCACTCACCCAGGCGTTTCCCGATTTGGAAGGGCTGGTGCCTGTGACGGTTTCGAACGCCGGCACGCGCGCGATTCGGGCGGTTACGGTGCGGTGGGTGCGGGAGGCGGGGGGCCGCCAGACCTATAGCGGGGTGTCGCGGAATATGAGTGATGCTCTGGTTCCCGGAAGCTCGTGGCAGTTCGAGGGGCCCGCGAACGCATCGGGGGCGGAGGGCGATCCGCAGTGGGTGACGGTCTCGGTCGACTCCGTTCTTTTCGCGGACGGGGAATTTGCGGGACCGGACGTTTCGGAGTCGCGCGCGCGGTTCTTGCGGGATCGCGAAACGATACAGGAGTTCATCCGCACGGCGCAGGGACTGGGTACCGATGAGGAGATTGGGGCATGGCTGGCTCAAGTGGGCGCGCCTGCGACGGGGCCGTTGAACTCCACCGCGATGCGGCTTCGTTTGCGCGCGCCGGTGTGGCTGGCGCGATTGCGCAGTGAACGGCGGGGCGTGTTGGAGGAGATCCTGGTGGAACTCTCACGTATGGAGCAGGCGGTACCCCTACTGCGTTAAACCGAGCGACTGGGCGGGTGCAGTTGCGACTACCGTGGGCAGGGAGCGGTTTCGGGCCATTCGAGGAATGAAGATCGACGCGGAGACGCCGGAGACTCTCACCTGCAGGCGGTAGTTCGGAGTGCCTGCGGTGCCAAGGGTTGCGTACGTCACCTGCGAGGGTAGCAGCCCCAAGGGGCCTGGGGCGGTGAGGGTAGCTGTGCTTGGGTTGCTATAGACGAGAAAATTCTTGACTTGTGTGGCGGTCCAGTTGTTAACGGAGGCTTTGCGGACGGTCAAGCGGGCGCGCTCGGCGATGTATTCCTGGATGAGCAGGAAGCGTCCCATTTCGATGATGAAGAGCAGCATGGAGAACGTCATCAGCAGGACGAAGACACCTTCGACCATGGCCGAACCTCTTTGTCGAGCGCGGCGGCGGTTTAGCAGGACGAGCATAACCACCTCCCGGTATACATCACCACGGCGCGCGGCTTGCCGGTGAGGGTGATGCGGTGGAACAGGGTGTTGATGGTGTAGTTGTTTACGGCCACCAGAACGTCGCGCGGCACGGTGTTCGTATCGGTGGTCACCAGCACCTGCACGTGAGAAGCGGTCAAGCCCGGGACGATGGGCGTGGTGCCGGCGGTTACGTCTCCGTAGAGCACCAGGTTCTTGATCGCCGCGGTGTAGGCGGCTGTGTTGGAGCTATCGTAGTCCTGCGCGGCGGCGTATTGTGCGGCACCGGCCACGGCGGTTTGCAGGCGGCTGTACACATAGAACGAGTAGCCGAAGGTAAACACGCCGCCTAGCAGCAGCCACAGGACGCTGAAAGCGAGGGCAAACTCCACCAGCGTGGAACCCTTGCGCGGGTTGCGGGATTTAGCGGTAAAGGACATTGTAGTAGATCTTGGTGGAATCGGTCCGGCCGGAAGAGCTGCCATTTAGGTTTGCCGGACCCACGTAATAGGCGCAGATGGGGCCGGAAGTGCCGCTATAGGACGTGTGCAGGAAGAAATTCGCGAAACCGACGACGACGGCGGTTCCGTTGCCATTGCCTGACCAGGTGTTGGGATTGGCGATAGGCACGGTGATGATGCGCCGGCCGTTTCCGGTCCCCGTAGTCTGATATTGCGCGTACGTGGTGGAGGAAGTGTCTGTGTCCTGGTCCACCCGGTCCTGGAGGGCGTCGAAAATAGATGAGCCACGGTTGCCGGGGACGCCGCCCAGCGTCATGCCGACGTAGAGAGAGGAAGGGCTGGAGGAGGAGTTGGGATACGTGCCGAACGTGATCGCGGTGCGCAGGTTGCTATTCGAGTTCCCTTGCCCGATATCGACGAATCCATGCTGTGAAGTGGGATTCGGGTTCGCCCAGCCAATGTCCAGCGTACAGGTGGTTTCGGGGGGGCCCGAACCCCCTTTCCCTTTGCCGTTCCCGTTGTTGCCATTGCCCCACTTGAGCGTGTATTGTCCTCCGGGTGTGAAGCCGAAATCCATGGTATCGGCAACGTCATGGGAATCCGGCATGAAAGGGCTGATTCCGCCGTAGTTGGCCGAGGTCCGCGCGGCCTGACCGGCCGTGGCTGTGGCTCTCACCGACATCGCTTTGGGGATGCCGGGCAAGGCGGGTGCGAAGGACACGGGCACGGCCGCGGTGCTGGTTACGCGTACGAACGCGTAGGTGTTGGCAGTGGGACTAGAGGCAGTCGCGTAGGTGTCGTAAGTTCCGTTCAGCGTCGTCGCGTAGGTGGTCACGGTCCCGGAGACCTGCGCGGATCCAAAATTATAGCGCGATGGCGACCGGGTCCCAATGGGTCCGGATACAGCCACAATCTTCGCCTTGGTAATCCCAGCCTGCGTACCGTCCAGCCTGTAAACAGCGGCCATGGCTGCCGAATCCACGTAGGCTTGCAGTTCCGCCTACACGATGAAGCGCCGCCCCAAGTCGTAGGCAAGGCCAGTTGCGCCCAGTAGGACTGTGATTGTTAGGGACAGGAATACTACGCTGTAACCCCGCTGTGAGCGCCGATTTTTTGATGGACGATACTGCATTTCTGCTCCCTGCCTGTAGTATGCGTAAGGGGTAAGGATTTTGCCATTCGGTGAAAGACTCAATTGGGCAGCATTTGCCAAGCAGCGAATAGCCGGATTCCCGGTATACCTGCCGTAGTACCGAAGTACTCGGTTGCCTATTTACCTTGTAGGGGTATCCAATTTCAGATGGCTGGTGACCCCGAAGACGCCGCTGACGGTTTTCGCACGGATCACGGCCATGTCGGCGTCAGCTTTGTTGGCCACCGCTCCTTCCAGGGTGACGCTGCCGTTGTTCACGATGATGTGGATGGACGGGACAGCTTGCAGGGCGTAGCGTTCGAGAGCTGGCGCTCCGTAGATGGCGCGGTAGACGGCGAGGCGGATGGCGTCATCGGCGGCGTAGATGGGGAGCACGGTGATCTTGTTGTCGACCTTCTCCACGGCTTCGATGCTTTTGACGTTGCGTTCGGCGTTCAGCTTGGTGACGGGCCGGGTGACGCTGCCGGTGAGGGTCACGGTACGGCCGTTGACCTGGTAGGCCAGGTGGTCGAAGACGCCGTATTGGGGGACCATGACCAGTTCGCGCTGCACGGCGCGTTCCATGCGGGCTTGGGGCGTCGATTGGGCGAGGCACAACAGCGGCAGGCAGAGGGCTATGGCAAGTTTCTTCATGTTGGTTTCTCCTTCACTCTAGTCTACGGAATGACCGCCGCGGGTGGATTTATTCCTGCTATCGTCGAAGGCATGGACATGAATTCGCCGGCGTTCCGCCGCACGTTTCCGAAGATTGTGCTGGCGGTGTGCGGGATCGGCTTGCTGCTGGTGTTCATTGCGGTGCTGCTGACGGCGATCGGGTATAACACGTGAGAACTGGCGTCATTCTGTTGTTGGTCTGCATGGCGGGCTGGGCTGAAACGATTTCCGGGACCATCACCGGCGTGCAGGGTCCGCTTGCCGGTGTGAACATCCGCGCGCGCAGTGTGGCGACGGGGGCTGTGGCGGAAACCGAGACGGGGGCGGACGGCATTTATTCTTTGAGCGTCGCGCCCGGCAGCTATGACGTGTTTTTGCGCAAGGTGTCGTATTCGCCGGTGACGCGGCGGGACGTGGCTGTGGCTGGCGGGGCTACGGCTCGCGTGGACGCGGCGCTCAATCCCACCGGGAACAACGGCGTGCCGGGGGAGCAGGCGTTTCAACTTCTGGCTGAGCGCGCCCCGGTGGTGACCGGGGCTGCGCCCAAGATGGCGGACGGGAAGCCTGATCTTTCCGGCGTGTGGCTGGCCGGTGGTCCTGATATGGATGCGGACGATCCGCCGTACCGGCCTTGGGCGGCGGCGTTACAAAAGCAGCGGGCCGAGAGCGGCAGCCGCGATGATCCGCGCGGGCTCTGTCTACCGTCGGGCACGGTGCGCACGAACGCGGCGGAGCTGACCAAGTTCATCCAAATTCCGACGGTGCTGGTGATCCTGATGGAGGGCAGTTCCACTGGGTTCCGCCAAGTGTTTCTCGACGGCCGCGCGCACCCGGATGACGGCGAGCAAACCTGGATGGGGCACTCCATCGGGCGCTGGGTGGGCGATACGCTGGAGATCGACACCGTGGGCTTTCATGATCGCGGCTGGATCGACGCGACGGGCAAGCCGCAGACAGACCAGTTGCACGTTGTCGAGCGCATGCGCCGTCCCGACTTGGGAACGCTGGAGATTGAGATCACGGTCGACGATCCTGGCGCGTATGAGCGCACTTGGAAGCTGCGGCGCAGGTTGAAGCTTGCGCCTAATGAAGAGTTGCACGAGTATGTGTGCAACGAAAACCAGAAAGCGGAGCACTACGCCGGCAAATGAGAGATGCGTTGCGGCGCAGGATGGGTTGCTGCGCACAATCCTGGCGGACGTTTCCGAGGCGCGCATGCAGCAGGACCTTGAAGCGCTGGTGGGATTCGGCGCTCGAGATGCGGGGCTGGAGATTGGGAACGCCTCGCGCGGAATTCGAGCGGCTCGCGAATACATCGTTTCACAGCTCCGGGACTCCACTGCCTTGGATGTCCGGGTTAGCGCCTGGCCGACAGGGTTTCGCGGGAACCCGCTCTAACGAATTTGTTCCAGACCAGCATTCGCCGCGCGTGGATCGGGTGTCGATGCCGTATGTTCGGCTGACGGCGCAGGCGATTGCGAGTGTAGCGGTTGCGCTGGCCGCGGTCGAGTAATTACGACGGCGCTTGGCAGCGTTGCCGCACCAGCGCCGCGACCTTTTTGGCGGCGGGGCGCGTGGCCTTCACTTTCGGAATCGCGGCCAGCACTCTTTCCGATACTTCGCGGACGCGCTTGCGCACCAGCGGCGGGCCTAGTCCGGCCTCTCCGGCGAGCAGCTCAAAGTGTTTCACGGTCACGCGGTCCGAGGAGTATTCGCCGCCGAGCTTCATCGCCATGTTGGCGCTGAGTTCAGGGTAGGAGGCGGTGCTGACCACGTCGTAGAGCGGGGCGAGTTCGGTTGCGTCATTGCGGTACAGCAGCGAGAAATTCTTGCCGTGCGCGTCGTTGTTGCCCACCAGGTAGTTGTAGATCACGGCGTCCAGCAGGCGAACCAAGTCGCGCGCCGGGGCAGTGGAGACTTCGCGCAGCAGGGCGAAGCACTGTTTCAGGGAAGGGCCGCCTTCCTTTTGATACTTGTTCTCTGAGACGATGCCGAGCGCCTGACAGAAGTCCTCCTGGTGCAGACGTTCGAGCGCGGGCCGGTGAATGCGGTCGTAGCGTTGGACTAGCAGATAATCCACTCCTGCCGAGGATTTGGCTTCGACGGCGGCCGCCGGGAGCCCGGCTGCCGCGGCCAGCTGCATGCAGAAGGCTTCGTTGTATACGACGCCTTCGAAGCGTTCCACCGCGGGCTTGAGGATGTGCGTGCTCGGGGAACCGCCCAGGGGCAGGCTGATTTCGCCGTTTTCGATGCGCACCGCGATTTTGTCCTGGGCTCCGGCGAGGGAGAGGCGGATGCCTTCTTCGCCGGCCAGCAGCGGGCGTTGCGGAAGTTCCCTGAGGATGGCAGCGAGCTCGCGTCCGGAAAGCTTGCGGGATACCTCGCGGCGTTGCGGCAGGGGCTGGCCATGGGGAAGGAAGGTGACGGCTCCTGCGCATTCCCCGCCGATTTGTTCCAGCATGGCGTAGTCGTTGCGGGGGCTGATGCCCAGGTTGCGGGCGATGATTTCGCGCTTGCTTTCCTCAGGGAGGATGCCGCCGAAGTAGCCTCGGCATTCTTTGCGTTGGAAGCGCTCTTTGCGCAACGGCAGCGATTGCGACAGCGGCGAGGCGCGGGGGTTGTTCAGCCAGCTCTCCGCGTATTGAAAGCGCACCTCGCCGCCTTTGTCCTGTTCCAGATGGCCGGACAACTCGTCGAGCAGGTAGATGTCGAGGATGCGGAGCATGGCTTAAGTCAGCGTCAGACGGATGCCGAGCGTCTTCAGGATTTTCAACGTTTTCCCGATTTGGCAGGTTTCCTTGCCTCTTTCAAGGTCGATGACGAAGCGGACACCGGTGCCGGAGGAGAGTGCGAGTTCGCGCTGAGTGACGCCGAACGTTTTGCGCGCGGTCCGGATGGAGCGGCCGATTTGCTTGGGGGTCAGCATGCGATATTCCCGTACGGGAATATCGTAGCACGATTTGGGGCGGAATGGGCTGAATGTTACCGTTCGGGAATATTTGATGCTTCAGGGCCTCTGAAAGTGAGGAATCTTCCCGAGCGGGAATTTATTGCGTGGCTTCGAGCTCTTCGGAGAGTCTTTCCCACTCGGCTACGCGGGTTTCTAGGGCGCTGCGGCGTTGGGTTAGGAGGTCCGCTAGGCGCATGGATTCTTCGGGACTCTTGTAGTCGGCTAGGGAGGATTCCAGCTGGGTGATTTCGGATTCCAGAGACGCTATGTCGGATTCGGCTTTGGCTAGATCGGATTGAAGCTTTTTCAGCTTCATGGGGTTGACGCGTTTGACCGTTCCCTCACGGTCGCGGCTCGGTGAAGGAGCAGTCGCGGCTACTGAAGCGAGGGTCGCCTGCTGTTGGGCTTCGGGGCCGCCGGATTTGCGCCACAGGTAGTCTTCGTAGTTGCCGGGGTAGACGTGGACGTGGCCCTCTTCGATTTCAAAGATGCGCGTGGCTAGATTGTCGATGAAGTAGCGGTCGTGCGAGACCAGGACCACGGTTCCAGAGTATTCGCGCAACGCTTCCAGCAGCACGTCCTTCGCCCGCATGTCGAGGTGGTTGGTGGGCTCGTCGAGGAGCAGGAAGTTCGACGGAGCCAGCAGGATTTTCGCCAGCGCGTAGCGATTGCGCTCGCCGCCGCTGAGCACGCCGATTTTCTTGAACACGTCGTCTTCGCTGAACAGGAAGCAACCCAGCAGGCCGCGCAACTGCGTCTGCGTGGCGCGCGGGGAGGCGTTCGCGATGTCGTCGATCATGCGCGCTTCTTTGTCGAGCTCCTTGTATTGGTCCTGCGCGAAGTAGTCGGGCAGGGCGTTGTGGCCCAGCGTGTAGGTGCCGGTGGAAAGCGGCTCGGCACCGGACAGCAGCTTAATGAGCGTCGACTTGCCGGCACCGTTTACGCCGACGAGTGCGATACGGTCACCACGCTCGATGACGAAGCTGGCACCGCTGAAGACGTGCTTCGCGCCGTAGCTCTTGGAGACGTCTTTGAACTCCGCGACGACGCGCCCGCTGGGTTTGGGCTGAGGAAAGCTGAAGTGGATGGTGCCTTCCTCCGGCGGAATCTCGATGCGCTCAATTTTGTCGAGCTCCTTGATGCGGCTCTGCACCTGCTTGGCCTTGGTGGCCTGCGCGCGGAAGCGGTTGATGAAGGCTTCCAACTGCTCAATGCGCTCGCGCTGATTGCGGTAGGCGGCTTCGAGCTGCGTCTTCTTCTCGGCTTTTGCGTTGAGGTACTTCTCGTAGTTGCCGGTGTAGAAGTGGACGCGTTTGTTCCACACTTCGACGGTCTTGTTCACCGTGACGTCGAGGAAGTAGCGGTCGTGCGAGATGAGGATGTAGCCGAACGGGTACGAAGTCAGGTAGCTCTCGAGCCAATTGCGGGCTTCGAGATCCAGATGGTTCGTGGGCTCGTCGAGCAGCAACAGGTTGGGCTTCTGCAGCAGCAGCTTCGCGAGCGCGATGCGCATCTGCCAGCCGCCGGAGAACTCTTCGGTGAAGCGCGGCCAATCTTCCTTGTTGAAGCCGAGGCCGTTGAGCACGGTGCCCACCTGGGCCTCGATGGCGTAGCCGTCGCGATTGCGGAACTCGGTGTCGATGTGGTGGGCGCGGTCCGATGCAGTAGCGTATTCGGCGCTTGCGGGGTCGAGTTCGCCCAGTTGGTGGTGCAGGGTTTCGAGCTCCCGCTCCATCGCGTGCAGATCGTCAAACACGCTGAGGCATTCGGCGAACACGCTGCGCCCGGCGAGCGAAAGCCCGTCCTGCGGCAGGTAGCCGAGCGTGGTGCCTTTGGTGTAGCTGATCTGCCCGTAGTCGAGCGACTCCGCTCCGTGGATGATCTTGAGCAGCGTGGACTTGCCGGTGCCGTTGCCGCCGACCAAGCCGGTGCGCTCATTCGGCGTGATCAGCCAGTTGCAGTCTTCAAAAAGGAGTTTGTGGCCGAAGCGTTTGCCGGCACCCTGAAGTTGAATCATTGGGCGGGAGGTAGACTACTAGGGTAACGCAAATCCTCAGGAAACGCGGGGAAACCTTGTAAGTTTCAGCTCTTATGCGGAATGTCCACTTCCGCAAAGCTGCCGGGGGTCGCCCCATTCACAGCCGCAACAATGCGGTCGAGATGGAATTTGACGTCCAGCCATTGTTGGTTTCCGAGAACGACGATGGCGATCACTCGTCCGGAAAGATTCTGCTGGTAGCGGATGTTCTTGTCGGAGGTAAGCAACAGTTCGTAGCCCGCGGCTTCCGCTTGTCGAAGTAGCTCACCATTCTTCAACTCGTGCCAGCCGATCCGCCGGGCAAACGCCACTTCATGCCCGACAAGACTGCGGGCGATAGGATTGGGCGTGCCGTTGTCGAATAGAATCCTCATCCGTACGCGGGCGCTTTTTCTAAACTCTGCGTGGCGAAATGAAGCACGGCCTTGACTTCTTGCTCGGTCACGTCGAACACCTCAGTGATCTCCTTGACGGATAGGCCAGCCTCAAGGTTTTCGAAAATTGTTTGCACGGGCATGCGAGTACCCTTCAGAACCCAGGCACCGCTCACCTTTCCAGGAATGCTTTCGACAGCGGGACATTGGGACCAATCAAGGCGTGTCATGCGGATCACTTCCTTAATGGTAACTCCGACGAAGGTGAGTGGATGGTTACACCACTTTGCGCGTTGTCTACCAGGTCCGAATGTTAAGGTGAAAGAGGCAAGTCTTCATGAAACGAACCACAGTCCGAGATCTTCGTTGTACCTTTGCGCGGGTCGAGCGGTTGCTGGCCGATGGGGAAAGTATCGAAATCACAAAGCGCGGCGGCGTGGTGGCCCATCTCGTTCCGGTGCACCGTAAGAATTCGCCCATGCCGGATTTCGCGGGGCGGGTAGCGAAGATCTTCGGTAAGGACGTATTGAAAGTGAGCGGAGCCGAACTTATTCGCTGGGATCGAGATCGTTGAGGCTAGACATTACGACGCCACCAACGTTCTTGTCCCGAACATCTTCAACATTCAACAGAGCCTACAATACAGACCTGGGGTGAACATGGCTATTTGGCGGATGAAGTTGAGGGCTGGCACGCGCGGTGATGATATGTGGCCGTTATGTAAGGAGAAAAAGGTTGCAGCAATCACTTACAACGGAATAAGGAACATCGATCTTCGTCCATACTCCCGCGAGAATCACCCGCCGGGATGGGATCAGGTTGGCGGCGGCAAGGGAAGCGTGAGTCACTTTGCCTGGGACATTAGAGGTGGGGACACCATCTTCGTAGGCGATTCCGAGACTCACGAGTTGGTTGGTATGGGCTATGTGAAGGCACTCTCGGGAGAACCCGCCTATCGTTTTGATCCCAACTCGCAGGTCATAGCGCCGAGTGGCGAAACTTGGTGTCATCTGATCGACGTCGACTGGGATGAGAAATTCAAGACGATTCGGTATAAAGATCGAGCTGGACAAATCACAGTGCTGCGACTGGAGCAGAACGAGATCGAAGACTACCACCGTAGGTCGCAAGTCGAGGAACACCGAACTCTCCTTCCAGAGACGGAAGTGCAAGACCTTTTGCGCTTGGAAGAAGCTCAGTACTTGCGCCATAGTCCGGCGGCAATGAGGCTAATTCTTCGCAAACATCTGACCCTGTCAAAACAATTCAAACAGTGGCTTGGGCAAAAGTACGACATCCAGGTTACCGAGGAAAAATCGCAAATTGACGCGACGTTTGAATCAGCAGGCCGACGCTTTCTGGTGGAATTCAAGGTTGCTTATGACTGCAACACCAAGAGCGCAATCCGTGAAGCACTGGGTCAGATTCTCGAGTATAACCACTACCCCCCTCGTGTCAGCCATGATCGCTGGTTGCTCGTACTAGACACTGATCCTCGCGAACAAGACCTCGCCTTCGTGAAAAACCTTCGGGAGAGGCTCTACCTTCCCTTAAGTATTGGCTGGCTGGCCGGTTCTGAATTTCAGTTCGATCCGCCTTTGGATATCCGATAAAGGCTGCGCAAACCGTGCTATTGAATTATTGGGCAGTCGCGGCACCACAAAAGAATTTCAACGAGCGGGAGATGAAGGCTTTCATCTCCGACCGCTTGACCACGGCGTCCAGCAGGCCGTGTTCCAGCAGGAACTCGCTGCATTGGAATCCGGCGGGCAGCTTTTGCCGGATGGTCTGTTCGATCACGCGCGGGCCGGCGAAGGCGATCAACGCTCCTGGCTCGCCGATGTTGAGATCGCCGAGCATGGCGAAGCTGGCGGTGACGCCGCCGGTGGTGGGATCGGTCAGTATGCTGATGTAGGGGATCTTCGCTTCATCGAGCCGCATGAGAGCCGCGGAGATGCGGGCGAGCTGCATCAAACTGACCGCGCCTTCCTGCATGCGCGCGCCACCGGATGCGGCCACGATGATCAGCGGGGTGCGATCTTCCAGGCTCCGCTCCACGGCGCGGGTGATTTTTTCGCCCACCACTGCGCCCATGCTGCCGCCCATGAACCGGAATTCCATGACGCACACGTTGACCCGGCGGCCATCGAGGGTGCCGCGCACCGAATGCAGCGCATCCGAGGACTCCGATGCCAGGCGTGAGGCGATCAACTTGGCGGAGTATTTTTTCTGGTCTTCGAAGCGCAGAGGATCGGTGGAGACCAGGTTGGTGTCGAATTCCTCGTATTCGCCGTCCAGCAGCATGGCCAGTCGCGCGCGCGCGTCAATGCGGAAGTGGAAATCGCATTGCGGGCAGCACTGGAAATTTTCGTCCAGGGCCTTCTTCCAGATGATCTGGGAACACTTCTCGCACTTCAGCCACAGGCCTTCGGTACGGATGTGGCGTTCCTGATCGGAAATGTCTTCTTCAACGCCGGACTTCTCTCGCTTAAACCACGCCATCTACTTACTAGGGTAGCAGTCCGCTCTACTGAATCGCGATGCGGACAGTGTTGGCGCGTAGGCCGTCGGCCCATAGAACGACGTCGACGCTGCCTCGTCCAGAGAGCGCGCGGGGGATGCGGACGTTTACCTGATCCAGGCCGTCGAACTCGCCTTGCGGTCCGGAGTAAAGCACGTCGGCTGGAATGCCGCCGATGGTCGCGGTGACGCCGGTGCCTCGGATGCCGGTGCCGAAGAGCAAGAGGAACAGCTGATCGGTTGCGGGGCCCAGGGAAATGGGGGCGGGGAGGTAGCGGTTGACGTCCGTGTCCAGACGGATGACGCCGGTGGTGGTGGATGGGCCGGACGCAGGGACGCGCTGGACTAGGGCTGCTGGTGCATCCCAGCCGTCCGAGTTGGCGGTGAACAGCGCGGGCGCTGCGCCGGTGACCTGCAGCTTTCCACGCGCGATGACGATGTCTCCGCGAAAAACAGCCACGCGAGCCTCGCCGTCGGCCATGTTGGGGGGAACGATGTAGTTGATCTGTCCGGCGGAGACGAAGAACAGCGGAGCGTCAAAGCTAGCACTGGTTCGATCCGTGACGGTGATGCGCAGGCCGCCTAGTGTGGCCGGAGGCTTTCCGGAGGCGACAATGGTCGCATCCGCCAAGCTTGTGCCGAAGCCGCTCACGATGGAGCCGCGTGCAACCACGCCTTTGGTCAGGCTGGCGGCGGATCCCGTGGAGAAGTCCTCCGCTTCCGGCGTTCCTGCGAACACGGTGAAACGGAAAGCGCGGCTGACCGTGCCTGCAACGTACCAGCGCCCGTACAACGTAGTTCCGGCGGGAGTGTCGGCTGGAATTGGAAAGCTCAGAGACGCGTACCCTAGGCGAGAACCGTTGTCGTCGGTGGTCACGGCCCTGCGGAGGAAGGAACCCGTCGTCGGAATGGCTCCGGTGCCTGGGTCGGTTCGGTCGATCACTAGCACTGCTTGCGTCAATGCCGGGACGTTGGTGACGGCAACGGTGAATCGAGGGTTGCCGGCGTATGCGGGTTCGAGGGCGATGGCTTGGGGGACTACGGCCCCGCTGCCCACGCCGGTAAGCACGGGAACACGCGCGGATTCGGAGTACAACATGGGCCGGTCAAACAGCGGTCCGGATTCAGACGAGGCTCTCGCGTCCAGTAATTGGTAGGGGAGGAAGGTAGCCAGGTCCGACTTCTCTTCCGCGCTCAGGTTTAGACGGCGCAGTTGCGCCAACTGGAAGCCGGGGGAATCACGGAAGTCGCCGCCGCGGTCGTAGAAGGCGATGACTTCTTCGATGTTGTTCGCGCCCGTGTGGAACAGTCCGCCGCGCCGTCCGGCGTTGCGCAGACTGGGGGTGCGGAAGGCACCCATATCTTGCGGTACGTTGGTGATTGCTCCGCGTCCGGTATCTTCGGCGACGGGGCGGACGCCGGTGGCATGGGTGAGCCCGTCGGAAGTCACGCCGACGCGATGGCACAACGCGCAACCTTCGCGGGTAAACGTCTGCACGGCACGGGTGAGTTGCGGAGTCAGGGCGTTGTCGAAGGCGGTCTGCTCCGCCAGCAAGGTGCGCTCATAGCTGGCGATCGCCATGGCTAGGCGCGTGGCGGTGATCTCCGGGGTGCCGAAAGCGTCCTCAAATAGCGCGGCATAGGAGCGTCCGCCGATCCACTTGGCCAGGGCCGAGGGAACGGACGGCGAGAGCGCGAGCGGCTGGGATCGGGCGATCCGCTCCACCACGTCGGCGAGCGTCCGTCCTTCGTGTGCCATTTCCGCGGTGTTGAGCAGTGGCAGCAAGGCTTGGGCTTCCAAGGACGCCGCGGTGGAGAGAACGATTTGACCTGTGACCGGGTCCAGAAGTTGGGTCCCGGAGCGTGAATCCCACAGCACACCCTGGGTGGCAAAGGCGGCGTCCAGCACGGAACTGGCGCGGCGCGGCGTCACTTGGGTCTGTAAGCCGAAGACAGGCGACCATTGGTACGATCCGTCGGCGCGCGTGGCTGGGACACCCGGCGACCCCACTACGTCATCGGGCGTGCCGAATACTCCGTCGAGACCAGGATGTCTTGCGGCGGGGGAGTCTTTGACGGAGCGCGGGTCAGTTCCGCCGCTGCTGAGCACGTGGCAGGTACCGCATGCCACGGTGCGGGTGGAAGAAAGCTGCTCATCCCAGAACAGAGTCTTGCCGAGATAAATGCGGGATGCAGTGAGCGGGTTGCCGGAGGGGATGGGGATACCGGCAGGGACGACACCGATTTGCGGGGGTGGCGTGAAGGCGGCGTTACCGGTCGACGTGGAGCCGCGGTCGGCGGCGCTGAGAGCGCTCTGCCCGTTGGGGCCTTCGGCGCGCACCCAATAGAAGTAGCTTTCGCCGGGGCTAGTGACGTCGGTGAACTGGATCGATTCGGTGACGCCCAAGCTGACGGCGGCGGTCGCATTGTTGGCCGTGGCGCGGAAGACCCGGTAGGTCTGCGCATCGCGCACGTGATTCCATGCGAGCCTGATGCGGCCGGGGTAGGCAGCATCGGAGGCCGTGAGTCCGCTGGGCGCTTCGGGTACGGCAGCAAGTAGAGGCAGGCAGAGGGCAAGGATGAGTGAGAACCGCATAGTCTGAGGATGCCAGAGATTGGCGCGCATGGAGGTTAAGAAATTGTTAAACTTGCTCCATTATGCGGCAGCTTACTCTCACTTTGTTGGCTTTGGCTTCGGCGGCGCTCGCGCAGCAGAAGGGACCGGCCATGCCGCCGCCGCTCGGCTGCGGCGTTCACGGCGATGCGGAGGTGATCTGCGGAACCCGGTCTCCCGAAGACCTCGAACTCACCCCCGACGGCAAGTTCCTCATCGTCCCCCAGTTCGTCAACGGTCCAGCCGGAGCTGGCGTGGCAGGGTTGTACTTATTCGATCTCTCCAAGAAAACCTTCGCGCGGTTGACGGCTGCCAACGAACCCCTCAAGGACTGGGGCGATGCCGCCTGCCCCGGTCCCATCGGGGAAGCGCTTGCACCGCACGGCACGTCGCTAGTGAAACGCGCCAACGGTAAGCAACAGCTCTACGTGGTGAACCATGGCGGACGCCAGTCCATCGAGATGTACGAATTGAAGCAGGCCGCGGGGAACTGGGGCATTGTGTGGCACGGCTGCGTGGTGTCGCCGGGGGCGGATTACAACGACGTAGCCGCGCTCACCGACGGCAGCTTCATCGCGACCCATCCCACCGGTATTCCCGCCGACCCCGCGCAGAAAGGCAAGCAGGCGGGCGGCGGTCAATTCGGCGGACAGCCCACCGGCTTCGTTGTGCGCTGGGCCGCGGGCAAGGAAACCGAACTGCCCGGCACGCGCACCGCGTATCCCAACGGCGTGGTGGCCACACCGGACGGCAAGACCGCCTACTACGCTGTCTACGCGTCCAAGGAAGCCCGCCGCTACGACGTGCGCGCGCAGAAGGAGACCGGCGTGGTGAAGCTCGACTTCATGCCGGACAACTTGACGTGGACCAAGCAGGGCAACCTGCTGGCCGCGGGGATCAAGGGCATCGCCGGTGAGTGTCCGGCGGCCAGCGGACAATTCTGCCGCCAAGCCTTCGCGGTGGATGCGATTGATCCCGGTAAGATGACGCGCAAGCCGGTTTACGACTCCATTGGCAAGGGCGTGCTGATTCCCGGTGTGTCGTCGGCGCTGCA
Source organism: Bryobacterales bacterium (assembly GCA_947446025.1). Lineage (GTDB taxonomy): Bacteria > Acidobacteriota > Terriglobia > Bryobacterales > Bryobacteraceae > Palsa-187. The sequence continues at coordinate 24,790 of CANFEY010000016.1, forward strand.
AGTGGGCAACGACGTCTACGTGGGCGCGTTCGAAGGCGACCGCATCGTGAAGGTGGCCTGGAAGGAATAGATTACGACGCCGCTTCAAAACGGCTAACCACTTCGGAGTGGTCCAGCCCCAGCAGCTTGCGGCCATGCATCGCGAGTTCGAAGCGGTCTTTCACGCCGGTCTTCTCGAAGATGTGCATCAGGTGGACCTTGACGGTGCCGGCGGTGATGGACAGCGTCCCGGCGATCTCTTTGTTCTTCATGCCGACGCAGATTTGCTTGACGATCTCGCGCTCGCGGGGCGTGAGGCGGGGCGCGGCGCGGCGTTCGAAGCCGGGCAGCGTTTGTTCGACCGAGCCTTCGATCCAGATGTTGCCTTGGCCGACAGCGCGTAGGCAGTCGACTACAGACTGCACGGGGAGCGTTTTCTTCAGCACGCCGCGCGCGCCGATTTGCAGGGCGCGGAAGCAGTCGATTTCGGCTAGGTTGTTAACCCACAGGACGGGCTGGCATTTCGGCCAGGTGCTCTTCACGTCGGAGATGAACTGGAAGACCATCTTGAGGCCGCTCGAATGGTCGACTAGCATGATGTCGGGGTGCAGTTCGCGCGTCGCGGCGATGGATTCGGTGAGGCTGCTGGACGATCCAAGGTATTGAAATTCGTCCGATCGCGACAGGACCTTTTCTAGACCCTCTACTACGATGGGCTGCGATTCACAGGCGAAAACGGTCAGTGTGCTCAAAGTCTACTTGTCCCCTAAGTTCAAACAATCGTCGTGGAAACTCTACAGAGATAGGTACTAAGTGCCGATTGCGGGCCCTACGTAGTTCCGGCGTACTAGCGGGCGGGTAAAATGAAGCGATGTTGAAACGAATTGCTTGCTTGATCGCTCTTAGTGTGATCGCGTGGGGGCAGTCGAGCTCACCTTCAAGCCCGCCCTCAAGCCCGCCCTCCAGCGATGAGTTGCGCGGGCTGATGCGCCTGGTGCTTGCGAACGTGCAGAAGGCGGACAGCCAGCAGGCCGACTACTCTTTCACGCGGACCAGTGTGCGGAGCGATTTGAATGCCGACGGGTCGGTGAAGAAACGGTATCCAGAGGTGGTGGTCCAGGTGACGCCACTCTCGCGGCGGCGGGCGGAAGACACGAGCTGGCTGGCGGAATTTCCGGAAGCGCTGGAGTACAAGAAGGTGGGCGAAGAAGAAATCGCCGGCAGGGTGACGTGGGTGCTGGAGTGTTCGCCGCGCGCGGGGTATAGGGCGCGGAGTTTGCGGGCTCGGGTGTTTGAGAAGACTCGGGGGCGGGTGTGGATTGACGTGGCGGATTCGCAGTTGGTGCGCGTGGACGCGGCGGTGTTCGATACGGTGAACATCGGGTGGGGGATGGCGGCGAAGATTCAGAAGGGCACGCGGTTTCAGATCGACCGGCGGAAGTTGCCCGATGGAGCGTGGCTGCCGGAATCGCAGACCATCCGGTTCGCGGCGAAGGTGATGCTGGTGAAGTCGCTGGCGGTGGAGGAGAGTGCGCGGTTCAGCGGGTACCGGCGGCCTTAGGAGAAGAGGGTCTCCAGAGGAATCTCGAAACCCGGAAGCAGGGCGGAGACAAGCGTTGTGTTGCCGGCGAATTCGATCTCCGGGAGACGCGGGCTGGTCCACAATTCCACTTCGCGGGTCTCGGGATAAACCAGCCAGACTTCTTTGATGCCAGCGGCGAAGTATTGGTGCAGCTTGCGGTGGACGGACGGGGTAGTTTCGTTGGGGGAGAGGACTTCGACCGCAATGTTCGGGATGATGTGAATGACCTTCGCATCCTGGAGCTCGGCGCGGTGGTCGCCGAGGATCACGGCGAGGTCGGGGGCGCGGCGGGTTTCGGGGGAGAGGGCAAAGAGGTTCTCGGAATTGAGCACTTCGCCGGATCGCGTCTTGCGGAAGTAGATGCCGAGATCCACTTCGAGGTTGTGGACAATCCGGTTGTGTTTGTAGGCAGGCCGCGTCGTTTCGATCAACTCCCCTTCGTCGAGTTCGTAGCGCTTGTCTTCCTCGAACGGGTAGTTGTCGAATTGTTCGGCGGTCAGCAGAACTTTAGTCGCGCCCATGACCATAGTGTACGCCTAGGGCGTGGCGGGTTTCAGCAGGGCGGGCCCGTTGACCATGACGTTGATGCCTTGGAGACTTTGAGGGCGACGATGCGGTCCAGGCGTGTGTCGCGGGCTTTGAAGACTTCTCCCATGCCTCCGGCCCCGATTTTAGAGAGGATCTCGAAGTGGCCTAGGCGGTCGCCGGGTGAGAGCGGCATATCTTCCAGGCTAGAACAGAATGCGCATCGCGATCAACACGAGGATGGAGCCTAGGATGGACCAGAACCAACCGGCTTGCGAGCCTTCGGGGATCTTGCCCGCTTTCTTGCCGATGGCGGTGCCGACGAAGGCTCCGATGATGCCGACCAGCATGGTCATGAAGACGCCAATTTCGTCGTGGCCTGGGAGCAGCAGGCGCGCGCAGTAGCCGGTTACGATGCCTACGAGTGCGGAGTAGATCCAGGAGAGCATAGGGAGACAAGTATACATGAGCGTCTGTCCGCTTGCTTACGTGTGGCGGCTCAGTGCTGGGTGCGGCGGAGGGCTAGGAGGAGGCCAAGGAGAGAGATTGCGGCGGCGGTGAGGCCCCAGGTGGTGAGTTGGCCGTGTTCAATCAAGTAGCCGGAGACCAGCGGGCCTAGGATCATCGAGATCGACGTGAGCGACTGCGTCAGTCCCAGCACCACGCCTTGTTCGTCACGCGACGCCGCTTGGGTGATAAGAGTTGTCAGCGCAGGGCGGACTAGCGACCCCATCGACATTACGGCGGTGGCGGCACCTAGCGATGCGATGGATTGGGTGAAGGCTAGGATGGAGTAACCTCCTACGTAACCGATGAAGCCGGTGCGGGCGAGCGCGGCTTCGCCGAAGCGCTTGGCCATCTTGCCGAGCGCGGGGCCTTGCCAGAAAATGCCGCAGAATCCGGCTAGCGCCCAGGTGTAGCCGACTTGCTCGGGTCCGAAAGGCATGCCATTCCACGTCAGGCGGCGTTCTACGAACAGCGGCATGCCGGAGGTGAAGAGCGCGAATCCGAACGAGAAGCAGAAGAACTGCCACAGTCGGTTGGACAGCACGGGTTGCCGGAAATACGCCGCGTAGCTGGCGAAGTCGAACAGGGCGGCGCGCCCGCGCGTGTTCGCGCCGGGTTTGACGGAAGGCAGCAGCATCCAGGTGGTCACGATGCTGGTGGCGGACATCGCGGCGGCACCGAAGATGGGGTAGCGGTAGTCGTATTGCGCGAGGAAGCCCGAGATCGCGGGCCCCACGAGGAAGCCGAGCGCGAAGGCAATGCCGATGACTCCGAAAGATTTGGTGCGCTCTTCGGGCTTGGTGATGTCGGTGATGTAGGCCTGGGCGAGGGACAGATTGCCGGCGGTCGCGCCGTCGATGGCTCGGGCCAGGAAGAGAATCCAGAGGTTCGGGGCGTAGGCGGTAACGAGGAAGCCGATGCAGGTTCCGGCTTGGCTGACCAGCAGCAGCGGCTTGCGGCCCATGCTATCGGAGAGGCGGCCCAGGAGCGGACCAGAGATCAACTGGCAGGCCGCGTAGATACCCATGAGCCAGCCGATTTGCGAGGGGCTGGCTCCCATGCGCTCTGCGTAGAAGGGCAGCAGGGGGATCATGAGCGTCAGTCCGAGGACGTCGATCAGGACGATCAGGAAGATGGGGAGAAGAGGAGCGGAGACCAAGCTCCTATGGTACCGCGGGGCGCTGAGCTTCGCGCTACACTGGAGCCGTGGCTCTCATCGACGAACTTCGCATGGACCGCACAGCGCTCACAGTGGTCAAGACGTCCACGCCTTCCGATGCCAAGGAATACTGGAAGACGAAGACGATGCATGAGCGGCTCGAAGCCCTGGAATTGACACGGCAGGTGATGAATGCCTACGACCCGGATACCACGCGACTTCAGAGAGTTCTTGAAGTTACTCGCTGCCCATGAAGCGCGGTTCCTGCTGATCGGCGGCTATGCCGTAAACGCCTTCGGGTACGTGCGCAACACCGTGGATATGGATGTGTGGATCGCCAGCGACCACGAAAACCAGCAGCGCGTCATCCTGGCCCTGCGTGACTTTGGATTTCCAAACGCCGATGTAAGCCTCCTCATGGAGCCTGATGCAATGCTGCGAATGGGAGTGCCGCCACTGCGATTGGGAATTCTCAAAGTGATTGCAGGGGTCGACTTCGACGACTGTTGGACACGCAGGGTGGTCCTCAACGACGACGACCTATCGATCCCCATGATTTCCCTGCCCGATCTAAAGCAGAACAAGCGCGCTGCGGGACGGACCAAAGATCTGCTTGACTTGGAAGAGTTGAGCTAGCGCTTCAACATCGACGGCCAATTCAGCACCACGGTCATCGGCACGGTGGCGGAGGATTCGGTGGGGGTGGCGAAGAGGAAGCGGCCGTCGGCGCTGACGTCGTAGCTGGGGTTGCTGGAGCCCAGGCGCACGTCGAACAGGGGCTTGGGGACTCCGGCCTGGAACTGCGCGCCGGGCTTGATCTCCACGGCCATCAGCTTGCCCGTGGTGGCGGTGACGAAGTACAACTCGCGGCCATCGCGGCTCCACACGGGATGGCGGCCGCCATCCACCGAAATCTGCCAACTACCAGAGGTTGTGTTCGGGAACGGCCCACGTAGACTTCTTTGCGCTTGGATTGGTCGGAATCGTACGCCAGCCAGTGGCCATCGGGGGATACGCGCGCGCCCCATTCGCTGAACTCTGTGACCTTCACCGGGATCAGTTTACGTTCGCTGGCATTTTTGCCTGTTAGCGGCAGCGACCAAATATCGTTGCCGGTCTTCGGAACTCCGTTGCCCGTCGCCAGCAGCAGGAATCCGCCGTCCCGCGTCCAATCCATGGGGCGCATCAGCTTGCCGGTTTCGTCCAGGATTTCTTCCTCTCCCGTGCCGTCCGCCGCTTTGGCCGCCACTTTGTCGTCGTTCCGCCGGGCGTAGGCGACGCGTTTGCCGTCGGGCGACCAGACCGGCTCGGTATTGTTGTTGGCGAAGGTAAGGCGCTGCTCGGTGCCGCGCACCAGATCGTAAAGGTAGATATCACGATTGCGGCTCTGCGCGTCCAGGCGGTCGGTGGCGATCCACTTGCCATCCGGCGAGAGCCGCGGCGTTTGCAGGTCCACGGGCTTGCCGACGGTGCCCACCACTTTGCCGGAGCGGTCGTACCACGTGATCTGTAACGCCGTGCCCGCGCCGCCGGAGGCGTAGGCCAGCACGCCATTCCGCGAGGCTGCGAAATAGGCGTACTGGTTGGCTCCGAAATAATCGAGCTGTTCGGCAATCGGCACCGCATCGCCGGTAGCGGCGAGTTTTGCCGCGTCGAACGGCTGCGCCATCAGCGTCCGCTCCCGCACAAACAGGATGTAGCCGGGTTCCACGTATCGGGCGTTGCTTTCCACCTGAACCAGGAGCTTCTTCTCCTTCGATTGCAGGTCGCCCACGAAGATGGCGGACTTTTCGGCGTCGCTCGAAACGCCCAGGTAAAGGAAGTGCCGCCCATCCGGCAGGAAGTCCGGGTAGCGATGCCTTATTTCATTCCGGCTCTTGTCGAGTCCGAGCAGTGCGGTAGGCGTGCCACCGGCTGCGGGTACGCGAAGCAGCCCTGTGTCGCTGCCGAAGACGATGACGTCCTCCTGGTTCCACGAGCCGCCGCGGGGATCTGCGATGGTCGCGATGGTGAGCGCCGGACCACCGGTTACGTCGATCTTCATCAGCTTGCCATTGACACCGAACGCGACCTGGCGGTTGTCGGGTGCCCAGAAAGGACTGACGGGGTTCTCCGTACCCGGCAGCACGCGCGCGCTGAGCGAGTTCAGCTCCCGCACCCAGAGCATTTGCTTGCCTTCGGAAGCTGCACGGAAAACGATGCGACGGCCGTCGGGGGAAATCGCTGGTGGACCGTTGGTCTGCAACAAAATGCCCTTGTCCGGCGGCGGGAATTCGAGCTTCACTACCTCGGGCGGCGCTTCACGGAAGTGGATCACGGAGACGGCGGCGAGTGCTCCCAGGGCGAGCATGGTTGCCGCGGCCCACGGCCACACCATCCGTTTCACGCGCGGAGGAGGAGCGACTGCGGTCACTGCGGCGGGGGCCTCTTCAGCGAGCAAGTACTCCATCCCGCTCATGTCGCGCAGGCGCTTGTTGGGGTCCTTCTCCAAACACTTGCCGATCAAACGGCGCACCCTGGGCGGAACAGCGGACAAATCGGGCTGGCCGTGAACTACTGCCGCCAGGATCTCCACCATGTCCTCGCCCTGGAATAGGCGCTTGCCGGTGACCATTTCGTAGAGGACTACGCCGAAGGCCCAGATGTCGGCTCGTTTGTCCACCGGCTTGCCTTTGGCTTGCTCGGGGGCCATGTAGGCTGCCGTTCCGAGGATCATGCCGGCTTCGGTCATGGCCATGGTTAGGGTGGGAGAATCCTCGCCCAGCGTGTCAGGCGGAACCGCCTGACCTACCTTCGCCAAGCCGAAGTCGAGCACTTTGACTACGCCGTCGGGGCGGAGCTTTACGTTGCCGGGCTTGAGGTCGCGATGGGTGATCTGCTTCTCATGTGCGGCTTCTAAGGCGGCGCCGATCTGCTTCGCGATGTGGAGAGCTTCTTCAAGAGGGATTGCGCCTTCCTTGATGCGCTCGCTGAGCGTGGGGCCTTCGATCAGCTCCATCACCAGGTAGTTGGGGCCGACGTCGTAGATTTGGCAGATGTTGGGGTGGTTGAGCGCGGCCACGGCTCGGGCTTCGCGTTCGAAGCGTTCGTTGAAGCGGGCCGCGGAGACCTTGATGGCCACATCACGGCGCAGGCGCGGGTCGCGGGCTTTGTAGACTTCGCCCATTCCTCCGCGTCCGATGGGCGGGCCAAGGATCTCATACGGTCCGAGTTTTGCGCCTGGGGACAGCTGCATCGGACTTAGTTTACAACAATGACAAAGGCCCGATCCGCCGGTGAGCGAATCGGGCCCTTTGGTTTGTTACGCGACTAGCAGCAGCCTAGAGCGCACAGAATGCAGCAGACACAGTCGGCCGCCGCCGCGCGGATAGGTTCCTGGGAGGCCGCTAGTAGAGCGGCAGAGCCGAAGATACCAATCGCGAGTTTGGTTGCGAGTTTCATTGTTTCTCCTTCCTTAGAATCGTGTTCATCGGGTGTCCGAGCGTGAGGCTCAGATTCGAAGAACACCGATTCGTAAGTAGGTACTGCGGTTATCGGTAAGCGGTCCTGTGGGTTTCGCCGTGGTGGCGGAGAGGATCGCGAAAGAAGGGTGATGCTGGAGCGAGGTGGGAACGGCGGATTGGCCTGCGTGGTCGGCCATGACCGCCGTGGTTCTGACGTCGGCTACGCAATCGAAACACGGCTCCACTTTGACGGGTGCGGGTTTCGGGCAGGTGCTGGTTTTGTGGCAGCAATCGTGGGACGGGGTCTTCTGCGTTGGGCAGGCTGCGTTCACCGGGACCGCGAGCGTCGCGGATAGCAGCGCAAAGAGAACCCGTGTGAGCATTCGCCTTTATTGTCGCACAAGTGCGTTATTGGCGGAACGTGTCGCAGGCTTCGACGGAACCTTGCTGCAGGCCGCGGTTTAGCCAGGTTTGGCGCTGTTGGGAAGTGCCGTGGGTGAAGCTCTCCGGCGAGATGCGACCGGTGGCTTGTTTCTGGATGCGGTCATCGCCGATGGACGCGGCGGCGTTCAGGCCTTCCTCCACATCGCCGGGGTCGAGGATATTGCGCTGAGCGGTGCTGTGGCCCCAGATGCCGGCGAAGCAATCGGCTTGGAGTTCCATGCGGACGCTAAGTTCGTTGGCGGCGCGGGGGTTGGCTTGTTGGGCGCGGCGCATTTCGCGTTCGATGCCGAGGACGTTCTGAATGTGGTGGCCGACTTCGTGGGCTAGTACGTAAGCTTGGGCGAAGTCGCCGGAGGCTCCGAAGCGGGTGTGGAGCTCTTCGTAGAAGTTGAGGTCGATGTAGACTTTCTCGTCGGCGGGGCAGTAGAAAGGGCCCGTGGCGGCGTCGGCGGGGCCGCAGCCGGATTGCGTGGCATCGCTGAAGAGCACCAGCGTGGTGGGGCGGAATTGTGCGCCGAGGATCTTGCTCCACTGTTCCTGGTTGTCATTGAGGACCCAGGTGGCGAACTGGCCGGGCTGGTCGTTGGCGGGGACGCCGGTGGGGACGGATTCCACGGGATCGCCGCCGCCGCCGCTGATCAAGGGGAGGACACCGGAGAGATCGCGGCCGGTGATCCAGCTGAAGAGCAGGACCAAGAGGATTGCTCCGATGCCCGCGCCTTTGCCGCCGCCGAAGCGCGGACCGCTGCCCATGCCGCGCCGGTCTTCTACGTGTTCGCTTGAGCCGCCGGGGGTCCACCGCATAATTGCTTAGTGTACTCTGTTCAGCATGAGCCTGACTGGCTGGTTGTTGTTGGCGGCGAGCGTGTGCGATCCCGACGCGGCGCTGCTGCGGGCGGACTTCGGCGATGGCGTGCGGCTGATCGGGTCGGAGCCTTGTTCGGTTGTGGGGGACTTCAACGGCGACGGTGCCAGCGACCGAGCGTGGGTGGTGCGCGTGACGGGTATGCTGAAAGCCGGCGTGCGTGCGGAGAATCCGTGGAAGCTGAGCGGGGCGGGTCCAGTGGGGTTGGCGGTGGCGCTGTCGGGGAGTCCCCGGCGGCTGTATTTCCTGACCGACAGCGACTACTTCGGGTCGCCGATGTGGGGGCATCCCGAGGGCTTGATCTCGGCGCGGAGGCAGGGCAAGGGGCACGTGCTGCTGGTGGCGACGGAGTCGGGCGAGGACATGCGGCTCAGTTTCGATGGCAAGGTGTGGGTGCTGAGGCCGGACCAATAAAGTCCGTTTCGTCGGATGCCGATATTTTGCCATGGCTTACCTTGAGTACGTCTCCGTGGGCAAAACGGCGGTGGATCTGCTCCCGGTGCTGGCCGAGGCCAACCGGTTCACCATGGACGACCTGCGGCAGAACCGCGGCGGCCGGATCAGCGGCGTGCAGATGGCGCGCATGGCGGGCCAAGCGCTGCGTCCGCTGATCTACGTCATCGGAGCGTTGGCGGCGTGGGCGGGGTTGCTGATGCTCGCCGGCAACTTTGGCCCCATGTCGCAGTTTCGTATCTTCCGGATGTTGGGCTATCGTGCGCCGATGCTGCTCGTGGGCGTGCTGGGGTGCCTCGGCGCAATCATCGCCACGATCTACAAGACCGGCAGATTGACGCTCGGGCTGATGCTGGACGTAGCCTCGGGGCGGGCCGTGGTGCTGGAGGGTAGGGTGCAACCCAGCAAGGAAGCCTGTGTGGAGTTGGGCGTGCAGTTGATGAAGCCCAGAACGGCGGATTCCGAGCACGAGCACGCGACGCCGATGCGCTATCACTACGTGATCCACGGCGAGTATTTTGAGGTCGACCTGCCTGCGTTTGAAGCACTGGAGCCGCGCACCAACTACCGCCTGTACTTCGCGCCGCACAGCAAGCTGCTGCTATCGATTGAACCGCTCGGCGTTCCTACTGCTTCCCCTTAGTATCGGCGGGCCGCGTCGGGGGGATGGGCTGGTTGGCGTCGAGCGCGAAGGTGAACATGCGGTTGTTTGGGACGGCTCTTGCGAAATACGACACGTATTGTTTGCCGTCGAGCATATAGGTGATGGGGGTGACGTAGTTGCCGCCTAGGTCGACGTCCCAGAGTTTTTCGCCGGTTTCAGCGTTGAAGGCCATGCCGCCTTGGAAGACCAGGTTGCCGGCGGTGGCCATGGTGCCGCCGTTGCGGAGGGCGTTGTTTTCGCCGGAGATGCGCCAGCGCGCTTTCTGGACTTTGGGGTCCCAGGCGACCAGGAAGCGGCCGGTCACGTTGGGCTGGTTTTCTGCGCCTTCGGGCTCTTTCACCAGGGGCGCGGGCTGACCGGGGGCCGCGGGGGGAAGGCGCAGCATGCCGGTGTTGCGGACGCCGGGGGTGAATTTGAAGTTGGGGTCGATGGCGAAGGTGCTGCTGGATTCGTTGACGGGCATGTAGACCAGGCCGGTGATCGGGCTGTAGGACATGGGCTGCCAGTTGCGTGCTCCGGCGGCTCCGGGGAACGTTTTTACGGGTTCGGTGCCGTAGCGCGCGCCTTTGGCTTCGAGGGGGCGGCCTTTGGCGTCTAGGCCGGTGGCCCAGGTCATGCGCTGGACGAATTTTTCGCCGGAGAGAAATTCGCCGGTGACGCGGTCGAGGATGTAGAAGAAGCCGTTCTTCGGGGCGTGCATGAGGACCTTGCGTGTGCGGCCGTTGATGGGCAGGTCTGCCAGGATGAAGGGCTGCACGCTGGTGAAGTCCCAGTTCTCGCCGGGGGTCTCTTGGAAATGCCAGACGAGCTTGCCGGTATCGGGGCGGACGGCTAGGACGGAGCCTAAGAAGAGATTGTCGCCGCCGCCGGGGCTGCGCAGGTCGCGCGCCCAGGGGCCGCCGTTGCCGGTGCCGACGTAGAGCAGGTCGGCGTCGGGATCGTAGGCCATGGCGTCCCACACGGTGCCGCCGCCGCCCATCTTCCACCATTCGCCGCCGATCCACGTCTTCGCGGCCATGGCGAGTTCGGGGTGTTCGAAGGGCTTGGAGGGATCGCCGGGGACGGTGTAGAACTTCCAGACGAGCTTGCCGGTTTCGGCGTTATAGGCGGAGAACTCGCCGCGCACGGCTTGCTCGGCTCCGCTGGATCCGACGATGACTTTGCCTTTGACGATGCGGACGGCGGAGGTGAGGATGGTGTCGGCGTTGGTGAGCACTTGAGTCTGCCAGAGGAGCTTGCCGGTCTCCTGGTCGAGCGCGACCAGGCGTCCGTCGAGGAGCCCCGCGTAGACTTTGCCGTTGTAGATGGCGACGCCGCGGTTGACGGGTCCGCAGCAGAGGGTGGCGATGTGTTCGCGTTTGATCTCGGGGTCCCAGCGCCACTTGAAGGCTCCGGTGCGGGCGTCGAGGGCGAACATGACGTTCCAGCCGAGGATGCCGTACATCACGCCGCCTGAGACTAGGGGCGTGCCTTCGATGTTGGCGCCGGCGGGGGAGTCGGTTTCGTAGGACCAGGCGAGGCCGAGGCGCTTGACGTTAGTGGTGTCGATTTGTTTGAGCGGGCTGAAGTGGGTTTCGGATTGGTCGCGGCCGTAGGTGGTCCACTCTTCGGCGTTCTTCGCCGCGTTGCGCAGAGTGGCGTCTGTGACCTTGGCTTGTTTCGCGGTGGTGGGGCGCGGTTGCTGCGCGGTGACGACCCAGGCGGCGGTGGCGGCCATGGCGGCGATGAGGACGAATCGGAATGTGGAGTTTAGGCGCATGTTGGAATCCCTAGCCATCCATTATGCACCTGCTGGAGCGCGGAATCGGGGCCACCGGTTTTTGTGGGCGTAAACGCGAAGTGGTGCAGCGATGGGGGTTGCGAGTGTGGAGTGCGCGGAAATTTGGCTTTGCTTTGTTGTGGGCGTTTGTTGGGGTGGTGGCTGGCATCGGGAAGGGCCTGGTGGCCTCTTGCGATGTTGCCCCGGGCTGTGAGCGCGAGGGGGCGCGTGCAACGGGATGTTATAGAGACAGCCGGGGATTGGTGGGCGGAAATTGGGTGACGCTTGCGGATCAGGCTGGCGGCGCGAACTTTGGGGTGGGCATCCGGCGGAGCGTTTGTTCGGCGCGCAAGCCCGCGTGATAGATGCGATGGAAGTCTTCAAAGACGCTGGGCCAAGCTCTGGCGCACGCATGGGAACGGCCGGCTTTCCCCATCCGGGAACGGGTTTCGCCGCAATGGATCAAGCGGCGGACGGCGGCGGCGAAATCATGCGTGTGGATTCCGTCGTTGTTGTCGGAGACGCCGGCGCGCAGACCGGTCTCCGGGTTGACGATCACGGGCACGCCGGACGCCATCGCCTCAAGAATTACGAGACCGAATGTATCGGTGAGCGAGGGGAAGACGAACGCGTCCATGTTGGCGAAAGCAGTGGCGAGAGCGTCGCCTTTCAGGACTCCGGTAAATTGGGCAGTGCGGAGATGATCGCCTAGCCACGCCCGTTCGCTGCCATCGCCGACAACGGAGATACGGAAGCCCGATTCGCCGGCGGCGAGTAGACGACGCTCCATTTCCACGAGCGCGCGAACGTTCTTTTCCGGAGTGAGGCGTCCGACATAGCCGACGTTGAAGAGCGCATCGGTACGCCGCCGGCGCTCCGGCGTGAACATCTCCGTGTTGACGCCGTGCGCCATGAGAAATGTAGGCCGATGGGTTTTCCGCGCCAGCAAGTCGACCATTTCCTTATTGGGGGCGGAGAGGAAATGGGAGACCTTGTAGAAATTCGTGACAGCGCAAAGGGACATCTCGCGCGCGCTGGCACCCAGGAACTCCCGCACTGAGGGAGGCAGGAATGGCAGCGCCGCGACGATGCGCCGATGGGAGTATTCGTGCAGGTTGGTGTGCCATGAGGCGATGGTGGGGACTCCGATGAGGTTGGCAGCCCATAATCCCAGGATGCTGACGTCTCCGGGTCCTGTGATGTGCACGAGGTCGGGGCGGAACTTGCGTAGCCGGGCAAGGGTGAGGGACAGGTGGCGGCAAAGGAACGGATCGCAGTGGACATCGGCGTCGACGGCGAAGGCGAGAGGGCCGCGGCGCAGTTCGAGCTGACAAGCCTGGCCTACGCTGGTGGACCTGGTCCGGGGGCCGCCGAACACGCAGAGGAAGGGAAGGTGCTGGGTTGCGGCATAGGCGGCATATTCGCGGCACAGCGTCCCGACGCCGTTGGTCTCGTGAAACGAATCGGTGAATAGAGCAACCCGAAGCCGCCGCTCCGGCGGGTGGATTCGCAAATTAGCTGTCGCCGGAGGCTCGCGCGTCCGCTTTCGGCGTGGTGGTCAAGGACATATTGCACTCAAGGGTACGCGCCCAAGGAGGCGAAGGCGCTACAGTGGCTTGACGATCCGGTGACAGCGATCTTCTGACGCTTGGCGCTAGCCCGTATTTCTCAGGAGTCTGTTGCGACGAGGTGGCGCAAGCGCCTACGCGGCACATTCTGTTCGGGAAGGAGGTATCAAGGGGAGTCTCGATACAGCAGGCAAAGTGCGTGCGCCACCTCTGGCTCCGCAATCTTGTGCGGAATGCGGGCTAGTCGGAGATCAGCAGGCGGATGGTGGCGTCGGCTTTGTTGAGGAGAAAGATGCGGCCATCGGCGGCTTCGCCGAAGCGGAGGTCGGCTCTGGTGGCGGGGGTGCGGCCTTGGGCGGTGTTTTTGGCTTTGATCACCTGCAGCAATGTTTTCGGGGTGCCGCCGTCATTGAGCAGTATCCGGCGGATGGGGGACTGGCCGCCTTTGGGGAGACTATCGGCGTTGACGTAGAAAATTTCGCCGCTGGGGTTATCGCCGAAGATGAGCAAGTTGGAGAGCTGTTTGATCGCGGTGCCGCGGTAGACCAGGCCTCCGATGGCGGCGGAGCTGCCTTGGAGCAGCGGGTCGAGTTGGCCGTACTCGACGATTGGGTAGGTGACCTTCGCGTCGGCGCGCGGGTTGTCGGGACTGACGGAGTTGCGGTCGAGGAAGCGATAGCTGCCCTCCCAATCGTTCCAGCCGAGGTTGGCTCCGGCGTTGACGGGGCTGATTTCTTCGACGATGTTCTGGCCGATGTCGGACATGAACATTGCTCCGTTTTTCTTATCCCAGAAGAGGCGCTGCGGGTTGCGGACGCCGTAGGCGTAGATCTCGCCGAGCGTATTGGGGTTGTTATCGCCCGCGAAGGGGTTCGAGGCGGGAATGCCGTACTTGCCGTTGGGGCTGTTGGTGCCGAGCGGGTCGATGCGGAAGATTTTCCCAAAGCCGACGTTGAGGTTCTGCGCGTGCTTGAATGGGTCGCCGCCGCTGCCGCCGTCGGCCATGCCCAGGTAGAGCAGGCCGAAGTCGGGGCTGTTCGGGGTGGCGGTGGGGTTGAAGCTCATGTGGCCGCAGTTGTGGTTGGCGAAGGGCTGCTCCCAACGCATGAGTTCGCGCGGGGCCGCGCCGTCGTAGGTGGCTGCTGCGGGATCTTTGGCGGTCCATTCGAGCAGCGCGGAATCGTGGGTGTGGGTGCCACCTCCGGGCTTGAAATCGGCGGGCGGCATGGTGTTGCTGGTGTCGAGCAGCGTGTAGAACTTGCCGAAGCCGCGCGCGCCGCGTTGGGCGAATTGCGGGTGGAGTGCAAAGCTTTGAAAGCCGCGCTCAGAGCCTTGGGAGTTGACGTTGACGCTCCAGTTGGCGGCGGTGAGGTCGAGGTAAGGCGTGACGGTCTTGCCGTCGTAGCTGACGGAGTAGAGCACGCCGCGCATGTCGCTTACGAAGAGGCGGCGGGTGCCGGGTTCGTCGGACATCGCCATGATACGTGGGGCTTGGGGTTGGCCGGGGATGATGGCGAACTCAGTGAACTTGACGGTGATGGCCCCTTCGGTGGTGTTGATGGGTTGCGGGAAGGGGTCGTTGGTGCCGGCGGGGGTGCCGGCGGGAGCTTGCGCGAGTGCGAGCGCGGCCAACAGGGTGAGCAGGAGCGAGTGTTTCATGGGAAGCCTCCAGGCACCCGTCAGTATAACCGGGGGAGAGGTAGAATCGGTGTGAACTGAGAGGACGCCCATGATTCGTAGCTTGATCCTGTTCACCGCAGTCTTGACGCCGGTCTTTGCGCAGCAGCCTGCGCCTACTTGTGTGAAGTGTCCGGGGACCTACATTTCGAAGTCAGAGTTGGATGCGTACACGGCGAAGGCGGTGCAGTTTGGGATTACCGACCAGCAGGTGCGTTCGGTGGATGTGGGGAAATCGCAGGTGGGGATTGGGATGGTGATGCGGCCGCATCTGGAGGCGGGGCCGATCCGCGCGGGGTCAGTGGCGGAGCATGAGCAGATCAGCGAGGTCTACTACATCATCGAAGGGTCGGGCACGCTGATCACGGGGCCGGACCTGATCAATCCGGTGAAGCGGGCGGCGGATGAGAAGACGGTGCGGTTGCAGAATGGGCCGGGGTGGAGTGCGGATGGGATTCGGAATCCGCAGACGCATCGGTTGAAGGCGGGGGATATGGTGGTGATCCCGGCGGGGACGGGTCATTTGTTCACGGAGATTCCGGGGGACCACATTACTTACATGATGGTGAGGATTGATCCGGACAAGGTGGTGCCGACCAAGAGTGAGGCGGAATCGGCGGCGGATTTGAAGGCTCCGGCGGAGCCGTCGCTGCGGGGGCGGTAGGGGAATTTATGCGCCTGTCGGCTTCCTTACGGTCGCGGTTCAGTGCTGGGTTGACGGATTGGGGTTGGGAGCGCTGTGGCGGCTCCGCTGGACGGCAGAGCTAGGGTTTTCCGAAAAGGCTGTAGAATGTAACTCATGTTGCGGAGACTCTGGTATTTGGGCAGTGTGGTGGCGATGGGCGGATTGCTGTTGGCGCAGGAGGGGCATCCCTTGACTGGGTCGTGGCATGGCGAATGGGGTGCGGCCACGGCGAAGGCGAAGACGCCGATTGTGATGTTCCTGAAGTGGAACAACAAGTCCGTTGAGGGCACGTTGAATCCGGGGAAGAACGGGACGCCGCTGAAGAGCGTTACGTTGAATCCGGCGGACTGGACTGTACACATCGAGGGCGCTACCAAAGATGGCCAGGCGGTGAGCGCGGATGGGAAGCTGGGCGATATCGGGTCGTACAACCGGACGATTACGGGCACGTGGACGCAGGGCAAGTCCAAGGGCAATTTCCAGCTGAAGCGGGACTGACGTGAAAGCAGGACTGCTGTGTGCGGTGCTGGCGATGGCGCAGGTACCTGCTCCAAAAGATCCCGCGAAGGAACTGTTTGAAGGCGTCTGTTCGGGGTGCCACACGCTGGAGCGGGTGAAGATTCAGCATCGCAGCAAGCAGGAATGGCGGGAGAGCACGGCGGCGATGATTGATCAGGGCGCGGTGTTGACGCCGGAAGAGACAAACATGTTGCTGGACTACTTAGTGAAGAATTTTGGACCGGAGAACGAGCAATGAAGATTCGTGTGGCGGCGGGGCTGGTGTTTGGCGCAGTAAGTTTGTGGGCACACCATTCGATGACCGCTGTATATAACGATGCCGCGCCGGTGACGGTGAACGGGACGGTCAGCAAGTTTGAGTGGGCGAATCCGCATGTGCGGGTGACGGTGGATGCGGCGGGCGGCAGTTGGGACGTGGAATTCGCGAGCCGGACGGAGTTGCGGCGCTCGGGTTGGACGGGCGAAGCGGTGCATGTGGGCGATGTGGTGACGGTGGTGGGAAGCCGCGCGCGGGACGGGAAGCGCAGGGCGCACGGGAAGACGCTGACGATTGCGGGTGGGGCGAAGTTGAGTGAGGCACCGGCGATGGTGGCTCGGGCGAAGAGCGGGAAGGCTGCTCCGAAGTGGCCGAATGGGCATGTGAGGTTGGGCGCAGAGCCGGGGCAGGCGGGATATTGGGCGAATGCGAGCAAGGCGGCGATGTATGAGACGTCGGCGGGCAACATCGCGATGAACAGCGAAGGCATCCTGGCGAATCTCGCGGATGCGGGCAAGGTGGCTCCGTTCCAGCCGTGGGCGAAGGCGTTGTACGAGTACCGGCAGAAGACGCTGTTGCAGGACGATCCGATGGCGGCGTGTTTGCCGGCGGGCGGGCCGAGGCAGTTTCAGGCGGCGAACGGCGTGCAGATTTTGGAGGATCCCGATAGGCCGCGCGTGTTCGTGCTGGCGCGCGGGTCGAATCGGAATTGGCGCAACGTTGATTTGGATGGGCGTGTGGTTCCGAACAACGATGATGTGACGCCGACGTTTTTCGGCTACTCGGTGGGTAAGTGGGAAGGCGATACGCTGGTGGTGCAGACTACGGGGCTTGCGGAGCGCTTCTGGTTCAGCAATGGCGGTGTTCCGCATGGCGAGGGCGTGAAGCTGACGGAGCGCATCTCGCGGCCGGATTTCGACACGTTACGATATGAGGTGACGGTGGAAGATCCGGGCACGTACACGCGGCCGTGGACGGCGAGTTGGGACTTGCAGTGGGTCCCGGACGATGAAGTGGACGAGTATTACTGCGATGACAGCAATCAGGAGAAGTAAGTCATGAGACTCAGACTATTGTGCGTGCTTGTCTTGGGAATGGCGGCGACGGCGGTTGCGCATCATTCGTTTTCGGCGGAGTACGATTCGAAGAAAGTGGCGACGCTGACGGGCACGGTGACGAAGGTGGAGTGGATGAATCCGCACGTGTACTTCTACTTGGATGTTGAGGGAGAGGACCACAAGGCGGCGAACTGGGCGTTTGAGATGGGTCCGCCGAACGGGTTGCAGCGCAGCGGCTGGACGCGCAACACGATCAAGATCGGCGATGAGCTGACGGTGAACGGTACGTTGGCGAAGGACGGCAGCAAGCAGGTGAACGCGCGGACGGTGACGATTACGTCCACGGGTAAGCGGCTGGGCGCGGCGTCGAGCGAAGGCGCGGGAAACTAACGATGCGGCGTTTCGGGATTCCTCTGTTGGTGATCACGGCATCGGCGGTGCTGCTTTTGGCGCAGGCTCCGGTGCAGATTGAGATTGGTCCGAACGGCGGCGCGCCGAAGGGGAAGGGCAAGGGCAAGGGGAAGGGTCCTGCGCAGCCGACGCCGCATCATGCGGATGGGCGGGTGAATTTGGGTCCGCTGGCGGGGCAGAAGGGCATGTGGGAGGGCAACGCGGGCGCGACGCTAGCGACGAATCCTCCGGGCGGGCTGGACAATCCGACGATGTATCTGCCGACCAACTTGAAGCTTGAGGACGTGCCGTGGCAGCCGTGGGCGAAGGCGGTTTACGACTACCGGCAGGCGGAGACGACGAAGGACGATCCGCATGTGCGCTGCAAGCCGTCGGGCGGGCCGCGCATGTGGCACACGCCGTACGGGACGGAGATCATCGACGTTCCGGCGGAGAAGCGCCTCTACATTTTGGGCGTGGGCGGGCCGCACACGTGGCGCACTGTGTACATGGATGGGCGCGCGCATCCCAAGGATCTGGACCCGTCGTTTTCGGGGCATTCGGTGGGGCATTGGGAAGGCGAGACGCTGGTGATCGATTCGGTGGGGTTCAATGAGAAGTTCTGGCTGACGCGCGAGGGGATTCCGAGCACGGCGTCGTTGCACCTGATCGAGAAGTTCACGCGGACCGACTACGACACGATGAAGTACGAGGTCACGATTGACGATCTGGGGGCGTACACGCGTCCGTGGACGGGCGGCTGGTATTTGCGCTGGCAGGCGGGCGAGGAGATGTACGAGTACATCTGCCAGGAAAATAACCGCGACGTGGAACACATGTTCGGCGGCGCGCGGAATTAGCGCTAATGGAACCGCTACGGACGAAGACCTAAGACAGTATCTCGACGCAAACATTGCCAGGATCGACGAGCGGTTTGGCGAAGTCGAGGGACGGTTGAATGCGAGAATCGACGAAACCAACGCCCGGATTGAGAAGGTCGAGACTAGCCTCTTGACCGCGTTCCACGCCTGGGCAAGACCGTCGGAGATTCGATTGAACAGTGTCAACACGAGGTCCTTGGCTTCGACGAACGGTTGGCCTTGGCCGAGTCCCGCATCTCGAACTTAGAACGCAGAAAGCCTCGTAAGCGCTGCTTGCTCGCCGCCCTTCACCTGTCTGGTGGTGGGCTTAACTTCCCATATTCCGGCACTTAGCTATTCTCTCCGCGGCCCGCTGGTTTCCGCATCCTGTATTCGTGATGCAGGAGACGAGCCATGCCAGCGCCTTTGGAAATCAAAGTCATCAGCATCAACACTTCGGACTGGACGCCGCTATTGGTGCCGTTCGACTGCAGCAGCATTTCGGTGAAGAACGGCGGGGGGGCGGTGATACGCATGCGGACCGCGAGCGGGGATGCGACCACGGAAGATACGTTGGGAGCCGGGTCTGAGCAGGCGTTCGCGGTGCCCTTTCACCGGTACCGGTTCGTGACCGGGTCGCAGCCGGTGTGGCTACAGGCGGTGACGGGGACGGGTCCTGTGGTTGTGAAATTTCTAGCGTAAGAGGGGGAGAGAAGACATGAGACGGTTTTGGAAAGCGGGAGCTTTGGGCGTACTGCTGGTGGGCGGATCGCTGTTGGGGCAACTGAGCCAGTCGGGCGGATCGGGCAGTGGGGTGTCGGCAACGCAGTCGGGCACGTGGACGGTGCAGCCGGGGAATACGGCGAACACATCGCCGTGGTTGTTCAGCATGTCGCAGGGCGGGAACACGGCGGCGGTGAGCGGGCAGGGTGCGCTGAAGATCGACGGAAGCGCGGTGACGCAGCCGGTGAGCGGCACGGTGACGGCGGTGGAGGAGACGGCGTGCGGGACTACATTTTTTGATAGCGGCATGGTCTCGCTGCCAACGTCTTCGACGGTGGTGACGGCGACGGCGACGTGCGTGGATGCGGTGCTGTTCGTGAATACCACGGCTTCGACGCAGACGATTACGCTGACGGACAATCAAGGCTCGCCTGTTGCGTATTTGAATGCGTTCCAGGTACCGGCGAACTCGACGCTGGTCTATGATCTGCACAACGCGCGGTTGGCGAGCGGCATCAAATGGCAGGCGACCAACGCGGCTTCGGTGAATGCCCAGATCGTCGGGCTGCAATAGGAGACACGAAATGACGCCACGGATTATCGGGGTACTTCTCACGATTTTGGTGTTCGGAGCGCAGGGGCAGGTGTATGTGTCTGCCCCTGCCACGGGCGCGACGGCTCCGGCATCAGCGGATCTTGCGGGCGTGGTTTCGTCGGGCACGCTGGCGGGACTGGTGGGCTGCGACAGCTCGGCGTTTTTGTCGATGACGACGTCGACAACGACGCAGGCGATTGCGCTGCAGGCCGGCAAATCGATTTACGTGTGCGGCTTTGTGGTGAATGCAGGCGGCACTACGACGGCTCGCATTGTTCAGGGTACGGGGACGAATTGCGCCACGGGGCTTACGAACATGACGCCGGCGTTTAACTTGGCGAATGGCGGCAACGTGACGTTCGGAAATTCCGTGGGGCGGCTGCTGAAGAGCAACTCAGGCAGTGCGCTCTGCATCACAAGTTCGGCGGCGGTGGCGCTGAACATTCTGGTTATCTACACGGCGTATTAGGAGGGAATCATGCAGACAGTTTCGATGGGATTGATTCGCGTGCCCACTCCCGGGGTGCCGGTGCGGATTTGCAGCGACGAATCGTTGAATGTGGTGATGATGGTCATTCGCACGGTGCCGGGGTTTACGGGAAAGACGTATGTGGGGATCATGGGGATGGACCGGTTGACGGTCAACAGGACCGGCGTGGTGCGGATCTTCAGCGAGCCGCCGGCGTTTGGTCCGCAGGATGGGGAAGTGTTTCCGCCGTATCCGAGCGGGCAGTCGAATGTGATTCGTCCGGCGGATTTTTGGGTGGATGCGGATGTGGCGGACGAGGGGGTTACGGTGACGTGTTACGTGGCGTGAAGCGGATGGCTGCGCCACCTCCCGACGCCAGGTTCAGGCGTAGGGCTTGGGTGGAGCGGACGGTGCGGGTTTCGCGAGGGCTGTCGGAGTAGATTTCGGCGGTGTATTCGCCGGGGCCTAGGAAGTCCAGGGGGACGTTGATTTCGCGGGCGGTCCAGTTGGTGATGGCTCCGAGGAACCATTCGTTGTTGCGGGCGCGGGCGATGGCCACGTATTCGCCTACTTCGCCGGCGAGCGCGCGGGTCTGGTCCCAGGATGCGGGCACGGCCCTGATGAAGTCCAAATCCTTCTGGCCTTGGTAGGCGGCGGGCGGGTCGGCCAGGGTCTGGAGGCCGCTTTCGAAGACGACCATCAGGGCGAGCTGGTGGGCTCGGGTGCCGAGCGAGGTGCCGGGCTGGAACTGCTCGCGGGTGGCATTGCGGAACGCGCCGGGGGCGTAATCCATGGGTCCGGTCAGCATGCGGGTGAAGGCGAGCATCACGTTGTGTTGGGGGGTCACGCGGGCACCTTGCTTGGCGTATTCCGAACCCATGACGGCTTCGACGGAGATGACGTTGGGGTAGGTGCGCTGCATGCCGTCGGGTTTGTAGGCTCCGTGGAAGTCGAGCATCAGGCGGTGTGCGGCGGCTTTGGCAGCGGCTTGGTGATAGAACGCAACCATGGAGGCGTCGTCGCGATTCATGCCATCGATCTTCACGCCGCGCAGACCCCATTTTTCAAACTGCGCGAAGGCGTCATCCATTTGCGATTCCACAGCGCGCCAATTCGCGGTGAGCCAGAGGTCTACGTTCCTTTGCCTGGCGTAGGCGAGGAGACCGGGAAGGTCAAATTCGGGCTTCAATAGGTCGCCCTGCGACTCGTCGAGCACCACGTATTCCAGCGAGGAGGCTGCCGCGAAATCGATGGCGCTCTTGGCCGCAGCCGCGGGAGCGTTGACAGCCTTGCCGGGGCGAATCCACGAAGTGTCAGTAAGCTTGGTAGGGCGATTCAAGCTCGTGACGATGTTGGACTCGATCAACTTCAGCGGCGAATCCGCGATCAGCAGCACCCGCCACGGTGAGACGAATGGAGTGGGCATGTTCAGCGCCATCCCGGACCCATCCACTAGCGGAGCCAGACGGGCACGCATCATCTTACCTTCGGCGTGCTCCAGGTAGAGGCCCGCGTACTCATCGAGGTCGGCTTCGGTGACGGCGACCCAGCCCACCCCGGGCTGCTCGACCAGAAACGGCAGACCGACTAGAGATTCGGGGTGAATTCCGCTCAGTGTCACCTTGCTGAACTGTTCTTCGTAGCCGGTCTGGAAGCCGCGCAGCAGCAGCGGGTAGGCTTCGCTGTCTTTGGCGAAGGCGAACTCAGTAATCTCGTTGGGCGAAACGAAACTCAGCAGCGGCGAGGTGGCGGCGATCACGTAGCGGAAGGCCACGCCGTCGTTGAATGCGCGCACTTCCATGGTCAGGCGCCGGCCCAGCGACCCGTTTTGCAGATACTCGGCAACCACTTCGTTGTAGTGGTTGCGAACCAGCTTGCTCTTGCCCGAAGGCAGCGAGTACGTTTCATCCACGGTCTCGCGCGAAGTGGTCATCAGCCCGAGCTTGTGTCCAAGCGGCAGCGCGTTGTCGATGTCGTAGCCAAGATGCGAGGCTTCGATGAGCGGCTTGCTGTTGAAGTCCACGCTGTAGACCAGGTGCGGGTGGGGCAGGCCTTTGTCCCACGGCTCACCGTCGAACATGCGGAATTCGATGCGTCCGTCGGGGGAGTTGACGGTGACGACGTCTTCAGCCGCCCAAGCGGGTGCGGCCAAAAACAAAACGAGCGCGGCCTGGTAGAACGTACGGAACATCTCCGTTCCTATTCTACCGGACCGCGCTCGTTTTGAAATTCGTCAGTTCTTAGAGGAGAGTGACCTGCTCAGCTTGCAGGCCCTTGGGTCCCTTTTTCACAACGAAGGACACCTTGGCACCTTCTTCGAGGGTGCGGTAGCCGCCCGCTTCAATCGCGGAGTAGTGCACAAACACATCTTCGCCGTTTTCGCGCGCCAGGAATCCGAATCCCTTCGCAGCATTGAACCACTTTACGGTCCCGTTTTCTTTCATATCTATAATTCTTCTTTCTAGCTTTGGTTCCGGAAATCGTTGAGGCGGGTGTAAGCGGGTAGGCTCTAACTGCGGGGTTCAAGCGATGTTACTGGACTCCTGTTGCTACTTGGACAGTATCACGGTTGGAAGGGCGGGCGCAATGGGGTTGTTACCGGTTCCGTTGGGTGAGCCAGAGCCGCAGGGATTCTTACGTCTCCCCAGACCGCTTGCCCTCGAGCAGGCTCGCCACCCGAATGTCTTCGTCCAGGTGCGGCCAATGGATACCTTCGCCGCCGCCGATGAACCGCCAGTGGCTGCGTTCCTCGGCCGTCCCATGCGCGAGGCGGGGGAACCAGGTTATCGGTACACTCACGGAGCGGCCATCTGCCAGGTCCACTGTTAGCGTGTCCTCGCGAACAACAACGGCCCGCGCAGTCGCGTCCTGTAAGCTAGCTACCAAAGTACTCATGCCACGACCTCACGAGCAGTTCTCGATGCTCGTCCACTATTCTCTCAATTTGCCGCAACTCTGCTGGAGCAAATCCTTTGCTTTCCGCCAGCCGGACTGGATCGAGCCAGAACTTTGCTTGGCTCCCATCCCGCTCGACGTGGATGTGAACCGGCTCGTCGCCATCCGCCGATTAGAAGAAGAAACGATTAGGACCGATACGAAGTACGGTTGGCAACACTCTCAGTTTACATCCTCATCTTGGTTGCGCTCAGCCCCGGAGTTGCTTCCTGGCCGCATGCGGTCGCGCTGGCTCACGAGGTGGGAATCTACTCGCCCGGCTTTTCCACTGGCAGGCCGGCCTGATTCCACGCGCGCCAGCCGCCGTCGAGGGAGATCGGATTTTCGTAGCCCATCTTGCGGAGGTTGTCGGCGACCAGGGCGCTGCGGAATCCGCCGCCGCAATAAAGGACCAGCGTGGCCGACTTGTCGGGGACCTTGGTTTCGATGTCGCGCTCAATGGTGCCCTTGCTCAGGTGGACGGCTCCGGCGGCGTGCCCGGCCTGCCATTCGAGGTCCTCGCGGGTGTCCACCAGGATGTGGCCTTCGCGGGGCATGGACTGATACTGCTCGATGGTCACTTCGCGGATGCGGGATTTGGCGTCATTCACGATGGCGAGGAAGCCGGGATTGTGGCCGGTGTGCGGGATGCTCATGGGTACCAGTGTAGGGGAAAAGATCGGTGTCAGACACCACAACTCCCGAACTGTGACACAATAACAGAGACCCGATTCTTACTCACCGGTTCTCTCGCAATGACCCACGCTGATCTCCCTGAAATGCCCGACGCATCTCCTGAAGCCCTACAAGATACGTCCTTCGGCGACATACTCTCTGAATTCGACAAAGCCCACCACAGTGAAGGCGGGACGATGGAGGGCACCGTTGTTTCGGTGACGCCTGACGGGGTGTTCGTCGACATCGGCCGCAAGATGGACGGTATGCTGCCTCCTGATCCCCGGTTGACGCCGGGCGTGAAGGTGGTGGTCTCCATCCGCGGGCGCGATGAGGACGGGACCATTTTGCTCTCGACCTTGAAGGTTGAGATTCCGAAAGACTGGTCGGGCCTTGAAGCTGCGTTCGCCAACAAGAGCACGATCTCCGGCACCGTGACCGAAGCTGTCAAGGGCGGACTACGCGTCGATGTAGGCATGCGCGCGTTCATGCCGGCCTCCCGCAGCGGCGTGCGCGATGTGTCGGATCTGGCGAAGCTCGTTGGGCAGACCATTGAGTGCCGCATCACCAAGCTCGACAAAGAAGCCGAGGATTTGGTGGTGGACCGGCGCGTGATTCTCGAAGAGCTCGAGAAGCAGGCCAAGCAGGCGGCGTTTGAAGGATTGCAGGAAGGCGCGGTGGTGCGCGGCACGATTCGCTCGTTGACCGACTTCGGCGCGTTCGTGGACCTGGGCGGCATCGACGGCCTGCTGCACATTTCCGACATGATGTACGCTCGCGGCGCGAAGCCGGCGGATGTGGTCAAGGCGGGCGATGTGCTCGACGTCAAGATTCTGAAGATCAGCCGCGAGAAGCGCAAGATCTCGCTGGGGCTGAAGCAACTGCAACCCGATCCGTGGGAAGCGGCGGCGAGCAAGTACGAAGCCGGGCAGCGCATTCAAGGCAAGGTAGCCCGCGTGGCCGACTTCGGCGCGTTTATCGAACTAGAGCCGGGCCTGGAAGGCTTGATCCACGTTTCCGAAATGTCCTGGACGCGGCGCAATGTTCGTGCGCAGGACGTGGTGAAGGAAGGCGAGCTTGTGGATGCCGTGATCCTGGGCGTGAACGTCGCTGACAAGCGCATCGCGCTGGGCCTGAAGCAGGCGTTGGGTGATCCGTGGGAAGAAGCGGTTTCGAAGCACCCGCTGGGCGCGACGGCGGAGGCTCCTATCACGAGCCTGGCGCAGTTCGGTGCGTTCGTCGATATGGGCGGCGGCATCGAAGGCATGATTCACATCGGTGACATCACCAATGAGAAACGCCTGAACCATCCCAACGAGATGTTGAAGATGGGCCAGGTGGTCAAGGCCGTGGTGACGGAGATTGATAAATCCAAGCGCCGAATGCGGTTGAGCATGAAGGCGCTGGAGCCGACGTCGGTGGACGAGTTCCTGGCGGAGAACAAAGTCGGCGATGTGGTCACGGGCCGCGTTGTCGGCGTCTCCGGCGGGCGCATAAAGGTTGAACTGGGCGAAGGCGTCACCGCTTACGCGCCGCAGCCCGAAGCGAAGAAGGAAACCGCGTCGACCAGCGGCGGAGCGAAGGTGGACCTGTCGTCGATGTCCGCCATGCTCGCCAGCAAATGGAAAACCGGCGGTGGGGATAGCAAGTCCAGTGAGCCGGAAGGCATCCGCACGGGACAAGTGCGCAGCTTCAAGATTTCCGCAATTGATGTGGAGAAGAAGCGCATCGACGTGGAGTTGCAGTAACCCACGCTGACGCGATGGGGCTATTTCTTCGACTTCGAGAAGAATCCGCCGAAGAGGCCGCCGAGGCCGCCGCTGGGGGCTGGTTTCTTGGGCTTGTCGGCGGGACCGCCGCCGCCGAGGCGTTCCGCTAGCTGTGCCACGCCCTTGCCGAACGGTGTGGCGGATGGCACGGGCTTGCCTTCCATTAGTGCGGCCTGCACGGCTTCATAGTCGCTGGGGATGGTCTCGAACACTTCGGTGTGCAGAGCCGTGCCGATCACGTCGCGATTCAAGCCCACATCGCGCTGGTAGCGGTTCACCACCAAGCGTGTTTTCCACTTGCCGATCTTATTGGCGTCCAGGTAGGTGAGCGCGCGCTGTGCCGATTGCAGCGCGGGGAGTTCGTTGGTGGTTACCAACAGCAGTTCCGTGGCCGCCCTGGCCTGACTCAGGTTCCACTCGCCGTACACGCTACCGGTATCCACCACCACCACGTCGTACTGGTGGCGGGCGTAGTTGAGGATTGGAGAGGCGTCCACCGATTGGGGAATGCCGGTGACGGCCAAATCGGGAGCCAGCAGCACGTCGATACCGCCGGAGGTGGTGATCGTGGTCTGCCATAGATCCGGATCCAATTCGTGGCCTCGCTGCAAGACATCCATGAAGCTGAAGGAAGACTTCAGCTTCAGCAGGAACGACATGGTGCCGGCCAGCGGGTCCAGATCGGCCAGCAGGATGCGTTTCGCACCCATGCGCTTCCACTGGAACGCCAGATTGCAGGCCAGCGTGGTGGCTCCGCAGGCTCCCTTGGCCGGCATGACTACGATGATTTTTGCCTGCTGGGGTTCGGAGGAAGCGTCGGAAGCCGGCTGTAGCCGGGAGACCTTGCTCAGGGCGGCTTCTACCTGATCCGGGGTAACGGGACGAATTAGAAAATCGGCTGCCCCGGCGCGCAGACACTTCAAGATGGAGTCCGGATCGTTGCCCGCGAGTACGGCCAGAACCTGGGTGCCGTTCAGGTGGGCTAGTTCGCCAAGCAGGGCCAGGGCCTGGTCCTGGCTGGAGGCGATATCCAGGAAAATGAGCTGGGAGGCGCACGCCCCGAGCTGCGAATTGACATCCCTGGGGGAGGGGTAGGAGCTCTGGTGGGTCAGGGGAACGCCCGCAAGCTGTTGCGTCAGGAGGGGTTCCAGCTCCGCTGTCAGCGGGCGGTCCGGACTGATTACGATTGCCCGCCGGGGTGTGGCGATGGCGGGGTCATGTCGCTGCATAATGTCGTCCGGGACAAATCTGAGAGCGTTTCAAGGGAAGTATTCGACTAACCCCGATCATAGCATGAGAGTCCGGGCGGCTTAATCGTACTTAAAGATTAGCAGGAAGGTGAATTCAGCTAAGGCGGAGATACTCCTCACCGATAAGGGAGCCAGCGCCAACCCATACTACTATGACGACACCAATTGGAATCAACGATTTCCGGCCGATGGGCCCACTCCCGGTTGCGGAAGCGCCGCCGCTGGTCTCCATCTGTGATACCCAGCCCGTGACGGCGGAAGGAGTGCGAACGCTGTTGGCCGGGACCGGCGACCTGCAATTCGGGCAGGCGTGCGACTCGCTTCAGCAGGCCACACAGCAGCTAGAGGCGGATGCTTCGGGCGTTCTGATCCTGGACAAGGGATTCGGCATCCAGGCAGTTCTGGACTGGCTGGACCATTGGAAGACGAGTCCCGGTTACTCTTCCGCGGTAGGCATCGTGGTTTGGGGTGTCTCGGTGACCGAAGCGGAAGCCCTGCGGTTCCTGCAGGCGGGCGCGCGCGGAATCTTGCGGAAGACCGCCGGAGTTCCGTCGATCCTTTCCTGCTTGCGAACCGTGGCGGCGGGGAGGAGTTGGATGGAAGATTGCGTGTTTCGCGACAACGGCCGGCCGGATCGCTATCCTCGCAGCGAACTCACTTCCCGCGAGCAGCAGGTCCTGGAGCTGGTGGAACAAGGCTACAAGAACAAAGAGATCGCCAGCGACTTGGGCATTCGTCCCGGCACGGTGAAGATCCACCTGAAGCATATCTTTGAAAAAACCGGCGTACGAGGACGCTATGGGCTCGCGCTGAGCGGGCTGCGGGATCGAGGGATGGTCTCGCTTCCTGCTTGAAATACCTCGCGCGGCCACAGTGATAGAGTGCCAGGAGTGCCGCGTGCGGCAGGGTGATAGAGTGCCAGGAGTGCCGCGTGCGGCACGGTGATATAGTGATGGTGACGTGCGAACACTTACACTTGCCCTCACGCTGCTCTCCGGGTGCGCCTTCGGCCAAAGCCCGCTCATACGGCTCCTCTCTGAGGAACTTGACCGCAACTTCACTTACTTGAAGCAGAACGGCCAGCCGCCGCCCTACTTCATGGGCTACGAGGTCGCCGAGAACGATCAGGACGTCATCATCGCCAGCGAAGGGTCCATCGATCAGCAGCAGCACAACCATACGCGGTATCTGGACGTCACCATCCGCGTGGGTTCGCCGGCGTTCGACAATTACCGCGTTACCCAGGGCCAACGCGCGCGTTTCACCAGCGCCACGCCGATCGCGCTAGCCGACGACGCAGATTCCATCCGCCGCACGGTGTGGCTGGCCACCGACCGCGTCTATCGCGCCGGCGCGCAGCGCTTGATCCGCTTGCAGGCCGACGAAAAACTGCGCACAGCAGCGCTGGATTCCTCGGACGATTTTTCCAAAGAGGAAGCCCAGGTCTACGCCAACGATCCGCAGCAGATCAAGTTTGACGCAGCCGCGTGGGCTGTCCGGCTCAAACGCTTGTCGGCGGCGTTCGCGCAATTTCCCGGCGCTCTGAACTCCAGCGTCCAACTGGAAAGCCGTGAACTGACGCAGACGCTGGTGACGACCGAGGGCACCAAGCTGCTGCACGGCCGCCCGTTCGCGCGGCTGATCATTTTCGCACGCGGCAAGGCCGCTGACGGCATGGACCTGCAGACCATGGAAAGTTTTGAAGCCGACGATCCGGCCAAGCTTCCCTCGGACGCGGAGATACTTGCCGCTGTGCGCAAGGCCGGCGCGAACCTTACTTCCCTACTGGCCGCCCCCGTCTCCGAGCCGTACGTTGGACCCGCGATCCTTTCTGGACGCGCTTCCGGCGTATTGTTCCATGAAATTTTCGGCCATCGCATTGAAGGCCACCGCCAGAAGGACGAATCCGAAGGGCAGACGTTCACCAAGGCCATCAACACGGCGGTGCTGCCATCCTTCCTGAGCGTGGTGTTCGACCCCACCCGCAAGACCTACGGCGATGTCACGCTGAACGGCTACTTCCAATACGACGACGAGGGCGTGCGTGCCCGCAAGGTCACCGTGGTGGAAGACGGCATCCTCAAGACGTTCCTGATGTCGCGTTCGCCGGTGGACGGGTTCCCCGCCTCCAACGGCCACGGCCGCCGGTCGCCCGGCAATGAAGTGGTCTCGCGGCAATCGAACTTGATCGTGGAATCCACCAAAGCCGTCAGTGACGCCGAGTTGCGGCGCATGCTGGTGGACGAAGTCAAGCGCCAGAACAAGCCTTATGGTCTGTTTTTCGATCAGGTCACCGGCGGCTACACCACCACCGGCCGCCAAGGCCTGCAAGCCTTCACCGTGATTCCGCTGGTGGTCTACCGCGTGTACGCCGACGGCCGCAAGGATGAGATGATCCGCGGCGTGGACATCGTGGGCACGCCGCTGGCGAGCTTTGCGAAGATCACCGCGACTTCCGAGAAGAGCGAGGTCTTCAACGGCATCTGCGGAGCCGAATCCGGCAACGTGCCGGTATCCGCAATTTCCCCCGCGCTGCTGGTTTCCGAGATCGAGGTCCAGCGCAAAGAGCGCTCACAGGACCGCCCGCCCTTCCTCACGCGTCCCGCCGAAGGGGCCGCGCAATGAACCTTCTGTTCCGTACTGCTGTAGTGGCCGCCGGACTCGCAGGCTCCGCCGCCTACGTCCTTTCGCAGACGCCCGCGTTGCCCACGCTGGGTGCCGATGAGGTCCTACTACGCGCCATGCGCGACGAGATGGCGCGTACCGCACAGCTGGCCATAGTGGGCGGCAAGGACGCGCCCTACTACACCGCCTACACGGTCTCCGACGCTGAATCGGTCCACATCAGTTCCACGCTGGGAGCCACGGTGAACGCGAACCGCAGCGGCTACCGTTCGCCCTCCATCGAAGTGCGCGTAGGCGATTACGCCATTGACAACACCGGCCACGTGCAGTCCGGCGCGTATTCCGGCACGCGCATGGACGGCGACTGGCCTTTGGACGCCAATTATTTGAGCCTGCGCGATTCCTTCTGGCTCTCCACGGACCGCGTGTTCAAAACCGCGCTCGAATCGATTTCGCGCAAGAGGGCTTCGCAGGCCAACGCCGCGGTGGATGCGAACCTCTTGCCGAACTTCTCGAAAACAGAGCCGGTGGTCAGTATCCCCAAGCTCTCGCTGGCGAAGATCGATGAGGCCGCGTGGACCGCGCGTGCCAACCGGCTGTCGGCGGTTTTCAAGCGCTACCCCGAGATCCTCTCCTCCGGTTCCGACGTGCAGGCGATGACCGGCATCACCACGATGCTCACCACTGAGGGCACCATGATCCGCTACGAAGACGGCATCGGCTGGGCCATCGGCAAAGGCGAAGCGCAGGCCGCCGACGGCATGGTGGTCCACGACGCCGTGTCCATCCAATCTCTGAACTTCGAGGCGTTGCCCCCCGACGCCGACCTCATCCGCGGATTCACCGAAGTCGCCGACAATGTGCGCGCCTTATCCAAGGCTCCCGCGGCCGAGCCCTACACCGGGCCGGTGCTGTTTGAGCCGCGTGCCGCCGCGCAATTGTTGGCCCAGCTGTTGGGCGACAACCTGCGCATCCCGCGCCGGCCGCTGACCAATCCCGGCCAACCCACCAACATCCTGCCTAGCGAACTGGAGAGCCGCTTGAACGCCCGCGTGCTGCCCGACTTCTTCGACGTGGTGGATGACCCCACGCAACGCACGCTCAACGGCAAGCCGCTGGTGGGTTTTTACGAATTCGACCTGGAAGGCGTACGTCCCAAGTTGGTGAGCATCGTCGAAAAGGGCGTGCTGAAAAACTTTCTCACCACGCGGACGCCGGTGCCGAATTTTCCCGCCTCGAACGGCCACGCGCGCCTGCCCGGAAACTATGGAGGCAAGTCGGCCGCCATCGGCAATCTGTTCGTGAAGGTGAGCGAAAGTACCCCGCTGGCAGGGCTGAAGCAGCAACTCACCACCATGGTGACGCAGCTCAACAAGCCTTACGGAATTCTGGTGCGTAAGCTGGACTATCCGTACTCAGGTTCGGGCGGGGAACTGCAGGCATTGGCGCAGGCGAATGCGCAGGCGGGCGGGGCAGCCCGGCCGCTGAGTCCGCCACTGTTGGTCTACCGCGTGTATCCCGACGGCCGCGAAGAGTTGGTGCGCGGCCTGCGCTTCCGCGGCGTCACGGCGCGTTCCCTGCGCGATGTGATGGCAGCATCGCAGGAGACCGCCGTGTTCGAGTTCGTCAACACCACCACCGCGCTAGCGCTGCTGGGCAGCGGAGGTTACTTGGCCCCCACTTCCGTCATCGCGCCGGGATTGCTGTTTGAGGAACTGGAGCTCGACGTGCCGCGCGAGCAATTGCCGAGGCCGCCCACCGTTCCGCCGCCCCCGCTGCAGCCGTAAACCATGCCGCGACTCCTAAGCCGCACGCTCTTCCGCGAGATCTTCGTCAGCGCGGTGCTGGGGTGCGTCCTTTTTACTTCGGTCCTCTTTTTGTTTCTGTCGCGCCCGCTGTTCGAGTTCGTAGTGCGCAATCCAGGCCCATGGCGGACCGTGGCGAGGCTGTTCTCGCTGGTCATCCCGCAGACACTGCCCTACACCATCCCGCTGGGCGTGCTGGTGGGAACGCTGCTGGCGCTGAGCCGCATGTCCGCCGATGGCGAAGTCACCGCCATGCGGGCCGCAGGAGTTCCCGGCCGCCGCGTTGCCCCTGCCGTGCTTTCTTTCGCGTTTCTGGCCATGGCTGTCACTGCGGCCTCTACCGCGTGGCTCTCCCCCTGGGCTGTCCGCGAAGGCTACCGTCTGCGCAACGTGCTGATGGAAACGCAACTCAGCGCGGATATCCAGCCGCGCTTCTTTGAGGAGCGCTTTCCCGGCGTCGTGCTCTATGCCCGCGACATCGTGCAAGGCCCGACCATCCTGTGGAAGAAAATTTTCCTGGCCGATGTGAAGCCTTCTGCTGAGCGCGGCAATGTTCCCGCCGTGACCCTGGCATCGGAAGCCATCGCGCAGCCCGACGCACCGCGCAACCGCATCCAGCTGACGCTCAAGAACTACGTCAAGTACGAAGCGGGCGCGGACGCGGAGAAATACCAGACCTACACTTCGCCGCACGATGACGAGTCCTTGGAGGCGCAGCGTCCTCCCGCCGTTGCTCCCGCCCGGCCCACGGTCCAGATGGATACGCCGCCGCTCTACAAAGCGGCCTACCAGGACCCCGGAGCCGATGCGGACCGCCTGCTAGAAACCCGCATCGAACTGCATCAGAGGCTGGCCATGCCGTTCGCGTGCATTGTGCTGGCGCTGGCCGGGATTCCGCTGGGCTTGAGTTCACGCCGTCGCGGCAAGTCGCCGGCCGTGGTGCTGACGGTGGCTCTCGCGTTCCTGTATTTCGTCAGCCTGATCGGGACCACCAGCCTCGCCCGCCAGCGTTCCCTGCCTCCGGAAATTGCCATGTGGCTCCCCAGCATGGGCTTCGCGCTGCTGGGGGTGTTGCTGGTCGCGCGGCTGGAGCGTCCCGGCAGCCGCGATTATCTCGACGCGTTTGCGTCCTGGTTCCGCAAGCCGTCGTTCGGGGCCGATGGGCGCAGGCTGCTGCCGCGCCTGCAGCTCCGCCGCCTGCCGTTGCTGCCGCAGGTGATCGATGCGCACATTCTCTCCCGCTTCCTGTTCTACTTTCTGCTGTGGCTGGTGAGCTTTATCCTCTTGCTGGATATCTTCACCTTCTTTGAACTCGGCACGGATATTCTCAAGAATCGGATTCCCTTGTCCAAGGTCGGCGAGTATCTGTTTTTCCTGACGCCGCGCTGGATCTATGAGTTGACGCCGGTGAGCGTTCTGGTGAGCGTTCTGGTGGTGCTGGGCGTGCTCTCCAAGGACAACGAAGTGACGGCCTTCAAGGCCTGTGGCGTCAGTGTCTACCGCCTAGGAGCTCCACTGCTCTTGGCCAGCCTGCTGCTGAGTGCAGGACTGTTCGCCTTCAACCACTATGTGGTCCCCGGTGCCGACCGCCGCCAGGACGCCCTGCGCGCGGAAATCAAGGGCAAGCCGGCCCAGACGTTTTTGAACCCCGGTCAAAAGTGGATCTACGGCAGCACCGACCACATTTACTACTACACCTACTTCGACCCGGAAGAGAACATCATGTCCGGGGTCAGCGTCTTCGAACTGGATCCGGTGACGTTCCGGCTGAAGCGCCACATCGCGGCCGAGCGCGCGCGCTGGGAACCGGCGCTTGCCGCCTGGGTGTTCCAAAACGGCTGGGCCCGCGACATGAAGGCTGGCAACATTGGACCGGTTGATAATTTCACCGGTCAAACGCGCGTCTTTCCCGAAGTGAAGGAGACGCCCGACTACTTCCGCAAGGAAGACATCCAATCCCAGCAGATGAACTACCGGGAGCTGCAGAACTACATCGGCGAATTGCAGCAGAGCGGCTTCGATACTACGCGTTTACAAGTGCAGTATTTCAACAAGTTCTCCGTGCCGTTGTTCGCCTTCATTCTGGCGTTGGTCAGCGTGCCCTTCGGCCTCAGCGCCGGTAATCGCGGAGCCATGGCGGGCGTGGGCGTCAGCCTCGGAATCTTCATCGCTTATAAAACCATGCAACAACTTTTTGAACAGGTGGGCAACCTGGGACAACTGCCGCCGCATCTGGCGGCATGGTCCCCCGATGCCGTGTTTTCGCTGGCTGGACTCTATTTCCTGGCGAGGGTCCGCAGTTGAAGACTTACAAACTCACCGTGGAATACGATGGCTCAAAGTATTCCGGCTGGCAGGACCAGATCAACGCGCGTAGCGTGCAGGGCGAGCTGAAACTAGCCGCGCAAGAGTTGTTCGGCGGAGCGATTGAAGTGCAAGGCTCGGGCCGGACGGACGCCGGTGTACACGCGGTGGGGCAAGTGGCTCACATCAAAGTCCAGCGCCCCACGCGCATGAAGACCCACGAGATTCTGCGCGCACTCAATGATCGCTTGCCCTCCAGCGTGGCGATTCTCGATTGCGAAGAGGCGGACCCCAGGTTCCACGCACGCCATTCCGCGGTCGCGCGCGGGTACTTTTACCAGATCTCCACGCGCAAGGCCGCGCTGTCAAAGAAATTCGTGTGGTGGATCAAGGAGCCGCTCGACGTCGGCAAGATGCAGCAAGCCGCGGCGCTCATCGTTGGACGCCACGATTTCCACGCCTTCCGCGCCGCTGATAAGTCGAAGCCTGATGAATCCACCCTCGTGGTGGTCGAATCCGCCGAGGTCGGCATCGATGACCACTTGATCGTCTTCCGCATTGAGGCGTCGCACTTTTTGTGGAAGATGGTGCGGCGTCTCGCGGGAACGCTGGTGAAGGTCGGCCTGGGCGAGGTCAGTGTGGAAGAGTTCGGCGCGCTGCTGAACGGCAAGAAGAACCCGAAGCTCGATGTCGCGGCGTGGACCGCTCCGGCTGCGGGCCTGTTTCTGGAGTCCGTCCGGTATTAGCCGCTCGGCGCGAACATGCGCGCCTGCGCCGCCAAAATTGGCTCTGTGCTGGACGAGACTTCCCCGTGCCCACAAGGCGCGTGGTCCCGCTCCAACACGTACCGCACGGAGCCTTGATCCCGCCAGAACCGCACCGCGTCGAAAAGCGCATCGGCGGGGAAGCGTGAACACACGCCGCGGGCGTAGCCGAAATTGCAGCGCTCGTGATCGGCGGGCACGATCTCCCCGCCCGCGTGGCACTCTCCAGCACACAACACCCCCAAAGGAGCCCGCGGAGGCACGGCCCACCCTGTCTCCTTCAGCGGCTCTTTTGGCAGGAAGTAGGGACAAGGCACGGTAGCAGGGTATCCTAAAAGTCCGATGAACCGCACCGAAATCCTCAAACAGATGCTGGATGTAGAACCCGGCAACAGCTTCGCGCGTTATGGCCTGGCCACCGAATACAAGAATTCCGGTGACCTGGAAGGGGCGGTGCGCGAGTTCGGCGTGCTGCTGGAAAATGACCCCAACTATTCGGCGGGTTATTTCCACGGCGGCCAGACGCTGGAGAAGCTCGGCCGATTGGATGACGCCCGCGCTTTCTACCGCCGGGGCCTGGATGTGACCCGCGATGCGCACGCGCGCGGCGAAATGCAGGCCGCACTGGATATACTGGGGGAGTAGCTGAGGTAACACCTGTGCGCCTGTTCATATTCGTGCTGCTGGCCGTGACCGTCTTCGGGCAGCGGCAGCAACAAGCTCCGCAACTGCAAGCCACCAACACCCAGAAGCTCGCGCCGCTGGACGGGAATCCTACGCTGTTCGCCGTGCTGGCCGCCATCAACGCGGCGGGCTACGACACGGAAATCGATTCGCCCACCAACAATCCGCTGCGCAAGTCCCTGCGCGACCACTTGGCTACCCGCAACATCCCCAGCCTGCCTGCGCTCCGCCGCTTCGTGCGCGAGCATCACTTGCCCAACGCCAGTGACGACCTGGGCCAGTACGTGTCCTTCGCGCTCCTGAGCAGAGGCGCGCCGGACTTCGGTCCCGCGATGCCGAATTTTCCCCCGCCTGCCGACGCCGACAAGCTGAGCGAATTTCCCGCCCTACTGGCTGCATTCTATCGCGAAGCCGACGTGGCCAAATTGTGGGAGCTTTCGCAGCCCGCCTACGACGCCGCGTTGGCAGAATACACCGACCCAATTGCGCGGGCCCTGCAAGGCGTCAACGCGTACCTCCGTAACTCCAATCAACAGACCAAGGGCCGCTTCCAGGTCTTCATTGATCTGCTGGGCGCGCCGAATCAGGTCCACGCGCGTGTCTATCTGGAAGAATACTTCATCGTGATCACGCCTTCGCCCGAGCCGCGCATCGATGAGGTCCGGCGGCAATACCTGCGCTTCTGGGGTGACGGACTTCGCTTTAAGTACGCCGAGGGCCTGAACAAGCTCAAGCCGCTGGGCGATTACGCTCTGGCCTCGCCGATCCTGGGCGAAGAGTACCGGCAGGATTTCCTGTCGCTGGCGACGGAGAGTTTTGTCCGCGCCGTGGAAGCCCGCTTGGCGCGCCAGCCGGCGCAGGTTACCCAGGCGATGCGCGAAGGCTTCGTGTTGGCCCCGGCCTTTGCCGACGGCCTGCCTAAATACGAGACGCAGGACGACGTCATGCGCGATTACTTCCCTACGCTGCTGAAGAGCATTGATCCGAAGAAGGAAGCCGTCCGCCTCGATAAAATCGATTTTGTCATGGAGCGCGCCGTGCGCACCGTGCGCGTTACCGTGGCTGCTAAACCGCCCGTGCTGACGGGCGTAGCCAAGGCGCTGGACGATGCCGAAGAACTGTTCCGCGCCCAGAAGCTGGCCCAGTCCAAGGAGGCATGGTCAGCCATCCTGGGCGGTACCGCCGAGAAACCTGCCCAGGCAAGGGCGTATTATGGTTTGGCGAGGGTAGCGTTGTCCGAACGGGACCCCGAACGCGCGGACATGCTATTCCGCAAAGTACTCGAATTGGAGCCGGATGCGTCTACTCACTCGTGGAGTCTGGTGTATCTGGGCAAGCTGGCCGATTCGCAAGGGGAAGCAGAGCCGGCAAAAGAATTCTACGGGCAGGCGCTGGCAATCGCCGGTCTGCCGGAGCAGGTAAAGCGGGAAGCCCAGCAGGGGCTGAGCGGGGCATTCTTTCGGCCCCGTCCGCCGGAAGAGCAGTAGTAGGCGAAATATTCCAGAGGAGCTTTAAGAACCACATGACGAACGTATTGAAAGGCCTGGCCATTGGAACGATGGCGGCGGGTATGATGTTTGCGCAGACGGCATTACCCCCGGCTGCAGGAACTGCCCCAGCGGCAGCTGCTCCGGCGGGTCCGTCCCCGGATGAGATTAAGGATCTACAGGCGATCCAAAGCAAAGCCATCGCGACCCCGGCGGACGCGGACGCACGCATGGCGGCGATCAACGCCTTCGTGGCGAAGTACCCCACCAGCCAGTTCAAGGGTTACGCTCTCACCATGGCTGGCGAGGCCGCGCAGGGCAAGGGCGATTCCGGCCGCGCGCGCTTCTACTACGAACAGGCCATCGCCGCTGACCCCAACAGCGACTACGCAATGATCATGCTGGGAGCGGACATTGCGCAGAACATCAAGCCGAACGCCATGGACAAGGCAGCTCAGGTGGCCAAGGCGACCAAGCTGGCCAATGACGCGCTGGGGCTGATCGCGAAACGCACGAAGCAGCCGCAGGAGACGCAGGCGCAGTTTGACGCGGAAAAGAGTTCCGACATTTCCCGTGCCCACATGACCCTGGGACTGGCTGCCATGGGGGATGAGAAGTATGAAGCCGCCGGCAAGGAATTCATCCTGGCCTCCGACGCCGATGCCATGAACCTGCTGCGCGCGGGCATGGCGTTCAACAACGGAAAGAAAGTCGACGAAGCCGACGCGGCGCTCAATAAATTCATCGCCGTCCCCGGCCTCCCCGACCAGTACAAGAAGATGGCCGAAGACGAAAAAAAGCGCGGCCAGCAGATCAAGGCCGGGAAGTAAGCACACGGGACAAAGCATGACGGGCGAGCTGGCAGTTCTCGAAGCGGCTATCGGACACGTATTCCGCGACCGGGAACTGCTGGAGCGCGCCCTCACGCATAAGTCCCACGCCCACGAACAAAACGGGGACCTGAACGGTGCCCCGCATGACACCTCCGGGGACAATGAGCAGCTGGAGTTCCTGGGGGATTCCATCCTCGGCTTCATCGCCAGCGAGTATCTGGTGCGCCGCAATCCGGACGCGCCGGAGGGCCGCCTATCCAAGCTGAAAGCCCATCTGGTGAGCGCTGCCCACCTGCATGAGGCCGCCCAGGCTCTGAAGCTGGGTGTTTACCTCTTCCTCGGTCGAGGTGAGGAAATGAGCGGCGGGCGCGAGAAGAAAGCTCTGCTGGCCGACGCCCTCGAAGCTCTCATCGCCGCTATCTACCTGGACGCCGGCATCGTGCCCGCACGGGCGTTTATCGAGAAGTCCGTCTTGTCGCTCTTTGACGAAGGCCAGGAAGGCATGGGCAGCGCCGCCACGGACCACAAGAGCGCTCTGCAAGAGATGGCCCAGGCACTGAAGCTGCCGCCGCCCCGCTACGTCATCGTCGCCGAAGAAGGCCCCGAGCATTTGAAGACCTTCACCGTCGAAGTCCGCGTGGGCAAGGATTGGGTCAGCCAGGCGCAGGGAACTTCCAAGAAGACCGCCGGACAGAGAGCCGCGCAGCATATTCTGCAGCAGCTTTCCGAGTGGGGGCGCTAGCCGTGAAACCCACGTTCCTCGCCTTGCTGCTCTCCATATCGGCTTTCGCCCAGACGGTCCTGCTGGGCGTGGGCACCAGTGTACACCTGGTGAACGACGACATGGCGATGCTTGAAGCCCAGATTCCCCGCAAGGATCTGCCGTGCGAGGTGGAACCTGCCGACCCCGTGCTGGGCTTCGACCTGCGTTTCCACGCCGGCTACGACGTGACCATCCCGCTCAAGGAACTGTCGGGCGACGGCAACCTGCTCACCATGCTGTTCCGCGTCACGCCGGATTCGGACCCGGAGAAGCGAATCTACTTTACCCAAAACGTCCGCGTGCCGGAGATCGCGGAAAACGCTTCCGGCGAATCCACCCTCGGCGGAGTTTTTGACCTGGGCGAGGGGAAATACCACGTCGACTGGCTGATGCGCGACCGCCAGAATCATATGTGCGCTTTCTTCTGGGACAGCACGGCTGAGCTGCCCTCGCGTGACAAGGACATCGAGCTCGACATCGCCGCCCACACCGTGGAGGCCACACAGACTGAGCAGTTTCTCGAAGACGCCCCCGTGCAGCGCGAACCGGGCAAGCTGCTCAACGTCAAGGTGATGGTGAACTTCGCCCCGCAGAAACAGAACTCCTCCGCCATGCGCCCCATTGACACGCTGGCGCTGGTGACCATGATGCGCCGCATCACGCGCGAGCCGCGTTTCGGCAAGTTTTCCGTGGTTGCGTTTAACATTCAGGAACAGCGCGTGCTCTACAGCCAGTCCAGCGCGGACCGAATTGATTTCCCCAAGCTCGGCAAGTCTATCAAGGATGTGGAACCGGGGGTCTTGGACCTGAAGCTCCTCGCCAACAAGCGCGGCGAGGTCGAGTTCCTGACCGAATTGATCAAGAAAGAGCTGGCCAGTTCGGGCCGGCCCGACGCGCTGATCTTCGCGGGTCCGAAATATATGGTGCAGGAAGGCTCGCCGGAAGACGAACTGAAAGCGGCGGAGTCCGTCGATTACCCGGTGTACTACTTGAACTACAACTTGTCCCCGCAGAACACGCCGTGGCGGGATTCGATCGGCCGCGCCATCCGCGTGTTCGGCGGCAAGGAGTACGCGCTGAACCGGCCGCGGGACCTATGGTTCGCGGTGACTGAGATCGTAAGCCGTATTGTAGAATTGAAACAAGGGGCCGCACCCCGCTGAGGTGTCTTATGCGTCAGTTTGCTTTGGTCTTCGCTCTGATTTCGCCGGCGCTATTCGGGCAAGCCCCGCCCGCGCTTTCGAGCAAACTCGCGCCCTATGTGGCCTCGCCCTCGCGCGTGGTGGACATGATGCTGGATATGGCGCGGCTGAAGCCCGGTGAGGTGCTTTTTGACCTCGGTTCAGGCGACGGGCGTATTTTGGTAGCCGCGGCAGAGCGCAAGGCGCAGGCCACGGGTATCGAAATCAACCCCAAGCTGGTTCTTGCGGCCACCGAAGAAATCGCCCGCGCGGGCCTTTCGGAACGAGCCAAGGTGATCCAAGGCGATGTGATGCAGACCGACTTCAGCGCCGCCAACGTCGTTACGCTCTACATGGACACAGCCTCCAACGCCAAGCTCCGCCCGCAGCTCGAAAAGTATCTCAAGCCGGGCGCGCGCGTAGTTTCCCACGATTACGAAATCCCAGGCTGGAAGGCCGTCCGCGTGGAAAAGACCGAGGAGCGCCAGCCGCACACGATCTACCTGTACGAAGTCGCCGCCAAGAAGTAACGTAACGAATTCCCTCCCTGCCGCCGATTCTAGCGTCATGGGATTCCAAGCGAAACGCGTAGTGTCCAAGGTACGTCTTGGGGGTATGCCAATGAATCTGACTCGCGTGCTGGCCGTGTTGCTGATCGCCTCCGTGGCCGGCGCCCAACCGCGCAAACCGACGCGGACCGTGGTGCTGGATGGACGCCCGGTGGCCTACACCAATAACGGCGGACAGGCTGTTACCGAAGGCGATATCATCCTCGGTTCGGTGGCGGAGATCGAAGCCGCCGGCCTCGAAAAGGGTCCCACGCCCCGCGCAGCCTCGCAGTATTTGAACTCCTCCGGCAGCGCGCCCCTGTGGACAGACGCGACGATGTATTACACCATCTCCGCCAGCTTCCCCAATCAGCAGCGGATTTTGGACGCCATCAACGATTGGAACACCCAGACGCCGTTGAAGGTTTTGCCTCGTACCGGCCAGCCCAATTACGTGCAGTTCGTGGTTTCTCCGGAAGGTTTCTGCCAGTCCTTTATCGGCATGATCGGCGGGCAACAGACGATTGAGCTGGGTTCGGGCTGCCCTAGATCCGCCGTCGTGCATGAGATCGGCCATGCCTTCGGACTCATGCACGAGCAGAGCCGCAGGGACCGGAACAACTGGCTGACGGTGCTCTACGAAAACGTCGACAACGTCAACTACCTCCAGTTTGAGCAGCGCACCAGTTCCCGTGACCTGGGCTACTACGATTACGGCTCCATCATGCACTACTCGAACAGTGGCTTTAGCCTGGACGGGAACGCGGACCTGGAGACGGTGCCGCAGGGCATCCCCATCGGCCAGCGGACCGGACTTTCCGCTGGGGATATAGACGGCATTTCCCGCATGTACGGCTTTTCACCCACGCAGACCACTGTCACTACGATTCCCAGCGGCCTGAGCATTGTGGTGGACGGCGAACGCTTTACCGCACCGCGGTCCTTCAACTGGGGACCCGGCTCCGCGCATACCATCACTGTGGACGCTACGCAGTTGACCGGTTCCACGGTTACGCCCACGCGCAACAGCTTCGTCCGCTGGAGTGATGGAGGTGCCCTTTCCCACACCTTCACCGCCGGGGCCAGCCAGACCGTGGTGGCAGCCGAATTCCAGCAGAGCTTCCGCGTGCAGTCTAGCGTTCTTGGTGGAAATGGCACTGTGATGGTGGAACCAGCCTCCGCCGATGGCTACTATCTGGCCGGAACGAAAATCCAGGTCACCGCCCGCCCGGCCGCGGGCAGCCGGTTTTATCGCTGGCAGGGAAGCAATCCGGAATTTTTCGGCTACGGTTTGGCTGCGGAGGTCATGCTCATCGAAGTCCGCTCCAGCTTGAATTTTCCAGGGCAGTTCTCGGATCAATTCATGACGTCCATTGAGTCCACGCCGTCAGGGCAGGAAATTGTCATCGATGGAGTTCCGTATTACACGCCCGCGCGCTTTCTGAGCTTCACAGCTGGCACCACGCATACACTTAGCCTGGACATCCAGCAGTATGACCTTACGGCCTCTACCCGCTTCAACTTAGCCGGCTGGGAAGACGGGTCGCTCTCAGCGGCGCGCACCGTGCAGATTGGTCCGGTGCCGCCGGTCTACTCCGCGCGGTTCGATAAGCGGCACTACCTGAACTACGAATTCAACAACGGAGGCTCGGTGACAGCAGCGCCAGGCGGCGACGGCTACTACGACGACGGCTCCCGCGTGCAGCTGACGGCGACTCCGCGCGGCAATTCCACGCTCCAGTATTGGCTGGGCGACGTGGCCAGCGGCGGCACTACGCAGAACGTCTGGATGGACCGTTCGAAGTACCTGCAGGCCGTGTTCGGAAGCGCGCTAAGCTTCCGCGCCACCAACGCCGCCAGCTACCTGAGCACAACCTCCTTTGATATTCCGGGTCTTGCGGTAGCGCCGCTCGAAATCGTCACGCTCTTTGGCGGCGGTCTAGGCCCCGCTACGCTGCAAACGGGAGGGCTCGACCAAAACGGCCGGCTGACCACGGTGGTGGGGGACACACGCGTCCTGTTCGACGGGGTGCCCGCGCCCATCATTTACGCGTCCGCTGGCCAGACCAGCGCGATTGTCCCCGCCGAGGTCGCGGGAAGGGTGTTTACGGTCATCTCTGTGGAGCGAGCGGGCCAGGTGGCCAGCATCGCCACCGCATCCATTACCAGCACGCTGCCGGGTATATTCACGTCCAATGCCTCCGGCAGTGGACCGGTAGCGTCCTTTAACCAGGATGGCTCACTCAACGGACCCACGCGGCCTGCTCCCACGGGGTCGGTAGTCACCTTGTTCGCCACCGGAGCCGGTATGATGGACCGCCCGTTGTCCAACGGAGCCGTTACCGATTCCAACCTCTTACGCCCCCTTCAGCCGGTGTCTATCCGCATTGGCACGCAGACGGCGGAGCTATTA
The DNA here is from genome assembly GCA_947446025.1 of Bryobacterales bacterium. Taxonomy (GTDB): domain Bacteria; phylum Acidobacteriota; class Terriglobia; order Bryobacterales; family Bryobacteraceae; genus Palsa-187. The sequence goes on from CANFEY010000016.1 coordinate 67,005, forward strand.
TACGCCGGTTCGGCGCCCAGTCTGGTCCACGGCGTGTTGCAGGTAAACGTGCGCATCCCGGCAGGCCTGCTGCCTGGAGACTATCCAATTAAGCTGGTGGTGGGGAATAACGTGAGTCCGCCGGGAACGACGATTTCGGTGCGCTAGTGGTCTGCTGGAAACCCCGAAATGGCAGGCGAAAGCGCCTGCGCTATTTCTCAGCAGTTACTGCCCGGTGACGCCGCGATAGGCTGCGATGAGGACGCACACGGCGGTGTGTCCAAGAAACCCGTAATGAATCCAGTCCCGGGTGAAGCGCAGGACAAGTCCAAGATCTTCGCTCATAAGCCACAGCTAGTGTGGCCCTTGGACCCGCGGGGGTACCAATAGGAAGGTCCGTTCTATTGCAACCAAACAAGTTCCGGTACGTTTCCGGCAAGTGACTGGAACCAGCGGCCCGCTGGCGAAACAAAAAGTGGAGTATCCTTAGAAGGTTAGAGTAACCGCATCGGAACCGGAGTCGGTGAGTTTTGGTTTGGTTCCGTTTCCGATGCGGCTTGCCCAAAGTGGGCGAGAACCCGAATTTCCGCCTGATTTCTACCCCGCTGAGGCCCGCGTCCACTGTTAGTGGTTCCCCAACTAAGTTTCGTCTCAGACCGAGATGGCAGGTTCTTGAAAGATCGTTCCTAGGGCAGTTCGTTTCAAGAATTGCTGGTACCGCTCACAAAAAAAGCCCTCTGTTGCAATTTGCAACAGCGAAGGAAGGAGCGGTCTCAAAACCGAAAAACCCGACTCCCGCAAGCACGCTACTCAAATAGCCGCCCGCTTCTTCCGCTCTTGCCCATTGCATACAGAGGGACAGGTTAAAAAGGTTACTTCATCAATTCGCATTACAAGGTAGCACTCCAGGGGCCATGCTCCGCAAGTCGTATTTTCATGCACATCCAGCTGCCTCGGGGACCGGCGGTTGCCCGGTCTTGCCCCAGGGGTGTGTCGTCATGACACAAGCTGTGACACAATCGAATACGTGCGCGCAGCCCTGATCGGATTTACGGCGGCTTTGAGCCTGTGGGCTCAGGACGACTTCCACGTCTATCGCGACCCGCCCCGGCTATTCCTGACCGCCCAGCGTCAGCGCCTGCTGGAACGCGAGAAGGAGCGCGACTCGCTCCGCTGGCAGTATTTCGACGCAAATAGTTCGGTGTCAGACACCACAACTCCCGAACTCGGATTCTCGCAGGCGCTGTACTACCGAATCACACATCAGAACGCCGCTGGCCACAAAGCGGTCGATTGGGCGCTTTCCCCCGCCGCTACTGATCTGCGCCAGCTCGCCCTGGTCTACGACTGGTGCGCCCCTCTGCTTACCAAGCCCGAAGCCGACCGCTTGGCCGCAAAGATTCAGCAGTCGCTCGTCCGGCCCGCGACGACTCTGCCGGCCCAATCCGCCCGAGCGCTGGCCGCCATCGCCATCGCCGACCGCCTACCCGACGCCGCCGACAGCATCCTGCGCGAGATCATCACATGGTGGCGCGCCCAGCCCCCCGCCAAACGTGAGGACCTCTACGCCCTGCTCGAACTCCTCCACGCCGTCCGAGACAACACCAAGGTCGAGCTGCGCGAATCCGCCTCGGCCTACTTCACGAACCTGCCGCTCGACTACATCGCCGGCTTCTACCCCGCGACGTTCCCGGGCCCGCAGAACGACCTCCGCATCCCCGTCTTCACCGGGACGGGCGAACCGGACCCCGTCATCGCCATTCGCGCCCGAGCCGCCGGCCTCGCCATGGTCGCCCTGGACACCAACGCCGTCAACTACCAATTCGTACAAGGTATGCTGATGTCGGACCGCTTCGCGCTGCGCGACCCGCTCGGCGCGCCCTACGAGTTCTTGTGGGCCAATCCTTACCAGCCCGGTCTGGCGTATCAGACGTTGTCCAAAGTTTTCCATGACCCGGTGACAGGCCACGTCTTCGCCCGCACCAGTTGGGATGAGGACGCCACCTGGATCGGCTACTTCGACGGCGCGCTGCAACTGTTCCGCAACGGCGGCGTGCAGACGGTGCGCAGAGGCACGCCCATCGCTCCGGTGCGGGTGGGCGACGCGATTGTCACCGTCCCGGCCGACGCCAACGCGATGAAGGTCCGTATGGAAGGGCAGCAGCTTTTTATCATAGGGCTTGCACCTAACACCGAATATGCCGTCGAAATCGACGACCAGGAGTTGGACTTCCTGGAGTCCGACGTCGGGGGTACATTGGTGGTGAATTCGTTCCCCGATACTGACGCCGGTGTCCGCATCCGGCCACATGCGGTAAACTAGGGGTTGGTCGCGTTTGACGGCTTCCTTACGGTCGCCGTTCAGTGCTGGGGGCTGGTGTTGCGCAGCAGCACTGAACGGCGACCGTAAGGAAGCCGTCAAACGCGACCACGGAATTAAGGAGCATCATGAGTTGGATCGCAGCAGTCCTGCTGGGTTGGGTCATCCCCGGCGGCGGCCACATGTTTCTGAAACGCGGCGGCCGCGGCCTGCTGATCCTGACCTCCGTCAGCCTGCTGTTCCTGCTCGGCCTGATGATGCGCGGCGCGCTCTTCACCCCGCAAGGCGGCGACTTGCTGACCACGGTCATCTACTACGGCGGCTTCATCGGCAACGTGCTCGCTGGCTTGCCCTACTTTTGCGCCGAATGGCTTGGCTACGCGCAAGCCGACGTCGCGGGCCACACCCACGACTACGGCACCAAATTCCTGGTCGCCGCCGGCCTGCTGAACCTGCTGGGCATGGTGGACGCGTTTGAGATCGCCACTGGGAGGAAGGACTAGAATGCTCCCCAGCCTGGCCCTGTCCCACTTCGAGGCATCGATCATCTTCGCCTTGTTCACTTCTGTCTTGCTCGGGATCATCACCAAGAACACCGACCGCGAGCGGCTGCATTACGCGATTTACTGCCTCGTGTGCTTCGTGGGGGCGCTGTTCGGGTTGAGCTGGCTGATGTACCTCGGCCACGGGTAGGGGTGCGGAGAAAACGCGCCCATGCTCCGCAGATCATGCGGAGAATACTTTCAATCCATTTATAATCAGCGCATAATGGGTGCACTTGGGAGCGTTCGAGTTCGGCGGCGTCCCGGCGAACCGCATCGTCGAGGTGCAGCTGGACGCCACGCGCCAGTACGATCAACCGCTGACGCGCGAGCGGCTGTTCAGTTGGCAAGCGGCGCTTTTCCCCACCGGACGCCGCGGCCTTTCGCAAATCACCACGGGAGCCTGGCGCACCGGACCCCTGCAAGTTGTCTCCGGTGCCATCGGCCGCCTGGCGCGAGCCATCTCCGCATGGCGCTTTCGCGCTCCGAGCATAGCCCGCAGCACTACTACAGCATGTCCGCGGAGATCCAGCGCACGCGCGCCGACTACTACCGCATCCTCGGAGAGTGCCAGCACGGCCCGCTCGACATCACGCCGTGGATGGAGTGGGTCCTCAACTGCCTCAACGCCGCCATCGCCGCCGCGCAGGCCACGCTGGGAGCGGTCACCGCCAAAGCGCGCTTCTGGGAGAACCTCAATCCCACGTCGCTCCACGACCGCCAGCGCAAGGCGCTCAACATCCTGCTCGACGGGTTGGAGCCGAACCTTTCCAGTTCGCAATGGGCGCGGCTGACCAAGACGTCCCCGGACAGCGCACTACGAGATATCACGCAACTTGTGGATCGAGGCATCTTGCAAAAGAAGCCGTTAGGGGGCGCAGCACCCGCTATGGACTGGCCCCGCGCCGTTAACTTTCCTGTACCCCCGCCACCCTGCCGCGCGTCTCAATGTGCGGGAGTATACTGTTAGGTGAAGGAGTCCCTCATGCGCCGACTGCTGGTTTTGATGCTCATCGCGACGTTGTCGCCGGTGGCTTTCGCGGACGCGAAGTCCGACAAGGCCGCGCAGGAGTTGGCCAAGAAGGAAGAGAAGGCCAAGCTGGCCGCGGAGAAGAAAGCCGCGGAAGCCGCCAAGAAGCAAGCCGCGCTGGACGCCAAGAAGGCCATTGCCAAGAAGAACGATCCCAACGAGATCGGCAACCGCGAGGTCGGCAAGGGCGTCAACTTCTACTCCATCGAAAAAGAGATCGCGCTGGGTAAGTCGCTGGCGCAGGAAGTGGAACGGCAGGCCAAGATCGTGGACGATGCCACCATCGCGGAATATGTCAACCGCGTCGGCCAGAACATCGTGCGCAACTCGGATTGCCAGGTGCCCTTCAGCATCAAGATGGTGGAAGATGAATCGGTCAATGCTTTCGCGCTGCCGGGTGGGTTTTTCTTCGTCAACTCCGGCCTTTTTCTAAGGGCGCAGACCGAAGCCGAAGTGGCCGGCGTGATGGCGCATGAAATCGCCCACGTCTGTGCCCGGCACGGCACGCGCCAGCAAACGCGCGGCCAGATCGCCAGTTACGCAACCCTGCCAATGATTTTCATGGGCGGCGGATGGGGAGCCTACGCCATGCGTCAGGCGGCCCAGGTTTTGATCCCGTTGGGATTCCTGAAGTTCTCCCGCGCGTTTGAAGAGGAAGCGGACAATCTGGGTTTGCAGTATATGTACAAGACGGGCTATGACCCGGTGGCGTTCGTCGACTTCTTTGAAAAGATTCAAGCCTTGGAGAAGACCAAGAAGGGCACCATCAGCCAGTATTTCTCCAGCCACCCGCCCACCGATGACCGCATCACCAACGCGCAGAAGAACATCCAGCTAAACCTGGAAGCGCGCCCGGAATACATGGTGACGACCTCAGAGTTCAACAAGGTGAAGGCGCGTCTCGCCATGCTGGAAAACCGCCGCAAGGTGGATGACAAGAGCAAGGATGGAGACCGCCCGACGCTGAAGCAGAAGCCGGGATCGACCAAAGACGATACCGGTGCTGACGACACCGACGAGCGGCCCAAGCTGGAACGCCGTTAACGCGCCCCGGCGGCGCTGGCGTTTTTCCGCAACTGGTCGCGGATTTCGGTCAGCAGCTGAACATCAGCCGGCGGAGGCGGCGGATCGCCCGGTTTCGCCGGCGGATTCATCCGTTCCATCACCGCCTGGAACGGCTTGACGATCACGAAGTAGACGACTCCCGCCTTGATCAGGAAGCTGATCACCGCATTCAGGAACGCTCCCAGCCCGATCTCCCCCACCTTCCATGCCGAAAAATCCGGTTGCCCGCCGACGGCTCCGATGATCGGCGTGATCACATCCTTGGTCATCGAATCCACAATCCCACCGAACGCTGCGCCGATGATGACACCGACCGCGAGATCTACGACGTTTCCACGCATCAGAAAATCTTTAAATCCAGCCATTCCGTTTGTCCCCATTCTCCGGCGTGGTTAACGCCAGGACGCCAGTGTACTAAACTTATGTTTGCTATGGCGCTTATCACTGTGACCTGCCCGTGCTGTCAGGCGGAACTCCACATCGACCCGGCCACCTCCGCCGTTATCCGCCACAAGGAGCACGTAAAGCCCCCCACCATGGCCGACATGGAGGCCGCCGTCTCGCGCTTCAAAGGCGAGGCCAATCGCCGCGAGGATGCATTCAACAAATCCGTCAACGAACACAAGAACCGCGCGGATGTGCTGAACAAGAAGTTCGACGAAATGCTGCGCCTGGCCAAGGAAAACCCCAACGAGCCGCCGCCGAAGCGGGACTTCGACTTTGACTAAGCGCCTGCGTTCCATCCTCGACGGCCTGGACGCGCTTTACCCGAACGTGAAGTGCGCCCTGGACCACTCGAACGCCTGGGAACTGCTGGCCGCGACGATCCTCTCCGCGCAATGCACCGACAAACGCGTCAACATGGTCACCCCCGGCCTGTTCCGCAAGTACCCCACAATTCAGGATTTCGCTAACGCGAAGCAGGAAGAGATGGCCGACGCCGTCCGCTCCACCGGTTTCTACAACAACAAAGCCAAGAGCCTGATTGGCGCAGCCCGTAAGCTGCTGTCGGACTTCAACGGCGAAGTCCCGCGCGAGATCGAGAAACTTCTCACGGTGCCCGGCGCGGCCCGCAAGACCGCCAACGTGGTACTGGGCACCGTCTACGGCATCGCCAGCGGTGTCGTGGTGGATACCCACGTCCAACGCATCAGCCGACGCCTCGGTTTGACCCAGGAGACCGACCTCGTCAAAATCGAGCGCGACCTGATGAAAATTCTACCCAAAGACAAGTGGATCGAGTTCAGCCACCAGATCATCCACCACGGTCGCGGACCCTGTGTCGCGCGTAAGCCGAAGTGCAGTGCGTGCGGCATCGCAAGCCTGTGTAAGGCGGAAGATAAGACGGTCTAGGTGGAAGTTCTTTTAGGACTAGTACCTTAGTACTGTCAAGATCTTAACTTCTTGCTATAGTATGAGTTATGGATCTTCGACGCCTGTTGTTGCCAGCGTTTCTGGTGCTGACTCCGTTCGCCAGCGCAACCACTTTGTTTCCCGGCACTCCTATTGCGTCGGACTACGTTTTGGGTCCGACTACGCCCGGGAAGTGGGGTTCTCCGGTGCTCGGAACCGGCGCTTCGATAACATGGAGCTTGATCCCAACAGGAGTCTCCTGCGCAGGGGAAACCGTGGGCTGCACGAACACGGCGCTTGCGGATTTCTTGCCCGTGGGGTTCTTGACGCAGGTTCAAAATGCCTTCCTAGCGTGGTCCGCAGTTGCAAATCTGACCTTCGCCCAGGTGGCGGATTGCGGCAACGCGTTCAACACCGCATGCAGCGGGGGAGACATGCGCATCGGCGGCCATACATTTGACGGAGCGAGCGGCACCTTGGCACACGGATACTTCCCGCCGGCGAACGGCTCGACGGCCGCCGGGGATATTCACATGGACACGGCAGAAAATTGGGTCATCGGCTTTGCTGGACCAGGTATCGACATCTTCCAAGTTCTGGCGCATGAAATTGGGCATGCACTAGGCCTGGATCACACGGGTGTGGCCGGCTCGCTCATGAATCCCTTCTATAGCGAAGCGTTTTCCGGACCGCAGGCCGACGACATTGCCGGCATGCAAGCCCTCTATGGCGCGCCGGTGTCCGCAGTTCCCGAACCCGGCAGCATCTTTCTGATGAGCGCGGGCGGGCTGTTCCTCATCGGCCTGCGCCGCCGCCGTTAGGTTCTCGGCGCGGGACGAATCGGGGCAGGGCAGCAGCCTTCTCTGCACGGCATGTGGTCTTGCGTGATCAACTCCGCAATCATTTCCACCATCGCCGGATGGGTGCCCGCCGTGCCTGCGCGGACCAATCTGATCCCCAATTCGCGGCTTACCTCACGGGCTTCGGTGTCCAGGTCATAGAGCACCTCCATGTGGTCGGACAGGAACCCGATGGGGACCAGGATGGTATCCGCGCGGGTCTCGCGCAGGTGGTCGCACACGTCAGGCTCTAACCAGGGCTGCGTCGGCGGGCCGCTGCGGCTCTGATACACCAGCTTCCAAGCGGAGCGGCCTACGTTCGCTGAAACCGCAGCGCAGGCGGCTTCCAGCTCAGCCACGTAGGGTCCCGTGTCCGCCATCGATTGGGGCACGCTGTGCGCGGTGAACACCAGGCGGCCTTCGGGCAGTTCCTGCAGGGCGGGCCGCACTCTGTCGGTCATCGCTTCGATAAATTTCGGATGGCCGGAGAAGGGCCGCATCTTCACGATCTCCGGTGCTGTGCTGCCCACCGCGGCCCGTGCGCGGGCGATATCCTCACTGTACTGCCGACAACCCGAGTAGGAACCGAAGGCCGAGGTCGCGAACGCCACTGCCCGTTTGATGCCGTCGGCCTCCATCTGGCGGAGCGTGTCCGCCAGCATGGGATGCCAGTTGCGATTGCCCCAATACACGGGCATGGAGACCACCGGCCGCAGCGCTTCGATCAGCGCCCGGTTCTGGTCATTGATGGGGCTGCGGCCGTCAAAGTGGTAGTAGTGCTCGGCCACTTCCAGCATGCGCTCGCGCGGTACGTTGCGGCCGCGCAGCACGTTCTCAAGGAAAGGGATGACGTCCTCGCGTTTTTCCGGTCCGCCAAAAGAGACGATCAACAGCGCGTCGTATTTGCTCACTCTTACAGACTATCAGTAGTGTCCGGCTAACGCGCGACACGCCGACGGCAACTAACTGAAGAGTAGGCGGTTGAGGCCTCTTTTGAGTTGCCGCGATTTGAAATACCAGAAGACGAAACACGAGGCTGACACCATGAGGGATGAACCTTGGCCGCACCG
>CANFEY010000017.1 GCA_947446025.1 Bryobacterales bacterium
GCGGGGGGGGGGGGGGGGCGCGGGCTTCGGTGCCGCAATCGATGCGCGCGCAGCGGCCAGCACGGGTCCGCGTTTCGTCACGACGCGGTACAAGGCGGAAAGACGCAGCTCTCGCGGGTCCCGCAGCAGGCGTCCAATCACTGCGGTTTGCCGCCGCACGGACTGCCACACCCTGCGCGTTGCGTGCCGCCATGGCTGCGTTGCCCCTGTTTCGTCGAACAGGCGCGCGTTCGCCCCCAGCATCGCATTCCCGAGCTCCCGCAGCACGTCGTGTGGAACGGTGGGGTCCAAAATAACCCCGCCTTCCGCAATTCGCCGGGTCCCGAGCGTTGCAAGTATCAGGGCTTGATTGTCCTCGGCGGAGCGGTGTACGTGATACGGAATCCACTCCACGCCATCGGGCGCGAATTCCGACACCACCACCACCGGCTCGCCCGGACCCATGCGCGCAAGCGTCTCTGCGATCAGGTTCGGCGAAGCCGACCCGAACAAGAGACGCACGGATGAAGATGGATCGTTCAAATGAGTTGCGCCAGTGCGAAGTTCCACCGGCCTTGTTTGTGATCGTCCCACAGTGCCAGTGCTTGCATGCAAAACGCAGTGGAGACCGGATTTGAGAACGGCAGCATTGAGGGACCCTTCCGCCCGAACCAAAAGCCACCGTCAAGCTGCGTCCGCGGGGACACGGCCTGGAACGACGCGGCCCTGGCAGCTTCTTCCGCCGCGGCTGCCTCATCCAGAGGCACAATTCCCGTGTGATGCGCGATCAGCCGCACCCGCAGCAGTTGGGCGTTGACATCGCTGCGTTCAAACACCGGCGCGATCCGGCGCAACAGCGCACCCGCGCGTGCGATGCCCCAGGCCAGCGCAGCGCGGACCTCGGGATGATCCGTGGCAGCCAGCAGCGCTTCCAGGAAGTAGCAATAGGCGTGCAACCGATCCATCACGCGCTCCTGGTCAGGATCGTCGAGGAACGTCTCGTGGGACGCCAGCGCCATCGCCAGCGCGACGTGGAACATGCGGTCTGCGTGTTCGTCGCCGACTTCGCGCCAGATCAGGGCTGATTTCAGTTGGAAGCAGCCCGGCTTGCGGGACCAGCGCGGCTCCTCTGGCAGCGGCTCCTTCTCCGGTAGCGAGATCACCGGATAAAACACGCTGTCCCCCAGGAAATCGAATCCCAAAGACATCGCCGCGTCCTGCGCACGCTGCTGGTAGGCGGCGTTGCCGGTCCGGCGAGCCACGGCCATCAGTCCGCGGGCGATGATGCCGGTGTCGAAGAAATATGCCCGGTCCGATCCTGGTTCAAACGGGTAGGTGTGGCTGGCGGCATCCCAGGCGGGACCCGTGAGGAAGTCCGCACAGCGGGTGGCGGCGTCCAGGTACTCCTGTTTCCCGCTGCGTTCGTGAAGGTAAGCCAGGGCGCTGGCCGCGTAGCCGGTGATTTCGCTGGATACCGGCAGGTTGACGCCGGCCTCCGCGCGGAAGTAACGGGCGACGCCGCCGCTGGGTTCTTGAATGCCGGACTGTAGAAACCACTGTCCGGCCCGGTCGAGGAAATCGAGAGTCGTGCCCAAGTGTTTGATTGTAGCGTGCGCGCTGTATAATGGGCCAGTCATGCGATGGATTGCGATACTCTGCGCTGTGGTGGCGGCGGGGGCGGAAATGCCCAGCGGGTATTTTCGCGGTCCCATGGCTGGATGGGAAGGCTCGGTCACGAAGGGTCAACTGCGGGCGCGGTCGGCCACGGGCGATGTCTTCACTTGCGGCTTTGACGCGAAGAGCTACTTGGAGTTCGACAAGCAGCGGGTGACCGTGGACAAACTTCGCGAGGGCGACCCGCTGGAGGTGCTCGCGTACCGGAAACAGGGGGAGACGGAGTGCTACGTTTTGTCCCTCACGGTGGTGCCACCGCCCGCGCCGGTCCGTCCGAATCGTAGGATCGACGTGACGCCGGTAAAGTCGGCACGTCCAGCCCCGGTCCGCCACGGCAACGTCAACGCCGCAGGGGTGGTGGTGAGGGTGAACGGCAATTCCATCGCGGTGCGGACGCGATCTGGCGATGAGACGTTTTTGCTGCGCCGGGACACCCGCTACTTCGGCAACGGCCTGCGGATGGAGCTCGGCGACGTAAAGGTCAACCAGCGCTTGGCGGTGGAGGCGGGCCGGAACATCGATGGTCAGCTGGAAGCGTTCCAGCTCACCTGGGGCGAGCTCAGCGCCCGCTAACGAGGAAGGACAGTATACTCAACCCCCGATCTCCAGGAGCCAGAGTTCGGGAGTTGAGTAGACTGTCCCTCCTTTACAGGAACTCTAGCGATAGCCCGGCAACCGCGGCCCCGAGCCAGACGAGCAGCGAAAACGCCGCGGCGGGGCGGCCCCACGTGCTGTTTCCCGAGCGGGCAAGCGGAACCTGCACCCAGTAGTGGAACGCCACCCCGGTCACGATCAGTGACATCTTGAGGGCGAATGTGCCCAGCTCCTCACTCCACAAGTCTGGAGCCTTCGATGCGAACAGCGGAATGCCGGAGAAAGCCATCAGCACCAGCGCGAGCCTGGTCCACGGCGCAAGATCCGATGCCACCTCCGCCGCCGTCTGCCGCCGCAGACCCAGTCCGAAGAACCGGGCATTGAGCAGCAGCACCGACCCGAGCAGCAGCCCCAGCCCCAGTAAATGCACCATCTCAAACGCCGGGAACCCATAGCGCGAGTTGCTCATCCACGTGCCCAGCGCCGATTTGCCTGCAAAATCGAAGAGCGGTTTCAATCGAAGTACCCCACTGCCCGCCCCGTCACCAGGATGAGAATCCAACTCACCAGCGACACCGCCCCCGATAGCCGCGCCCGCCCCGGAGCCTTGCCATCACCCCACGTCCCCACGCTGCGGTACACAGTGAAGTGGAACACCAGCGCATTCAGCCCGGCGAGGAACATCAGCAGCATCTTGATGCGGAAGAAGAAGCTCCCGTAGTAGCGCACCGGATCGGAGGTGAAGATGAAGGCTCCGCTGACGAACATCAGGCCCCAGCCGATCCAGGTCCAAGGGAGCAACTGCTCAGCCACATCCGAAACCCGCCGCTTCGTCAGCCCCACCCCGATCAGCCGCAGGTCAAGGAACACGATGGTCCCGAACATCAGCGTGTTCGAAAGGATGTGCGCGAAGTGCAGCATCGGGTAGACCCACAAGGATTCGCGGATGCCCACGCTCACCCAGGTCTCCATCAGCCATTCGCACCAGCCCAGAATCATGAGTTCCTATCTAGGGCAGTGCGTACATCACGACCGAGCCGCCAGAGACGCCGCCGACATACTGCCTGCCGGATTTGCCTGCGTAGGTCATGGGGTTGGCTCCCATGGTGGCGTCTAGTTTGGCGGACCACAGCTCCTTGCCGGTCTTGGAATCGAGGGCGTGGAGGAAGCCGTCGCTCGTCGGGAAGAAAACCAGACCGCTGGCGGTGCTGGTGGGGCCGGCGCTGCCTACGGCTCCGACTTTTTGCTTGCCTTCGGGGAGCCGCGAGTTGGTGCCGATCACTTGTTGCCAGGCGACTTCGCCGGTGTTGGCGTTGATGGCGAAGAGGCGTCCCCAGGGCGGGCGGAAGCAGGGCATGCCTCCGGCGCTGAAGCCAGCGTAGGGGCCGGGGCCGGTGTAGGCGCCACGGTCCATCGTTAGCGGCGAGCCGTCGGTCAGGTTGCCGTAGTTGCCGCCGGGGACCTTTTTCTCAATCCAGCCGGTTAGAGCGGAGTCAGATGTCCCGACGAAGACGTAGCCGGTGGCCGGGTCGGTGGACATGCCCCCCCAGTTGGGGCTGCCGACGCCGGGGATTTGCAGGTAGCTTTTTGGGGGCGTGCCCGCCTCGTGAAATCCGAAGGGCGTGAAGGGGCCGAGGTTGATGAAGCCGCCGGCTTTGTCCCACATTTCTTCGCAGGCTTTGTAGTGCTCGGGCGTGGTGTCTGAGGGGCGGATGAAATCGTCGGCTTTGTTGAAGCTGGTGCGGGCGAGAGGGCCGGGTTTGAGCGGGAAGGGCTGCGTGGGGGAATACCATTCGCCGGGGACGTCGCCTTTGTGGACGGCGCGTTCTTCGACGCCGTGAATTGCCTCGCCGGTCTCGCGGTTGAGGATGAACAGCAGCGCATTCTTACTGATGACCGCGAGCGCGGGAATCTGCTTGCCATCCTTGCGCACGGTGAGGAGCGTGGGGGCAGAGGGGAGGTCAGTGTCCCACAGGTCGTGATGGATGAGTTGGTAGTGCCACACGTATTTGCCGGTGGTGGCGTTGACGGCGACGATGGAATTTCCGTAGAGGTTGTTGCCGGGCCGGTCGCCTCCATAGTAGTTGCCCGCTGGCGAGCCGACAGGCATGTAGATGAGGTCGCGTTCTTCGTCGACGGTCATGTACCAGCCCCAGACGTTGACGCCGGCTCGGGGTTGCTTCCAGGAATCGTTGAGCCACTGCGTGTCGTTGTAGCCGGGGTCGCCGGGGCGGGCGATGGTGCGGAAGCGCCACAGTTCGGAGCCGGTGCGCGCGTCGTAGACCTTGGTGTCACCGGCGGGGCCGTCGGTGCGCTCGCCGTTGTTGTTGCCCATGATGATCAGGTTCTTGTAGACGTAGGGCGCTCCGCCCCAGATGATTTCGACGTTGACGCTGCCTTCCTTGCCGAAGCCGGGGTCGATTTTCCCGGTGGTGGCGTTGAGGGCCATCATGTTGGTGTCGACGGTGAAGAGGATGCGCGGCGGGTTGGTGCCGTCGCCGGGCCAGTAGCCGACGCTGCGATTGGCGACGGGACCGGGGGCTTGGTAGTTCCAGAGTTCCTTGCCGGTGTCGGCGTCGAGGGCGATGACGCGGTTGGCGGCGGGGACATACATCACGCCTGCGATGACGATGGGCGTCGATTCGGCGTTGACGGCGGGGGCTCCTCCACCTTTGCCTTTCCCTTTGCCGCCGCCTTTAGCGTTATCGGCTGCGGGGGCCGTGGCGACCGGAGCGGCGGGGCGATAGGTCCAGGCCTGTTTCAGCTTGCCGACATTGAGCGGTGTGATCTGCTTCAGAGGTGAGTGGCGCGTGCTGGTGGAATCACGGGAGTACATGGGCCAATCGGCAGCGGGGATTGCGGTGGATTTGTTTGCAGACTTACCTTTGGCTTGCTGCGCGGGTCCGAGCTGGGCCATGAAGGCCGCGATGGCGGCAGCTCCGGCGAGGGTGAGGGTGAGGATCTTGCGCATGGTGCCTCTTGACGTTCGGATGATTTCCGATCAAGTATAGCGCAGCGATGAGGGCCTAATCGAAGATGTCACGGACGGGAAGTTCAAATCCAAGGAGTGCAGAAGGTAAGGAAACCACGCCGTCGAATTCCACGATTCGGGTCAACCGCCGGGCTCAAAGACGTGCACAGATTTGGTGTCGGGTAGACCAGCCACACTGCTCGAGTTCCAGCGGCGAGATACTGACGCACCTTGCGGTCCATCTGACGGGCAGTATCAGAGGGCGAACGATGTCGATGACAAGGTCGGGTCCTAGTTCGCCCCAACCGTCTTCGGGGATTCCGGCGAGCAGTTCGTTGCGTACGAAGGCGACGTCGGGTCCGCGCAGAATTTCGGGGTTGCGTCCGAGGATGAGGCCGGATTCCGAGAAGACCTGCTGGCCTTGTTTCGGCGCACATATTCCCGAAGAATTCCGCCGATATTGATCTGCGCCGCGCCATGGCGTGAATTAGGTCTGGTCATGACGAGCAACTCTCCCGCGTCGATTTCGTGCCGAAGAGCGTCTTCCGGCATGCGGGCGAGTGCTTCCAAGGTGATTGCAGCCGTGGTCGCCATGACTTCAGTTTACTTGCCCGCAGACGGGCGCGGGGCGGGGAGGACTTCGACCATGACGCCGTTGGGGTCGCGCAAGAGAACGATTTTCGTCGTGCCTCCGATGACCGCGGGGACTCCGCCTTTACTGATCACTTCGCCACCGGCGGCCTTCCACGCGGCCGTCATGGCGTCGACGTCGGGAGCGCGGAGTTGCAAGATCGGGGTGCCGGGGTCTTGGGTTTTGGTGTTGAGCTTCTTGCGGTCGATGTTGCGGAACTCGCGGAGTACGATGCTCCAATCGGTGCCGGGGACACGCGCAAACGTGCGTTTGAATTCGGCTCCTCGGAATCCTGTGATGTCCATGGGTCGTTCTTTCTCGTAGTTGGTGGACGTGCCGACTGGGAACTTGAGGACGTCGCGCCAGAATTTCAATGTTTGCTCGGTTTCTTCAACCCTGAATTCGATAGCCGCGCGGTGAATATTGCCCTGGGAGTAGTCGATGGGAGGCTCCCAATTGATTTCGATAAAGAAGCCATCGGCGTCCTGGACGAAAATGCTCGAAAAAGGCGGAATAGATTGGGCATTACTAGGTTCCCAACTGACACCCGCGCTCGAGAGTCTTGACAGGATCGGATTGATATTCCAGACGTAGAGGACAAGGCTCACCGATCCGGGGTCTTGGAAGCGCGGTTTTACGGGCGTACGGGCGATGTCCTTGTATTCAATGAGCTCGACCCCAAGTTGCGAACCGGGCACGCGGAACGTAGCGATGCGGGATTGCGCGCCGGGCGTGTTGCCCAGGTCCATGATGGGAGGGTTGGGCGCGAACGCCGCGGGCGGCTGCGCGACTTCAAGGCCGATGACGTCGCGGTAGAAGGCAGCAGCGCGTTCCAGGTTGTCCACGATGTGGCTAAAGTTGCCGACGTCGTTGATGATGCCGGCGGGGGCTTGTGGAGTCTGGGCGAACGCGAGCACGGCACCAAGCGCCGCCAGAAAAGTATGCGCATTGGGGTATTCTACTGCACGCCCGCTAGGATCATCTGCTCGCGGCCGATGACTTTGAGCGTTACGTTGGGGCCTGCGCCGTCCTTGATCGTGGCGTTGGAGCCAAGGGATTCAAAGGGGCGGCGGAAGTCGGCGTCCATCCAGGCGTTGGCTTCCACTTCTTCCCAGGCGTAGATTTTGTAGCTGCCGGGGGGCAATGTGGAGATTGTGAACGTTCCGTCGTTGCCGCTGTTGGCGCTTTTGTAGAGGTCGCGGCGGGAGGACGGGTTTACGGGGACGGCGGTGACGCGGGCGTTTTGGACGGGGTCGCCGTTCGAGCGTTCCACTTTGCCAGTGATGGTCCCGGAGTCGTTGGCGAGCACGATGTCGAGGACCGTGCCGCTGAAGGTGACGTCGAGCAGGTTGTCGGGGAGGTCTCGGCCGGAAAGTTTGACAGCTTTGAGGTAATAGCCAGCGGGGGCTCCGGCGACTTCCACGTTATACGTGTCTCCATCCAATTGGGTGGTGAACTTACCGTCGGCCGCGATGTCGATGCGGCCTTGCGCGCCGCGTCCGCCGCCGGGGCCTTGCGGGGCGGCGGAGGCGAAGTTCAAACGGAGGCTGGTGAAGTTGATGGAGGAATCCGCCTTCTCCGGCGCGATTCTCCCGGCTACATCGAGGGGAGGAGTGAGGCGAACGTTGAGGCGCGTGAGGTCGCTGCTGGTGACATCGACGGGGACGCGCGCGGAGAGGCGCTGTTGTTGCTGCGGCCCTCGGGCTTGCGCCATCAGGTAGTAGGCTCCGGGTTGCACGCCTCGGAATTCGAATTTGCCCGTGGCATCCACTTGTGCGATGCCGCCAGCCATGACGTTGGCGAGTCCAGGTTGCTGCGGGCTTGAAGAGCGCGGGATGAGGGTGAGCTGCACGCCGCCGGGTCCGCCGGGGCCTTGCTTGCCCTTCTGCTTGCCGTTGGCTTGCTGCTGCTGCGGTTGCGCGGGAGCTGCGGGCAGTCCTTCCACGACCCCTGAGACGCTGTACTTGCGCGCTTTGAGTAGGCCGATGTCGATGCCTCGGGCTTCGCTGCCGGGAACCAGGTCGATGGGCGTGGCTCCGTTGGGCTCGATGGAGCGCGGGTAATAGGTTGTGACGTAGGCTTCGGGATTGGTTTCCGCGCCGAGCCCCAGGAGTTGGTCGAGGATTGCGCCGCGTCCAGCTGGTCCGCCGCCTTGTTTGCCTCGGCCCTGCGCGAAGTTGCCGATGATGTCCTGCGCCGCGCCGAGCAAGCCGCGTTCGGTGGCGCTGATGTAGTAGCGTCCGGGCGCGAGGCCGGGGATGCGGTATTCGCCCAGGTCATTCGTAGTGGCCTGCTGCACAGGACCGAGCTGGCGTTTGCCGCCGGGATAGGAGTAGCGCATGACTTGCACTTGCGCGTTTTGGATGGGGTCGCCGTCCTGATCGTAGACGCGGCCGGCGATGACGCTTTGTGGCAGCAGCTTCAGTTGAATGCCGCCCGTGGATTTGGCGGTGGTGACTTCGATGGTGCGGGCCTGGCCGCCGACGCGGTCTTCGCCGAACGCGGCGCGCACGTAGCCGGGGCGTTCACCGGTAAGTGTGTAGGTCCCCACGTCAACGGCGTTGAACTTGAAGTTGCCGCTGGCATCGGAAGTGGCCGCCGCGGGGTTGCCGCCTCGGCCTTGCGGGCGCAGGGAGAGAGATACTTTGCGGAGCGGCTCGCCGGTGGTGGAACTGACGACCTGGCCGGTTATGGATCCAGGGGGCTGCGCGGGGGTAGCTTGCTGCTGCTGGCCTTGCCCCTGTTGTCCGCGGACTCCTCCTTGGCCCCCTCCGCCTTGTCCTTGCGGGAACGCGGCCACGGCGAGGAAAAGGCTCACGGATGCGCCGACGACGAGTGCTGTGCGGTGTTTCATCACGTGTAAAGACGATGGCGGGAAACAAAGGTTGCCCCGGATCGTACTTTTTACAATACCTCTTTTTTCTATAATGGAAGCGAATGGGCCGCGCTGTACTAGCCTTCTTCTCCGTCGCTTGCGCCTGGGCGCAGCTGGCGAATCTGCGCCCGGAGACCACGTTACTGGCCGAAGTAAAGGAGAAGATGCTGGACCTACTGGTCAACCAGCCCAACTATACGTGCCTGGAGACGGTCGAGCGGACGCGCCAGACTCCGGGCGGGGGATCGCATGTGCATGTGGATGATACGTTGCGGCTGGAAGTGGCTCTGGTGGATGGCAAGGAGATGTTCGCCTGGCCGGGAGCGAAGCAGTTTGAAGACAAAGACATTCGCGAATTGGTCTCCACCGGCATGTTCGGGAACGGCAACTACGGGCTGTATGTGCGCATGCTGTTCTCCGGTGCCGGGCCGGAATTTATGTATCGTGGCGAGGAAACGGTGGGCGGCGTGCGGTTGTTGCGCTACGATTTCCAGGTGCATGTATCGCGCAGCGGTTACCACTTGAGCGTCGGCGGGCGGCAGGCGGTCACCGGATTTCGAGGGTCCCTTTACTTGGAGCCTACTAAGGCGGATCTGCGGCGGTTGGACGTGACCGCTGAGGACATTCCCGCTGAGCTTGGGCTGACTTCGACGGAGGATCGGGTGGAGTACGGACGCGTGCTGATTGGAGATGAGGAGTTCCTGCTGCCTATGGAGAGCACGCTGCGCATGGAGAGCAAGGATTCTATAAGCCGCAACCGGGTGCGGTTTTCCCGATGCCGGAAGTTCTCGGGAGAGAGTTCGCTGATTTTTGACGATCCGGAACTGGTGGTGACTGCTGATCCGGCGCTGGTGCAAGAAGTGGAGATGCCGGGAGATGCGTTGTTGACGCTGGAACTTTCGAGCGACTTGCGGCTGGATCGGGCGGCAGTTGGTGACGCTGTGACCGCGGTGCTGCGGTCGGACGTGAAGCGAGCCAAGCAGACAGTGATCAAGAAGGGCGCGGTGGCCAAGGGGCGTGTGATTCTGCTGGACCGGTCCACGGGCGAGTATTCCCTCTCGATTTTGTTTCAGGAGTTGGACTGGAAGGGCGGGCACGCGGTGGTGCGGGCTCGCTTTGAGGGGCTGGGCGGGCTGACGTTTGCCGGGCGGACTCGGATTGTGGTGGCTCCAGATGGCGTGATGCAGGTGCCCGCGAGCGCGCGGAACATGAAGGGTGACATGCTTCTGTACAGGACGTTACGATAGCATGGCCTTACATTCGGCAAAACTTCTTGAGCACTTCCAGAACCCGCGCAACGTGGGGCAACTGGAGGTTCCGGCTGTGACGGTGGACGTGCACAATCCGGCTTGTGGGGACATGTTGCGGCTGGCGGCGCGCTTTGACGGCGACTGCGTGACGGAGGTCCGCTATCAGGTCCGGGGCTGCACGGCGGCGATTGGGGCGGGGTCGGCGCTCACCGAATGGATGCAGGGAAAATCGCGCGCCGAGCTTGCGGCGTTGACGCCGGAGGCAATTGACGAGGCCGTGGGCGGGCTGCAACCTGCCTCCCGGCACGTGGCAATTCTGTGTGTGGACGGCGTGAAGAAACTGCTGGGTGTATCCTGAACCAATACCCCTATGGTCCCGTTCGATTTCCGTCCCCGTACGCGCGTGTTGTTTGGAGCAGGTGAGTTTGGCCGATTAGGCGAGATTGCGCGCGAGTTCGGTGGCTCGCGGTGTCTGCTTGTGGCGGACCCCGGCATCGTCGAGGCTGGCTATGCGCAGGAGGCGGTGCGGAGCCTCAAGGCGCGGCGGATGTCGGTGTACGAGTTCAACGGCTTCCGAGCGAATCCGGATTCGGCGATGGTGGAAACCGGCCGCGACTTCGCTGCGCCGTACAACGTGGATCTAATCGTCGCCGTGGGCGGCGGCAGTTCGATGGACTGCGCCAAGGCGATCAACTTCCTGCTGACCAACAAAGGCAAGATGCGCGATTTCTGGGGCTACGGCAAAGCTGCGCAGCCTCTGCTCCCGATGATCGCGGTGCCGACCACTGCGGGTACGGGCAGCGAAGCGCAATCCTACACCACGATCACGGATACAGAGACGGGCACGCGCATGGCGTGTGGAGACCGCAAGGTGGTGTTCCAAGTGGCGGTGCTGGATCCGAAGCTGACGGTGTCGCAGCCAGCGGGCTTGGCTGCCGCCTCCGGGTATGATGCACTCTCGCATGCGTTAGAGACGCTGGTGACCACGCGGCAATCGGCGCTTTCGGATTGCTTCTCACGGTCTGCTTGGCGGCTGGTGAATTCGGGGCTGGAGGGGATGATCGCGAATCCTCGGGATCTGGAGGCGCGCGGGGATCTGCTCCTGGGCGCGCATTTCGGCGGGCTGGCGGTGGAAAATTCGGGGCTGGGCGCGGCGCATGCGTGCGCGTATTCGTTGACTGCGGCCTATGGGCTACCGCACGGCGTGGCCATTTCGTTGGTGCTGGCGGCGGTGGTGGAGTGGAATCTGGCGAGCGCATCCGCGCGCTACGCGGAATTGTATCGCGGCGACTTACCAGAGCGGTTGCGGCGGCTGGCGGAATTGGCGGGGCTGCCAGTGTCCTTGCGTGAGGCGGGCGTTCCCGAAGAAGCGCTGCTGCGGCTGGCGGAGGACGCGGGCAAACAGTGGACCGGAAAGTTCAATCCGCGGCCGTTTGGTACGGCGGCCGCGTTGGAGATTTACCGGCGGGCGTTGTAGGCCTACGGCTTCCGGGCGGCCAACATGCGTTGATAGGCTTCCTGTAGCTTCTGTTTGGTTTCTGGGGCCAGCGCTGGCACATCGCTTGCCGGCGCGTAACCTTTTCCCAACTGGACACTCTTCTTCAGGCTATCGACGAAGGCAACGCACGGGGCGCAGGACTGGATGTGCTGCTCAAGTTCGGCGCACTCAACCGGCGGCAGGTCTCGATCCAGATATCCCGAGAGCAGCGCGAAGATGCTGGAACAATCGCGGTTCATACGGTGGCTCCTCTAAGATGTTCGTCCAATTGCTGGCGGAGGGCCAAGCGCGCGCGGTGGAGGCGGGTTTTGACCGCGTCGTTTGAGATGCCCAGGATCTCCGCTGCGTCTTCGGTGGAAAGTTGTTCCACATCCCGCAGCAGGAAGACCGCGCGGTAGAGGTCTGGCAGGTCGGCGACGGCGGAGTCAAGGGCGAGGCGAAGTTCTGAGTCCTGGGCCGCACGGTCGGGCAGAGGCCCCCAATCGGCGATTTGCAGGCGTTGCTCACCATCTTTGAAGGGGCGCAGTTCGTCCAGTGAAAGTTCCTCCTTGGGTGCAAAGACACTTTTGCGGCGCTTCATGAGGCAGGCGTTTTTCGCGATGCGGAAGATCCAGGGTTTGAGGCGCTCAGGATCTTGCAACTGGTCCAGGTTCTGGAAAACCTTGAGCAAGGTCTCCTGCGCGACTTCTTCGGCGTCCTCGCGCTGGTGGCACATAGCGTAACTGTAACGAAACAGCTTCGCGTTGTAGGCCTCGACAAAGTGATCGAACGCTTCCGGGCTGCCGTTCAACAAATCCCGAGCCAGTTGTGTGTCGCCGGAAGGATTCATTGATTCTATCGTGTCACCTCTGCGTGGAAACTGCATCTTGGTGTGTAGGAGGGGACGTTATGGAAGTAGTGATTAATCATTTGGGGGATGTTCAGTTCGAGGTGAAGGCCCGGAATCACACGTTGTACTGCGATCAGCCGGTGGAGGCGGGGGGCTACGACGAAGGCATGACGCCGCCGGAGTTTTTCCTGGCTTCGTTGGGTGCATGCGCGGGCTATTACGCGGCGCAATACATCAAGGGGCACAAGTTGAATCCCACAGGGTTGCGTGTCCGGGTGAAGGCCGAGAAGGCGAAGGCTCCGGCGCGGCTGGACGACCTGAGAATTCACGTGGAGTACCCGGAGGCGCTGGATGAGCGCCACCGGGAAGGGCTGCTGCGGGCGGTGCATGCTTGTCTGATCCACAATACGCTGCTGGCTCCACCAAAGATGACGACGGAGATCGTGGCACCGCGGGCGTTGGCGTCGGCGGCCTAAATGCTGAGGACCGGGCAGGGCGATTCGCGGACGATGGAGTACAGATTCGACCACACCCGGCCCAGGCCTCCGGTAGCGTGGCCGCGGCCGGTGACCAAGAGGTCAGCCTGGTGGCTGGCGGCCCATTCATGCAGTGCGCTAGCGATGTTGCCTTCGATGACGGCATGTGGCGCGTCGATCTTCAAGGCGGCGAGCATCTCACGCAAGTGGGTGTCGGAGGCTTGGAGTAAGGCGGTCCGGATGGCTCCGTAGTCGATTTCCATGCTCATGGGCGGTAGGGCGGCCACGTTGACGATGGCGAGTTTGGCGCCATAGGACTTAGCTAGAGCAGCGCCCGCCGTCATCACGCTGAGCGCTTCGTCGGATTCGTCGACGGCGCAGACGATGGAGCGGACGCCGGCGTGTCCGCCTGGGTGCGCGGTGGTCCAGACAGCGCAGGTGGAGTCATGCAGGACCTTGGCGGCCACCGAGCCCAGCATCATGCGGCGAACGGGCCCGCGCCCGTGCGTGGGGAGCATGATGAGGTCCGACCCCTGGTGCTGTAGCTGGCGGTGGATGACGCCGCCTGCC
This sequence comes from Bryobacterales bacterium, assembly GCA_947446025.1. Classification (GTDB taxonomy): domain Bacteria; phylum Acidobacteriota; class Terriglobia; order Bryobacterales; family Bryobacteraceae; genus Palsa-187. Next base: position 13,348 of record CANFEY010000017.1, read on the forward strand.
TCGCCTAGGTCTACGAAACATTCGGCGGCGACCCCGGGGAAAACTTCCTGCGCAAAATCGCGCAGGCGCAACTGCTCGAATTCGCGCACTTGTTGCGGGAGTTCGGGGCTGGCGAGCGGGAGATCGACGAAGGACAGGCCTTCGGGCCCATAGGCATGGACCAGCGTCAATTGGGCTGAGAAATGGTCAACGGCGTGGCGCACCTGGGGTACGATGGCGCGGCAGGCGTCGGAATAGTCGACGGGAAAGAGGATCTTACGAAAGGGAAGCATGGCGTTCTCCTGTAGGGACGGGAAGCACGCCGAAGGCCGTTAGGGGGCGGAGGCTTCCACTTCTTCACGCAGCATGCGAAAGAGGGCGATGCCGACTGCGAGGGTCACGGGTCCGATGAAGATTCCCAGGAGACCGAAGGCTTGAATTCCACCGAGCAGTGAGATGAAGACCAGCAGTCCGCTGACGGGGAGCCTGGCCATGACGATCAGCGGGTGCACCACGTTGTCGGCGTTGGCAACCAGGCCCGCGCTCCAGGCAAGGAAGAAGAGTCCCATGCCGATCTTGCCCTGCGAAAGCAGCAGAATGGAACCGGGAATCCACACCAGGGCGGAGCCGACTACGGCGATGACGGATACGAACATCGCGGCCAAGCCCCACAGGGCAGGCGAGGGGAGACCGGCGATCCGGGCTCCCAGGCCCAGCAAGACGCCTTGCGCGGCGGCCACGGCGACGACGCCATAGAAGCTGGTCTTGATCATCCCGTGGATGGTGTTCAGCAGAGTTTCCGTGCGTGTCCGGCCCAGAGGGGAGTGCAGCAAGATCTGTTCGTGAAGCCATGTTCCGTTGAGCAAGGCGAAGTGGAACGCACCCATGGCGACAATGAACTGTAGCACCCCACCGCCGGCGGCGGATGCGGCGGAAAGCGTTCCGCGCAGAATGGCCGCGCTGGCCTCTTCCAGCTTGCCTTGCATGGTGCCGGGGGGGATTCCAACGCGCAGGGCCCAGTCTTCCAGCAGCGGGAGCCAATCGCCCGGACCCTGCCGCAACTGCCCGATGATGGCGGAGATGGCAAATCCCAAGGGCACCACCACCGTGACGACCACCAGTGCGGTGGCCAGCAGGGCCGCTATCGACGGGAGGGGCACGTGCCGTTGCAGGCGGACATGTAGGGGGTGAAAGAGTGTGGCCAACGCCGCGCCTGCGAGCAGGGCTTCGAGGTAGGGGGCAGCAATGCGGAATGCGACCCAGCCCGTGAGTGCGGCTAGGATGCCCAGCGTAACCCACACGGCGGTTCGTTTTGGAACGGGCGAGCTTGCTGGTTGCACAAGTCCAGCATAGCGCCTGGATTGACAAGGGTGTCCGCCGCCGCCTACGCTAACAAGTGACCGTAGTAGCGTTGGAATGTTCGGGAAGACGGTGAAAGTCCGTCGCTGCCCCGCAACTGTGACCGGCAAGTTGTTCAAAGCCGCCACGGGCCACTGCTTCGCAAAGCGAGGTGGGAAGGCCGTGGCATATGGCCGCCGGAAGTCAGGAGACCGGTTCCTTCGTGCATTTGAAGCCACGTTTCGAAGGGGAACGTTCTCATGATGTCTCGCCGTCTTTTTTCTTTCCTGCTTGCCGCCGTGTTTTGTGCCGCGCAAGCCACCGATAAGTTCCTGCCGCAGCGGATTGTTTCCACCGCGCCCAGCATTACCGAGTTGCTGTACGCGCTGGGTCTGGGCGGCCGCGTTGTGGGGGTGGACCGCTTCAGCCGCTATCCCCCGGAGGCCGCGCGCAAGCAACAAATCGGCGACTACGCCGCGCCGAACCTCGAAGTGATCGCGTCTTTGCGGCCGACGTTGGTGATCATCCCAACCAATCCCGTACAACTCCGCCAGCGTCTGGAGGCGCTGCGGCTGCGCGTGCTGGAACTGGATCAAGAAGGCATCCCGGCGATTTACAGAAGCTTCCGGCAGGTGGGGGAAGTAACCGGGACCACGGCGAAGGCGGAGGACGTGATCGAGGCGATCCGCAAGCAGTTGGCGGTGGTGCGCGCCCGCGCGGGAGCGTTGCGGCCCACGCGGATGATGTTCGTGGTGGGGCGCATGCCGGGTACTCTGGATGGCTTGATGGTGGCGGGGCAGGCTTCCTATCTCAACGAGATCATCGAGATTGCAGGTGGGGTAAACGTGTTCAAGGATGCCTCCGCAGCGTATCCCAAGGTATCGCTCGAAGAGATTTTGGCGCGCAATCCCGACGTGATCGTGGACATGGGAGACATGTCGGAAACGCTGGGCGTTACCGACGCGCAGAGGCGCAACGTGGCGGCGTTGTGGAACCGCATGGCGTCGATCAACGCTGTGCGCAACCGGCGCGTACACGCCGTGGCTTCCGATATCTTCGTGGTGCCGGGACCGCGTGTTGTGCTGGCTGCGCAGGAGTTCTACTCTATCCTGCATCCGGAGGCGAAGTGAGTTTCACGGCGCGCCGCCTGGGCTTTAGCTACGGTCTTCATGAGGCCACTTTTGAACTCCCACAGACCGGGCTGATCACGCTCGCGGGACCCAACGGAGCCGGGAAGTCGACGCTGCTGGGCATTCTGGCCGGGCTGCGAGCGCCGTATCGCGGCTCGGTCACCTACGCGGGCCGCGAGCTGCGCCAGTGGCCGCGCCGCCAGTTCGCCACCGACGTGGCTTACGTGCCGCAGGCCATCCATATCGAGTTTCCGTTTACTGTCAGAGAGGTGGTGCGGATGGGCCGCACACCCCGCTCGGGCGGCTGGTACGAATCCGAGCACGACCGCACGGCGGCGGAGCAGGCTATGTCGATCACTGACTGCTTCGCTCTGCGCGACCGCGACTTCCGCGCGCTTTCTGGTGGCGAACGGCAGCGTGTGATCCTGGCAGCGGCGCTGGCGCAGGAGCCCAAGACGCTGCTGCTGGACGAGCCGGCCACGCATCTTGATTTGCGGCATCAGCTGTCGCTCTACCGGCTGCTGGCGCGCTTGGGGCGGACGATCCTGGTGGTTGCGGTGACGCATGACTTGAACCTCGCAATGCAATTCTCGGATCGAGTGGTGATTCTGGAGGGCGGCGGCGTGGCGGGCGACGGCACACCGGGGGAGGTGCTGAATCCTGCATCGATTGAATCCGTGTTCGGGGTCCGCACAACGCTGCAATCCGGACCCGAGGGTAAGCCGTGGCTGGTCTATGGCATGGACGGCGCTTGATGCGGCCCGTGGTGCTGTCGGCGCTGTTTCTTCTGGCCGTGACTGTGATTGCTCCGCTGCTGGGCAGCACGCACATTGATTTAGGGAAAGCATTCGCCGGTGCGTCGCCTGACTACGACATTTTCTACTACGCCCGCGTTCCGCGCGTGCTGCTGGCTTTGCTTGCCGGGGCGGCGCTTTCGATCACGGGCGTCCTCTTCCAATGCATGTTGCGCGATCCCTTGGCGGAGCCGTACACGTTGGGGGTCTCGAGTGGCGCGGCGGTGGGAGCGGTGCTCGCCATCTGCTTGGGATTCCAGTCCACCGGATTAGCGTCGCTGATCGGAGCGGCGCTGGTGTTGCTGATTGTGATCGGCATGTCCGTGGATGGACGGCGCATGTCCTCGTTCACGCTGTTGCTCACGGGCGTGACGATGAACAGCATCGCCTTCGCCATCATTCTGTTCCTGCATAGCATCGCGTCGTTTGCACAGTCCTTCGCGATTTCGCGGTGGCTGATGGGCGGGCTGGACGCTGTGCCGTATTCGACGCTGGCTTGGCTGGCGGCGATTGTGGTGCCGGTGCTGATCCTGGTGACCATGCGGGCACCGCAGTGGAATTTGCTGGCCGTCGGGGAAGAGTGGGCCGCTTCGCGCGGGGTATCGACTACGCTGTTGATGGGGTTCGGATATGTAGCTGGATCGGTACTTACGGGACTGGTTACATCGCTCACCGGGCCGATTGGGTTCGTCGGACTCATCGTGCCGCACGCGCTGCGGCTGCGTTTCGGAGCCGACCACCGCACGCTGATGCCGTGCTCAATCCTGCTGGGTGCCGCGTTCCTGGTGATCTGTGATACCCTCTCACGGACGATGAATCCGCCGACCGACTTTCCAGTGGGAGTGCTCACCGCGATGGGCGGAGGGCCGTTCTTCCTATGGCTGCTGCGCACCAAGCGGAGGAGCTTGTGGATGTAGGGCAAATTTTGGCGGGCCTGATTCTGGTGCGCGCGGGCGGGATCGTGCTGCTGTGGATTGCGCGCCCGGCGGCGCATGTGGAATTGCCTCCGCTCACTTCGCGGCGCGCGGTGGTGGAAGTCGCGGTGGGTTTGGTGGCTGCGGTGTTCGTGCCGATTTTCCTGGTGACGACCCTGGCTGCTGTACGCATGGTGATGGCGCTGTCCTACCGGGCCTGGGGCGGGATACGGCCATCGAGCCTTGCGTGGGTGCGAGGCTCAGCCGCAGCCGCGGTGCTACTTATTGCATACCTGCCAGAATGGTCCCCGTCGCTTTTCGCACGTTGAGTTTGGCTAGCTCCACTAGGCGCTGGGCGTCGTAATAGGCGATCCACTGTTCCTGTTCCTTGGCGCGAACGGCTTCCACTTGCGCGAGCGTAGCGCGCCCTTCGTCGCTTTGCACTAGCAATACGGACAATTCTTCGCGCACCGCGTCCAGCATGGCTCGGCGCAGGCTGCGGGTTTTCTCGAAGCGCTGCACGTCGCGATAGGCCTGATCGATGTCTGAGGATATGCGGCTCTTGGCGCGAGCGATTTCCACCTGGATCTTGTCGATATCGGTCTGCGCGGTCGCCTTGCCCGCTTCGGGAGCCTTACCCTTGAAGATAGGGATCTCGATGGATGCACCGATTTGAAAGTTGTTGCGCTGGAAGCGAGGGTAGAAGACGTCGAAGTTGTTGAAGCGCGAAAGCACTTGGTAGGTAGAGAACGCGTTGATGCGCGGCATCCAGGTGGATTCGAAGCTCTTCACTTCGAGCTGTTTGGCTTTGAGGTTCGATTCGAGGCGGCGCAGCTCGAGGCTTTGGTCGATGGCGGTGGAGACGGCTTGCTGCTGCGCGATCACCGGCGCATCGTCGCGGAGTTCGGTGGCGGGATGCACTCGGTCGCCTGGGGAGAACCCGAGCAATTGCGCCAGTGCCGCTTCCGCGTTCGCGCCCGCATAAGCGAACTCTTCGGCGGCGTTTTGGGCGACGAGAGCCTGCACGTTGGCGCTGGTGGATGCGGTGCGAAGCTCGCGCCCATCGGCTACGCGGACGTCCATGAATTGCTTCACCTGCGCCAGGCTTTCGTATTGGCGCTGGGCGGCGGCGGCGCTGCGGACGGCGGCTTCGGCGTCGAGAAATGCGCTGGTCACGCGATAAGCGACGTCCTGCTGTCGCAGCGCCACGTCTACCGCGGCTCCGCGTTCGGCCTCCTTCGATTGCTCGATGCGATAGGACTGGGGCTTATCGTAGATCGCCATTTGTCCGCGCACCTGGATGATCGAGGGCGCGTTACCGTCGATGCTGGCGGGAAATCCGTAAGTGTAGGCGAGCCCGCTCCCCGCGCCTAGCTTTAGCGCGAAGGGGTCCTGGGTCTGCGCGGTTTGGAACTTCGACTTTTGTGCGTCGAGCCGAGCGAGGATCACGTCGGGGTTCTGCGCCAGTGCGCGGTCGAGCGCTTGCCGCAGCGTCATCGTGTGGACTTCGGCGAAAGCGGTGGTGGTAAGAAGGAAGAGGAATGCAGGGACACGCATAGTCCCAGAGTAACTTAACTCTTTTCGAGCATCCGTTTGACGCGATCAAGTTCCTGCCGCAGGCGGCGTTCGCGCAAAGCGAGGCTGAGGACGTAGACGGTGATGATGAGCCAGACAATCATCAGGCCGTAGAAGGTGAATTGAAATTCGCGGGGGTCCATAGGTTCTCTTTAGTGGCTGTGGGCCTGGCGGCGCAGGGAGTCGATTTCGGTGGCGAACTCGCCCTGGCGCATGCGCACTGAAGCGAGAATCGTGGCGAGGCACAACATTGCCAGCCAGTTCCAGTACATGGGTGTTTCAAGGCCTGGTCCCATTCCGCCGCCTTCGCGGAAGCCGAGCACCGGTGAGGGGTGTTGGGTTCGGTACCACGCAATCGACTGGTAGACGAACGCCACATTGATGCATCCCAGGATGGACATGAAGGCGCTCAATCGAGCGCGTTGTGTGGGTTCGGTGATGGCCTGCCGCAGCATTACGTAGCCGTAGTACATCAGCAGGCAGACCAGCATGCTTGTAAGCCGGGCGTCCCAGGTCCACCAGATGCCCCAGGCATAGCGAGCCCAGATCATGCCGGAGATCAGGTTGGCGGTGGCGAAGGCGAGTGCGACTTCGGTAACGCCCGCAGCGAATGCGTCGTACCTGAGTTTGCCGGTGGCGAGGTACAGAATGCTGGCCACCAGCGCCGTCACAAATCCCGTGAATGCGGTAAAAGCCGCTGGCACGTGGAAGTAGATGATCTTATAGGCACCCACGTTGGTCACCTGTTGCGGAAGGTCCAGGATGGTAGCCCCGTTCCACAATAAGATCCCCGCGAATACGGCCGCGAGTAGAAATAGTATGGTTTGCCTCAAGTTTTACCCCACCAAAACAACATCTATGTATAACACGGTGACCGCGGTGAACGCGATGTCGAAGGCCACCAAAACACGCAGCCAAACCAGGTTCGTCGCGATGGGGACACCGGCAATCAAGTCCGTGGTCAGGATCATCGCCGACATCAACACCGGAATCAGGAATGGATAAATCAGCACCGGCAGCATCAGCTCCCGCATCGTTAGGTTCACTGTCAATGCACTGAACGTGGTGCCGATAACCGTAATCCCCCATGTCGCTAATAACATGACGAGTGAGAGCAGCCCGAGCTTCCCGGAAAGACGCACGTCGTAGAGAATTGCGAACACGCCCAGTGAGATCAGCTCCACTGCCATCAATAGCGCGAAGTTCGCGAGAGCTTTTCCCAGAAAAATCGCGCTGGGTGGCGCAGGGGAAGAGATCAGTGCGTCCAGGCAATCGTTCTGCAGTTCCCGTGCGAAGCTACGATTGAGCACTAACGCGCCGGCGAACGCGTAGGCCAGCCACAGCAGGCCGCCCAGAAGGCCCTTCAGGTCCTCTGCCTGGTCGAAGGCGAAGCTGAACAGGATCAGGATCACCATGGAAAACGCGACCGAGGCGTTGAGCGCTTCCTTGGTGCGCATCTCCGACCGCAGGTCCTTTGCGGCGATGGTCCAGATTTGGCGCAGGTACACTAGTTGTCTCCGTAGGTCCTGTACAGCCAGCTGGTGTCTTTCAGCATCTCATCCTGGCGTTCGCCGTCGTAGGCGACTTCACCACGCTGAATAAATGTTACGTGCGTGGAGAGTTCCATGGCCTCGCGCAACTGGTGCGTCGACATCACTACGGTGCGCCCGCGGTCGCGCATTTCCTTGAGCATGGTTTGCAGCACGGCGATGGCTTTGTCGTCGAGCGAGGTGAACGGTTCGTCAAGCAAGAGCAGTTCGGGGTCGTGCAGGAACGCCCGGCCGATTGCCAGACGTTGGCGCATACCGCGCGAGAATTCGCGCGCGAGGCCGTCGCGTACGCGACCGAGGCCGACGCGGTCCAGCATCGCGTCGGCGCGCTTGCCTGCGTCATCCAGGCCGTAAAGGCTGCCGAACATCGTCAGGTTCTCATGCGCGGAGAGTTCGTCGTAGACGGAGATGCTGTGTCCCAGCACTCCTATGCGCCGCCGTGTGCCAGCCTCACGGGCTTCCGCCCCGTTCACTTTGACAGAGCCTTGCGAGGGTTGCGAGAGTCCCGCCATGATACGCAGCAGCGTGGTCTTGCCTGCGCCGTTGCGTCCCAGCAGCGCTACCACCGAACCCGGGGCCACCTTGAAAGACACGTCGCGCAGAGCAGGGAAGTCGCCGAAGAATTTGTAGACGCCCGCTACTTCGAGCGCGAGGCTCATACAGTGCCGCGGCGAAATAGGAGCGTGCCGCCCAGCAGGAGGATCGTCAAACTCAAGCCCAACACCCACGCCATCTGCGTGTTGACGCGCGCAGGCGCTTCTTCGCAGCACTTCGGAGCGCCGCTCTCTTCACCGGGTGGGGGAGCAACGGCCTCGGGCCCACGAATAGAGCCGACGCCTAGGATCTTCACCTTGAACGAATTCCCCTTGAAGGTGTAGACGCGGGCTTGGGTTTGCTGCTCTTGCCCGAGGTCGGTGAGTGCGTCGCCTGAGAGCGTTACCGAGCCAGGTGTAACAAGCTTGGTCGCAGGAGTCTCCGCAAGCACGCGGCTGGAGAATGTGTCCGATGCCGGCAGTGAATATTCGAGGTCGAAGCGGGTCTCGCCGGGCTTCAGCGGATAATCGACTTTGTACTGCCCGTTCTGGCGGCCCTTTTGCACCGGGCGCTGAATGGGCACGCCGGTGGAGTCGATGCTGATCTTGAGGTCGGCTGGCACGCCTTGCGGCAGATACAGCTTCAGCGTTCCGTTGGTGGCGTCGAAGTAGGTGATGTTGGAGTTGTTCTTGGTGAAGAACGTTTCGCTGATGTGGAGCGTGGTGGCGCTCGGCTCGATCAGGATCAGATGCTGTGTCGTCATGTCGGTGGGCGGGACGGCGCTGGCCTCGAAGACGTTGACGGTCAGGCCGGTGGTGGGAGTTCCGGGCGGGATGGCCTGGGTGTAGGTGACTCCGGCATAGGTGCTCCGCAGCAGGGCGGGACCGGGGGGGATGCTGGCGTCGATTGTGAATGTGCCGTCGGCGGCGGACTTGGCGTTGCCCAGGGCTTGCATGCCGTTGGCACCGGGCTGGACCAGGTCAATGCTGACGCCAGCCTGTGGTTTGCCGGTGGTGGCATTAGTGGTGACGCCGGTGACCGCGCCGAACGCGGAAGCCGCTGCCAGCAGCGCTAGGAGGAATCTCATGCCATGGCCTTTCCACACTCGCCGCAGAATTTCATGGAGGCGGGGAATTTCGAGCCGCAGTTCGGGCAGGTGGGAACAACGGGTTCTTCCACGACGTCTTGCGCGACACGCGCCGGGGCGGTGCTTTTCATACGATCCATCTCCGCCAGCACGCCCGCGAGTTCTTTCTGCAGGCCGAGCTTGGTCTGTTGATAGTCGTCGTCAGAGAGTTTGCCCACGCGGTACTCGAACTGCAGGTCGCGCAGATTTTCGTAGATGGCCGCGCGGCGCTCTTCCAAGTGATGCGTGGGAGAGACGGGAGCGACGGCGGGAATATCCGTGTCGCGGATCAGGAATGTGAAGGCGACCGTCAGCACAATCAGGGCGACGGCGGAAGCGAGGATGACCATTAATCGAGTTTGTCCAGATCGTTGTCGATTTGCGCCTGATACTTGGCGAGTTGGGCGTCGCTGGCGGGCGCAACCGCCGGAGCCGGTTTCAGACGCTTCAAATAACCAATTGCGAAAAACAGCGCCAGTCCGCCCAGGGCGAGAGCGATGTAGGGTCCGGTGAAGCCCAGGATGCCGGGTTCATGCACCAAAACGCCTGGGCCTTGTTCCTTCACATATTGGTCCAGGATTTGCTGTTCGCTCATGCCGGCTTTCAGCATGTTCGCCATCTTGATCTTGTTGGTCTTGCACACCTCGCACACGCCGGAAGGCGGCATGACGCAGGCCATATCCAGGTGGCAGCCGCAGTTGCAGTTGAGGCGCTTGGCGATGCCGTTGATCTGCGGGGTCTCGTATTCGCTGGCGGTCTGTGCCACGCACAATCCGGCGGCGATGGCGACCAACAACCCTGCCTTAAACTTTTGCAGGCTTAACATGACCCACTCCTGTTTCGACAACTTCCATGCGCGGGAAGACCAGCTTTTTCTTGTCGGGGACCAAGCACACCAGGGTGCCGAAGAGCACCACCAGGAAGCCGATCCAGATCCAACTCACCAGCGGGAAGATATAAGTCTGCATGACCACGTTGTTACCCGCTCCGGTGCCCGCGAAGTTGATGTAGACGTCCTCGTTCAGGCGGCGGCGCAGGGCGACGTCGGTGGTCGGCGTTTGCGACGCGATGAAGAAGCGGCGCTCGGGCTTTTCGATGCTCAGATGCTCGCCGTTCTTCGATAGATCCACGATCACGCGATCCCAGCGGTACTGATTCGATTCTTCACCCTCTTCGTAGCCGACCACTTTGATGGTGTAAGGGCCCAACTGCGTCGATTCGCCTTGCGCCAGTTCCACCGTCTTGCTCTGGTTGAACGCAGCGCCGGTGTAGCCGATGAACATGATGACGATGCCGACGTGGACCAGATAGCCGCCGTAGCGGCGTGTGTTGCGATGCGTCAGTTCGATCATGGCCGCGATCAGGTTCTGTCCGGACTTGGCGGCAATCGCGCTCGCGCCCTTCCAGAATTCGGTGGCGATGGTCGTGGTCACGAAGGCGCACAACGCGAAGGAGATCAGCGCGTAGACGTGGCGCATGCCCAGCGCCATCAGGACCACTGCCGTCGATACGCCCAAAATGGTGGGCCAGCGGAACGCCCGCTTCAAACTGTCAAATGAACTCCTGCGCCAGGCTATCAGCGGACCGATGCCGGTCAGCAGCAAAAGGAACAGCGCGATGGGAATGTTCACGCGGTCAAAGAACGGCTTGTCCACGCTGATCTTTTCGTTCATGAAGAACTCGGTGATCACCGGGAACAGCGTGCCCCACAATACGGAGAAGCAACTGGCCAGCAGCACCAGGTTGTTGAACATGAAGCTCGACTCGCGCGAAAGCACGCTTTCCAATTGCGCTTCGCTCTTCAGGAACTCCAGGCGGGTGAGCAGAAGGTACACCGTGGCCGAAATGCCGATGGCCAGGAACCACACGAAATATTGCCCGATCGGGCTGCTCGCGAACGCGTGTACCGATTGCACGATTCCGCTGCGCGTGAGGAACGTACCGAAGATGCACAGGAAAAAGGTGCTCGAAACCAGTACCATGTTCCAGACCTTCATCATGCCCTTTTTCTCCTGCATCATCACGGAGTGCAGGAACGCGGTGCCGGTGATCCACGGCAGCAGCGACGCATTTTCCACCGGGTCCCAGGCCCAGTAACCGCCCCATCCCAACACCGCGTACGCCCAGGCCGAACCCAGCACGATGCCGCAGCTCTGGAATAGCCACGTCACCAGCGTCCAGCGGCGCGTGGTCTTGATCCACTCTTCACCGGGCTGCTTGGTGATCAGCGATCCCATGGCGAAGGCGAACGGCACGGCGAAGCCCACGTAGCCGAGGTATAGCATCGGCGGATGGATCACCATGGTCCAATACTGCAGCAGCGGATTGAGGCCCTGACCGTCGCCCAGGTCGACCACGCCTTTGCCCGCGACCAGCAGCCGGAAGGGGCTGGCGACAAACGCGTTCAAGATGAGGAAGAACACCTGCACCGACATCATCACGCCGATGACGTACGGCATCATCTCGCGGAACTTGCGCCGGTTCTGGAAGGTGACCACGGCGGAATAGGTGGCCAGCAGCCAGCTCCAGAACAGCAGCGAACCGGCCTGCCCGCCCCACCACGCCGCGAACTTATACTGAATCGGCATGGTCTTATTGCTGGTTTCCCAGACGTAGGCCAGACGGTAGTCGCCTTGCATGATGGAGTAGATCAGCACACCCGCGCCCACCGTGACCAACAGCCACACGGTGTAGACCGCGCGCTGCCCGCTTTGGATGAGGAACGGCCGCTGCGTCAGCTTGCCGATGACGGAGCCCAGCAAAGCGTAGATCGCGAAGCAAAACGCGAGCAGAATGGCGAGAGCGCCTATGTTTTCCATGGATTTCCCTTAAACGGGCGGGGCTTAGCCGCGCGTCACGACGCCCGTGGGCTTGGCTTCATACTTCGATGCGCACTTGGCTTGTACTTTGGTGGCGTGGAAGGTGCCGTCCGCGGCGAGCTTGCCATCCGCCAGGGCTTGTGAGCCGTCCTTGAAGGTATCCGGCAACGGGTCCGAACCGGTGTAGACCACGTTCAGCGTCAGGTCGTTCTGGATCAGCGTGAAATGGACCTTGTCGCCTTCGCGGACGATTGAGTTGGCCTTGATATCGCCGCCCACGCGCAGGCGCTTGTCGAAAGACTCGCTGCCCATCTGCTTCAACTCGGCGAGCTCTTTGTAATAGGTGGCCGTCTGCTCCACGCCCCCCGCTGCCAGCCAGCCTAAGGTTCCCAGGATGATCGCCGCTAAGAGTCCGAACTTCAAGTTCTTGTTCATAATGTTAAGTCTCCTGGTGTATGCCTTCCACAGAACAGTATAGCGCCGCTGGGCCGCTAGTTCACTAGGCTGGAAGGCGGGAGCACGGGCGGCTCCTGGTCATGGCACAAAAGACAGGCGGCCCGGAACTCACCTGGAGCGGTCCAGGCCAAGGTGTAGCTCTGCCCCTTCATGCTCCAAGAGGTGACCCGCGCGGTTTCCAGCGCGTCGCTGCCCCGGAAATCGTGCTTGGGGTAGGATTTTGTGCCCGTGGGGTCCTTGGTCACCAGCAGCGCGGCGCGGAACTCGCCCACCTGGTAGGAGACTTCCGCCACGCGCTTGGATTCCCCATTTACGCGCGCCCCTTGGATGCGGATCACGCCCGCGTGTTTGGGTGGGAGCGGTATGTCTATGCCGGAATTGGACTTAACCCACTTGCGCACGGAGGCGGCGTCTTCGGTCTGTAGGTCCAGGTTCTCCGGACCCCGGTCCAGCGCGGCCAGCGCCATTGCTTCCACAGTCTGCGGGGCTCGGAATTCGTTCCACAGCGTCCAGCCGCCGGCGATAATCGCGACCAGGGCTGCGGCAGCCGCCCACGACCACCCGCGCGAATGCACCGGCACGGGTCCGCGTACGTGGCTCCACAGATTGGGCGGAGCTTCCACGCGCCCCAAGTGCTTCTTCAAAACTGGATCTAGATTCTCAGAACTCATAAGTTACCGTTGTGCCAATCCACTCAACCGCCGCTCCAACACTTTGTGTGCCCGGTTCAAGCGCGAGGCTACCGTGCCCCGGGAACACTGCAAAACATCCGCGATCTCTTCATACGACAAGCCTTCGGTGTAGCGCAGAACCACGATCATCTTGTGCTCCGGCGATAGCCGCGCTACTACATCCTGCACCTGCTGCTGGCGCTCGTCCCCTAATAGATTCTGGAGAGCGGACGCTTGAGGCGCCCGGAACGAATCAAAAAACTCTTCCACCATCGGCATCCAGCGCTTCTGCCGCCGCCGGTAGTCCAGACAGCTGTTCACCACCAGCCGGTAGAGCCAGGAATCGAAACTCGACTCCCCGCGAAACTGGCCGATGCGGTCCATCAACTTCAGAAACGTGTCCTGCGCAATGTCCATGGCCGCTGCGCGGTCGCCCGCATAACGCAGTGCGATGGAGTAGACCTTGTCCTTGTGGGACTCAAACAGCTCACGGAATGACTCTTGGTCGCCGCGTTGGCAGCCTTGTATGACGTCGTGGTTTAAACCTACGTGGTCAGTTTCCACTACCATGCCATTTCCTTCCCCTACGACGCGCGTAGGGGAGGGAAACTTCCCTGTATTTTCGGGAGGGGCGGGCATTCCCTCTAAGATAACCTTCCTGGGTCCCGCTGACGAACCACCGTCCGCGCGGCTACACTGGGATGTTGCAGAAGCTCACTCTGATCGCCGCGCTCGCCTTTCTTTACCTCACTGGCCTAGGGGGAGTGGGATTCCTGGGTCCGGACGAACCTCGCTATGCATCGATTGGGCGCGAAATGGCGCGGTCGGGCGATTGGGTGACGCCCCGGCTGGATGGGCAGCCGTGGTTTGAGAAGCCTCCTCTGCTGTATTGGACCACGGCGGCCGGCAACTGGGTGGGACTCACTGACGAGTGGGCGGCGCGGCTGCCGATTGCGCTGATCGGGTTTGGGTTCCTGCTCTTTTTCTACCGCACGCTGGAGCGCGAGTTTTCCCCGCGCGTGGCTTTGTCGGCGACGGCGATCCTGGGAACGTCCGCTGGGTGGCTGTCGCTGAGTTTTGTCGCGGTGACCGATTTGCCGATGTCCGCCGCGCTGAACGGAGCCTTGCTGGTTTCGCTGTTCGGTCCGCAGGCACTGGGGGCGCGCAGCACGGGGGGCAGGGAAGCTCGCTATACGGCGCAGGGTTACCTGGCGGGGTTCTTGCTGGGCGTGGCGGTGCTGGCCAAGGCGTTTGTTCCGTTGGTGCTGATCGTGCCTGTATTCCTGATCGCCCGGGGCAAGCGGCTGCGGATGCTTGCGGCGTGTTTGTTGACGGCGGCTCCGTGGCATGTGCTGTGTTACCTGCGCAACGGCTCGGCCTTCTGGGATGTCTACTTCTGGCAGCATCAGGTGGGGCGGTTCCTCAGCACGGACCTGGGGCACGCGCAGCCGTTCTGGTATTACCTGCCGGTGCTGCTGGCGGGGTTGTTTCCGTGGACTGCGCTAGTGGGGCTGATTCCCCGCGCCCTTGGTGACGAACGCGTGCGGTTCTTGCTGGTCTTCCTGGCTTGGGGGCTGATGTTCTTTTCGGGGTCCACCAACAAGCTGCCCGCGTATGTGCTGCCGCTGCTGCCAGCGTTGGCCGTGGCGCTGGCGGTGGGCCTGGAAAAAACGAAATCCGCGGCATGGTGGCTGGTTGCGTGCGCGCTATCGCTCGTGGCTGTGCCGCTGATCGCGGCGATCCTGCCGGATGCGCTGAACAACGGGCTTTCCAGCGTGGCGTGGCGCGGCGGATTCGGTTGGCCGCTGCTGATCCCCGTGGTGGCCGCTGCTGCGGCGTGGTCGCTGGCGAAGAACGATGCAGACCAGGAGTGGAGTGACCGCCGCCGCTGGGCCGCGCTGGTGGTGGCGCTGGCGGCGGTGGCTTCGGTGGCGTACCTGAAGTCGTCGGCATTCCCGGTGATGGACCAGCGCGTGTCTGCGCGGGCGTTCTGGCGCGCGCATCCCGAGGCGGCTGGCGCCTGCTTGTCCGGTGTGAAGCGCGACATCGACTATGGCCTGAGCTACTACGCGAAGCGGCCTATGCAGGAATGCGCCGACGGCCAGCGTCCGGCGATTGTGGTCCGCGACGGCGAACTGCGGATGGAGTAGGCACGCACCCGTCAGCAGTCCGAGCTGGCGCCTCCGCCGCCTGACGCGCCCCCGCCAAAGTGGGCGTCGGGGCTGCCGGCTTGGACTGCGGAGCAGACGCAAAGCCGAGGGCGGTGGGCAGAGCAGAATGTTCAGCTCCAGGTATAGCGACAACGGTTCGCCGCGCGCAAGGCCCGTGAGGAATGCGCGTTGCTCGGCGGTCAGGATGCCGCGCTGCTCCCATTCGGTGAGCCGGCTGAAAATGGTCGGGTGCATCAGCGTACTTATCGTACATGAAGCACCGTGGCTTCGACGGGCCGGGCGATGTAGACTGTGGTATTCCCGAGGAGGACTCATGAAACGTACACTCACCACACTCACCCTAGCCGCTGCGATGCTGCTCAGCGCCGGCTTCATCTTCTCGCAGGCCCCCGCGCCCGGAGCGGCGAAGGGCAAAGGCCCCGGCGGAATCAAAGGGTCCACCGCGCCGTTCAAGGGCAAGATGGAAAAGATCTCGGTTCACGGCAAGTCGCTCGAAGGGAACTTGGAGGGCGATTCAGCCGACCGTGACGTGTTCGTCTACCTGCCTCCCAGCTATGGCACCCAGCCGAACCGCCGTTATCCCGTGGTCTACTTCCTGCACGGTTACGGCATCGGCGCGGAAGCCTACTGGAACCTGATGACGGTGCCGCAGTCAGCCGAAGCAGCCCAGGCGGCGGGCGCGAAGGAGATGATCCTGGTGCATCCGGACTCCTTCACCGTACACAACGGCAGCATGTATTCGAATTCGCCCACCACGGGCGATTGGGAGAGCTTCATGGCGGAGGAGTTGGTCGCCTACATCGACAGCCACTACCGCACCGTGGCGACCCGTGCCAGCCGCGGACTCGCCGGGCATTCCATGGGAGGTTACGGAGCGTTCCGCATCGGCATGAAGTTCCCGCAGGTGTTTTCGAGTCTCTATCCGATGAGTTCGTGCTGCCTGATGAACAATCCGAATTCGGGGCTAGGCGGCGCGGCTTCGGCGAATGGCAAGGGTAAGGCCGGTGGCGGGACGACGCCCGCGCTGGCCGCTGCGTGGTCGGCGAACCCGGGTAATCCGCCCACTTTCTACGATCTGCCCGTGGTGGATGGCGAATACAACGCCGCTATCGGCGCCAAGTGGTACGCGAACTCGCCACTGGCGATGGTGGATCAGTATTGGACCAATTTGAAGAAGTACAAGGCCGTGAAGATGGACATCGGTCTACAGGACGGCTTGCTCGGCGGCAATCGCGATATGGACGCGTCGCTCACCCGGCTCGGCGTCAAGCACGTGTATGAGACGTACGAGGGCGACCACACAAATCGCGTGCGTGAGCGCTTTGAGACCAAGGTTCTGCCGTTCTTCTCTGAGAATTTGGATTTCCCGGCGCGCTAGCTGGCAGTCGGAACCGCCTGCGGTTGCCTCCTGTGCCAAGTGCCGCCATACCGGACTGTGACGCCGATGACCAACCTGGAGACGGAAACAGAAATCCGCCATGTGACAACGCCAGGAGCGAATCTCTTCCTGGAACTGTGTTTCGCACCGGCCGAGGCCAAGCGTCTCGACGCCTCGTCCCGCAAGCAGATCAATGACACGCGGTTGTTGAAGCAGCAACTGATGGAAGAGATATCGGTCTGGATCGCGAAGCATCAGCTGAAACAGGCACAGGCCCCGGAGATCCTGATGGTCTCCCACCCGCGCGTGTCCGACGTCGTCAACAAGAAAACAGCTAAGTTCACCATCGACACGCAAATGGAAATGCTCAGCCGCGGAGGCAAGCCGGTAACGTTGGCAGTCCGGTAAAGACTCTACGCAAACGTGATGACCGCGCCGAGCGTGGTGCGGTCGCCGACCGCTTGGATCGCCTCGCGGGTGCGCTCAATGGGGTAGGTCGCGGTGACCATGGACTTCATGTCGATCACGCCGCGCTCGATCATCTTCACGTAGCGCGGAATGTCGCGGAGCATGTTGAGGCCGCCCTGTTGGCCGCTATAAAACGTCCGGCCGCGGTTGGAAAATTGAGCGGCGTTGAAGCTGACGTTGCCGCGCCACGCTACGCCCAGCATGACGATGTGGCCGCCAGCGCGGGTCATGTCGAAGCTCTCTTGCAGCGGCACCAGCGCTGTGGGGTCGGGGCCGGCTTCGACCTTGGGCGGGAACCAATCGCTGCCGACGGCGTTGATCACGAAGTCGGCTCCGTCGGGGACGGCGTTGGTGCCGAGGCGGCCTCCGGCGTAGCGGCGGTCTGTGGTGGCTTTGCACAGCGTGCGGATCTTGGCGACGAGGCCGTTGCCTTCCGCGTTGGGGTCGAGCGCGATAGTCCCGCCGACCTTCATGGCGACCTCGCGGCGGGAGCGGATGGGCTCGATCACGATCACCTGTCCGGCGTTCTGGAGGCGCGCGGCTTGGATGGCTCCCATGCCGACGGGACCTGCTCCTTGAATGACGACGTTCCAGCCGGGTTCGATTTGAACGAGATCGCGGCCGGCGGCGAGGCCTGTGCCGACGGTGTCGCCGAGGAGTGTTAGTTGTTCGGCGGGCAGGTCTGTGAAGACGGGGCAACAGTATTCTTCGGGGACCACCATAAGCTCACTTAGTCCGCCCAGGCCGGCCTGTTCGATGACGGGCGTGCCGTCCGCCATGTCGGCCAGCGGATGCGCGGGAGCGGTGTCGAGGAACTGGCACCAATCGGCACGCCCGTGCAGGCATTGGTAGCAGACGCCGCATTGCGGGGTTCCTGGGACGACGACGCGGTCACCTTTCTTGACGCGGCGGACCAGCGGTCCGACTTCTTCCACCACGCCCATGCCGGAGTGGTTCGGGATCGACGCTTGGGCGACGTTGGTGGTGGCCAGCGCTCCGCCGACGATGGTGTAGCAGACGGCGGACGCTTGGCTGCGCACCAGGACTTCGTTGGGTTGGATGGCACGCAGACGGAGTTCTTCGACGGAGGCTCCGGTGCCCCGGCGGACGAAGGCCTTGAAGCGGCGGCCCACGTTGGTTCCGGTCAGAACGGCGGGGGCTTGGCCGGTGGCGGCCTGCGGGGCGAATGCAGCAGCGGCAGCAGCGCCGCTGGTGAGCATCTTGCGTCGGGAAATCGGCATGGATCCTACGATAGCGCGGATTTGGGGGCGTGGTGGTGGGTGCCCGGGTGGTGTATGACACTCGTGTCATACTGGTGCTATGCAAACCATGATGAGCCTGCGAATGAGTCCCGAATTACGCCGCAGTGTGGAGCGCATCGCCAAGCGGCGAAAGTGCCCGGTCTCCGTGGTCGTGCGCGACGCGGTACATTCCTTCGTTGCGCGCGAGGAGAGCGGCGTCACTCTGTACGATTCGATCAAGGACCTTATCGGCGTCGTCAATGGCGGAGATCCTGGCCGCTCCACGCGTAACATGGGCGAGGAGCTACGGGCGTTGCGGGCCAAGCGATGATCCTCATCGACTCCGGTCCGCTGGTTGCAATGGCGGACTCCGCAGACCAGTATCATCGTGAATGTCTAGCGGCTTCGCGGACAGTCTCCTATCCTGTGGGAACCGTCTGGCCAGTGCTCACGGAAGTGATGTATTTCTTGAGCGGCCTGCCCCGGGCCCAGGAAGCGGTCTGGGACATGATCGCACGCGGCTCCGTGGAAATCCTCGCTCTGGGACCAGAAGATGCCCCACGGATCCGGGAACTGATGCAAAAGTACGCAGCCCTTCCGATGGACCTGGCCGACGCGGCGCTGGTGAGAGTGGCGGAGCGCGAAGGCACGCGGGACATTTTCACCATCGACAAAAAAGACTTCTCCGTTTACCGATTGCATGGGAAGCTGCGGGCGCGGGTGATTCCTTGAGCAGTTGAGAGCGGGATGCTACTCTAAGGTGCTTGTATCCCAAACTGATCGAAATTGGCAGCTTCTACCTGCCTACCTACGGCGTCCTGGTTGCGCTGGGGTTCCTGGCTGGGTTGGCGGCAACCGTGAAGCTGGCCAAGCGCGCCGGGCTGAATTCCGAATTGATCACCAATCTGGCGGTGTACGTCGCGCTGAGCGGGATGTTGGGGGCGAAGCTCTTCATGGTCGCCTTCGATTGGCGGGAGTATGATCTGGGGCGGATCTTTTCCTTTGAAACGTTGCAGGCCGCGGGAGTGTTTCAGGGCGGGCTGATTTTGGCCCTCATCACTGCGGTCTTCTATATGCGCGCGCAGGGGCTTCCGGTGCTGGGCACGTCGGACATTTTTGCGCCGGGGGTGGCGCTGGGACACGCGATCGGACGGTTGGGATGCTTCGCGGCGGGCTGCTGCTGGGGCGTGGAGTGCGATCTGCCGTGGGCGGTAACCTTCCACGATCCGGTGGCGCACGCGCTGACCAACGTTCCTCTGGAAGTGGGGCTGCACCCGACGCAGCTGTATGAATCGGGCGCGGAAGCGGTTTTGTTTTGGCTGCTGTATTCTATGGCGAAAAAGCCGCACACGCCCGGGCGGGTGATCGGCTTGTATTTGGTGCTTAGCTCGGCGATGCGCTTCGGGATCGAATACCTGCGGGTCCATCAGCAGCCGCTGACGGCGGGGCTTTCGCTGACGCAGTGGATTTCGCTGGGGCTGGGCCTCGCCGGGGTCGCCCTGCTGGCGCGCCGGTCGCAGGCTCAACTGGCTCAGGCCTAACGGTTTAACTCCGTTCCGCCGATGAGCGAAGTGGATGCGAAAACGGCAAACCAGACGCTCGGTCGCGCGGCCTACCCAGAAGGGCTTCGTCCTCATCGGCATGGCCGTCGGCATGTTGTTGATGCTGGCCACGCTCGGCATGGCGTTCGACTTTGGGCGCATCTACATTGCACGCAATGAGGCGCAGGTGTTCACGGACGCGGCTGCTCTGACGGCTGCGGTCAAACTTGACGGAACATCCACGGGACTCGGCAACGCTCGCGAAGCTGTTGCCAAGCTGCCGGGGCGATGGTACCTCGGGACGCAGGAATTCAAAGGCGTAGTGGTCGAGTTCAGTGCTGACGGAAAGAAATGGGATGCATCTTCAGATGCTGCTGCAGTTACCCATGTCCGGGTGACGGCTCCCGCGAATGACGTAGAGATCACCTTCCTGCGCGCGGTGGGCGGACCGGAATCCTTTACTGTCCCGGCGCATAGCGTGGCGGGCACGCAGCCTGTGAGGCTCACCGAATGAAACGCCGGAACCAACGTGGACACGCGATGCTGGAACTCGCCATCTCGGCGGGTGTGATGGTGACCTGCCTGGGAGGGACCTTCCAGTTCGGCTACACTTTCTACGTTTACAACCAATTGGTGTCAGCCGTGGGCGACGGGGCGCGGTATGCCTCGGTGCGGCCGGTGACGGCGGACGTGGAGGCGGATAAGGCCGCGATCCGTAACATGGTGGTGTACGCCGAGCCGAAGCCTTCGCCGGGGGCGATTCCCGTTGTACGGAATCTCAAGCCGGAGCAGGTGCGCGTGGAATACGTGCAAGACGGTGCGGCGGTCCGGGTGGCGATAGAAGGCTACAAAGTCGACGCGGTGTTCGGGGAATTCGAATTCTCCGGGCGGCCGGGCGTGGAATTTCCGGTAATCGGGGGCACCCGATGAGGCGCAATCAACGCGGGCAATCCCTGATCGAAGGCACGCTGGTGATGCTGGTGTTCTTCGCGTTGTTGCTCGGTGTAGTGGACTTCGGGCAAGTGTTGTTCGCCCATCAGTCCCTGGTGGAACGGGCGCGCGCGGCGGTGCGGTGGGGTTCGCTGCATCCTGAAGGCGGGCCGGAGCCGGTCCGCAACATGGTGCTTTACGGGAGGCCGGAGGCGTCCACGGAGGGCGGCTACTTAGGGCTTCGCGCGGACAACGTACTGGTGAGCTACCGCGCGGGCGACGTGCAGACCGTCCATATTGAAGTGGTGAATTTCGAGGCTCCGCTCTTCGCACCGTGGTGGCCCGGAATGGCGCACAAGTTGATGAACCCGCGCCCTGTCTCCGTAACCGCGCCCGTCGTGGTTCAAGCCGAGAGTAAGTTACTCTAGGTACTTGGCCACCGTAAAACCCTTCCAACCCTTTCGCTATACGCCCAAGGCGGGCGATCCCGCCAAGCTGGTGACGCAGCCGTATGACAAAATCAGTCCGGCCATGCAGGCGGCCTATCTTGCGGCCAGCCCCTATAATTTGGTCCGCATCATCCTGGGCGAAAAGCTCCCAGCCGACGACGCCGCGAACAACTGCTACACGCGCGCGGCGGCATACCTCAACGATTGGATTCGCGACGGCATCCTGGCGCAGGACTCTGAGCCGGCCTTCTACGCCTACGCGCAAGAGTTCACCGTCCCGGATACAGGCGAGCGAGCCACGCGTCAGGGCTTCATCGGTCTGGGCAAAGTGGAAGATTACTCCGCCGGCATCGTGCACCGCCATGAGCAGACGCTCAGCGGTCCGAAGAAGGACCGCATGCAGGTGCTCACGAATACCCGCGCGCACTTCGGGCATATTTTCATGCTCTACCCGGACCCGCAGGCCATCATCGACGGCATCCTTGAGCAAGCAACCCACGGCACGCCCGTGCTCGATGTCATCGACGACTACGGCGTCCGCAACCGCCTCTGGCCCATTACGGATCTCCCCACCATCGCCAAGATGGAGGTCGCCATGGCCGAGAAAAAACTGCTCATCGCCGACGGCCACCATCGCTACGAAACCGCGCTGGCATACAGCAAGGATCATCCCACCGACCCCGCCGCCCGCTTCGTGATGATGACGTTTGTCAACATGCATTCGTCGGGACTCCGCATCCTGGCCACGCACCGCGTGCTGCGCAACGTAGCCGGGTTCAGCGAAGACGAACTCCTGAAGCGCGCCTTCGACCAATGGAAGGTGACCACCTACGGCTCCACGCACGAACTGCGGGAGGCGATGCAGCAGCCTTACCCCGCGCACGTCCGCATCGGCATGGTGACGGCGTCGGGCGACAATCTGCTGAGCCGTCCTCGCAAGCACGACGAACTCGACGTCCCCGTGCTGCATAGTGAGGTTCTCACCGGTCTACTCAACATTACCGAGGAGGCCGTCCGCGACGAGCACTTCATCACCTACGTGCGCGGCATCGACGCCGCCGTGGCCGAGGTGCGGGAAAAGGGTGCGCAAGTCGCGTTCCTGCTGGACCCCACCCCCATCGGCGACATGGCCCGCATCGCCTTCAACGGCGGCGTGATGCCCCAGAAGTCGACCGATTTCTTCCCGAAGCTGCTAAGTGGAGTCACGATCTACAAGTTGTAGCGCGACATGAAAACCAAGATTCAAACGTACCCGTTGCGGTTGCCGAGAGAGTTTCCGCGCTGTACGGCGCCGCGTTCTTTGAGAAGTGTCGTTCCAAGACGGACCGCGCCACATTCCTGCGCGTCCTCAAGCGCAAGGGCGGGGAAGCGCCTCCGCCGGGCGACGAACTGCCCTAGGCCGCGGGTTCCGGCTGGAAGGCCGCGCGGTTCTTCGCCAGCAACCAGATGGGAAGCGCGGTCGCCTCTGCTAATGCGGCATTCACGCGACGCCGATGGACAAAGGTGAGCATCGTCGTCAAGCAGGTCCCACTGTGTGATCGTAGAGTCTTCGATATTCTCGAAGACCGAAAACTCCTGGTCAAAGAGATTCCGGATCTACAGCTACCCGGTGTCTATGTCCTTTATGAGGGGCGAATTCCGTACTACATTGGCATGGCCACCAAGCTGTTTTCCCGGTTGCACGACCACGCCAATAAGTCTACGGATGCCCGCTTTCATCACTGGAACTACTTCCAGGCCTTCGTGATTCCAGACCCGGCTCACCGGGTTGTTGTCGAAGGAATTCTGTGCGCTGCGTTCCCGACAGCCAACAAATCCAACAAGAAGTTCCCCATGACTACGATTCCCACCAAAGTAACGAACCGTATTCGAGAAGCCAAGAGAAGGGCGGTCATGGGTTCCTAGGCCCCCCACCCCCGCCCGAGCCTGTTATCCTCATAGCAGAGGTCCTATGAACCGTCGTTTCCATTACGCTGTGGTGGCTGCATCGACCTGCATGGTCGGCGTCCTGCTGTTCGGGACCGTCGCGGTGCGGAGCGCTACGCCGGAAGATTCGCCGTACGCGCAGCTGGGGGTGTTTAGCGACGTCCTGACCAAGATCAAGCTCGAATACGTGCAGGAGCCGGACCTCAAGGCCGTCACCATGGGCGCTGTGAACGGGCTGCTGGAATCGCTCGATCCCTTCGCCAGCTACCTGAACGCGGCGCAGTACAAGCAGTATCAAGCCGAGCACGGCAAGGGTAAGGCCGACATCGGGCTGTATCTTTCGCGCGGGCCGGGGTATATCCGTATCGTGGACGCGTTGCCGGGTTCGGCTGCGGACCTGGCGGGCTTGACCACGGGCGATGTGATTGAATCGATCAACAAGATTTCCACGCGGGACATGCCGCTGGCTGCTGCCGAGCTGCTATTACAGGGCGAGCCGGCGACCAAGGTGGACCTGACGGTCCTAACCGCGCGCCAGCAGGATCCAATTCCGTTGTCCCTGACGCGGGCTGCGTTGGCGTATCCGGCGGTGACGGCGAAGCTGGTTACCGACAAGGGTCCCGAGCCGGTGGGTCTGATCACCGTGGGCGCGCTGCTGGCGGGCCGGTCGGCAGAGATCGGGCAGAAGATTCAGGACTTGCAGAAACAAGGCGCGAAGAAGCTGATGCTGGATCTGCGTTATTGCGGTCTGGGTCCAGCGGAAGAAGGCATCGCCGTTGCGAATCTCTTCATGGATAGCGGACTCATCACCTACACGCAGGGTCAGAAGATCCGCCGGAACGACAGCAATGCCGTGGCGTCAAAAGCGGTGACCAAGCTGCCGCTGGTGGTGTTGGTGAATCGCGGCACGGCGGGTGCGGCGGAAGTGGCTGCGGCGGCGCTGCTGGATTCCAAGCGCGCAACCCTAGTGGGTGAGCCGACCTTCGGAGACGCGGCGGTGCGGCGGCCCGTGACTTTGCCCGACGGCGGAGCCATCATCCTTGCCGTGGCGAAATACTACGCGCCGAACGGCAAGGCGATTCAGGATACACACGTGGTCCCAAACGTGTTGCAGGCGCAGTTTGAGCCTCCCGCACCGTTGGACGGCGACGTTGTTCCTGCTCCGGCACCGGCTAAGCCCACCACGGATTTGATCTCTGAGCGTGGCTTCAAAATCCCGCTGATCACGCCTACGGTAAAGTAAGTCCCGAAAATGCCTCTGTACGAATACCAGTGCTCGAAGTGTGGAAATGTTTTTGAAGTCCGCCAGAAATTTTCTGACGATCCGGTGAAGGTTCACGAAACCTGCGGCGGCGACGTGGTGAAGCTGATGTCGGCTCCCGCGTTTTCCTTCAAGGGCAGCGGCTGGTATGTGACCGACTACGCCGGCGGCGGCTCAAAGGGCGGCGCGATCAAGAGCGAAACCAGCGCCAGCGGCGACGCGAAACCAGCGGAATCGAAATCTGGCGATTCCAAGCCCGCTGAGACCAAGACTGAATCAAAGACCGAGTCCAAACCAGCGGCTCCGGCCCCAGCAGCCACCACCAAGAGCGATTGAGCCGGTCTCCCGCTACTTGATGTGGCCTTCGGTGAAGTCGCGGTTGTTCTCTTCACACGAATACTCGATGATCTCCTCGCCCGGTTTCATGCGCGTGAAGACGCGCGTGTTCTTCCAAGGCCGCGTGTAGGTCATGGGATCATCGATCGTCACCTCATAGGCCAGGTGATCGGGATCGGTGTATTCAAAACGTTGGATCACATGCAGCTGGTCCGAATGCGGATGGCCGAGCGTATCCAGCCGCGTCTTCCCGTTGAACCCCACGGTGTCGACAATCAGGGCATCCTTCTCAAAGCGTCCAATGGAATGGCCGAACCAGGTGGGCATCAGGTCCTTTGCCGCAGGGTGGCCGCGGCCGTCCATGTAGACTACGTGGAACCATGTGTTCTGCTCGAACAGCATCGCCAGGTAGGTGGAGTTCTGCATCATCTGGATCGGATAGCCGCCCACGTTCACGCTGCGCATCAGGCCGAAGGGCAGACAGTGGCCGGTGTAGTCGAACTTGGAAACGTCGTAGTTCTTGAAATTGTCGGCTCCCCAGGCGGTGTACGGAAGTGCGCCGGCACCTTTCTGATCCTTGCGGTCCGCCGTCATGTCGGGAACGTAGGGGTGATCCCACACGCCTTGGAAGTCCGGCTTGCCATCGGGCATGCGCGGGATGGGGCGCTGCGTTGGGGCCTGGGCAAATGCCGAGAGTGCGAGTAGGAATAGGACGAGCTTCTGGACCATGACATGGGTCCTCCTCGTGTTCATAATAGTGCAACACGGAGTCAAGATCCATTGGGGTGTAACGGACTCTCGACCCAAAACGTCCAGGAGTTTGTGAGCTAAACTCAAACTGAGGTGCATTGTCTTATGTCCATGCGCACATTGACGGTCGTATTGCCGCTGCTGGCGTGCTCCTTGTTGGGGCAAGACGCTGCGGCTCCGTCTGAAAAAACCTACCCGGTGCCGGTGGGCACCAAGGTGCTTTTGAGCATGGTGAATAGCGTCAGCACCAAGAGCACCGTGGCCGGGGACCGCGTGTACCTTGAAACCACCTTCCCGGTGGTTGTGGACAACCGCATCGTGATTCCGGCGGGAAGCTACGTGATGGGGACCATCACCAACACCAAGCGTCCTGGCAAGGTGAAGGGCAAGGGCGAATTTTTCCTGCGCTTTGATTCGTTGATGCTGCCCAACGGCGTGACGCGTGACTTCCGCGCGACGGTTTCGGGTCTGGATGGCCGGGCGTCGGAAAACCTGGACAAGAAAGAAGGCGTGGTCAGCAGCGAAGGCAACAAGTCAGGCGACGTACGAACCGTTGGCGAAACCGCGGCCATGGGCGCGAGCATCGGCGGCCTGGCGGGCATTGGACGCGCCCCCGGCATGGGCGTCGGCATCGGCGCGGCTGCAGGCGCGACGGCAGGTGTTCTAGGCGTCCTGCTCACGCGCGGACCCGATGCCGTCCTGGCCAAGGGAACCACCGTCGAAATGGTGCTGGACCGCCCGGTGACCTACCTGGACAGCGAACTGGACTTCTCCAAGGCTCCCCCGCAATTCCGGGGACCCGATGGCGGCGGCCCGCTCCCCAGCGTGAAAAACCAAGGTTCGCGCCGCTTCTAACGTTCCGTGAACCTCATTCAGCGCTGGTTCCGGCAGCCACAGGAAATTTTTCTTCGGCGGGCACTCTTCCAACTTCATCTGTGGGCTGGCATCGGAGTCGGCTTGTACGTATTTGTGGTAAGCCTGTCCGGTAGCGTCCTGGTCTATCGCAATGAACTCTTCGCTTACTTCTCCCCGCAGCCGATGTTGGTAAGCGGTTCCGGCCCAGCGCTTTCCATCGATGCCTTGAAGCAAGCCGCGCGCCGTACGTTTCCTCGCTTTCAGATCACCGAAGTGGCCGCCGGAAAAACCCAGAACCACGCCGCCGAAGTCACACTGCAGCGCGGCGAAGAAACGCAACATCGTCTGCTGCACCCCTTCACCGGAGAGGACCTCGGTCCCACTCTGCCGGTGGGGTTCCGCTTCACTGCCTGGCTGCGGGACCTGCATGACAACCTGCTTGGGGGCAAGTCCGGCCGCCGGATCAACGGATTTGGTGGCCTGCTCCTCATTTTGCTCGGGATCACCGGTGCCGCTTTGTGGTGGCCCGGGAGCCGCAACTGGCCGCGCAGCCTGGTGGTGGACTTTCGGGCAAACTGGAAACGCCTGAATTGGAGTCTGCATAGCGCCCTAGGGTTCTGGTTCCTGGGCTTCGTGTTGCTGTGGGGGACCACCGGCGCCTATCTCTCACTGCCTGACGAAAGTTCCCGCCTCTTCGACTATCTGGAGCCGTTCCGCGACGGCAGCACGGAGGAACGGGTCGTCGATAGGATTCAATACTGGCTCGCTTATCTGCACTTTGGCCGCCTGGGTGGGCGGGGAATCCCCGGCTGCGGGCGCGGGCTGTGTGATTCCCTCACCAAAGGAGTCTGGGCCGCGGCAGGCTTGGTGCCGCCGCTTTTGTTCGTCACCGGCGCGCTGATGTGGTGGAATCGCCTGCTGCGTCCTCGCCTGCGCGCAAAACCCGGCCCAAAACCCAGCACGGATCACGGCGTTTCTGACCCGAATCCAGTCTCATTCTAGGGCCTTCCCCCGAGCGTAAGACGGACTATGTTCCGGTATAGTTGGGCTTGTGGAACGCCTCGCCCTGTTGAACGAACGTACGCCCACTGCGGGAACTGTCCCGGCCTTCAAGGTCGCCGGGGTGCCTGTGCGCCTGCACTTCACCTTCGTGTTGCTGCTGGCGTTCCTGGTGGTGACTGACCTGGGCCATGAATCCAGCGGAACCTTCGCTCTCTATTTGGCCGGCCTGTTCGCCAGCGTATTGCTGCATGAGCTAGCTCACGCGGGTGCGGCGGCTCATCTAAGGGTGCGCACGCTCGAAATCGTGATGTTCCCCATTGGCGGCCTGTCGCGTATGGAACGCCGTCTGCGTCCCGCTGAGGAGCTGTGGGTGACGCTGGCGGGTCCGGCGGCGAACCTGGCCATTGCGGGTGTGATCTTCGGTTATATGGCGCTGACCAAGCAGGCTGTGACCATCGGAATGGCCGAACTGCTGCAGCCTTCGGACGGCAATGTGACGCAGCGCGTGGCGTTCGCCAACCTGCTTCTCGCCGCCCTCAACTTCATGCCGGCTTTTCCGATGGACGGCGGCCGGGTGCTGCGCGCGCTGCTCAGCATGGTCCGCCCCGCCGAAGAGGCCACGCGTGTGGCAGCTTGGATGGGACGCATGCTCGCAATCAGCATGGGCCTCTACGGCTTAGTCTTCTCTGAACTGCTGGTCGTCTTCTTTGCCTTCTTCGTATGGCTGGGCGCGACGCAGGAGACCGCCGCGTCGCTCGGCCGCACGCTTACCATCGGAATCCCCGTGCGCGCCGCCATGATCACCGAGTTCCACAAGCTGGGCCATGGCGATACCGTGCGCGAGGCCGCAAACCTGCTGCTTTCCACGTCGCAACAGGACTTCCCCATCATGCATGGCGATCAAGTCATCGGCGTGCTGGACCGCAACGGCATGCTCCGGGCTCTGGCGCAGGAAGGCCCCGAAGCCTACGTCGCCGCCATGGAGCGCGATTTCATCGCCCTGGAACCCGACGCCGACCTGGCCGAAATGCTTCCCCTGCTGGCCCGCGCCGGCCGCTGCGCCCTGGTCATGGACGGTGCCCGCATGGTCGGCATGCTGACCTCGGAAAACCTCTCTGAGTTCCTGCTACTGCGCCGCTTCGGCATGGAACCCGCAGTTTAGCGCATCCCCTTCATCTGTGGCCCTTCACACGAAGACACAGCCACAGATGAAGGGGATGAAAGGATGCCCCAAACTTGCATCGCGTGAAACCCCGCCCCCACGGCGCGCGTCCACACGATCATGGGCAAGACAATCCTCCTTCTCTCCACTCTCGCGCTATCCGCTTTGGCGCAAGACAAGCCGCGCGTCTACATCACAGATAGCGACTCTTGGGAAGCTTCCGGCGGATTCGCCGGGGGCCGTGCCAATGGCTTTGGCGGCGCGGGCGGGGGGAACTCCGGCGGCGCCCGTCCGCAGACGGCGGAGATCATGAAAACCTTCGGCGAACGCTGCCCGCGCGTCACCGTGACCATCAACCGCGACAAGGCGGACTACATCGTCATTCTGCAGCACGAGGGCGGCAAGGATCTCTTCCGGCGGGACAATAAGCTCGCCGTGTTCAACAAAGACGGAGACATGATCCTCAGCAACAGCACCCGCACGCTGGGGAACGCAGTGAAGGAAGCCTGCGCCGTGATCCGGAACTAGCTCCGCAATTCGGCGGCAATCTCATCCGCCGCTTTGCGAGCCTCTTCAATTGCCCCGATGGGGAAACTAATCGCGCCGACCTTAGCATGTCCGCCGCCGCCGTAGCGTTCACAAATCGATGCCAGGTTGTACTTCAGCGGTTGCTTCACCCATGGATTCGACCCGACCGATACCTTGGTCCGGAAACTTGCCGCGCTGACGGACACCGTGTACACCGACTCCGGAAACAAATCGTAGGGGATGAATTTGTTGTAGCCCTCGAGTCCGTCTTCGATCAAGTCAAAGAACACCACTCCGCGGTCACAGGTGGCCTGCTTCCGGATGATCCCGATGGACTCGCGATGCCGCTGATACATCGGCTGGTAGATCGCTTGGATCTCGGGGTCCGCGATAATTTCTGCCAGCGTCTGCGAGCGCATCTTGCGGATGATCTTTTGCACCGTGTCCGAGCCCTTGCAACCTTCGATCACCAGGGTCAGCTGCATTGCGGGCGATCCCAAGGCAACCGCCGAGGCCGCCGACTCATACTGCGCTCCGTCGATGATGTCCGCCCAGCGAACCAACTCCGCCAGATCCGTAGCTTCAAACCCGAACTTCTCCCGCGCCACCGTGGCGATGTACTTCGTGCAGGACCGGAATTCCGGGTCGTACATCTTCTGCCCGGAGGTGTCGCGCAGAAAATGCTCATGGTCTTCCGGCGTCAGGAACGCGCTCTGGTGATGGTCGAACCACCAATGCAGATTCGGGTCAGTGGAATACTTGAAGTCGACAATGGCGTTGACGTCGCCGTCGAAGAGCTCCGGCTCAAACAGCTGGGTGGCCTTGTGTGCCAGCCCCGTGAAGTCAAACTGCGCCCCTGGGTGGAAACGGCCCTCTAGGAACCGGCTGAAGAACGCAGCCGAGGCCGCGCCGTCAAAACAATGGTCGTGATGTAGGATCCGAATGTGCATGTGCCCGTAACTGTCCGGGAAAACTTGTTAGTGTCTCGCACCAGGGGGGCAACTTGCAAGCACCGGTTTACTTCCGCACGTAGATCAGGAGATTCTTGCCCAGGAAGCCGGAGCAAACTAGGTCCAGAACGCGGGATAGAGGGAAGACGAAGCGGTCGTAGATCCAGAACGATTTGGCGTTGACGCTGCCGTCACTGCTGGCGATCATGCGGAACAAGAGCGCGACGAAGAATCCGGCGCTGTCCTGATACACGCATCGTTCCACCTGGAAGCCGGCCTCGCGAAACACCCGTTCCAGGGATTCCTTCCGGTACCTGCGGAAGTGGCCGACGCGGGCGTCAAACGGAGTCCACAGGCACTGAAAAGCGGGTACCCAGAACACCCCCCGTCCGCCAGGCTTGAGGCAGGCGCGGAGCTCTCGCAGAGTATCGACCTCGTCCTCTACATGCTCCAAGACGTTGGAAGAAAAAATGGCGTCCACGCTGCCGCGGGCACACTCGCCTGCGTTCGGATGAACTTCGAACCCCATTCCCCGAAGATGCGCGGCGTTCTCCAAGTCCAGTTCGATGCAAACCGTCTTGCCAGGCCGCGCGCATTGCTGAACCAGCTCTGCGATGGTGCCCACACCGGCACCGAAGTCGAGCACGGTCTGGCCCGGCGTGATGATGCGGGAGAACATGCGCGCGATGTAGCGGTTGTAACTGCGCAGGTACTTCTGCTGCTGCAACTCTTCCTTCCCCATGTAGACGAAGGTTTCCGGAGCCGGGGCAAGGAGTGTGGGTGTGGTAGACATGCCTGCTCAAATTATCGGCCTAGTCGGCGGGAAACACCATAGCGGAAACGCGAAAAACAGGCGAATCAGCGCGTGAAAACACGGGTTCCGTCACCTCTGGTGATGCTATCGGCCCGTGCGGCGGCCAGGCCGGAGCCTACGGTCTTGCCGGGGGCCAGCAGGCCGGAGACACCCACTTCCTCGCCCGGACCCATGGAACGCTGCGTAAAGCCCTGTTTGGCCATGTCCGGCACCGCGGCCGTGGAGAAGGCGTATTTGAGTCCGGCCCCGGTTTCGACCACCAGCATTCCCGGACCGCTTTCCGGCCATACCGCGGTGCTCACGTGACCGCTGGTGGAGATGGGCGCGCTGGGCTCAAACTGCATGGCGGCAAGTTCCGCGGCCGCGGCGGTGAGCTCGGCGTTGGGTGCCGGAATCCCCGAGCATCCGGTCAACAGCAGCGCAAGAAACGCAGGGATCCGCATAGGGGAGATTCTAGCGCAGTGCGGCTCCCAGCGCACCCAAGTCGCGTATCGCATAAAATAGACTCGTCCATGAAAGTTTCCGTTCTGCTTCTCACACTCGGAGTGTGCCTGCCCTCCTTTGCTGCCGCCGACAACAACGCCAACGCCTGGTTTATGTACTTTGGCGACCATCCCATCGCCAAAACCCGTTGGGGCATCCACCTGGAAGGCCAGTGGCGGCGCGCCGATCTGGGGCTGAAGTGGCAGCAGCTCCTTCTGCGGCCCGGGGTGAATTTTCAATTGAACCAGAAGGTGGCGCTCACCGGCGGCTATGGCTTCATCCAGACCCACGGCTACGGCGACTTTCCTCTCCCGGCCACCGCTCCTGAGCATCGCTTCTTTGAGCAAGCCACGATCACGCAACGCGTCAAGAAGTTGGATTTCCAACACCGCCTGCGCCTTGAACAGCGCAACCTCGGCGTCCTCACCAGGCAACCTGATGGTTCCTTCCACCGGACCGGCTGGCGCTACGAAAACCGCTTCCGCTACATGCTGCGCACCAACGTCCCGCTGTCCAAGGACGGCAAAATCTACCTGGGCCTGTACAACGAAATCATGTTCAACTACGGCAAAAACGTGGCCAGGAATGTGTTCGATCAGAACCGGGCGTACGTCGCGCTGGGCCGCGACTTGGGCCATGCCACCAAGCTCGAGGTGGGCTTCCTGGAACAGACGGTGCAGCAACGCAGCGGTCTGGTCTTTGAACACAACCACACGCTGCAAGTTGCAATCTATTCAAAGTTGCCCTTCAACTGGTGATCGGTGCGCGTGGTACTTAGCTGATCTGAAAGATGGAGTCAAGCCGCGTAATTCTGAACATCGCACGCACCGGACCCGTCGCGCCCACGATGTGCACCGTGCCACCGGACCTCTTCAGCTTACTGTAGGTATCGATGAAGCGGCCCATGCCTGTTGAGTCGATATGGGTGACCGAGGTCAGGTCAAAGGTCAGATGCAGGAAGCCGCGCTTCAGCAGGCCGGTGACGATCTGTTCAAGTTCAATGCATCCAGGACCCAACAGGAGACGCCCGGCAAGGGTGATGACGACGGAGGTGGCATCCTGCTCCTGATGATGGATGGTCATGCTCATAGGCGAATATTCGAGTGTAGCGCAAGCGGAACCGTCCGATAAGGTTCGTGTTGGCCCCGCCAGGGTGGCCCGGAAAACCACACATGTTTGCACTCATCGGAATCGTTATCGTGATTGGCGCCGTCATCGGCGGATATTTGATGGAGCACGGGAACCTGATGGTGCTGGTGCAACCGGCCGAGCTGGTGATTATTGGAGGCGCGGCCCTGGGGACGTTATTCGTGGCCAACCCGATGTCCACGATCAAGGGCGTGTTCACAGGTCTGATCGGAGTGATGAAGGGGAGTCCGTATTCCAAGGCCAGCTATCTTGAGACGCTGAAGATGCTGAATGAGCTATTCATGCAGGCTCGCAAGCAGGGCATGGCACGGTTGGAGGAAGACGTGGAGAACCCGTCGAAGAGCCAGATTCTGAGTAAGTATCCGAAGTTCCTGAAGAATCATCACGCTGTGCATTTTATCTGCGACACGCTGCGCATGGCGATCAGCGGCGGAGTGCCGGCCTTCGACCTGGATCAGATGATGGAGCTGGATATGGAGGTGCATCACCACCACGCGCAGGAGCCGATTACGGCGCTGAGCACGGTGGCGGACGCGCTTCCGGGACTGGGCATCGTGGCTGCGGTACTGGGCGTGGTGATCACCATGGGATCGTTGGGTGGGCCGCCGGAAGAAATCGGACACAAGGTCGCGGCCGCGCTGGTGGGGACCTTCCTGGGGATCTTGTTGTGTTACGGATTTCTTGGTCCGCTGGCTGCCAACATGACCAAGATCAATGACTGCGACGGCGACTATCTCCGTTGTCTGCGTATGGGCGTCATCGCGTTCGTCAAGGGTTCCGCGCCCATTCTCGCCGTGGAGTTCGCGCGCCGTAGCGTGCCGGGTGACTTGCGGCCATCCTTCAAGGAGATGGAAACGGCGTGCCGTGGCGGCGGCGCGGCGGGCACCGAGGCGAAGAAGTAGAACGCCATGAGTGAACAAGTCCAACCCATCATCATCAAGAAAAAGGGCGGCCACGGGGGCCACCACGGCGGCGCATGGAAGGTCGCCTACGCCGATTTCGTCACCGCGATGATGGCGCTGTTCATCGTGTTGTGGCTGCTCAATTCCGAGCCGCAAGTGAAAGAAGCGGTTGGCTCCTATTTCACGGATCCTTCCGGGTCCGGGCAACTGCGCGGCAGTTCCTCGGTAGGTTCCGGCGAGGCCATGTCTGTCAACAAGGACAACATGGAAAACCTCAAGGAAAATCTGGAGCAAGCCCTCAAGCAGAGCCCCGACTTCGAAAAACTAAAAGACAACATCAAGATGAGCGTCACTGGAGACGGCTTGCGCGTGGAGCTTCTCGAATCTGAGAACGGAATGTTTTTCCAATCGGGCAGTCCGGCACCCAGCGCCACGGGCGGGGAACTCATCGCCAAGCTGGCGCAGGAGCTGGGGCAGCTCCCCAACGATCTTCTCATCGAAGGGCACACGGATGCGAAACCCTTCGGGGCAAACACGGACTACACCAACTGGGAACTCTCCTCAGACCGCGCGAACTCCGCGCGGCGGCTGATGGAGACCAGCGGTCTGCGTCCCGGTCAGGTGGTGCAGGTGCGTGGTTTTGCTGACCACGCGCTCCGTGACAAGGCCGATCCAACCGCTGCCTCGAACCGGCGTATTTCAGTGATTGTGAAGTATCAGAACGCCGTCCCGCAAGAGGAGCCCGCCGCCAAGGAAGGCGAGCACGGCGCGCCCGCGGAACACAAAGCGCCGGAACACAAAACGGAAGAACACGCTAAGCCGGCTGAGCATCATTAGCCCGCGCCGTCAAGCTCTTCCACGCGGGGCGAAAGCGGTGGATCGCCCAACTCATCGCCACCATCGCCGCGATCACGCCCAGGCAGGCGACCACGCTCTCCCACGGCTGCAGGCGTTCCTTGAAGAACCACAGCGTGTTGCCGTACACCAGTTCGATGTGGACCCAGTAGACGGCTAGCGATGTTCTCCCCAACAGCCGTACGAAGCTGGGAGCGGGATTCAGATATTCGGTCCACAGAAACGCGCCCGCGGCAAGCAGCAGGGTGGTGCCCATCTTGCAGGCAATCAGAGCCGGACTGTCCAGCCAGAACTCCGCGCTCGGATAGATGGAAAACGGCAGCTGGGAGCAATAGATCCCCAACAGAATCAGCGCGAATCCGCATAACGCGCCCCACTGCGTGACCCGGCTCCAGGCATCGCCCGGCACCTCCGGGATCATGCTGCCGCAGGCCAACCCAAACGCCAGGAAGGCTCCCCACGGGAAAATGCTGAACCACACGCCCGGCACCAGGTAGTCGCGTAGGAAGGCCGGAATCGCGGACGTGTCCGCGTCGGTGATGACCGGCGCGAGTCCGGCCATGAGAGCGCCAGCCAGCGCAGCCCAGCGGAATCGCGCCGCGCGATCCGGGGCAAGTGCTACCACCGATAGCAGAGCGGTGGTTACTCCCATGAGGTTGAGCACGTCCACTTGCAATAAGTCGCCGGGCCGGGTGTGACCCCATCCCGTGATGAACAACTGCAAGCGGAACAGGATCGCCAGCAGGAACAGATAACGGGCGCGCTTCAAGGCGGCGAAGACCCGCCGCATGGGAGGCAGGTCCGCGCGCCGGTCGATGCCCAATCCGAACGTGATTCCGGTGAGGAACAGGAACACCGCGGCGGCCTGCCCGCCCATGAATTGCGAGTAGATGTACAGGCCGTGGCCACGCTGGTCCACGCGCGTGAAGGAATGGAAGACGTGGCCTTGCAGCATAATTAGTGCCGCCAGGCCCCGGAGCCAGTCAAGAAAGACGATCCTGCTGGACGGAGATGTTTCGCGAGGCAATCTTCAGTTTATCAAGCCCGCACTGCGATTTGCGCGACGGCGCGTGCGTCGGGGCTCGGACTGCCTTCCCGGTAGGCAAGGATTTCGTGGCCTCGGAAGTGCTCGCGCAGCTCACCGGGGTGCAGGCTGAATCGCGATGCCTCGTGTCCCGGCTCGAACATGTGTACGATCACGATGGCAACGCCCCCGGTCCGCAGGCCGCGCAGGACGCGTGGAAATAGATCCGTCTGCAGGTAGTAGGACATCACAATCAAGTCCCAAGCCGCCTCGCCGACTTCGAATTCGTGGCGTTCCAGGTCTGCGGTGTGGACTTCGACGCTACCGGCTTGGACCGTGGGAGCCTTGTCTACCGCAGTCACCTGCCATCCACGCGCGGCCAGCCACACGGCATTGCGCCCATCGCCGCACGCCAGGTCCAGCGCCCGCCCCGGAGGTAAATCGCGGGCGATCTCTTCCACAAAGGCCCGAGCCGTCATGGCCGCGCGAGCAGCTTCTCAACGTGCTTCGCGATAATGTCAACTTCGATGTTGATGCGGGTCCCGGGCTTGGCGTGCCCAAGCGTGGTTTGCGCAAAGGTGTGCGGAATGATGGTCACCGCCAGAGGGTTTAGTGCCGCAATGGTGAGACTGATGCCGTCCAGCGTCACCGAGCCTTTCTCCACCATGTAGCGGTCGAGAGCTGCGGGAACAGCAACTTTAATCCACCAGTTGCCATCGCCCAGCGGTTCGATGGAGAGAAGTTCGCCGGTTGCATCCACATGCCCTTGCATGATGTGTCCGGATAGCCTTGTGACCGGCGTAACCGGCCTCTCCAAGTTCACACGAGTGCCCGCCCTGAGCGCGCCCAGGTTGGTTCGAGCCAATGTCTCCGGCGCAAGATCGGCGGAGAAAGAGTCCGGCGTGAGGGCAGTCGCCGTGAGGCACACGCCGTTGACCGCGATGCTGCCTCCCAGCGTCAAGTCATCGAGCACCAGCGAGCACCGCACCGTCAGCCGAGCCCCCGCCGCCTGCGCTTCATACGCCGCGATGGTTCCGAGTTCCTCCACGATGCCGGTGAACATTAGAGATCCCGCCGTACCCACGCTTCCACCGCGAATTCGTCGTCGCCGATGGTGTGGAGCTTCACATTGTGGAATTGCAGCGCGTCCTTGCGGCGGCGTTTGCCCACACCTCCCGCAACGGGGAGGGAATGCAGTCCACCCAGGATCTTGGGTGCGTAGTAGAAGAAAATTTTGTCTGCCATGCCTGCGTCCAGCGCCGCCCAGTTCACGCGGCTGCCAGCTTCGATCATCAGCGAGAGGTAACGCTCCTTCGCCAGCAGGTCGGCGATGCCCGCCAGATAAACGCGCCCGTCAGCCCGTTCGCTGACCTCCACACGCACGCCCGCCGCCTCCAGACGCTTGCGCCTATCGGGGGACGCGGCCGAGGTGGTGACCACCAGCACGTCATTCTTGCAAGAAGAAACGAGGTTCGAGTCCAAGGGCAGGCGAAGCTGCGAGTCCGCGACGATGCGCAGTAGAGGACGGCTGCGCTCCAGGCCTGTGCGGTCCGTCATGCGGCAGTCGTCGGCCAGTACAGTGCCAATGCCGGTGAGGATTGCGTCGGCGCGATGGCGCACTGTCTGGACGTGTGCGCGGGCGGTTTCGCTGGTGATCCAGCCGGTGGGCTGTCCGGGAACGCCGTCGTCGGGCGCGGCGATCTTTCCGTCCAGAGTGACTGCCGCTTTCAGCGTAACCAAAGGCCGGCCGTAGGTCATGAAGTGTACGAAAGGCTCATTGAGAGCGCGCGCGGCCGCCGTATATGCGGCGTCGATTTCCACTTCAACGCCCGCCGCGCGCAGCTTCGCAAAGCCGCGCCCGCGTATCTCTGGATTGGGGTCCTCCATCGCGCTGACGACCTTCTTGATGCCCGCCGCGATGATCGCATCCGCGCAGGGCCCCGTCCGGCCCGTGTGCGAACACGGTTCCAGAGTGGTGTAGATCGTCGCGCCGCGCGCCTTGTCTCCGGCTTCTTCGATGGCCACCGCCTCGGCGTGTTTCACTCCCGCCCAGCGATGGAATCCCCGCCCAATGACGCCGCCGTTCACAATCACCGCGCCCACGGCGGGGTTCGGCGAAGTCGCGCCGACGCCTTGCGCGGCCAGTTCCAAAGCTTCTTGCAGATGCGAATTCATCAGTCAAATAGGGATGCTACAAAGGTCTCCGGCTCGAACGGCAGCAGGTCATCGATCTGCTCGCCTACGCCCACGTAGCGGATCGGCACGCCGAGCTCGCGCGAAATTGCCACCACAACGCCGCCCTTGGCAGTTCCATCGAGCTTAGTAAGAATGATACCAGTGACCTCCGCCGTCTCGGTGAACTTGCGGGCTTGCTCAAGGCCGTTCTGCCCCGTGGTGGCCTCGATCACCAACAGCACCTCGTGCGGTGCGTCGGGAATCACGCGCTGCGCCGTGCGCCGCATCTTTTCGAGCTCCGCCATCAAATTCGCTTTGGTGTGGAGCCGTCCGGCGGTGTCGACAATGACGTAGTCGATCTTGCGGGCCTTGCCTGACTGCAGCGCGTCAAACAACACGGCGCTCGGGTCGGAACCGGCCTGCTGCTTCACGAACTCGCAGCCGGTGCGCTGTGCCCACACTTCCAACTGTTCAATCGCCGCGGCGCGGAACGTATCTGCCGCGCACATCATCACACTCTTACCGTCCGACTGTAGCCTCCGCGTGAGCTTGCCGATGGAGGTCGTTTTGCCGGCACCGTTGACCCCCACCACCATGATTACAGTGGGAGGCTGCGCGACGTGCACCGGCTCGCGCTCCGATCCTTGCAGCACTTCGAGCAAAAACTCACGGATCAGCTTCTTCAATTCGGCTGCATCGCCCACCTGGTTCCGAGCCACGCGGTCTCGAATGCGCTCCAGAATTTCAGTCGTGGTGCGGGTGCCTAGGTCCGCGGTGATGAGCGCGTATTCCAGCTCTTCCAGAACTTCAGCGTCAATCTCCTTGCGTCCGTGAACAGCGTCTTCGATCTTCTCCATCAGCTCCGTGCGCGTCTTCTGCACGCCGGCCTTGAGGCGGTCGAGCAGACTCGGGGTGGATGCAGCCGGAGTAGGGGAACCGAAGAGGGATTTAAACATGGGGCACTGAAAGAACTATTCTAGCAGCGCCCCGCGTGAGGTTAGGCGGAGGCGGCCATGCCTTCATCGGCGGAAGGCCCGTAAATGCTGGGCACCAGCGCGCCGGTCGAGCGCAGGTAGACGCTCAGTTGTCCACGATGATGGATGGTGTGGTTCATTACAAAGGTCCGAATCACGGCGATGCGAGGCATGGTCATCAGCGTCATGTCGCCATTCTTGAGTGACCAAGGTCCCATGAGATGTTCGTCCGAGGCGCCAGCAAGCGCGGCCCGCGAATCGGTCACGATCTTGTCGAACGCCACCAGGATCTTCTCGCGTGACGTCATTTCCAACGGCTTGAAGTCGCCCGAGCCGAAATTCAGTTCGTCAGTGTTAACGGTGACCGAACCCCAACCCGGCATCTCCGCCACGTGTCCGGCAAGCCGCCCCAGCGACATGGACTTGGGGTCCGGTTTGTAATCGAGCCTGTCTTCAGGTACGCGCTCCAAACACCGGCGCGTGGTCGCCATTTCGGCGTCGAATTCTGGAAGTAAAGCTTGAGCGATGCTCATGGATGGTCTGTTCTGCTTCGTGATACAGCATAGCGCGGTTGCGTGAGCGTTGGGTGAAATGACACAGCGCTTCGACGCAGCCTCCGAGTTTTCTTGGATTCCACACGGCCATCTACGTGCTATGGCTTTTCCCATGAGACACCTAACGTGGTTCGCGCTGCTTCCGATGCTGGTGTGGGGAGATTCCATCAAGCTGAAGGATGGACAGACGGTGACCGGCGTTGTACGCTCCATCGACGGCGGTAAGGTCACCATTGAGACCGGCGGGCGGCCTCGTGTCGTCGACATTCTCCAGGTGGACCAGATTGAGTTCGACACGCCTCACGTGGAAGAGGCGCAAGTCATTCCCGTGCGCGAGTTCACCAAAGTGGCGCAGGAATTGGTGCGTGCCGAAACTGCGACGCGCCGGTCTTTCGACACCATCAAAGCTCGTTGGAGCACGCGTAAATCCGTCCTGCCTGATCAAGCCCAGCAATGGGCTGCGGATCGCGAACGCTTCGATGCGCCGATGACGGAGTATCGCAAGGCAATCCATCAAATGTACCTCGACCTGTCCGCACACGTCGACAATTACAACAAGATGGCCGCCGACGCGACCAAGCTCTACGTCGGCGTGAAGGGGCTGCTGAATGTGGGTTCGCCGCTGATTCGCGACAATCAGCGTGAGCGCCCCCTCAAGGACTTTATCCCTGGCCACTGGTACGACCAGATTTACTACGATGCGTACAAGAAGGGTTTCAACGACGCCGTCGAGTTCCAGGCCCTTACACCTCGCTAACCGATCTTGACCTTGCGCGGGAACTGTCCGTTATCTTCGAGGAACGTTCGCTTGCGCGCCAGTTCCGCCGCCGTGGGTTGTACCACGCCGTCTGCGTCGGTCGCGCGGGATACGATGGTGTGTTCGCCCGGCGTCGCGCCTACCCATTGAAAGCTGAACAGCTTCCAGGAGTATTGCGTGTTGGCCGGGTCCATCACGGCCTTCTGCCATGGCCCGCCGTCAATCTGTACTTCCACCGACTTCAACGGAGTCCCGTCATTCAACACGAAGCCAATGATGGTGTGCGCCCCGCTGGTCTTGCGCACGCGTGCAATGACGGACTTCAGTTGCAGATGCGTGACTTCGTTTTCGATCCACTGTGTATCCGGCCCATCATCCTTGCCCGAGCCGCCTACGCCACGAATGGTGCGATACCAACGCGCCTGGTAGTGGCCGACGTAGCGCTCTTGTTGCTGGCGAATTTCTGACAGCCACTTCACATTCGATACACCGTAGCGTCCCGGCATAATGAGGCGCAGAGGGAAGCCCTGCTCGCGCGTCAACGGTTCGCCGTTCAAGTTCCAGGCGAGCAGCGGCTCCGGCTTCAGCGCCTCATCAATCGGCACGCTGCGCCCGAATTGCTGGTCCAGTTTGAAAGTCTGTTGCCGGAAGACAACGTCCGCCGCGCCGTGGTCGGTTCCGAAGAACACCACCTCGCGCGTCTTGTTGCCGACGCCGACGCGCTTGAGCACATCGCTCAGCCGCACACCGGTAAACTTGCCGCACGATGCCAACCCCTGGATACCACGCGGGCTGTTGCCAGAACACTCGTAGCCTGCGGCGAAATCGAGAGACTTCATGGATTTCAAATCCGCCAAAGTGAGCTCTGCGGGTTTGTTCGCGAGGCCGGTCAGCTTCAGTTTGTAAGCCGCCGCGTCAATCTGCGGCCGGTCGAAGTGATTGATCGCGAAGAACTGATCCTTGGGCGTGAACATGCCGTCAATCTTGCGAATGTCCAGCGTGCGCGTTGTGGCGGCGGGGTTTGGCTGACCAAAGTTGGCGGGCAGGTCAGTGAAGGGAACGTCTTCGCCCTGCGCAAGCGCCCACTCGGGAGCGAAAGCCCACATGGCGGAGGCAGCAGCGCTGGCGCGCAAAACGTCGCGGCGGGAAATAGAGTTCGGCATGGGAGCTATTGTACTCCCATGCCGGGGGAAAAGGCAGGGGGCTAGCGGGGCCCAATGGCGAAGCAGTAGAACAATCCAGCGCCGCCGGTGGCGACTAGGTTGGGCTGGCTGCATCCCCGGCTGGGATGTGCGGAGTTCCACGACACGCCGCCGCCGTTGCGGTCGAAGTGGCCCAACTGGGCGATGCCGTCGGCGGCTTCGCTGGTCCAATTGCCGCAGGTGTGATCGGTGGCGTCGGTGTAGGCGCGCCCATCGGTGGTGGAGCCGGTCATCATGTCATGCGTGTTCGGCGTATCGCCGACGCCGTTCACCGTGCCGCCTTTTTCAGTGAGTGCGCGGGCCTTCAGAATGTTGTTGCCGACGCGCGCCTGCTCGGCTGTGTCGCCATGCAGCGTCGCGAGGTCGGCCGCGACTTCCTGCCCCTTCTGGTTGTGCCACGGACCCGTGCCGATGCGGTCGCGCGCGTTGACGGCGGCTTGACCGTTGCGGGCTTGGGTGCTCAGATAGGCGTGCCAGGTGCGGTCGCCCGCGCCTGCCGCAGTGGCGAGCATCTGGCAGTGCGCGTCACCTCCGGCGAGTCCGCCGAGGTTGGCACCTTTGCCGTTGCCCACGCTGGTGATGAAGAAGCTCATCGGCGGCGTGGGCGCTTTTGCCTTAGCCTGCGCGGCAGGCTGTTGGGCGTTTCCATTGATGGCGAGTATCGCGACGGCAGTCGCGCAGAGAGAAAAGTTGAGTAGCGTTCGCATGGGGAGAGCGTATCATAATTTCGCCCCGATTTCTGCGACGACTTCGAAGTTGCTCCCGTAGCGGCGGCAGAACGCCAGGCGAAGCAGCGCGTCGTCAATCTTGCGCGAGAGATGGTAGCCTGCGCGCCACCCCGGAAACAGACCCGCCATCGGCGACGATCCGAAGTCGTAGGCGTCCGTCCGCACGCTCGACCATTCCTTGCCGAACAAGCGCCGCGTCT
Organism: Bryobacterales bacterium; assembly: GCA_947446025.1. Classification (GTDB taxonomy): domain Bacteria; phylum Acidobacteriota; class Terriglobia; order Bryobacterales; family Bryobacteraceae; genus Palsa-187. The sequence continues at coordinate 54,999 of CANFEY010000017.1, forward strand.
CCTCGGGGTCCAACTCGCGTTCGTCATCGGTCTGGTATTTCTTCATCATCGATGGAATCAGCAGGCGCCCGACCGCACCGGATGCACGATGCCGGCTCGGGTCCAGCGAGTAGAAAACGCCCCCAGGATTCATGACGCCGGCGACGTGAGCGGCGAAGTCGGCTAACGCAGCATCGGAAAGATGGTGCAGCAAAAAGATCGCGAAGACCACGTCGAACGGGCCCTTCGCAATCTCCGCCGTGCCTTCGAGAAACCGCGCGTTGCGAATACTGAGCCGCTGAGCGTCGGCGTTGGCTTGCTGGACCGCGGATGGGGAGAGGTCGACGCCGGTGAGTTCCGCCACGTGCGGAGCCAGCAGCAATTCGGTATCGCCGATGCCGCAACCGATGCTCAGCACTCTTGAATGTTTGCCCGCGCCAGTGAGCCGTAAGATCCGCTGCACCATGTGCTCACGCAGTGCCACCACAGCGGGCCGCGCGAAATGCGATTGCGCGAAGCCGGAGTAGAGCTTCTCATGATAGGCCAGCTCACGGGCAAGGATTTCATCTTCAGACTGGGACACGGCGTATCATAGTCTTACATGTCCTTCCCTACTCATCGCAAGCGCCGTTTGCGCGTGAACGAATCGATGCGGCGCATGGTCCGCGAAACGCAGCTGGAACCGGCCGACTTCGTGTTGCCTCTGTTCGCCTGCCCCGGCGAAGGAATCCGCAAGCCGATCAGCTCCATGCCTGGAAATTTCCAGCTCTCCGTGGATGAGATGGTCAAGGAGTGCGAAGGCGCGCACGCGCTCGGCATCGGCGGCGTGATTCTGTTCGGCATTCCCGATCACAAAGATGAAGTGGCTTCGGAGAATTACGACGACAACGGCATTGTGCAGCGCGCCATCCGCGCCATCAAGGCCGCGCATCCGAATTTGCTGGTGATGACCGATGTGTGCAATTGCGAATACACCAGCCACGGCCACTGCGGAAACGTTATCGACGGCGATGTGGACAATGACTCCACCTTGGAGTGGCTTGCGGCGAGCGCTGTAACGCACGCACGCGCAGGTGCCGACATCGTGGCGCCGTCAGACATGATGGACGGGCGCGTCGGTGCGATCCGCCAGGCGCTTGATAAGAACGGGTATCAGAAAGTCTCGATCCTCGCCTACTCAGCGAAGTTCGCCTCCGGTTTCTACGGCCCCTTCCGTGAAGCCGCGGAGTCCACGCCTGCCTTCGGCGACCGCCGCACCTATCAAATGGACCCCGCCAACGGACGTGAAGCGATGCACGAAATGGAGCTCGACCTGGAAGAAGGCGCGGACATGTTGATGGTCAAGCCCGCGATGCCTTACCTCGATCTGATCCGCCAAGCCCGCGACCGATTTCCCGTCCCCATCAGCGCGTATCAAGTCTCCGGCGAATACTCGATGATCATGGCCGCGGTGGAGCGCGGGTGGCTCGACTATGACCGCATCATGCTGGAGACGCTGACGTCCATCCGCCGCGCTGGCGCGGATTTCATTCTCACTTACTTTGCTCGCGACGCTGCCCGAGCGCTAGGATAGCGCGTTCAATGATTGGTCTCTGGGCTAGTTTCACGCGCTGGGTCTGGCGTTGCTGGCGCGATCCCCTAGAGCGGCTCGCGCTGATCGCAGCGCTGGCGAGCGCGGCATGTCTGGCGATCCTCGCTGGCCCGCCTTACTTCAGCACCGCGTCCGTCCCGCAGCGCTGGACCTTTGATCCCGGCCTGGAAGTCCAGACCGTCATCGACGCCGAAGACTTACGCCTCACGCTTGGCGATGCACCCAGTCAAGATCGCGAGACCATGCGTCTCAAGGTGAAGATCGACTTCGCCTTCATCGCGGCCTACGGGATTCTGTTGGTCGCTCTGGGCCTCCTCGTCGCGCGATCCGGCGGATGGCGCCGATTCGTGGGCGCGGCGGCTGCGTTGTGCGCTGTAGCCACCGGAGTCTTTGACGTGCTGGAAAATCTGGCCATCCTCGACATGCTCGATGTGACGATTTCAACCACGACAGAAACGATGCTAGAGGCGATCCGTCAGCCGAGTTCGGCAAAATGGCGCGTGGCCGCCCTCTGCGCGGTACTATTGCTGAGTCACTATGAATCCACTTTTAGAAGTGCAATTTCAAGTTCCCTTCGATCAAATCCACGCTGAGCACGTAGAGCCCGCGATGGACGCGCTGTTGGCCCTGGCGGCGAAGAGCGTGGAGGCCACGGCGGCCAGCGCCGACCCGTTGATGGCACTGGACGCCATGACCGAGCCGCTCGACTACGCCTTGAACGTGGTCCGCCACCTGGAAAGCGTCGCCACCACGCCCGAGCTGCGTGCCGCCTACAATGCCGTGCAGCCGAAGACCAGCGAGTTCTATTCCAGCATTCCTCTGAATGAGGCGCTGTGGAACGCCATGAAGCGTTATGCGGGCACCGAGGAAGGGAAGTCCCTGCGCGGTACCAAAGGACGATTTCTCAAGAAGACCATTGATTCCTTCAAGCGCGCTGGCGCGGACCTGGATGCCGCGGGCAAGGCCCGCTTGCAAGAGATCGACGTAGCGCTCTCCGAGGTCACCACGAAGTTTTCGGAGAATGTTCTGGACTCGACCAACGCCTGGGAATTGGTCGTCACCGACGAATCGCGCTTGAAAGGCCTGCCCGCGCAGGCTGTGGCCATGGCGAAGGCGTCCGCCGAATCAAAGAAGGCAGAGGGCTGGCGATTTACGTTGCAAGCGCCGAGCTATATGGCGGTGATGACGTACCTGGACGAGTCGGCCATCCGCGAACAGATGTGGCGGGCCTACAACGCCCGCGCCGCATCCGGCGATCACGACAACCGTGAGCTGATCGCGAGGATTCTGGAGCTGCGACGCGAGAAAGCCGTGCTGCTCGGTTTCAAAGACTTCGCCGACTTGGTGCTCGATGACCGCATGGCCCACACCGGCGCGAAGGCGCAAGTGTTCATCGCCGACCTGCGCGCGAAAACTGAAAAGCGCTTCCGTGAAGAGAACGCCGAGCTGGAAACCTTCGCGGGCCGCAAGCTGGACCCCTGGGACGTCGGCTACTGGGCCGAAAAGCAGCGCGCCGCGCTCTACGATTTCGACGAAGAAGCCCTGCGCCCTTACTTCCCGCTGGCGAGCGTCGTCAACGGCATGTTCCAGATCTTCGGGCGCATCCTGGGTATCAGGGTCACCGAGACCAACATGCCCACCTGGGATGCCACCGTCAAGACCTACGACGTCTACGACGCACGCAGCAATGCGCACTTGGGATCGTTCTACGCCGACTGGTACCCGCGCGAAAACAAGCGCGGCGGCGCGTGGATGGATTCACTGATCACCGGCAACGTGAATGTCGGCCGTCCGAATCTTGGCCTCATCTGCGGCAACCTGACGCCGCCCGTGGATGGCAAGCCCGCGCTGCTCACCCATCGCGAGGCCGAGACCATCTTCCACGAATTCGGCCACTTGCTCCATCATCTGCTGACGCGCGTCGAAGTCCGCAGCCTCGCCGGGACCAACGTGCCGTGGGATTGGGTAGAGCTCCCCTCCCAGATCATGGAGAACTGGTGCTGGGAGCGCGAAGCGCTCGACACCTTCGCGCGCCACTACGAAACCAGCGCGCCACTGCCCGAAGACCTGTTCCAGAAAATGAAGCGCGCGAAGACGTTCCGGGCCGCCAATGCGCAGATGCGCCAGCTAGGCTTCGGCTTCGTCGATCTAGGCCTGCATCGCGAGTGGGACGGCAAGGAAGATGTGCTGCAATACGCCCGCCGCATGCTGCAGCCGTTCTCCGTCTCACAGCTGCCCGATGACTACGCCATGATCTGCGGCTTCACCCACCTGTTCGCGAGCCCGGTTGCCTACGGAGCCGGTTACTACAGCTACAAGTGGGCCGAAGTGCTCGACGCCGACGCGTTCACGCGGTTCCAGATGGAAGGCGTGTTCAGCGAGCAAGTCGGTCACGACTACCGCGACAAGATCCTTGCCCGCGGCGACAGCGAAGACCCAGCCGAACTGTACCGCAGCTTCATGGGCCGCGATCCCGACCCGAATGCGCTAATGCGGCGGGCGGGGTTGGTGTAGGCGCTACTATCTCAAAATGGAAATGCAAGTCTTGCCTATCTATGGTTGGGGATGGTCAGGTTGTCGGGAGGTCTTTGAGGTCCCCCCTCCATTCGATCTAGAGGTCCGTGTCTCCGCCAACAGGGATTTTTTAGCGGCTCATGGAAAGGTCACGACTCGCACTCACCCGTTTCTCGATCTATGGATCGTTCTTGCGCCCATCCCGGACATCGGGAATTGGACTACTGTAGCCTCTTCGTATTCGCCGCGTGCCCTGAGATCACCGATGCGGAGACTCTCAACGCGGCAGCGAAGGTTACGGGTTATGCCAGGGTGAGGCAATCTGAACCGAAGCTTCCTGCGGATCGCTATAATTGAAAATTGGCAAAGGAGAGCCTCGTGAACAATCAGTACCATCGTGAGAATGAATGGTGGGTGAGCCCCTACAACGTGACGCCGGAAGTTTTGGGCACCTATCAGTTGCCCGCCAAGGTCCAGATTCACGATGCGACGCTGCGGGACGGTGAGCAGACGCCCGGCGTGGTGATGAGCGTCGAGGAAAAAATCGAGATCGCGCAGAAGCTGGACGAGATCGGCGTGGACCGCATTGAAGCCGGCATGCCCGCAGTCTCTGAGCAGGACTTCGAGGCCATCAAGCGCATCTCCAAGCTCGGGCTCAACGCCAAGATCTACTCCTTCGCGCGCGCCATCAACATCGACATCGACAAGGCTCTCGAGTGCGGCTGCCACGGCGTGATCGTCGAAGTGCCCATCGGCTATCCGAAGCTCAAATATCAGTTCAAGTGGACCTGGGAAGACGTGCTGCGTAAGAGCGCGGACGTGGTGAATTACGCCAAGAAGCGCGGGCTGCATGTGGTCTATTTCCCGTATGACACCACGCGCGCCCGCGAAGAAGATCTGCGCAATCTGCTCACCGGCATGATGCGCGACGCGCCGCCCGACGCCGTCGGCGTGGTGGACACCATGGGTTGCATCCTTCCGGAGGCCATGAAGTACATGGTGCGGCTGGTCAAGGGGATCACCAACCTCCCCGTGGAAGCGCACACCCACAACGATTTCGGCATGGCGGTGGCCACCGAACTTGCGGCCGTGGAAGCAGGTGCCGAGTGCGTACACAGCTGCGCCAATGGTCTGGGCGAGCGCACCGGCAACGCGGCTCTTGAAGAGTTAATCGTCGCGCTGCACGTGCTCTACGGCTACGAGACTCATTACAAGCTGGACAAGCTGCCGGAACTGGGCGAAATCGTAAGTCGCATCGCGAAGTTCCCCATCGCGGTGAACAAGCCCATCCTCGGAGCCCGCAACTTTACCCGCGAATCCGGCATCGGCGTCGATCTGGTGGTGAAGGAACCGCTGGCGATGTTCGGTACGCACCCGATGCTCACCGGCCGCCAAGGCGAAGTGGTGTTGGGTAAGAAGAGCGGCAAGCTCTCCATCAGCTACAACCTGGAAAAGCTCGGTTATCCGCCGGCCAGCGAAGAAGCCAACGCGGAGATGCTGAAGAAGGTGAAGGACCTCGGCATCGCTAAGCGCGGCATCTTGACCGACGACGAATTCCGTGAGATCGCGGACAGCGTACTCACCGTCAAGAAGTAGATCAAATGGTGTCTGACACCATTTAGGCGGCGCGGAACTCCGTGGGCTTCGCCGCCTCTTCCGTCTTCCACTCGTGCCGCAGCGCCGCCAGGATTTCTTCGGGCGGCGTGCTGGAATCCAGATTCCCGATCTCCAGGCGCTTCGCTCCAAATTTCATCCACAGGCCGCCCGCGCTCAGCTGCCGGCCCAGGCGCATATCCTGCAAGTCCGTTCGCAGGAACTCCTGCGTGGTCTCCGTGAATGATTTCTTCTCCACCACCCGGATTCGGTCCCGTTCCACCACGATTTTCCGCCCGGAAGACACCATCGTGAACGCGAACGTGGCAGAAGGAACCAGCATCAGCACCAGCGCCGCCGGCCAGGCACCCTGCATCACCAACCAAAGCGAGACGCCCGCCGTGACCAGCAACACCAGCCACGCCGATTGCCGCCGCCGGTTGAGATCCACAGTCCAGGGCAGAGAAGCCACCGGCGTAAACGCGCCCGCGGCTACGTTATCCTGCACCAAGCGGTTGAACCGGGGGTAATTTTGAATCCACCGGTAGACCCGGACCGTCACGGTGCCGTCGGAAAGCAGCATGCCGCCGTGCGTCAGCGAATACCAATAGCGGACCGAAGTCACCTTGTCCCAGCGCAGCCGTATTTCCGGCTGTAAGGGCCGCGAAATCGTCAGCCCTTCGTGACTCGTGGTGATCCGCTGGCAGCTATAAATTCGATGGAACGTCCGCCCCGTGAAAAAGGCCAGCACTGCGGAAACCCAGAACATGGGGCCAAGCGCCGACAATCCCGCCAACGCAATGGTGGCGAAACCGAGCCAGATCAAGTGGACGGACTCGTACTCCATCACCAGATTTTCATTCACAGGACCCACTGGATCGGGCCTCGGCGCATTCGCCGAAACCTGCCAATGCTGTTCCAGGTAACGTTGGACAGCCTCCGGATCTGAGCACCCGCGCGAATCCGAGAGCAGCACCACTCCATTCTGGAACCTCAGCAACAAACCGGCCTTGCCGCGCCCTTCCTCTACCATCTCGGCTCCCAGAAATGACGCCCGCGAGTAGGTGCGCTTCCCGGTCCACTTGTGATGATGCAGGGCGCTCCGGTGCATCGAAAATCCGCTTCGCAGCGCTCCGATGAGGACGATGCTGGCGATCAGGCCCATTGTCGCCGGCAGCAGCGCGAAGAGCGCGGTTACGTCACTGGATAGCGTGCTGTAAGTCAGCAGCCACCCCACGGCGGCCGCCATCCCCAGGGCCACTTTGGTCCGCGTCGCATGGCCCACCCGCAACGTCTCTGGCGACGATAAGTAAGGAGTCATCCATAAGGCCTATCGTAAGAAAACCCGCACTCCACTATCCAACAAACCCCTTAGAGCGCCCTAGGTGAGTTCCGCGAATGCGTCCTTGAGCTGTGCAAGCACCACCCCAGGAGTTTCCGTCGCGCCCGCCAGCGGAATCCGCAGGACCCCTGCGGGTGTGAACTGCGCGCCTTCCCGCGAGCCTACCAGGGCCATCAGTTTCGCCGGCTCAATCCGCGAGCCTTGATGGAACTTGATATTCAGCCAGCTGCCTCGTTTGTCCACGGCCTCGATCGCCAGCCGTTGCGCCGTGCCCTTGAGCTGCGCAAACTGGATCAGCGTGAGCACGGCATCGGGCACCGGACCGTAGCGGTCCGCCAATTCGGCCCGCGCTGTGTCAGCTTGCTCGTCATCGCGCAGGTCCGCGATCTTCTTATATGCCCGCAACCGCTGCTGATCATCGGCGATGTAACTCGGCGGAATGCGTATGTCCAGACCCAAGTTGAGCGTCGAATGCACCTCTAGCGGCGCTTCCTCGCCCTTCAGTTCACGCACCGTTTCATCCAACAGCCGCAGGTAGGTATCGAACCCAACCGACGCAATGTGGCCGTGCTGCTCGCCGCTCAGGATATTGCCCGCGCCGCGTAGTTCCAAATCCAGCGCCGCGATCTTGAATCCCGCGCCCAGGTCTGAGAATTCGCGCAATGCGGCCAACCGCTTGCGGGCGATCTCGCTCAGCTCCGTATCCGCCGGCACCAGAAGGTACGCATAGGCACGCCGGTTGGAGCGGCCCACACGGCCCCGCAACTGGTATAGCTCCGACAAGCCATGCCGCTCGGCGTGTTCGATGATCATGGTGTTGGCCAGTGGAATGTCCAACCCATTCTCGACGATCGTCGTCGAGACGAAGACATCGAACTCATGCCGCATAAAGCCCAGCAGCACCCTCTCCAGCTCCTTCTCTCCCATCTGCCCGTGCCCGACGCCGATGCGGATGTTCGGCAGCATCTCCTGCAAGTAGGCAGCGCGCGCAAAGATAGAGTCCACCCGGTTGTGGATGAAGTAGACCTGCCCGCCACGAGAGAGTTCCTGCTCAATGGCTGTCTTCACCAACTCGTCATTGAAATGCGCCACCACGGTGTGGATCGCCAGCCGGTCCTTCGGCGGAGTCTCAATCACGCTCATGTCGCGGATGCCCAGCAGCGACATGTGCAGCGTGCGCGGAATTGGCGTGGCGCTCATGGCCAGCACGTGGACATTCTTGCGCATCTGCTTCAGCCGTTCTTTATGCGCTACACCGAAACGCTGCTCTTCGTCGATGATCAGGATGCCCAGGTCACTGAACTGAATGTCTTTCGAGATCAGCCGGTGCGTGCCGATGGCGATGTCCACCTGGCCATTCCCTAGCTTCTCAAGATTTTCCGCCATCTCCTTGGCCGGCGTGAGCCGCGAGAACATCGCCACTTGCACCGGGAACGCCGCGAACCGGCGCTTGAACGTCTGGAAATGCTGGAACGCCAGCACCGTTGTCGGAGCCAGCACAGCCACCTGCTTGCCATCGCCCAACGCCTTGAACGCCGCGCGCATCGCGACCTCGGTCTTGCCGAAGCCCACGTCGCCGCACAACAGCCGGTCCATGGGATGCGGAGACTCCAGGTCCCGCTTGATTTCCTTCACAGCGCTCAGCTGATCCTTCGTTTCGGTGAAGTCGAAGGCGTCTTCGAATTCGCGCTGCCAGTTTGAATCCGGCGAAAGCGCCACGCCCTCCGTCATCCGGCGTTCGGCGTAGAGCTTCAGCAGTTCATCCGCCATGTCCCGCATCTTGGCTTTGACGCGCGTCTTGCGGGCCGTCCATGTGGTGCCGCCCAGCTTATCGATGTGCGGAGATGCCTCACCCGCGCCGCGATACTTCTCCACCAGATCCAGGCGCGTGAGCGGAACATACAGCTTGGCCTCATTGGCGTATTCCAGCAGCATGAAATCGCCCTTGAGCTCGCCTTGGGCAATTTCTTTGATGGCCACGAACTTGCCCACGCCGTGCTGCACGTGGACCACGTAGTCTCCGGGCTTGAGATCCGCCAAGTCCGTGGCGAAGGCCGAAGCCGCCGATTTGTTCACCCCGCCTGGTTGCGGCGCAAGCTCCGACGACCCGAACAAGTCCTCTGACCCGATGAAGGCGATGTTGGCATCAGGGAACACTGTGCCCTTGCGCACATGCCCCTTCACCAGATACGTGCTGGCGATCGGGCCGGCCAGGTACGCGCGCTCTGCCAGATACGGTGACGCCGCTTCATTCGGTGCCAGCCCCAACGAAAACGGAACGGAGTATTCGCGCAGAATGTCCGCCAGACGCTCCAGTTCCCCATTGGAAGGCGCGAAGAACGCCACGCGCATGCCTTGCTCCACCATGCTCTTCGCTTCCGCCACTGCCACCTGCATGTTGCCTTGGAACACCAGCGAGGGACGGCTGGCCACGTGCGGAACGTCAGCACCCAGCGCGAGTTCATGGAACGCGATCTGCGTGTGCGCAGCCGCCTTCTCCGCCAGCTCCGGCCAAGCGAAGAAGTTTGCAGTGGCCTCGAACTCACGATCCGGTTGAAGTTGGATCAAGCGCTTCCACAATCGCTCGGACGCCGTCACGATGTCTTCCGGCTCGTCCAGCAGCACAATCGGATTCGACGCCAGATCCAGCAGCGAATGCTCCCGCACGTCGTCGATCGCGGCCGCGAACTCCCAACCCGGAGCGTAGTCATCCTTGTTCGGCTGTTCGCGCAACGGCAGAATTTCGGCCTCGCCCAGCTTCAGCACGCTGCGCTGCGACTGCACGTCGAACCGGCGGATGGATTCAATCTCATCGCCGAAGAACTCCACGCGTAACGGCTGGGCGCTTTCCGCACCGAATACATCCAGAATCCCGCCGCGGATCGAATACTCGCCCACCATCTCCACCGGGTCGCGCCGTTCATAGCCGATCGACTGCAGATGTTTTTCGATCAGCTCCAAGGGCAGCTCTTCGCCCTTGCGCAGCGTCAGCGACAGGCGGCCGTAATAGGCAGCGTCATGCGTGCGCACCAGCACCGATGCCGCCGGAGCAATCAGGATCGGCACGTGCCCCGCCGCCAGCCGGAACAAGCCGATGGCGCGCTGTTCGCAGATTTCCGAGTGCGGTGAAAGCCTCTGTCCCGGCAGCACGTCGAACGCCGGCAGCAGCGCTGGCCGTCCCGCCTCCGGCCGCCCCACCAGCAATCCGAAGAACGTCTCCGTGAGTTCCGCCAGATTCTCCGCGCGCTGGTTGCCGTCCGCGATCAGGATGACGGGCCGTTCCGTCAGCTGCCACAGCAGGACCGCGTACAGCGCCTTTGCAGTTGGAGTCAGCCCAGCCAGCGTGTGCGGTCCCGGCTCCTTGCGCAGCAGGCGCGAGATGAGATCCTGGAACGCGGGGTGCCGCGCGACGGTCTGGAATAGATCGCGGACGGCAGGATGGGTCACGGCAGGCGCGCCAACAGTTCCTTCTCAATATTGGTGGTGGAAAAGCCCGGCTCTAGGGACAGCGCCAGCACCGTGCCGCCAGCAGCCTCCACCTCTTCGCGGCCCGCGATGAAATGAGCCCAATCCGCGCCCTTGATCAGGATGTCCGGCAGCACCTCCGCGATGAGTTCGCGCGGCGTATCTTCGTCGAAGAACGTCACCGCGTCCACCGCCTCCAGCGCCAGTGCCATGGCGGCGCGGTCCTGTTCAGAGATGAGCGGCCGCGATGGTCCCTTGAGGCGCGCCACGCTGGCGTCGGTGTTCAAGGCGAGGATCAGTACGTCTCCCTCTGAGCGTGAACGCTCCAGCAGGCGGATGTGGCCGGGGTGCAGGATATCGTAGCAGCCGTTGGTGAACACCACGGTCTTGCCGGCAATGCGCCAGCTGGCGCGTTGGCGCACGAGTTCAGGTCGAGTATAAAAATGGCCCATGTGGGGAGACGGCGGAGGATCCGCCTCCCCATTCTACTGGGCCTTAGCGCCCGATGTACATTGAGCGTTAGATCGACAGGAACTGCCGGTCCCGGACCTCGGCCAAGACCGGCGGTACGAAGAACATCGACAGCAGGGAGGTCTGTGCGGCTACCAGCAGCGCCAGGCTGCCGATTTCGTGATTCAAGAACGCGCGTAACGTTGCAATGAGAACGGCCAGGGCAATCATGCCGGTGGCGATGGGAATGGCTTTCTTGAGCGTTGCCATTTTATTTCCTTCACTGGGTTAGACGCGCCGGCGGCGAAAAAGGTTCAACAAAAGTTCCCGGCATCCATCGCGAAACGTTTTTGCAACTGCTCCGTCGATTGCAGTAAGGAGAACATTCAAACCAATGAATTTTCGAAATCGGTCCGTTCTGGCAGGTGCTGCGTTGGTCGCCGTAGGCGCTGTGTCAGGCGCTGGGATCACGGCAAAAACCGGCCAATTTCCATTCAGTTACAACCAGGTCCAGGCGGCGGCGCAATCCTCGGCCGAACCTGAAGTGTCCTTCAGAGCAGGCTTCGGAGCCATCGTCAAAAAGGTGCAGCCGGCAGTGGTCAGCGTGATGTCGACCACGAACGCGAAGCGCGTCGAAACGCGCCGCACCCCCAACCTTCCCGACGGTTTCGACCTGCGCGATTTCTTCGGCGGCAACGTTCCTTTTGATGTTCCCCAAGGTCCGCGCCAGGGCCTGGGCTCAGGCGTCATCGTGACCGCCGACGGCTACATCGTCACCAACAACCACGTCGTCGACGGCGCGGACCAAGTGAAAGTGTCTCTGCAAGACAGCCGTGAGTTCACCGCCAAGGTCATCGGCAAGGACGCGCAGTCGGACGTCGCCGTACTCAAAATCGAAGCCAGCGGCCTACCCCACGTCGAATTCGGCAACTCCGATTCCGTCCAGGTCGGCGACATCGTCCTTGCCATGGGTAATCCCTTCGGCATCGGACAGACCGTCACCATGGGCATCGTCGGCGCAACCCATCGCAACACGCCCGAACACATCGAACAGTATGAGGACTTCATCCAGACCGACGCGGCGATCAATCCCGGCAACTCCGGCGGCGCGCTGGTCAGCGTGAAGGGCGAGCTAATCGGCATCAACACCGCCATCATCAGCCGCAGCGGCGGCAATCAAGGCGTCGGTTTCGCCATCCCCGCCAAAACCGCCCGCAACGTGATGGACCAACTGGTCAAGTTTGGCAAGGTATCGCGCGGCCACATGGGCGTAACCATTCAGTCCGTGAATTCCGCCATCGCCAAGCAGTTCGGACTCAGCGGCACCAACGGCGCACTCATCAGCGACGTCAGCGGCGCGAGTCCAGCTGAACGCGCTGGCCTCAAGCCGGGTGACATCGTGACCGAAGTCAACGGCTCCCGCATCGCCGACTCTGACGATCTACGCGTCCGCATCGCGGCACTAACGCCCGGAACCCCCGCAAAGCTGAAAGTGTTCCGTGACGGTTCGGATCGCGACATCACGGTGACCCTCGGCTCGCAGCCCGGTCAGGAGTCCGCCTCGAACGGCTCCGGCCCCGCCAGCTTAGATGGCCCGCGCCTGGGTGTCTCGGTCGAACCCGCCTCGCGTTCGGGGCGCAACCGCACAACGGGGCTAGTCATCACCGATGTCGCCCAAGGCAGCGCCGCCGAAGAAGCCGGCCTACGCACCGGCGACGTCATCCTGGAAGTGAACCGCAAACCCGTCAGTGACCCGGCGGAGTTCCAGCGGCTCGTGCGCGGCGCCGCCAACGAAGCGCTGCTGCTCTACGTCGAAAGCGGCAATGACCGGGGCGCAACGAGGGGCTCCGCCCGCCACTTCGTCACCGTGCAACCTCGCTAATAAGCACCCCGCGCGAAGATCACCGCAGTCACCGTGCGCGCCAGGATGTAGAGGTCAAGCCATGGACTCCAATTACGGATGTAATACGTGTCCATGGCTTGCAGCACTTCCGCAGCCCCCTCGCTCCGCGTGCTGACCTGCCACAGTCCCGTCAGCCCCGGAAGAACCCTCGTCCGCAACCTCCGGAACTCGTCGTCGAACGCGTCCAAGTGATAATCCGGCAGCGGGCGCGGTCCCACCAAGCTCATGCGCCCCCGAAGAATTGTCCACAACTGCGGTAGCTCATCCAGGCTGGTACGGCGAAGAAACGTCCCGATCCCCGACAGAACTCTTGGGTCCAGCTTCAACTTAAAGTGCCGGTTCCAATGCGCCCGTTCCAACGGATTCGCCTCAAACCATTGCTCAAGGATTTGCTCTCCATCCATATGCATCGTACGGATTTTCCACACCGCCAGCCCCTCGCGCGTCTGGCAATAAAACGCCGGACCCCGGCTACTCAGCTTGATCCACAACGCAGCCACCGCGATCACCGGCAGGCTCAGCAGGAAGAGCGGCAGCGCGATCGCCCGGTCCATCACCGACTTGAGCACTAAGTTGCGGCGCAGCAACAAGTTCTTCTTGATTTCAAACCCAACGCTGCCGCCCAACTCGCGAGCCGTGATCCACAGCGAGGCGACCCCCGGCAGATCCGGCACCACGATCACGCGCGCGAAGTTGAGTTCGTGCAACAACTGCGCCGTATCAGACTTGGGCAGATCGGCCAGCGTCACAATGGCGGCCACCGCGCGCTGCTCAAAGTCGGAGGCCAGCGCTAGCGGCCCGGCCACGGGAATCCCCTCCACCAGGGTGTTCCACAACGACGGGCGATTGTCCAAAAACGCGATGGGTCGGAACCCAGCGGTGGGTTCGTTCCGCAAAGATTTGGCCAGTGCGCGCCCGCCCGCTCCAGCCCCGAGCATCAGCACCTGGAATCCCCATTTCTCTTTGCGAATCAACCATGTACGTACTACAAGCTCAGCCAATGGAGGAAGCATTAGCGCGAATAGCAGCGTCGCCAGCAGCACCCCGCGCGAAAGAACCCCACGAGCCACAAGGTTGTCCCAGGCGATCAGCGCCCCGAAGACCGCCAGCGTGGCCAGCGTGCGCCGCCGCAGGCGCTCCACAGGGGAGAGCAGGTAACCTGGGTACAGCCCGAGCTGATGGTTCACCAGCGGAATCAGCAGCAGCGCCGCCGCAACACCCAGATACTGCGGCAGGGCGATGTTGGCCGTGAAGACACTCCCCAGTGCCACCCGGATGGCCAGTCCCAGCGCGAACGACACCTCGAACGCCGCCACATCCGCAGCCAAGATCGCCCACGCTGGCCAACGCGACGCCGCCCGGGTGGCGGCGGCGAACGCTGGTTGCGCAGCGGTGCTCATAGAAGGCGCGCCCTCACCACTTGGGTCAAGGCAAGCAACGCAAACCGCGGATTCTGTTTCAGGTACCGCCTCCACAGCCGCCCCGGCTCGGTGGCGAGCCGAAACAGCCACTCGAGGTCATGGTTCTGCATCCAGCGCGGGGCCTGTACCTTGGCTCCGGCGAGAAAGTCGAAGGCCGCCCCCACCCCGATCATCACCGCTGGAATTCGGCCCCGATGCGCGTGCATCCAGCGGTCCTGCTTGGGACTGCCCAATCCAACAAACACGATGCGCGCTCCGGACGCGAGCATCGCCCGCGTGGTGCGGTCATCTTCCTCCCCGGTCGGTAGCCGGAAGGGCGGAGCCTCCGCGTAAACAACCGAAAATCGTCTCTGCAATTCGGCAAGGACGCCCGGCGTGCCGCCATAAACCGCCACCGGAACTCCGTCGCGCTCCGCCGCTTCCATCACCATCGGCATCAAGTCCGGCCCGTATACGCGCGTCGCCTCCCGGATTCCCAGCGCCCGCAGCGTCCACACCAGCGGCATGCCGTCGGATGTCACCAGATCCGCCCCTTCCATCACCCCGGCGTAACCGCCCGAATCCCGCGCCTCAATCACGTTGTTCACCGTCGCGCAGCACACATAGCGCGATTCGCCCGCCCGAGCCCAGTCCAGAATCTGGCGCGTGGCACTGGCGTAATCCGTCGCGTCTATGCGGACGCCGAGGATGCGGCGGCTGGGGAACATACTTGCTCGTCAATCCATTCGTAGGTCGGCCGGAGGCCATCCGCCAGTGCAATGCCCGGCTCCCATCCAAGAACTTCGCGCAGCAGCGTGTTGTCACTGTTGCGGCCCCGGACCCCCTGCGGCTTGCCGAGGTCGTAACGCTTCGAAATCCGCTTGCCCGCGATGCCAGCCACGATATCCACCAACCCGTTGATCGAGACCAGTTCGTCGCGCCCCAGGTTCAACGGCTCGCGGTAATCCGAGCGCATCAGCCGGTAGATGCCCTCCACGCAATCATCGATGTAGCAATAGGAGCGCGTCTGCTCGCCATCACCCCACACCTCGATCACATCATCCTCCGCCGCTAGCGCGATCTTGCGGCAAATCGCAGCGGGCGATTTCTCGCCCCCCCCGTCATAGGTCCCCAGCGGACCGTAAATGTTGTGGAAGCGCACCGTGCGCGTCTCGAGCCCGAAGTCTTCGGTGTAATGCCGGCACGTCCGCTCCATGTACAGCTTCTCCCAACCGTAGCCGTCTTCCGGATCGGCCGGATAGGCGTCCGCCTCGCGCAGCGCGGTGACCTCGGGCGACTTCTGCAGGTAGCCCGGATAAATGCACGCGCTGGAAGTGTACAGAAAACGCCGCACGTGGTTCACCCGCGCGGCTTCGATCGAGTGCATGTTGATCAACGTGTTGTCGCGCACGATCACGGCCTTGTTGGTCTCAATGAAACCGATGCCCCCCATGTTCGCGGCCAGCGCGTACACTTCGTCGATGCCTTCCGTCGCCGCCAGGCAATTCTCCCAGTAGCGCAAGTCGAGCAGCAGGAACTCATGTGCCGAGCTCGGTGTGTATTCCGGCAGCTTGATATCAACGCCCCGCACCCAATATCCTCGGGCGCGCAGATAGCTGACCAGATGATGGCCGATGAACCCCCCGGCCCCCGTAACAAGGACCCGAGTCATGCCGCCCCCCGCCTGCGCCGCTGCGCGCTTTCGATGGCTCGCTCGTAGATGGAGATCAACATTTTGTAGTTGCGTTCCGCTGTGTACTTCTCTTCAAACTCGCGCCGCGCGTTGACCCGCATGGCCGCGAGGTGTTCAGGATGAGAGAAGGCGTAGCGGACCTTTTCGGCAAGGTCGCCTGCGTCGCCCGGGCGGAAGAGCAGCCCGGTGTGGTTGTGGCGCACGCGCTCCGCCATGGAGCCAAGGTCGGAGGCGATGACTGGGGTGCCGCACGCGTAGGCTTCTAGGATGCTTAGCGGGCAATTCTCATAGCAAAGCGAAGGAAATATCAGTACCTTCGCTCGCCGCATAAGTGCGAGTACAGCCCCTCGCGCCTGCTGTCCCAGTGCCTCAGCGCTCGCGGGAACCTCGGCGCTTCCTTCGCCCACGATCTTGAGAGCCACTTCGGGAAGTTCCCTCCACGCTGCAGAAAGTGTTTCGATGCCCTTTTCCGGACACAGCCGTCCGGCGAACAACGCGTAACCGCCCGAGCCATCTCCGGCACCCGGGTCCGGCGAAACGAAGTTCGGCTTCACGTGAATTCGATGCGCGGGCAATCCCCCCGCGATGAATCTGCCGCGCGCGAATTCGCTCAGCGCGACGTAAGCGTCCACGGCGTGCTGATAGGTGCCTGCCGCTCGGTGCGTTGCCAGCATGGCAGCAACACTCGCGGTGGCGGTCCGGCTACCGCGGTAGCAGGCGTGCGTCAGTGCTGGCCGCAGGGAGCGTTCCGTGATGCACTCTTCGCACGGAGCACCATCCCGGGAGAGCAGCGCTCCGGGACAGATGAGCCGGTAGTTGTGGAGCGTCTGCACCACCGCCGCACCCCGCCCACGCGCCGCGTAGTAAGCGGATGGCGAGATAAGCGGGAACGTGTTGTGGAAGTGTGCCACCGCCGACGCCGGCAGCGCCCGGATGTTCCGGTGTGTTGCCGGATTCCAGATAGCAAGAAACGCCGCGGCCCCTCCGCTGAGGATTGCAGCGTTGTTCTTCTCAAACGCAGTAACCGTGTGACCGTGCTCCTTCAACAGCGCCGCCTCCGCCGCAAAGACCCCATCCTCGCCGCCGGCATACCGGTAGAAGTTGTGCGCGCTAAGGACGGTGAGTGCCATTCAGCCTCATCACAACGATCATGTTGGTCTTGGTGAAACGGTCTGGAACCAGCTGACCCAGCGTTCGAATCAACAGCCAGTAGGCCCGATACTTGAGTGATCTGACAGACGGACTGTAGTCGTCTACCAGATGCCATTGTTCGATATCGAAGGACTCACGTTGAGCCAGCTCCGCGATGGTGCTCGGGCAAAACCAGAAGGTGTGTTCTCCGTTCTGACATGTTTTGGGGAAGTGATACGCCGCATACATCGCGTACATAAAAGAGAATACGTACGGGGTGCTGAGAACCAATCTCCCGCCCGGAGCTAGGTGTTCACGGGCCCTAGCCAGGAACGAGCCAGCGTTGCTGACGTGCTCAATGAGTTCTCCAGCGACGAGGTATTAAACTTACGGTCAAGAGCGAAGCTATCCGCGCTTTGCACGTGGAGATCGTCAAAGCCGAGGCCTCTCATCTTGGAAATGTTTTCCTGAGAAATGTCGATTCCGGTGACTTCGAATTGAGCACGCAACCGGCCATGGAGCCATTCCTTCGATTCTGGCTGCACAACATGACCCGCGCATCCTACGTCAAGGACAGTGGGCCCTTCCACGAATTGCAGGATATCGTCAGCGCGCATACGCTCCTTGGAGCCGGTGCTGAAGAGGTATGTATCCGCCCCATCCCATTCCGAAGAGGCTCCAGAAGGGAATGCCCGCCATGGGACCTTCGAGAAACACGTCGAAGGAAGCCGACACAGCGAACGCCAGCCAATAGGCACTCACCCACGCGAAGAAGCCCGGCCACAATTCCAGACGATGCCGCGACGCTTGCAGATATCCCCTTAGCATCATGCCGAGCCACAGCAGTTGAACAGTGACCCAAAGAACGAATCCTGGAACGCCCGAGCGCGCAAGAAACGTAAGATGCGAATTGTGGGGACTGCGCAAGGGTTCTTCACGCGTGCCCACTTGAAAACCGTCGCTATCCGCCAAATTGACCCCGTAGCCCTTGCCTTGCCAGAAATAGGGTCCGTTGAGCGTGTACTCCGTAATGGTGCTCCACCACGCGAGGCGCCAACTCTTGGTGCCCTCCAAATCCTGACGGTCACTGACCCCGACGATGCTGTTCACGCTGTCAGAAAGTTGATCGAGCGAAAACTCCCGGGACATTCCCGGGATGCTAAAGTGAATGTCAAACGTCGCCATCGTAACGACTACGATCAGGCCGGACGCAGCCAGCAGCAGGACGCGTTGTACTCGCGGACGCAACAACATGATGAAGGCCGTGGCAACGACAAATGCTAGGAAGCCTCCACGCACCCCCATCCCAAGCATCGCATCGGCAATGATTAGCGCGATCCAGCCACCTTTCCTGCTCAATCCAGAGAAGGCAAAAGCCATGACTCCCGCGATGTGAACGCAGTACTCGCCCCCTTTAATGAGAGGAATCGAAACACCCGTGTCGGGCCACCGGGGGAGCGCGTCTCGGAAGAACAGAGAGGCAAGCCACGCTGCCGCCCCCAGCACCAGATAGACTTGCGCGAAGCGCTGGTAGTGTTCTGTAACCGCAGTGTGCAAGAACCCGCGAAGACGCAAGACCAGCGCCGCGGTTACCCACGCAAAAAGAGAGTATCCCCAAAGGGCACCGTCACGCAGAGCGTCAATCCCATACTCTTCCACGTACGGCACGGTGCATGCCGCCTGCCACGCAAGGAAACAGCTGACGCAGATCCCAAGCGGAGTCCGGATCAAAGTAGGAAGGCTGCGGGTACCAATCAGTGCGACGACTCCCAGAAGGACCAGCAGTTCGCTCACATAGAACGGGGCCCAACCTGCATAGGCGAAGCCCTTTTCCAAAAAGGCGTAGAGAACGAGCCAAATACTGTGGATGCCTACATATATACGGAGTGCGCGGGGCCAACGGCGCTTCGCAGCAGGAACGGGTCCCGCGGTGAGGTTCAACGCCAGTGGCCAGGTGGTGCTCATGGTTGTTGCCTCACCGCAATCCAGGACTTTGTGAGCGCCCTCCGTGCCAACATGAGTGAGACACTCCTCGACCGCTAATTACCGAGCAGGGCGAGAAAGAATTTCATCCATGAACAACCATAAGGTTCCGGCGCCAGCGCCAGCGGTATTGCTGCCGGTGGGACGTAGGGAGCCCGAGCGAA
>CANFEY010000018.1 GCA_947446025.1 Bryobacterales bacterium
CCAGCCTTCACCCGCGCTAGCACTCCGCTGCGCGCCAACTCTTTCTTGCTCAATACTGTTCTCCCCACCCGGCCTCCTTGGGAGGTCATCGTCAGGGGACACTTCTATCGAGGTCTCAAGGGGACATTATCAAAGTGGCGCAACAGGCCCCCCTCGGCCCCCTGGGCTACTGATGGAAAGCGCAGCCTCGTCCGGCCTCCCGCGCCAGACTGCGTCAAGGTACACTGGTAGCTCGATTTACATTCTAAGTCCACGGAGACTCTATGGAATACCCACTGACTGGTTACCACCACATCACGGCCTGCGCTGGCGGCGCGCAGGAAGATGTCGATTTCTTCACCAAGGTCGTCGGCCTGCGCATGGCCAAGCAGACGGTTTTGATGGACGGCAGCATTCCCATCTACCATCTCTACTACTCGAACGCGAACCTGGAACCGGGTTCCGTCATGACCACGTTCCCCTATAGCCGCAAGCCTGGGCGCAGGGGCTCGGGACAGGTGCATTCCACTTCGTTCACCGTGCCCAAGGGATCGCTCTCGTTCTGGAAGGACCATCTGGACCGACATAAGGTGGAGCGCACCGATGTGCAGGAGCGGTTCGGTGCAAGCTACATCCAATTCCGTCATCCGTCGGGTTTGGCTTATGAAGTTTTGGAAGACGCAGCCGACAATCGCGAACCCTGGACCACGCACAGCAAAGATGTCGCGGTAAGGGGCTTCCACGGATCCGTGCTGTCCGTGCGTGAGACCGCGGAGACCGAACGTTTCTTCGTCGAAGCGCTGGGATTCAAGAAGACCGGCGTCGATGGAGCGTTCCATCGCTTCGAAACCGGCAGCGGCGGTGCCAACAAGACGGTGACGCTGGTGAATGAGCCGGACCTCAAGGCCGGCAGCTGGACCTTTGGCGCAGGTACGGTCCATCACATCGCTCTGTGGGGCGCTGACAAGGCCGCCTTGGCCAGGCAGAAAGAAATCTACGAAGAACTCGGCTACACCGACGCGTCGGAGATCAAAGACCGCTTCTACTTCTTCTCCATGTATTGCCGGTCTCCCGGTGGCATCCTGATCGAAAGCTGCTGCAACGCTGACGACGGGTTCGAAAAAGACGAGCCGAAGTCGACGCTGGGCAAGGAACTGCACCTGCCGCCGTGGTTCAATGACCGCAAGGCGGAGATCATGGCGCAACTGGAGCCGATTACGGTCCCGGAAACCGCGATGTCCCACTAATAGCAGAGGCATTCCCACTCATAGGGTCCCCGTGCCGGTGCAAGACAGCGCCGCCACGGGGATTCTTGCGTTCGGGGGCACGCAAACGAACTACGATAGACAGATGGAGCGAATCCGCAAACGGCTGATCTTGGTGGCGCTGGCTATGTCCGCGACGTTGCTTATCGGCACCGTTGGGTTCGTGCTCATTGACGACTACCCGCCGTTTGACGCGTTCTACATGACGCTGATTACGGTGCTCACCGTGGGCTACGGCGAGATCCTTCCCCTGAGCTTCTGGGGGCGCGTCTTCAACTCCGGCCTGCTGCTGGTGGGCGTCACGGTCATCCTCTTGGCGACGGGCTTTCTCACGCAGACCATCATCGAGCTCGAGCTGAACCAATTTTTCGGAAAACGGAAGAACAAGCAAATGATCGACAAACTCAAAGGCCACTACATACTGTGCGGCTACGGACGCGTAGGCCGCGGGGCGGCGGCGGAGTTGACGGCGGCGGGCGCTCCGTTCGTGGTGATCGACAACGCCGAGGAACGGGTGGAGCGCGCCATGCACGCGGGGCTGCTCGCCGTGGTGGGCGACGCCAGCCGCGATGAGACCCTGCGCGACGTCGGTATCGCCCGCGCGAAAGGGCTGATCGCAACGCTGGGGACCGACGCGGACAACCTCTTCGTAACGATGACCGCGAAGTCTCTGAACCCGCTGCTGCAGATCTCGGCGCGCGTCGCCGAAGAAACCACTGAGCCGAAGATGCGCCGCGCTGGTGCCAGCTTTGTCTTCGCTCCCTACGTTTCCACCGGACACCGCATGGCGCAGGCTCTGCTCAAGCCGCATGTGCTGCAATTCTTGGACTACACGCTGCAGGAGGGTGCGGCTGCGGAGGCCGGTATCGAGCAGATCCGCATTGAACCCGGCAGCGCCTTCTCGCAGCGCACCATCGGCGAAGTGTCGATCAGCAAGGGCAAGGACGTGGTCGTGCTGGCCGTGCGCCGGTCATCGGGCAAGATGATCTACAATCCGGCTGACGAGGAAAAGCTGGCGGGCGGGGACTATTTGATCGTCATGGGTGAGCCTTCCGGCCTCGATCTGCTGGAAAAAATGTTGGGCGAAGGAGCATAGTGAGGGTGCTTTCTGCGGAAGAAATGCGTGCGGTGGACCAGCGCACCATCGAGGATGGCGTCGCCGGAATCGCGCTGATGGAGAACGCCGCGCATCGCGTGGTGGAGGAACTGGTCCGCGAATTCGCGCCGCTGAACACGCAGAACATAGTGATCCTATGCGGCAAGGGCAACAACGGCGGCGATGGGTTGGCGATTGCCCGCATCCTGCGCGAGTATGCGGTGGATCAGCTGCGCGTGGTGCTGGCGGCGGACCCTTCGGAATATTCGGGCGACGCGAAGACCAATCTGGACCGGCTGCCGGAGGCTCGCATTTATCCCGAACGTCAGGTGCAGAGCAAGCTGCGCGAGCGGCTGGCGGTGACCATCGTCATCGACGCTCTGCTCGGGACCGGCGTCAAGGGCGCGCCGACCGGGCGCGTGGCGGAACTGATCGCGGCGACGCGCGAGTTTCCGCTGGCGAAAATCGTCGCTGTAGATCTGCCCTCGGGGCTCGGCGGCGGAGGAGATGTGGTTCGCGCGGACATCACCGTCACCTTCACCGCGCCAAAGCTCGATCACTACCTGGCCGACGGCGCGCAAGGGCACGTGGGCCGGCTGGTGGTGTCGCAAATCGGCTGCCGCCCGCTGGAAAGTTCGGGAGTTATGGTGTCTGACACCGAATTCTTGCCTTTGTTTGCACCACGCAAGCGCGATGGGCACAAAGGCGACTATGGCCACGTCCTGGTGATCGGCGGTGCGCCCGGAAAATCCGGTGCGGCGACCATGGCGGGCCTGGCGGCTTTGCGGATGGGCGCAGGGCTGGCCACCGTAACCTCGTGCGAGGCGACCCTGACGGTTCCCGAACTCATGACGGAATCGCTCGACGACTTCACCCTGGAGCGGAAGACCGTGCTGGCCGTAGGACCCGGTCTGGGCGTGAACCGCCCCCTGGTCGAGGGCATCTTGCGCGACGCCACCGTGCCTGTGATCCTCGACGCCGACGGGCTCAACGCCATCGCCGGAACCGATTTCCGCGGCCGCGGCTTGCAAACCATTCTCACGCCCCATCCAGGCGAGATGGCGCGCTTGCTGGGGCACGCCCCCGCCGACCGATTGACCGCCGCGCGCGCGTTCGCGCAGGAGCGCAACGTGCTGTTGGTGCTGAAAGGCCACCGCACGCTGATCGCCGCTCCCGATGGCAACGTCTGGATCAACACCACCGGCTCTCCCGCCATGGCCACCGGCGGCACCGGCGACATCCTAACCGGCATGATCGCTGGATTGATCGCCCAGGATCCCGAGAACATCCTGCTCGCCGTCCGAGCCGCTGTCTGGCTGCACGGCCGCTCCGGCGAACTCGGAGCGGCGGAGCTGACCGAGCAATGCCTCATCGCCACCGATCTCTTGAAGTACCTGCCGAAAGCAATTCGTGAGATCGTATAGCACCCATTCCGAGGACCAGACCATCGCGCTGGGCAAGCAACTGGCGGCCGGACTGCGTGGCGTGGTGCTACTGATCGGCAATCTGGGGGCGGGGAAGACGGCGCTCTCCAAGGGCATCCTCACCGGCCTCGGCGTGGCCACCCCGGAGGAGGTCACTAGCCCGACTTTCACGCTGATCCACGACTACGGCAGCGCCTTCCACATCGATCTATACCGTCTGGAGACCGCCAAAGAAGTGGCCGCGCTGGGCCTGGAGGATCTGTTCGACCGCGATGTCGTGGCCCTGATCGAGTGGGGTGAGCGCTTCCCGCAACTTATGCCGCAGCAGCACACCGAGATCCGCATCCAGGGTTCCGGCGAAGACCGCCGCTTTGAGGTCAGAGAGGTTGGAGGCGCGGGTCGGAATCGAACCGACGAATAAAGGCTTTGCAGGCCTCTGCCTTACCACTTGGCTACCGCGCCACTCCTTCCATCTTAGCGGATTTGGACCTGCACTGTGCTGGTGATGGCGTCTCTTGCACCCGTGGGTTTGAAGGAGATCGTGAACGTTTGTAGTCCGCTGGGCATATCGTCCGGGACCTTGATGTTCACTTGATTGACACCCAGCACCAGGCCGGGAGCCGCGCCGGCGAAGCCCACGTCCACCGTGCGGAAGCCTCCCGCGGCGGCGCACGCGAACAGGCCGCATCCGCCCACCGGCGGCGGTTCCGTGCTGGCCGTAACGGCCCCCTTTACCAATTGCAATGTCGAGCCGGCAACGCCTCCATCCAGCAGTGATCCGTCCACCGCGCCGAAGCCGGTCATGAACAGCTGCACCACGGAACCCGGAGCCGCCGCATTCGTGGTCTCGTGGATGGACCCGTTCTGATTCAATGCCGCGGTGACTGCTCCGCGCTGGAATGCTCCCGTCACGGCCGTGGTGGTACCCACCTGGACGCACGTGGTGGCACCGTCATAGGTCACGCACAAGGGAACGGCAGCGCCGTCTGTGCGAACCGTCCACGGCACAATGAAGTTGATCTGCTTGTCCCACGAAAACAGCATGGGCGCGGCCTTGCCTTCCACGGTCACAGACGCTCCGCCCAGGACCTTTTCCACCACCCCGCCGGGAAGCGTGAAGCTGGTGAAGGTGTTGGGTCCAATGTGCGTGCCGAAGATCGTCATGATGGCACCGGGGCTGACGCGCACAGGATTGAATGAGGCTCCGTGAACCACGCACGCCGGGGATGCCTTGTCGGTGGGGATCAACTCCTGGTTGATGCGGATGAGGCCTTTCCATGAAGTCCACTGGGGTGTGGTGAACAGCGTTTCACTGACCGCTGCGTAGATGCGCCCGTTGCCCGGGGCCACCGCGGCCTGGGACACAACCGCGGCCGTGAAGGTGGAATGCAACACATTCCCGCTGGGGTCTAGCACCAGGATGGCCTGGTCCGGGGGAATGGGTTTGCCCGTGGCTCCGATGAGGCCGCCGCCGCTATCGGCCGCCGCTAGCCCTGCCAGCCCGTTCGGCGCTGCGATATTCGCCAAGCATGGCTGCGATGGATTCAGCGTGGGAAAGCTGGCTGACGTGGGCTGTCCAAAAAGATAGATCCGCCCCGAAGCTGCCACGGCGATGCGCGGCGACACGTCCGCGGAAACCAGCGGGTACGTCTTATCCAACTGAAGTTGCAGTGCCGGTGAATACCGCTTCAACACGAATCCGCCCGCAACGCCGGTGGACGTCCCGGACAGGTGAATATTCCCCGCCGTATCGAACGCAATCCGCGCGGCCGTCATGTTGATCGGGATCGTCGTGGTCTGCTGCGTCAACGTGGAATTCAGCAGCACCAAGTTGCCGTCCGCGATAATCAGGATACCGTTCGACCGCACCGAGACCGCCTCCACTGACTTGTTCGCTGGGCCAAAGTAAGTCGCGATCTGGAACGTGCTGCCCGCCGGTGCAAGCTTGAGGATGAAGCCCATGTAGTCCTGGGTGGTTGGCTGCGGCTTGAGCACTCCAGCCGTGGTTGCCAGGTCGACCGTGTTGGTCGCGCCTACGACGAAGGCCGCGCCGGCGGAATCAATGTCCATCGCCAGCGCCGTCATGCGCGAACCCATCTGTGCCGCGTAGACAAAGGCGCTGCCCGCCGGGTTGAGCTTCAGCGCGATTGCACCGATAGGGAACCCAGGATTCACCTTCGTTGTCGAGGGAAAGTCTTGCGAGATCGTGGAGCCCAACAAATAGAGGTTGCCGCTCGCGTCGACCTGGATGCTTCGCAGCGCCTCGCTGCCGCTCCCGCCGATCGCCGTCGCGTAGAGAACCTGGTCCGCCATGGCATTCGTCTTAATGACGAACAGATCCACCTCTCCCTGCGGTCCCAGCCGCGTGGTCGCGCCGGTGAATCCAGAGGAACTGGTGCCCGCGAGGTAAACATTCCCGGTAGTGTCTACCGTAATCGCCTGGATGTCCATGCCCGGCTGCAGAATGCTGAGCGTGCGGGAAACATCCGCGATGGATGGAAACGTCTGAGCCGAAACGATTAGGGGCACAAAAAGGGCCGCGAGGGAAAAAACTGGTAGGCGCATGCGTAGAAAATGTATGCACGTACTATACCAAAGGCCCTATGTTGAAACTACACAAGTAACACGCGCGCCTCGCGTGCCCGATGGGTCGACCGGACTCACCCCGGTGTTATGCTGGACCAATCAACCCGCGAAACCGCTTCGCCTCTGCATCTTGGACTGTGGAACCATCGGCGCGATGAATCTCGCGCTGTATAACTTGAAGGCGGAAGAGATCAACGGTCCGGTGACCTTGGTCACGCCGTGCTATCTAATTGTCCCATTCGCCCGGCACGCTGCTGTGGGAAGCGGGTCAGATCGCCGATGGAGCCGTCCCCGCCGACGGCAAACCCGCGACTACAGGTGTATTCGCGGCCAGCAAGAAACTCTCCCGCAGTTGGCGGAAATCGGCTACACGCCGAAGACGTCCTTGTCTTCACCCTTGAGCATCATCGTCTTGGCGTCTTTCAACTTCGCATAGCTGGCGCGCTCTTGGATGCGGGCGGGAGCGCCGTCGACCATGGCGTGCCATTCGGGCTCCTGCACGATTCAGGTGGATCCGGCAAACGCGTTGGCATTGGCGGCGTGGTCGTCGTGAGACAGAGCGAAGTAGGTGATGTCGGCCGGCGCGCAGATGTGGATCGAGCACGACGAGACTACGCACAAGAGGTTGACTAAGTCCCCGGTGTTCTACGACTAGTTACTCCTCCACATCCGCCGTATCCACCGCGTAATCGGCGAGCCGCACATTCGGTGCCTCCAGCGTATAGCGGAAGTACGCCACCCGCTTCCGCACTGTCACCGTCAAGGGCTTCTCGATCTCAGCGGGAGCCAACTCTTTCGCCACGGCTTCGGACAACTCGTAGCCTCGCGTCGCCACAGGATGAAGGCGGACGGGGACGGGTCCATACGAATCCGGGACGCCCAGGCCCACGCGGTCCGAAACGAACATGGCGGGGCGGCGGAACGGCAATCGGCAGAAGAACTCGCGGTGATCCCAACGCACTGTAGCCCCGCACTGGCCCAGTCCGGGAACAAATACAGGCGTCCCGTCCAGAGGCACGTCGGACGAACCCCCGTCGCCGAATTGCGTGAGCGAGTAGGTGACCCGCAGGGTAACCGGCGCGTTCTTTGCCGCCTCGAAGAAATCGCGGTCTATCGTCGCGAACTGCACCAGACCCGCCGGAGAAACATCGATCTTCGTTTGCCCGCGGCGCGTCACGCCGGAAAGTGTCTTGAAGGAGAGGTCCCACCCCTGCACCATCAAATTCCTCGCCGCGGTTCCCTCCACCCGGATCGGAAACTTGACCGTCTGCCGATACTTGTTCCGCGCCTGCATAGGCCGCTTCGCACCCGCCTTCGCTTCGGGAGCACCCAGCCTCAATCCGAACTGCTTGTCCGCCGTGCCGATCAAGTTCGACTGGATCGCAAACGCAGCTTGATCGGGAAAGCTGGCGCTGAGGATGAGACTCGCGACGCATGCCCCAAGCGCGAGCAACGCGGTGTTGCCGGATCTGCGCAGGCGGTACTGTCGCCAAATCACAAAGCATCCGGTCATGGCGGCCAGCGCAAGGCCCACTCCTACGGAGATCCACACTAAGTCACGCGTGCGGCTGTTTTCCTCCAGGATCGCCGCCAGCACCGCAACGGCCACAGCAGCGGCAGGTAGAAACTGAGCCAGGTTCCTGGTGAGCGTGGCGATCGCCGTTACCGGCAGCACGAAGACGGCGGTCACCAGCAGCTGGTTCCACAACAGTCCACTCGCCGAGGGCAGCAGCGGCAAGCCATCGGCTGCGATGATCACGGCCTGCGCGATGAGCAGCGGCACGTTGATGAACGCGGCAATGAACAGCAGCTTTCCCAGCACCAAGCCGGCGCGGCTGTAAGGCCGTGTGAGCCAGAAGTGCCGATCGCCGGGGAGCGCTTCGGATTGGATGGAGCGCGCGATGAGCAGGCCCCAGACCAGCGGCAGCAACATGCTCAGCGGGGTATCGTCGCCGAAGGTCGGGCCGCCGCGCTCCTGCAACTGTTCCCACGTCTGCACACCCGAGAAAATCAGGATCAGAATCAACAGCAGCGCGCCGCCGATTTCCAGGCGCAGGTGCCGCGCGTCTTTGCGAAAAATGTGGAGGGCTTGTTGCAACGTGGTCATGGTGTCTCCTTAAGCAGCCAGTTTTTGCGAGGTACGCGCCAGCGCAATGAAAATGGACCGGAGCGGCATGGGGTTGGCTTCGATGTGCGTGATACCGCGGAACAGCAGCTTGATCTCGCCGATGGTGCGCTCGGGATCATAGTGCGTCTCGATGAACCGCACCACGGCGGGCGAGGCTTCCGGGCGCAGCCAATGCGCGGGCCACGGCGAGGGCAATGCGGGTTGCTCCAGCGTCACTTCCATCTCGCGGAAGCGCGCCGTGAGTGCGGAAAGTTCCTCGCCGAATTCCAGCTTGCCTTGATCGAGGTAGCCGATGTGGCTGGCGAAGCTTTCAATGTCGGCGAGATCGTGCGAGGAGACCACGATGGAAGTTTCGTGCCCGCATTCGAGCAGCGCCCCAATGAGTTCCTCGCGCGTCAGCGGATCCAGGCCACTGAACGGTTCGTCCAGGACCAGCAACTTGGGGTTGTATGCGAGCGACGAGGCCAGCATCGCCTTCATCTGCATGCCGCGCGAGAAATGTTTGATCTTGCGGTCGAGCGGCAGCCGGAACTGTGCCAGCAACTCCGCCGCGCGCGCATCGTCCCATGTGGGGTAGAACGGTTTCAGGTAGTCGAGCAGAAATTGCATCGTCATCCAGCCCGGCAGGTCCTGGTTTTCGGACACGTAGCCGATGTTCTCGAAGTGCCGCCCCAGCAGCTGCCGCGAATCGATGCCCAACACCCGAGCCTCGCCCGCCGTCGGCGGATGCAGGTTCATGAGCAGCTTCAACGCCGTCGTCTTACCCGCCCCGTTGGCCCCCAGCAGCGCATAGACGCTGCCTTCGGGCACCGCGAACGTGAGCTTATCGAGCGCCACATGCTTACGGTACTTCTTCGAGAGCCCTTGCGTAGTGATGACGTCGCTCATAGCTTCCTCCCATTTTTTCCATCGAGCCGGTACCAGTGGTCGTGTACGGCAGTGGTGACATCGTCGAGTTCCAGCCCCAGCTTTTTCGCCTGCACGACAAGCTGCTCCAGCTCGGTGCGCAGAAGGTGTCCCCGCTCCGCCGCCGTAGAGGCGGAAGGCTCGGCGACCACAGTCCCAATCCCCGGCATCACCTGCAGCATCCCCTCCGCGAGCAGCTGCGTGACAACTTTGTGCGCCGTGTTGGGGTTGATCTTGAGTTCCTTGCTCAGCGCCCGCACCGAAGGAAACGCATCCCCCGGCCGCATCTGGCCCGCAATCACAGCCTTCTTGGCCGCGTAGACAACCTGCTCATAGATGGAGACGCCAGGTTGAAATGTAAGCCGGAACGGGATCACGTGTGTACTATGACACGTAATACAGTAGCCGTCAAGAGAAAAGTTTTGCTACTGCCCAAACCAGGGATGCGGCAGGAACTCACACCCAGCATGATGATGGCGCTGCTCCAAATACGTCTGGATGGCTCGCGACGCCACGGGATCGTCCGACTGCGCCATCGAGTCGAGGACGTCGCGGAGAGAATTGATCGCATTCGGGTCCTGCGTTGCCGTCAAAACAGCCAAGTTGCGACGGCCCATATCGAGCATCGCTCGAATCGCGTCAGGGTCATCCTGAAACAGCTCGTGCGCGTAGAAATCCAACGTCTGCTGACCAGGAGCGCTGCGTTCTCTTTTCGAATGGCGTAAGGTGTCGAGCATCCAATGCCTCATGTCGAAGTCACCCGCGAAGTCGGCCCACGTGCCGAAACTCCACTCTGATTCTTGCAGGAAGGCACCCGCGATTCCGGGAATCTTCCGCTCGAACGCGCCGATCTTTTCCATGAGCTCGTCCACTGACGGGACATCCACCACGCCATTTTGCATGCACCCAAGGAATAGGCTTCCCAAAGGCTCAGCTGCGGAAGCACGAACCATGTAGCTTGAATGGTCCATCGCCGCCCAGAACGTCTCGGCGTCGCGACTCCACTTGACGAATGACCATCGTTCTTCCGGCCATCGATCCATGGCGCGCCGTTCCATCGCGAAGGAAACCGCCAGATCGATGTTGCCTAGAGAAAATTCACCAGCGAGGCGCCCCAAACGATGTAGCGCAAAAACGGGTTCTGTGCTTCCTGATCCAATCTTGCAACGCTCCCAGACTTTCCAGCAAAAGTCTGCTACCTCGTAGTCGGTCTGCGTCGCGATCCACTGAATAGAAGGTCGTGCCGCCTCCTCCACTGCCCCATAGGCAGGCGCAGGTGTGGGTAACCCCGAAGTCACTGCCCGAATCAGATTGTTGGTAGCGCGAATCTTGACCCAGTCCGTTCTACCAATGGGCGGCATCCACTCAAGGTCCGAAGCAATAATCGCGGAGAGTGCCTTAATACAAGAGAGCCAGCGATCATGCGGAAGGTTGAAGGACCAGTCGGATGCCCTTCAGGAGCGTCTCGAACTCCTGTGTTTCAGCCCTTCCATGAATCAGCGCAATCGCGGCATCCTCGACAGAACCCACGGTTCCTCCTACTTCGCCTTCGCCTTCCCCTTCCCCGCACCCGCCGGAGCGCCGCCCGGAGTGACGCCGTTCAGCCGAGCGTACACCACCATCTGCCCGTAGTGATCGTAGCTATGCAGCCCCATGAACGCGGCGTTGGCGGCCTTCGCGCCTTGGTTTTCCGGGGTGATGCT
This sequence comes from Bryobacterales bacterium, assembly GCA_947446025.1. Taxonomy (GTDB): domain Bacteria; phylum Acidobacteriota; class Terriglobia; order Bryobacterales; family Bryobacteraceae; genus Palsa-187. The sequence continues at coordinate 11,088 of CANFEY010000018.1, forward strand.
GCGCATCGCTTTGTGCGCGTACGCGATGGAGGCATGGAAGTAGGCGATGATCTGGTCCTTGGTCTGCAGGCTGTTCGCGCCGTTTTCATCCGAGCCCATGTTTACCGGATTCGCCTCGCCCAGGATCTGCGATGAGATCATGTACATCACGGTCGCGATGTGGCGGACTTGCAGCGCGAAGGTGCGCACGCCATCAAACGTACCTGCGGGCGGAGTGCCGGTGGCGGGGGCGAAGTTGTACTTCTCGGCCGGCATCTTCTGCGCCAGGCCGAGCACTTCGCGCTCGATGGTGTTGACCTGGGCGTCGAACACCTGTGACAGCGGCTGGTTCTGAGGGGCTTTGCCTTGGCCGAAGAGCGTGGCGGCGGTGAGTAGTGTGAGGATGGCGGTGCGCAAAATATGAAGACTCCTTCTGTGTCATTGTATCTGGTGGAGGTGATCTGTGGAATCGAATGACCGCCGGGATTTCTTGCGTGCCGTGGCACTGGCTGGATTGGCCGCGGAGTTGCGGGCGCAAGTCGCGCTACCCACTACGGCCGAGGCCGCCATCGACGTCACGCGGAAGCTGGCGCGATACGTGGTCAACGCGAAGGCCGCCGATGTTCCGGCGCCCGTGCGCAAGGAAGCTACGCGAACGCTGCTCAACTGGGTGGGCTGCGCGGTGGGCGGCTCACGGCATCAGACGCTCGATATCGCGGTGGCGGCGCTGGCTCCGTTCTCAGGACCCGCGCAAGCCACCGTGCTCGGACGGCGCGAGCGGCTCGACATCCTGCACGCCTCGCTGATGAACGGCATCAGCAGCCACGTGTTCGACTACGACGACACGCACTTGAAGACCATCATTCATCCGGGCGGGCCAGTGGCGTCGGCGATTCTGGCGCTGTCCGAATACCGGCCGGTGAGCGGGCGCGACTTCCTGCACGCGTTGATCTTAGGCGTCGAGGTGGAATGCCGCATCGGCAACGCGGTCTATCCGCAACATTACGACGCGGGCTGGCACATCACTGGAACGGCGGGTGTCTTCGGAGCTGCAGCGGCAGGTGGAAAACTTCTGGGCTTGAATGAGCAGCAGATGATCTGGGCGCTCGGGCTTGCTGCGACGCAGCCGGTGGGCTTGAAGGAAATGTTCGGGACCATGACGAAGAGTTTCCATCCTGGCCGCGCGGCGCAGAACGGCCTGACTTCTGCATTGTTGGCTCAACGTGGCTTCACCAGTTCGAACCAAGGCATCGAGGCGAAGGCTGGCTGGGCGAACACGCTGAGCACGAAGCGGGACTATTCCCAGATCGTGGACAAGCTCGGCGAGACCTATGAGATTTCGCTCAACAGCTACAAGCCCTTCGCGTGCGGCATCGTGATTCACCCCACGCTCGACGCGTGTATTCAGCTCCGCAATAAGTACAAGTTGACCGCGGCGCAGATTGGGAGCATCGAGCTGCGCGTGCATCGTTTGGTGCCGGAGCTTACGGGCAACAAGGCTCCGCAGACCGGCCTCGAAGGCAAGTTCAGCGTCTACTTCGCAGCGGCAGCGGCCATCGTGGAAGGCGCGGCAGGAGAGAAGCAGTTCAGCGACAAGCTGGTGCGCGACCCCGCCATCATCGCCCTGCGCGACCGCGTTCGCATCACAGTGGACCCGGCGATCCACGAAGACCAGGTCCGCGCCACGGTGACGCTGAAAGACGGCCGCAAGCTGGAGCAGTTCATCGAACACGCCATCGGTAGCATGGAGAATCCCATGAGCGACTCCGCGCTGGAGGCCAAGTTCACCGACCTAGCCGACGGCGTCCTCCCCGCCGCCCGCGCTCGGCGGTTGCTCGAGTTGTGCTGGAAGGTGGAAGGGCTGAGCAGCGCTGCGGACATCGCCAAGGCGGGCGCTGTGTAATGACTGTCCAGTCTATTGTGCGGAAGGTCATCGTTCGGTCCATTCTGCTTCCGCTCGCAATCTCGATGGTTCTTGACGCACAGGATACGTCGACGGATTCCTCTGCCTATCGGGATCTCGTAGCGAAGGCGAAGGGTGGTGATGCCACTGTGGACTACCGCCAAATGCGTTTTCTCTGTTTGCGTCTTCCGGACTGTCGCCTGAGGTCAACTCCCGACCAGTTGGGGAGACTCCACGCATTGAAGGATCCAAAGGAAATACTTGCCTACGCCGATACGCTGCTGGCCGAAGGATTTGTCAATTTGGAAGTACACGCAGATGAAGTCGCTCTGTATCAAGCCCTTGGTGATACCCCGCGGGCGGCGCGGTCGTTGGGGATTGTCACCGGGCTGCTTAACTCAATTATGAAGGGGCGGGACGGAAAGAGTCCTGAATCTGCGTACGAGGTGGTTGTAGATCGCGAAATTTACATCGTCCAGGCGACGAGAGGTCTGCCGTCTGGGTACGGTCCAGGAGTCACTTCGGAGCCCGTGAATGCGGGTGGCCGGAAGTACACCCGCTACTCGATCAAGGACCCGCGCTCCGGCGAAACTGTGATCGTCTATTTCGACGTCACGGCGTTCGTCACTAAGAGTGTTGGGGCCGTGCCACCGGGGCCCCGGTAACCCCTACTCAGGCAGCGCGAAGACGTAGACTGCGTGGCCTTGCTGGCCGGGTTCCACTTCGGGAGACAGCCAACTGGGGACCTGTCTCGGGCTGCCGCCGCCTTGGCCTGTGGTGACGGCGATGTACTGCTTTCCGCCGACGCTGAAGCTTAGGGGGAAGCCTTGCACGGAGGCGATGAGGCGGGACTTCCATAGGATGTTGCCGTTGCGGGCGTCGATGGCTTTGAACTCGCGGCCAAGGTCGCCTACGAACGCCAGGTTGCCGGCGGTGGTCAGCACGCTAGTCATGAAGGTGGCGCGCTGTTCGATCTTCCACTTCTCGGCGAGCGTGCGCACGTCATACGCGGCGAGCTTGCCGAGGTTGCCATTGGAGCCGGGGAGCTCCATGAACTTGCGAACCGCGCCGCCGCCGTTGCCGCCGCCTGCGATCTTCGGAACTTCCTGGATCATCCACTCCTGGCAGGCCTGGGTCAACGGGGCGATGATCGCGTTGGTGGGGCGGTGATAGGACATCGCCATCCAGTTGTGGCCGCCGTCGCTCGACGGGCACGCAGGAACCCACGTGTTCACCTGCTGCTCCACGATGTCGTTCCGGTAGTGAGGTTCGCCTGTGGTGGCGTTGAAGGAATCGTAGACGTTCTGGAACACCATTTCCTTGTGGCCGAGGTACTTGCCGTTGGTGCGGTCGAGCTTCCACAGGATGCCGACTTTGCCAGCGCTGAATACCAGCTTCTGGCCGAGGTCGTCGACGAGAATGCGTTCGAAGACTTCGTCGAAGTCGAGCGTCTCACCGGGCGCGTGCGAGTAGTACCACTTCAGCTTGCCGGTGTCGAGGTCGAGCGCCACGGTGGAGTTCGCATAGAGCGTGGACCCGTTGCCCGATCCTCGGCTTGCGCGGAACCACGGCTTGCCCTGCGCCACGCCCCAGTAGGTGGTGTTGGCGTCGGCATCGATGCTGCCGGTGATCCAGGTCTCGCCGCCTGCGCGGAAGATGGTGGGGAGCTCGCCCCAGGTGTCGCCGCCGGGCTGGCCTGCGCGGGCGATGGTCTCAAACTTCCAGATCAGCTTGCCGTCGTTGACGTTGTAGGCGCTGATGAAGCACTTTTCGTCTTCGCGGTACGCCTGGCAGCCGCCGATGCCTTGGATCACCTTGCCGTTGTATACGATGGGTCCGCTGGAGGTGCTGTAGTTGCCCTGTGACCGGTCACCCATGGTGGTCTCCCACAGTTGCTTGCCGTTGCGCGCGTCGAAGGCGATCAGGTGCGCGTCGGAGGTGGACACGATGATCTTGTCCTGGTAGATGGAGATGCCGCGCTGCGAGGCCGCGTTGGCGTTGTTGCCATAGTTGTTCTCCCAGATCAGGTCGCCGGTCCGCGCGTCGATGGCTTGCAGGATGTTGCCGGTGTTGTTCAAGTACATCACGCCGTTGTGAACAATGGGCGCGGGCTGATTGGTGCCCGTGTTGTTCATTCCCATGCTCCAGACCAGTTGCAGGCCCTTTACGTTGTTGACATTGATCTGGTTCAGTTCGCTGAAGTTGTGCGCGGCCTGGTTGCCGCGAATCATGAGCCAGTCACTGGCCGGGGGATTCTTCAGCATCGCGTCGGTGACGGGAACGTAGTTCTTCACTTCACCCGGCCTGGTGATGCCCTTGGGAGGGTTCTGCGCGACGACGCCGCGGCCCTTGGCGTTAGGGTCGGCTTTGCTGCCCTTGCCACCCTTTGCTGCTGCCGCGTCCGAGGCTTGGCCATTCGCGATCAGGCCGATGGTGGTGTTGTTGTTTGCCGCCATTGTCTGCGCACCGCCGGTTGCGCCGTTGCGGTCCAGGATGTAGGCCGTGATGGCGAGGTAGGTATCCGCGCCCAGGCTGTTCGCCGCCGTTGGCGGCATAGAGGACTGAATAAAGCTGTGGAGTTGGCCCGCGTTGCGCGCTCCCCAACTGGCCATGAAGGGAGTACCGGCCAGTGCCGAGGCATCGCCGCTGCCTGCAAGAGTGGGTAGATGGCAGGAGGCACAATTCTTCTCATAGGCCGCCTTGCCCGCCGCGACCTGCGCCCCGGTGAAGGGGCCGGCGGGGCGCTGCTGCGCCGTCAGATCGCCGGAGAAGAGAATTACGACCGCGCCGACAACGCCGGCCAGGGTAACAGTCAGAGTCTTGTTGATCTTCATGGTTGTATCTCCTTACGGCAGCAGAAAGCCCCAGAGGTGGCCTTCGGGTCCTACTTGGGAATGAATCTGGACGTAGATCTTGCCTTCGCGGAGCGAGGTAATTTGCGCCGGAGTCAGATTGAATTGGCCGCTAACGGTGCCAGTGGCGGCTTTGGTGACTTCCAGTTCGCCGATGACCGGCCCGTGAATGCCGCGGAACTTAGCCTCATGCAGACGCGCGACGGTGGCGGCGGAGCCCAGGCCTTCAAACTTTCCGGCGATAGTCACGCGCGAGCCGTTCAGCGTGCCGCTGGCTTCGCCGACGCCGATGATGATGGGCACCATCTTGGCGTCCACGGGGACTTTTGAGAGTCGTCCTTTGAATACGTTGCCTGTTTGCGCCACACTCGGCACGCCAAACCATGCTAGTCCCGCGCTCAATGCCAGGGCCGCGACCACTTGTTTCCAACTCATTCCACACCTCCCGGTTCGCGGCTCAGAATATCACAGATTGGGGTGCGGGCGAAACGGGGCTCCTGATTTTCCGGCCTGTCTTCATTTTCAATTACTTGCTGAGTTCGTTTTGTAATTTTCGTATGGTTGTGCAGACTGCGGCAGCGACGGACTGGCTGGGGTCCCATTAGTTGATGGTGGGGTATGAAACCGGTGGTGGAGAGGGAACGCTGTCGCAACTTGTTGATAGTGTTTGGGTTATGGAGTTGGCATGAGGGTTATAGCTTGAAATATATTATAGTCTATTTTAAGTGCTGGTATTATATGGTATGATCTATTTGTAAGAGGTATAGGATAGACTTTAGTCTATGAAACAGCGACGAAAAAACAACCGCTCTCGATCCCATCTTGATGATCGCATGGAGAGAATCGGCCAAGCTCCGCGATTTGTGCCGCCGGTCCGGGGTTGGACCCGAGCGGTGCGCGAGGGCTTGGGGTTGACCACCGCGCAGTTGGCCAGTCGGTTGGGGGTGAAGCAGCCCTCGGTTGTGGCAATGGAACAATCCGAACAGAAGGAGACTATCGCGCTGGCGACCTTGCGGCGAGCGGCGGCGGCGATGGATTGCGACCTGGTCTACGCGCTGGTGCCGAGGAAGCCGTTGGAGACGATGGTGCGCGAGCGCGCGCTTCGCTACATGCTGAACCGGCGGGGTCCGATTGCGCACACGATGCTGCTTGAGGATCAGGCGGTGCTTGGCAAGGATCTGGAGGCGGAGCTGGATGAGGTAATGCGGGAGACGAATCCGAGCCGGTTCTGGGACTAGTTTCCAAGCATGACGGATCGATTCTTTCCCGGCCACCCTGCGGCGACGCCGATCAGTATTGGGGAAGCGGACGGGTTGATCCCGGCACACATCGCCTATCGCAGTGAGTTGAATGCCGCGGAGGAGGAGAACATCCTCCGCGGCCAGGATTGGGCGCTGGCCCGGCGGCGGGACCTGCTCACGGAAGCGTACGTGAAGGAGCTGCATCGCCGCATGTTGGGTGACGTGTGGCGATGGGCTGGGAAGTTCCGCACCAGTGAGCGGAACCTGGGGATTCCGTTCTTTGAAATTCCGGTGGCGGTGCGCCTGCTGCTTGCGGACGCGCAGGCGTGGCTGGAGTACAAAACGTATTCGCCGGATGAAATCGCGGTCCGCTTGCATCACCGTTTGGTGCAGATCCATCCCTTTCCGAACGGCAACGGGCGGCACTCACGGCTGTTGTCGGATTTACTGGTGATGCAGTTGGGGCGGCCGCGATTCACTTGGGGCAGCGTGCAGTTGCGGGACCCGGGTGAGTTGCGGCGGACCTACATTGCAGCGCTGCGGGCGGCGGATGAGCACGATGCGGGGCCGCTGATTGAGTTCGCGCGTAGCTAAGTTCGGCGTCTCTATTCCAACCCCAGCGACGGCCAGTAGCGCGGGGTGGACTTTGCGATGGTCCGGAAGAAGGCGTTGATGGCGTGGATTTCGTTGCCCCAGACCTTGAAGGCTTCGAACGTCACCAAGGCGTTGCCGGGGCCATAAGAGTTTGTGTTGCCGAAATTCATCCACAGCAGGACAAGCCCCTCTTCTTCATCCACCGCGGCGACGCTGGCGATCACTTCCGGGTGCAGAATGATTTTCTGTGTGAAGAGGCCCGCAATGTTGGGCCTGGGTCCGCCGCCGCCGGCTATGAAGAGTCCGTTTTCGACGCGGTAGGACTCAGCCAAGAAGGGAGAACCATCTAAAAAATGTCCGGCATGATCGGGCGGACTATGATCCCTACCCCAAGAACGACCGGATGTTCCGCTCTACTTGCAGACCAGTCAATTGAGAGAGCGGAACAATTGATTCGGATTGTCAGAATCCCGTGTGGCTCACAGTTGCGGGAATCCGGCACCAGAAACGCTGGTTCACACCGAATCCACGCCTGTGGGCCTTCAAACCGGTCATGATGCCTCCATCCTCAACCTCGATATCACGCTAGAACAACCTGGTCGCGCCGAGACGTTTCTGGAAAACATACTCAGGAGTATTGTAGAAGATAGCCACACGGCACCCGCAAGGAACTTCCTTAGTGCAGCGGCACTCGACAGATTGGTTCTACGCGTGCGGTGGTGTCCCGAGAGACTTCCTGACACTATGCGTCGAGGCCTTGCAGATCGCGCGCCAACGAACCAATGCACGAACGGTTGGCGTTCAAGACGTAAATCACGCCCACCAGGCGGGACGGAGGTTTGAGGTGTAGCTATTGGACTTGAGCCAGTATTCCTGGGGCACGGCTTAAGCGCATCTAAAGGTTCTGGACTTTGTGAAGGATCATCTGGCAATGAAGAAGACGCGTGGAGTGATCCGCACGGTTCGGCGATACGGCCCGAAAATTGGTAGAGCTACTGAGGCGGGGGCCAGTATTCGAATTGACCGACCTTACAGAGATTGCGGTCCCTCCGAACGAGGAATAGTCGTGATGGAGTTTGGTGGGGTATCCCGCATCGGACGATTCATTGTTAGACGAAGCGGAGAGTCCGTAATCGAATCCCCTCCATGCGAGTAGGTGAGCGTTTGTCGGCTCCCTTACGGTCGCCGTTCAGTGCTGTTGGCGCGGGTGTACCGGGTGTACAATGTGCGGACAGAGGTATTGTGATGAGACTAGTGGTGTTGGCTGTGGGGCTGCTCGCGGCGGTGGTGCAGATTGCGGCGCATCATTCGGGGGCGGCGGTGTTTGATTCGGAGAAGCCCATCGGTTTTACGGGCACTGTGACCAGCCTTGAGTGGGTGAATCCGCACGCGCACTTTTACCTGGACGTGAAGGATGCGGCGGGCAAGGTCACGAATTGGAATTTGGAGCTGGCTAGTCCGAACGTGCTGGTGCGCAATGGGTGGAAGCGGACGTCGGTGAAGGCGGGCGATGTGGTGACGATTACGGGGCAGCAGGCTCGGGATAATACGAAGTTCGGCATTGCCAACACGATTGTGTTCCCGGATGGGCGGAAGTTGAATTTCATGTCGGCATACGAAAATGAGAAATAGCATCCAGTGTTTGCTTGTTTTGGCGGCGCTCGGAGTCTTAAGCGCGCAACAGCCTACGGTCAACATTGGGCTGTATCAGAAGCAGAAGCCTGCGCCGACGGGTCCGACGCCGAAGTTCGCGGATGGGCGGCCGGACTTCACGGGGGTGTGGGTCGGTGGGGGGAGCAGTGATGGCGACATCACACGCGGGTTGAAGCCTGGTGAAGCTGTGGTCCCGTTGCCGTGGGCGGCGGACTTGGTGAAGTCGCGCCAGTCTAAAGATGATCCGGAGGCGAATTGCTTGCCGGCGGGGGTGCCGCGCGGGTCGCCGTATCCGTGGCGGATCGTGCAGACGCCGACGCACGTGTTCATTCTTTACGAGGGCAACATCCATACGTACCGGCAGATTTTCATGGATGGGCGTGCGCATCCCTCCGGCGATGATTTGGATCCGACTTGGTATGGGCACTCGGTTGGGCACTATGAGGGGAACATGCTGGTGGTGGATACGGTGGGGTACAACGGGAAGTTCTGGTTCGATTACCGGGGGCATCCGAACACGGAGAAGCTGCATACGATTGAGCGCTACACACGGACGGACATGGGGAACATGGCGATTGAGGTGTTCATTGACGATCCGGGCGCGTATGCGAAGCCGTTCACGACGCAGGGGCGTGCTCGATTCATGGCGGACGGGGAGTTGCTGGAGTACATTTGCCAAGAAGACAACTTCGACTTGGAGCATATCTCGGGTCCGGCGCAGGGGCCTGGCGGGGCTCCGGTGCGGCGTTAGAGTTGGTCGTCTTCCTCCCGACGCAACGTGGGCGCTCCAGCGCCCAGAGTGGCGCAAAGCAGCAAGCTGCGAAGTTTCTTCTTAAGAGACACGTGTCCCTCCTGTGGCTTTGTGATTTGAAAGCGGCGGGGAGAACTACGCGATGGGGGGCGGGCGTGAGACTTGTACGGCGGTGTATGGTCGCCTTGTAACGATGACAGGATCGGCGGCGCGCGGGAGCAGCGTGAGTGCGAGGAAGAGGAAGATCCAGAGCGGCGCGAACGGCTCGGCCAGCATGGCACCGCCGGGAGCGGCGAGGGCGAAGAGGAGGACTGCGGCGATGCACAGGAGTGCGATCAAGCGCTGTGCCGGGGTTTTCATCTGGGCTCAGGATAGCAGAGGACTAGGCTGGTGGGGCGAGGTTCCAGTGTTTGATGACGCGGGTCTCGCGCTCATAGCCGAGCATGCTGATGGTGGCGGTGTCGAGCGCGAGGTGGCGCGCGGCAATAGGAGGCAGGCCGATCCAGCAGGCGGCGAGGATGCGGAGGATGTGGCCGTGGGCGAAGAGTGCGATATCTCCGTTGGTGGCCGCGGTGACGTGTTCGAGGACAAGGCGGGCGCGGGCGGCGACTTGTTCCAGCGTTTCCCCGCCGGTGATCGGAGAGCCCCATACTGACCAGTTGGGAATCTCTTTGCGGATATCGAGGGTGGTGCGGCTTTCGAAGATGCCGTAGTTCCACTCGGTCAAGCGGTCGTCGACTTGTGCATGCTCGACGCCTGAGAGTCGGCATGTCTCTTGCGCGCGACTGAGCGGACTGGTCCACGCGGAAAAGGTCTTGCCAAGAAGGGCGCGGCCGAGAAGTTCGGCTTGGGTCCGGCCGTGAGCGGTCAGAGAGATGTCGGTGCCACCGGTATGTTGGCCGGATCGCGACCACTCGGTTTCACCGTGACGGATGAGAAATATTTGCTGGGACATTGGCTACCTACGGGCGTTTGCGTCTGGGACTCCGCCACCGATCGCTCCCAGCAAGAACCGAGGGGGCCGGTGATGAAGATGCCCAAGAGTGGGCATTGATTGGCGCCGGGGGCGAATATCATGGGGCCCACGAATCCGCCGAGGGATCCGATTCCACCAATGACAACCACACCCAAGAAGATAGCTTCCACAAATCCCGCAAACTCCGGCGAACCAATGGCTCGCCGCGCGTACCAGGCAACCAGGGGCGGCGACCAGCGCGGCAATCAGAATCCGAACGGGCAGTACCGGTCCGAAGAACAGCATGAATGCCATCACTAAGACGAACGTTGCGAAAGCGGCAATTCCCGTGACGACGGCTCTCATGGACGCGACATCTTGCCTTGGGCCCTGCGGTTAGTGCGGCAGCGGCCAATCGATGACGTAGGAGTAGAACATCACGATCAGGCCGAGCATGGAGGCCAAGAAAATGCTGTGACGCAGAGTGAAGCGGAAGAGCTTGGCTTCGTCGGAGGACGCCATGCCGGTGGCAGCTGCGGCGACTGCGATGGACTGCAGGGAAATCATCTTGCCCATCACGCCGCCGGCGGAGTTGGCTGCGGCCATGAGGGTGGGATCGAGGTTGAGCGTTTTCGCCGTGACCACTTGCAGGTTTCCGAAGAGGGCATTGGCGGAGGTGTCGCTCCCGGTCAGGAACACCGCGAGCCAACCGAGCATGGCGCTGAAGAATGGGAAGATTGCTCCGGTGGCCGCGAAGGCCATACCCATGGTGGCGGTGGCCCCGCAGAAGTTCAGCAGGTAGGCAAGGCCCAGCACGCTGCCGATAGTCACGAGGGACGTAAAGAGCTTCTTGCCGGTCTCCATCAGAATGCCGACGTAGCTTCCGAAGGAGAGGCGTAGAACCACTAGCGATGCGAGCGACGCCATCAGACACGCGGTGCCGGAGGCGGCCAGGATGTCGAAGGTGAATCTGGTCTGATCGGGAGGATAAGGTCCGGGGGTAGCTGTGACTGGAGCGACTTGGACGATGTTGCCAGCCAGGCCGGGCCAATCGAAGCTTCGTGTGGCGGAGACGAGGAACGCGCCGACGGCGTCGAGCGAATTGGCGAAGAAGTCGAGCGAACCTCCGCGGAACCAACCCTTGATGATCGCGTTGCGGCTGAGGCCGGAGAGCAGAACGAAGAATACCAGGAACAGATAAGGAGACCAAGCGACGATCACTTCTCCCATGCTGTGCTTCTTAGGGGCGGCCATCGGGCGGCAATCGGCGAGCTTGAAGCTGTCAGACGGTTTCCAAACTTTCAGGAGAGCAACCAACGCAAGAATTGAGGCGAGGGCTCCGAGGATGTCCGTGAGTTGCGGACCGACGAAGTTCGATACGAAGTATTGGGCGGTGGCGAATGCGATGCCGCAGACGGCGACGGCGGGGAGCACGCCGCTGAGGCCTTTGACTCCGCCCATGACGAGGATGAGGTAGGCGGGAATGAACACGGAGATGGGGGCGCAGATGCGGCCGACCCAGGCGCTGAGTTCGAGTTCGTTGAGGCCGGTGATGCGGGCGAGGGTAACGACGGGGATGCCGATGGAGCCGAACGCGACGGGCGCGGTGTTGGCGAGCAAGCAGATGCCGGCGGCGTAGAAGGGCGCGAAGCCCAGGCCGGTGAGCATCGCGGCGGCGACGGCGACGGGGGTTCCGAATCCGGCCGCGCCTTCGATGAAGGCTCCGAAGGAGAACGCGATGAGCAGTGCTTGCAGGCGGCGGTCATCGGTGAGGCCGCCGATGGAGTCCTTGATGATTTCGAACTTGCCGGTCTTTTCGCAGACCTTATAGAGGACGATGGCCCAGTAAACGATCCAGCCGATGGGGAACATGCCGAAGGCTATGCCGTAGAGGGTGGAGTTCAGCACCAGGCCGACGGGCATTTGGTACATGAACAGCGCAACCACGGCTGCCGCGCCAAGGCCTGAGAGGGCTGAGATCCAGGCTGGCTTGCGTTTTACTCCGATCAAGAACAGCAGCACAAAAACGGGCAACGAGGCCACGAGAGCGGAGAGCCACAGGCTGCCGCCGAGCGGAGTGTAATTTTGAGTCCACATAAAGATACGAGAAGCTATCTTAGCACTCCTCGGGGCGCAGTCCCTGGCCCAAGGGTGATATACTCTGACGCTGGCCTTATGAACGCGCGTCTCCTGGTCCGATCTCTTGTAGCCGCTGTGTTCAGTGGCGCTACCAAGACGAGCAGTTCCAAGATCGTCGACACCAGTGTCCTGATCGACGGGCGCATCGCGGAAATCGCCGAGGCGGGATTTATCGAGGGGCCGCTTCTGATACCGCAGTTCGTCCTGCGTGAGTTGCAGCAAGTGGCCGATTCGGCGGACGGCAGCAAGCGCATCCGGGGCCGGCGAGGGCTGGACATCCTGCTCCGCCTGCAGAAGATGCCGCAACTGACGGTACGCATCCTCGAAGAGGATTTTCCGAATATCCGCGAGGTGGACCTGAAGCTACTGGAGTTGGCAAAGGACTACCGTTGTAAGGTCATGACCAACGATTTCAACCTCAACAAGGTCGCGCAAGTGCGCGGCGTGGAGGTGCTGAACATCAACGCGCTGGCGAACGCAGTGCGGCCAGTGGTGTTGCCGGGGGAAGTGATGCGGGTGGCTATTTTGAGAGACGGCAAGGAGCCGGGGCAGGGCGTGGCGTACTTGGAGGACGGAACCATGGTGGTGGTGGAAAACGGGCGGAAGATGGTTTCTAGGACCGTGGACGTGACGGTTACCAGCGTATTGCAGACGGATGCGGGGAAGATGATCTTCGGCCGTTATGACGACCGCATCCGAGTGGTGCGGGAAGCAGCGGGGGCGTAATGGCGCGCTACAATTATTAGTCCAATGAATGTATCCGTGATCATCCCCGCAGCCGGGCTCGGCACGCGCATGGGGCGCGAGAAATCGGGCGTTAGCCGTAAGCAGTTCATGCTGCTGGATGGCGCGCCGATCTTGATCCACACGATCCGCAAGTTTCTGCGCTGTCCGTCGGTGAAGGAGATCGTGATCGCGCTGCGCGGTGAGGATTTGGAATGGGCGCGGGGGCTGGTGCATCAGGAGCATCCTGCTAAGCCTGTGCGCTTTGTCGAAGGCGGCGATAGCAGGCAGGCGTCGGTGGAAAATGCGCTGGCTACGCTGGATCCGGGGACCGAGTTGGTCGCGGTGCATGACGCGGTTCGGCCGTTTATTGATCCCGAGATTGTGGAGCGCGTGATCGCGGAGGCGGCGGTTTCGGGCGCGGCGATTGTCGGTGTTGTGCCGGTGGACACGGTGAAGCAGATGCATAAGAAGGACAAGATCAAGTCCACGTTGCCGCGCGAGCATCTGGTGATGGCACAGACTCCGCAGGTGTTCCGGTTTGAGTTGTTGAAGGAAGCCTTCGCCAGCGCGAGGGCGGATCAGTTTACGGGCACCGATGAGGCGAGTCTGGTTGAACGCCTGGAACGCGTTGATGTGAGCGTGGTGCAGGGCAGCGATCGCAACATCAAGCTGACTAAGCCCGGAGACATGGATCTGGCGCATCTCTATCTTTCGCTGGAGCGCGAGGGGGAGTCGGCGTGACGGAAGTCCGCACGGGCCTAGGCTGGGACACGCATCGGCTGGCTTGGGGCTTGGATCTGATCCTGGGTGGAGTGCGGGTACCGAGCGAGCGCGGGCAGTTGGGCCACTCCGACGCGGACGTGTTGTCGCATGCAATCACCGATGCTCTGCTGGGCGCGGCCGCGTTGGGCGACATCGGCATGCTGTTCCCGGACACAGATCCGCAGTGGAAGGGCGCGGACAGCGCGGTATTCCTTGCGGAGGCTGTGCGACGGGTGCGTGCGGCAGGGTTCACCATCGTCAATGTGGATTCAACGGTGATCCTAGAGAAGCCGAAGTTGAAGGATTACCGGCTGACGATTCGTGAAGCGCTGGCGAAGACGGTTGGGATTGATATCGACCGAGTGTCGGTGAAGTTCAAGACGGCGGAAGGTGTGGGGCCGGTGGGCGAGTTGCGCTCAAGCGAAGCACAGGCGATTGTAACCATCGCGAGGTGAGCATGGGCAACGCGCTTGCTCAGCTACGGCTCGGCGCGTGGATCAAGGGCAGCACGGCTAGATTTGCAGGCTCTCCGCTCAGATTCGTTGCGAGGCCAACGTGGTGTCCACGGTTCTATTGTCGCAACGTCCTCGTTGGAAGCCCCGCTCTCACGAACGGGGCTATCGGAGCACCCCAATGTGTTGCGCACCAGGGGATGTGTTGCGCATCCCGGGGCTTCCCCTGCCGAACGGCAATAGGGCTGGTTCGGTATCATGTACGGACAGACAAAAGTTGCACCTGCCAGGAGAATTTCAGGTATGATCATCGACATCCACGGCCACGTTAGCGCGCCGGATAAGCTCTACGTTTACAAAGCGAACATACTGTCGCATCGTGGGGCGCATGGGCGGGGCGAGCCGGGGGCTACGGATGACGATATCCGCGAGGCGTTGAATGCGCCTACGTTCGGCGGCACTTCGCACCTTTCTCAACTCAAAGAGGTCGGTACGGACTTGCAGGTTATCTCACCGCGGCCGTACCAGATGATGCACAGCGAGCAGGCCAAGGTCGTGCAGTGGTACATCGAAGAGACCAATAAGATCATTGCCCGGCAGACGAAGCTGTATCCGGATACGTTTCGCGGCGTGTGCGGGTTGCCGCAGACTCCGGGGGTGAGCCCCAAGGAGTACTTGCCGTATTTGGAGAAGCTGGTGAATGAAGACGGCTTCGTGGGGTGTTTGCTGAATCCTGATCCGACGGAAGGAACCACGTTTGATACGCCTCCGTTGGGGGACCGGTTCTGGTATCCGTTATACGAAAAGTTGGTGGAGCTGGATATTCCGGGGCACATTCACTCAGCTGGGTGCCGGTCGGAACGGCTGCCGTATTCGCTGCACTTCATCAATGAAGAGAGCATCGCGGTGTTGTCACTGCTGAATTCAACGGTGTTCAAGGACTTCCCCACGCTGCGGATTGTCTGTTCGCACGGGGGCGGGGCGATTCCGTATCAATGGGCCCGGTTTGAGGCGAGCGCGATTCGTCGCGGCATTCAGCGCTTCTCGGAACGCTTGCGCAACATTTACTACGATACGGTCCTGTACAACAAGGAATCGCTGGAGCTGCTCATCAAGACTGTGGGCGCGGACCGTTGCATGTTCGGCACGGAGCGTCCGGGCGTGGGCACGGTGAAGGATCCGCGCACGGGTCGTTGGCTGGATGAAACGCGCTACATTATCGAAGACTTCGAATGGCTGAGCGATGCGGATAAGAAGCTCATTTTCGAAGACACGGCCAAGAAAGTTTTTAAGATCAAGTAAGGAGTCCACGTATATGACCTCCCGTTTGAAGTTCGTTCTTGTGATTGCGTCGTCGCTGGTGGCGTTCAGTTGCGCCAGTGAGGCGCCCGTAGTCGCGCGCAAGATCGTGATCAATTACCCGAACAAGAGCGGATCGCAGTGGCCGCTGTTCCTGGCGAAAGAAGGCGGCTTCTATCAGAAGTACGGCCTCGATGTGGAACTGAACTTCGGCGTGCATCCGGCGGGTGTGGCGATGCTGGCAAGCAGTCAAGGCCACATGGTGAATTCCTCGCTGGAGCAACTCATGCAGGCGGCTTCGAAGGATGGCTCATTGACTTTGGTAGGCAGTTCTCTGAATCGCGGAACGTTCGCGTTGATGGCGAGCAAGAATCTTAAGACGGTGGAGTCGCTTAAGGGCAAGAAGATCGCAGTTAGTCAGGTGGGTGATGCCCCGTACGGCTACGTTGTTGCGATCCTGGCAAAAGCGGGAATGAGTGATCGCGACGTGGAATGGATTCCGGTGGGCCAAGGCGTTGCCGGCCGGGCTGCGGCACTGACCACGGGCCGTGCCGATGCGACCATCCTCACCGCGCCGGCATACTTCAAGCTGGAGGCGGACGGTTACAATACGCTGGTCAACCTAGCCGAGCGGGAAGATATCTTTGCATCGACGACGTATCTGATGGCCAAGCGGGATCTCGCGCCCGACACCAAACTAGCTGAGGCGCTGGTTAAGGCGCACGCGGAAGCCATCAAGACGTTTTATGGTGACAAGGCTGCGGCGATTGCGGCGTATCGCAAGTACGATCCTGAGATTTCACCGGAAGACGCAGAACGCACCTACGAGTTGTACTCCAAGCCGCAAGCATTTGAGCGTGTCCCGTATGTGCTCAAGGGTGCCGTGGAATCGGTGTTGGCTCAACAAACCGGACAACTGGGGGAGCAGCTGAGGGCCTACGACTGGAAGCAAGTGATCGACAACAGCATCGTGGACAAGCTGGTGAAAGAAAACTTCTTCGTGCAGCTGTTCGGCGACAGTGTGAAAGCGGAGCAGGAGCGGAAGGCTTCGCTGGCATTCGGAAAGTAAGTGGCGGTAAAACTTCAAATCGATCATCTGACCAAGCGCTACTGGCTGGAGCGCGAGTCCACGCAGGTGCTGGCGTTGAATGACGTCTCGCTGGGCGTGAATGACGGTGAATTCCTCGCTATCGTTGGTCCCAGCGGGTGCGGCAAGACATCGCTTATGAACATTGTCGCCGGACTGTTGCCTTATGAAGAGGGCACGGTTTCGATTGACGGCAAGCAGGTCCACGGGCCGGGCACGGATCGGGCTGTGGTGTTCCAGCATTCAAGTTTGTTGCCCTGGCGCACCATCACAGGCAATGTGCGTTACGGGATGGAGATGCAAAAGCGCTTCGATGAAACGACGATGCAGCAGCGCGCGGAGCATTTTCTCAAATTGGTGGGGCTGACGGGTTTCGAGCGGCACTTTCCGGGGGAGCTATCGGGCGGCATGCAACAGCGGGTGAATCTTGCTCGGGCATTGGCGGCGGACCCTGTGGTGTTGTTGATGGACGAGCCGTTCGCGGCGCTCGATTCGCAGACGCGCGAGTTCATGCAGTCGGAGTTGCTCAAGATTTGGTCGAAGGCGAAGAAGACGGTGCTGTTCATCACCCACCAGATCAACGAAGCCGTGTACCTTGCGGACCGTGTGGCGGTGATGAGTTCGCGCCCGGGGCGCTTGAAGGCGATCTTCGACATTCCGTTCAGCCGCCCGCGTACGCTGGCGTTGAAGCGCGATCCGAAGTTCTTGGAGATCGAAGACAAGATTTGGCAGTTGATCGAGGAAGAGTCGGACCGCATGGGCATGGTGGTGGAAGTATGACGGGGCGTCCGCACCAATCGTTCTATCAGCGCTACGAGGGAGCGATCCTGGGTGGCGGGTCGATTGTGTTGCTGCTCGGTTTGTGGGAAGCGGCGTGGCAGGCGAAAATGATCTCGCCGCTGTTTTTCAGCGGGCCTTCAGCCATCGCCAAGCAAGCGGTCTACGCCTGGACGCAGGGGAATCTCAAAGGCGATCTGCTGTACAGCGGTACGAATTTCACGCTTGGATTCATTGGCGCGGCGATTGCGGGCGTTGTGATCGGAATCCTGGTGGGCTGGTACCGGCGGTTGAGGATGTTGGCGGACCCGCTGTTGAATGCGCTCTACGCAACTCCGCGCGTGGCGATGATTCCGCTGATTCTGATGTGGTTCGGAATCGGCATGTGGTCGAAGGTGTTCATCGTGTTCATCTCGGCGTTCTTTCCGGTGCTGGTGAATACGGTAGGCGGCATGCGCGCGATTGATCGCGACTTACTGCGCGCGGCGCGGGCGTTTTGCGCGTCGGACTGGCAGATTTTCAAGACGGTTGCGATTCCTGGATCGGTGCCGTTTATCTTGACCGGACTGCGGCAGGGCGTGGCGCTTGGATTGATCGGCGTCGTGGTCGGCGAGATGTTCGGCGGCAGCCAGGGCGTTGGTTTTATGGTGGCGTACGGCGGGCAGACGTTCGCAACGGACACGCTGTTCGTCGGCGTCTTCATCATCGCGGCGGCGGGCATTGTGCTGACGTGGCTGGCAGAGCGGTTGGAGCGGCGATTTTCGCAGTGGCGGCCTGAGCGCTAGGAGAGATTATGGCAGACATCGTATTGGGAATCGGCGCGGCGCATGGGCCGTTGCTATCGACGCCGCCGGAGCAGTGGGATTTGAGGGCGAAGGCGGATCGCGAGAACAAGTCGCATTGGTTCCGCGGCAAGGCGTACGACTTTGAGGCGCTGCTGAAGGCGCGCGCGCCGGGGTTCGCGGATCAGGTGGCGATTGAAGTGCGCAGGGAACGGCATGCGCGATGCCGCGCGGCGATTGATGTGCTGACCGCTAAATTTCGCGCAGTGGAGCCGGAAGCCATCGTGATTTTGGGCAATGATCAGCGGGAATTCTTTACAGCGGAGCTGACGCCGTCGATCACCGTGTACCGCGGCAAGGAGATCCTCAATGTCCAGCATATGCACGAGACCTCGCCGGGGCTGAACATCGCGGAGCCTGGAAATGCGCCGGAGCAGGGAATCACATACCCCGGCTCACCGGAGTTCGCGGACCATATTTTGCAGTCGCTCAATGGCACCTTTGATCTGGCGCAGTCTGACACAACTCCGCAGAATTCGATCCGACATGGGATTCCGCACGCGTTCGGATTCCTGTATCACACGTTGCTGCATGGAGCGCCGCCACCGAGTGTGCCGGTAATTTTGAATGTCCACTTTGCGCACAACGTGCCGAAGACGGCGCGCATTTTAGAGTTGGGGCGCGCATTACAAAAGGCGATCAAGAGTTACACCGGGTACAAGCGCGTCGCGATGATGGCGTCGGGCGGACTGAGCCACTTCGTTGTGGACGAGGCACTGGACCAGAAGGTTGTCCGGGCGATGGAGACGGGCGATGAATCCGCGCTGCTGGAGATTCCAGAGAACGTCTTCAAGGTGGGTACGGCGGAAATCAAGAATTGGTTCGCTGTCATTTCCGCGATGAATGCTGAGGGGCGCAAGTATCATTCCGTGGATTACGTGCCGTGTTACCGCTCGGAAGCGGGCACGGGCAACGGCATGGGCTTTGGGTACTGGGAGTGAGCATGACGTACATTGATCGCCTGCTGCGGATGGATTCGTGCGCGGTTTCGGATGCGCTGGACAAGCTTGGGCTGACTGGCTCAGTCACGGGGATCGGGCGGGTGTCGACCGACCAGCGCATTGCGGGGCGAGTGCGCACGGTGAAGATGGATCGCGCGGAGGGGCGCAGCAATACGCGGCACCTGTGCAGCACGGCGATTGAGGCGTCGGACGCGGGGGACATCATCGTGTGCGAGCAGCGCACGGGGCTGGACGCGGCGTGTTGGGGCGGGAACTTGACCATCGGGGCGCAGATGCGCGGCGTGGCGGGGGCGATCATTGAGGGGCCTGCTCGGGATATCGATGAGAGCCGGCAGCTTGATTTTCCGGTGTTCGCGCGCAGTATCACGGGACGCACGGCGCGGGGGCGCATTGTAGAAGTTGCGACGGGGGAGCCGATTCTGGTCGGCGATGTGACAGTGCATCCGCTGGACTACGTTATCGCCGATGCAAGCTCGGTTGTGTTCATTGCGCAGGCTGAAATCGAACGTGTTCTGGAGGCTGCCGAAAATATCTGGCAACGCGAGTCCTTGATGGCGCAGGCGCTGCGCGAGGGCACGCCGATTAGCCAGGTGATGGGCACCAACTACGAACACATGTTGAAGGGGTAGGAAATGGCAACGGATTCGAATGTAGAGCGGGCGTCGCGCTTGGACACGACCGCAATTAGTGATGCGATGGATAGGCTCGGGATTGCGGGGCAATGCCTGGGCATCAAGCCGTTGGAACACAAGTTCCGGCTGACGGGGCGCGCGTTCACGATTCTCTACGGGCCTTCCGCGTCGCCTTCGGGCACGGTGGGCGACTATATCGACGATGTGGAGCCGGGCGGGATTGTGGTACTGGACAACGGCGGGCGCGCGGACGCCACGGTGTGGGGCGACATTCTCACTTGGTGCGCGCATGAGCGGCGCATCGGCGGCACGGTGATTGACGGGGCTTGCCGCGATACGCATCTGGCGCACCAACTGGCGTATCCGATTTTCAGCCGCAGCTATTCTATGCGCACGGGCAAGGATCGCGTGCAGGTGGAGGAGATGGGCGGGACGGTGAACATCGGCGACGCGCGCTGCGACGCGGGCGACATTCTGCGCGGCGATTCGGATGGCGTGGTGGTGATCCCAAAATTGCATGAAACCGCCATTCTGGATGCGGCGGAGCAGATCGATGCGGTGGAAAATGAGATCCGGCGCGCGGTGCAGCAGGGTATGACACTTCGGCAGGCTCGCGAGCAGCACGGGTATCACTCCTTGCAGACGCGGAAGAAGTAGCTAAGCCATGGTTAAGACGAAGTGGTCAAGCCGAAGTTAATGTCGACGGCGGGGGCGGAGTGGGTGATGGAGCCGCTGGAGAGGAAGTCGGCGCCGGTCTCGGCGTAAGCTCGGGCGTTGTCGAGTGTGATACCGCCGGAGAGTTCCACGGTGACGGCGTCGCCGTGGGCGGAGCGGATGTGGGTGATCCACTCGCGGGCTTCGGCGGGGGTCAGGTTGTCCAGCAGAAGGCACGTGGCTCCATGCGCGAGTGCTTCATCGAGTTCGGCTCGGGTACGGACTTCGATTTCCACCAACACGCCGGCGTCGCGGGTTTTTTCGAGCGCGGCGCGGACGCTTCCTGCGGCAGTGATGTGATTGTTCTTGATCAGGATCGCGTCGAAGAGGCCTTGGCGGTGGTTGGTGGCTCCTCCGGCGGCGGCGGCTTGTTTTTCCAGGCGGCGGAGGCCGGGAGTGGTTTTGCGCGTGTCCAGAATTTTGCAGCGCGTGCCTTGCATGAGTCCGGCGTAGGCGCTTGCCGCGGTGGCTACGCCGCTGAGGCGTTGGACGAAGTTGAGGGCGGTGCGTTCGCCGGTGAGCAGCGCTCTGGCGGGGCCTTGGACTTCGGCGATGACGTCTCCTGATTTCAGGCGCGCGCCGGATTCGTGCAGCAGTTCGACTTCACATTTACGGGGCGCGATAGCGTCGAAGATGAGGGGGAGCAATTCAATGCCGGCGAGCGTGAGGTCTTGCTTGGCCACCATGCGACCGGTTGCGCGCGCGTCGGCGTGGACGGTGAAGAAAGTGGTGATGTCGCCGGTGCCGATGTCTTCTTCGAGCGCTCGGCGGACGGCGTCGTGGATCTGGGGATGGGAGACGTCGAACATTACTTCACAGCCACTCTACTTAACAGCCAGCATGCGTTCGATCGGCAGCGCAGCGCGGCGGATGGTCTCCTCGTCGAGTTCTATGCGCGGGGATAAGTTGAGCAGGGCGTCGCGCAGGTTTTCTAGGTTGTTGCGCTTCATGTAGGGGCACTCGCTGCAATTGCAGTTTTCGTTGGCGACGAAGTAGAACTCTTTTTCCGGCGCGAGTTTCTTGAGTGAATGCGAGACGCCGCTTTCCGTCATCACGATGTATTCGCGGGCGGGCTGGGCGACGCACCAATCGATGATGGCGCTGGTGGAGCCGATGAAATCCGCGTGGCGCAGGACTTCGGCGGGGCATTCGGGATGCGCGGCGACGACGGCTTGCGGGTGTTCGGACTTCGCGGCGACCAGCTTACGCGCGGCGAAGGTGTGGTGGACGATGCAGGCTCCCTGCCAGATGGTCATGTTCTGGCGGCCGCTTTCCTTCTTGACGTAGTTGCCCAGGTTCATGTCGGGCAGGAAGAGAATTGGCTTGTCGGCGGGGATGGAGTTGACGATTTTGACAGCGTTGCGTGAAGTGCAGATGATGTCGCTTTCTGCTTTCACCTCGACCGAAGTATTGATGTAGCTGACGATGACGTGGTCGGGGTGGCGGAGCTTGTAGGCTCGGATTTGCGAGGCGGGGCAGCTATCGACCAGGCTGCAACCAGCTTCGAGGTCGGGGAGGACCACTACGCGCGAGGGGTTGAGGACCTTCGCGGTTTCAGCCATGAATTTCACACCGCAGAAGGCGATGACCTCGCCATCGAAGTCGCGGGCGCGGCGGGCCAGTTCCAGGCTGTCTCCAACGGAGTCAGCTAGTTCTTGAATTTCGTCCACTTGGTAGTGGTGGGCCAGGATGATGGCTCGGCGTTCGCGCTTTAGGTCGGCGATTTGTTCGGTGACGGTGGCTACTGCTGGCATCGATACCAGTGTAGCGGTTGGGAGGGGGCAGACAAAATGGTGTCAGACACCGAATTCGCTGGGTCGATGTTGCCACAGAGTAAATTCCATTGGCGAATTCGGATCTGACACCAGTTTGTCTGCGGGCTAGTGGTAGAAGTGGGCGATGGAGGCGTGTTCCAGCTGGAATTGCTCCAGGAGCTTGGCTTGTGCTTCGGGCGCTATGCCTAGGTATTCGATGGCAGCCATCGCTTCCATTTCGGCTTTGGGTTCTAGTTCGATGGAGCAGCCGAAGGCGTCTACGAAGACGTTGGCGGAGTGGAGGACGCGGGCTAGGGGGATGGGCTGGCCGGGGGAGATCGGCGGTGGCTCATGGTGGAGTTGAATGGCGTCGCGGATGGGGTCGGGGAGCTTCCAGGTGTGCATGGCGTCGGCGGAGAGGCCGGCGTGGTGGAAGCCCAGGACTTGTTGCTCGCAGGCGAACCAGGACTGGGAGGTTGTGGCGAAGAGACGCGAGATTTCCGCGTATTCGTTGGGCAGGCCGATGGCGATGAGCAGGCGGCCGATATCGTGGAGGAGTCCGGCTACGAAGGCGCCTTCGGGGTATTCGGTAGGGACGTTTTGGGCCAGCATGTCACCGAGCATGGCAACGGCTGCGGCGTGTTTGTTGAAACGCTCCATGGACCATCCCACTGGGGGCTTGGCCTGGTTCATCATGCGCGAGATCGACATGCCGAGAACGGTGTTGCGGACCTTTTCGATCCCCAGGACGGAGAGCGCGCGGCGGACCGAACTCACTTCACTGCGGCGTGCGTAGGCGGCGGAGTTGACCAGTTTCAGGATGTTGGCGGCGACGACGGTGTCTTTTTCAATGAGGTCGCCCAGCACCATGAAGGACACGTCTTCGCCGGCCAGGGACGCGAGCAGTTTGCTGAGGATGGGAGAGAACGGCGGCAGCTTGCTGAGCGAATCAATGGCGCGCTGGCGGGCTTCGTTGCCGGTGAGCAGGGCCGTGGGCGGATAAGTGGTCACACCCACGTATCGGCGCGTACGGTCAAGATTTGAGGCCGAGGAGGCGGCGGCGCAAAAGGTCGAGGGCGGCGTTGGTGGCAAAGCCTCGTACGCGGTTGCGGTCGCCGGGCATGACGAAGCGGACGGCTTCGCTGTGGCCCTTCGACGCGTAACCTATAAAGACCGTTCCGGGAGTCGCGCCAGTATTGGATTTTGGGCCCGCTTCGCCGGTGGTGGCGATGGCGTAGTCGGCTCCAGTGCGGTCGCGCGCGCCGGCGGCCATGGCGGCGGCGACTTCCTGGCTTACGGCGGTGTGTTGGGCGAGGAGCGCGGGGTCCACGCCCAGGAGAGCGGATTTCATGGCGTCGGAGTAGGTCAGGAAGCCGCCGACAAAATAGTCGGAACTGCCGGACACCGACGTGATGCGCTGGCCGAGCTGGCCGCCGGTCAGGCTTTCGGCGATGGCCAGCTTGGCATTGCGGGCTCGGAGGAGCATGCCGACAGCGGCTTCCAGGGAATCGCCGTTGGTGGAGTAGAGGCGCGCGCCTAGCAGGGCTTCGATGGGATCGCCGATCTCGGCTAGCAGGCGTTCGGCTTCGTCCTCGGATTCGCAGCGGGCGCGCAGGTGGACTTGGATGTCTCCGGCGGAGGCCAGGACCGTCGTCGCAGGATTCGTGTACTTGGTGTAGACGGGGGCGATGAGGGTGTCTAGGTCGGATTCGGTGAGGCCTGTCACGCGGTAGAAGCGGGAGCGGATGACGACTCCTGGCACGCGGCGGCGGAAGCGCGGGAGGCATTCCTGCTCGAAGACGGGCTTCATTTCGCTGGGGGGGCCGGGGAGAAGGACGATGAGTTTGTCGCTGGCGGATGGTTGCGTCTGTCGGCTTCCTGACGGTCGCCGTTCGGTGCTGGGGACGCTGGGGACGGTGTCGGCGGTGCTGGGGAGTTCGATCCATAGGCCGGGGGCGGTGCCGGCGGGGTTCGCTAAAACTTCGGCTCCTTGGATGATGAAGGCTTGGCGTTTGTTGATCTCGGCCATTTTGCGGCCGCGGGCGCGGAAGCGTTCCTCGATGGCGTCGCTGATGTCTTGGCGGAATTCCAGGGGACGGTCCAGGGCGGCGGCTACGGCGTCGCGGGTGACGTCGTCCTCAGTGGGGCCGAGGCCGCCTGTGAGGATCACCACGGACGCGTGTTGGAGGGCGTGGCGGACGGCTTCAGTGAGGGCTTCGCGGTCGTCGCCTACGACTACTTTTTGGCGGACTTCGATGCCTAGGGCGTTGAGCTGGTCGGTTAGGTGGAGAGAGTTGGTGTCGGTACGCGACGGAGTAAGCAACTCCGAACCAATCGCGATGATGACCGCATCGACCATGCGTTACGGGAGCGGGCGGCCTTCAATGCCTACGTCTACGCGGAAGAGGGCGTTGTTGGTGGCGAGGATCATGGATTTGGGACCCATGAAGGCTACACCTACAATCGACGGGCCGGAGAGGAAGAGCTCGGCTTTGGCGTCGGGGGTGATTCGCACCACACCTCGGCGGCCGGCTAGCGATGCGGCTACGTATAGGTTCCCAGTCACATCAAACACCATGCCTTGCGGGCGGCCCAGACCTCGGTAGAAGACGCTGACTTCGCCGTCGGGGGAAACACGATGGATTACGTCGAAGCTGGAAGTCGTCGGGCCGGAGACGTAGAGAAAGCCATCGGGGCCCATCGCCAGGTGGTAGGCGGAGATGGAGCGTTCGAGGGTGGTGAACACGTAAATCTGCCGGTCGCGGCTGATCTTGAAGATGGTGCCGCTGCGGTCGCCGACGTAGAGGTTATCGTCGCGGTCGAAGACGATGCCGGTGGCGACGCCCATGCCTTCCACGTAGGTGACAGCATTGCCGCTGGGGGAGACCTGGTAGACGGTGCCGTTGTGGCGGCTGGAAACGTAGAGGAGCCCCGAGTTATCGAGAGCCAGACCGGTGGCGTTCATCACGTCGGTGACCAGCGGGCGGGGGCGAAGGTTCGATTCGATTTTGTAGACCGAGACGGGCGTCTTCTGTCCTGCGGTGCCGCTTTTGGTGGCGTAGATATTGCCGTAGACATCGACCACGGGGTTCGAGACGGGGTGCAGGTCGTCGGCGATCTGGATACCGATGTCGCAGGTCCAGGCCACGTCTTCCGCGCCGCCGAGCGAAAGTTCGCCGCGCCGCGCGCCTTCGGGGACTTTGACGATCATCAGGGATTCGGAGCCGATGACGACGGGAGCGAAGACTCCGCCGAAGGTTGCTTGCGGGCGCTGGTCACCGGTTAGGGCGGAGCCACGGATCTGGAATTCGCCTCCAGGGATCGCCGCGGCGGGCGTAACGGTGGAAATCTGCGGGCCGGAGGTTTTCTTGCGAAGGGTCACTACTATCGATTGAACCATTCGGGGAGGAACAACACAAGGGCCGGGGGAAGTCGGGCATCATTCAGGGCGAGCCGTAACGGCAATTGGCCACGGATACACACGGATGGACGTAGATAAGACGTAGCCGTTGCGCTTCTATGTCGCGCACCCCCGTCACCCGGCGGCAGTGCGTTGCAGGAGTATCCGTGGCATAGTGAACTGCATGAAGCGTCGAGAATTTCTATCTGGTTTGGCGGTAGCCAGCGTGCTACGCGCGCAGACTGCGCGTTCCCCACGTCCTTTGCCTGCGCGTGGCGAGTATCTCTTGCGCAACGCGTATGTGATGACGATGGACCCGCGTCTGGGCGACATCCCGGGCGGTAGCGTCCACATCAGGAACGGCGTGATTGCGGCCGTCGGCAAGGATCTGAAGGTGGGCGGCGCTACGGTGATCGATGGGCGCAACACCATCGTGATGCCTGGTCTGATCGACACGCACTGGCACATGTGGACCTCCTACCTCAAGTCGATGGCGGGCGACAAAGCCGAAGATGGCTACTTCCCGTTGACCACGCGTTACGGGCAGGCGATGCAGCCGATCGACATGTATCGCGGCACCAGACTCGCGGCGGCGGAGGCCATCAACGCGGGGATCACGACCGTGGGCGATAACTGCCACAACATTCGCAGTCATGCCTACGCCGTGGAGGATCTGCGCGCGATCTGGGAATCGGGTCTGCGCTGCCGCTGGTCCTACGGGCCGTATCGCGGGATGCCCGCCGATAAGCGCATCGACCTGGGCGACCTCGAAGGCTTTCATCGCTATTGGAGCAAGTACTCGAGCGACGGACTCATCTCCCTCGGATTCATGTGGACCCCCGTCCCCACCGGGGCCGCAGAGAGGGTGAAGATCGCCCGCGAGGAGTTCGAGACGTGCCGCAGGTTGAGCATTCCGATGTGCGCACACTGGGCGTCCAAAGAAAACACGGCGCCGGGAGAAATCACGGCTCTGGCGGAGGGCAAGTTTTTGGGCAAGGATCTACTGCTGATTCACATGCTGGCCGCTTCGCCCGCGGAGATGAAGATGGTGGCGGCGGGTGGGTCGCCCATCAGCGTCTCGCCGGGATCGGAATTGCGCATCGGGTACGGCTCCAGCAAAGCGGCGGCGTTTCTGGACGCCGGCGTTAACGTGTCCGTGTCCGTCGACACCGTGCCCTTGACGGGCAACGCCAATCTCTTCGGCGTTCTGAAGCTGCTGAGAAACGCCGAAAACGCGAAGGCGTACGACGAACTGAAGATGGGGGCGCGGCGCGCGTTAGAGATGGCCACCATCAACGGCGCGCGAGCGTTGGGTCTCGAAAATAAGGTCGGATCGCTGACACCAGGCAAGCGCGCCGACGTGATCGCGGTGCGGACGGATCATCTCACCATGGGCGTGTTCACCGATCCCGCGCACATGCTGGTGGAGGCAACGGAGGAGGCGGACGTCGATACGGTGATGGTCGACGGACGCCTCTTGAAGCACCACGGCAGTTTGACGTCGCTGAACGTGCCGCAGGTGATGGCGGATGCCGCGCTGACGTTGGCTGACGTGGGCAAGCGCATTCAGTAGGCCACTGAGCGAACCCCTGTAGCATGGAGGCGGATGAAAACGCTGGAATTTAATGCGACGCTCGATACCCAAAGCAACCTGCGGGTCCCCGAGGAATTGGCGGCGCAAATTCCCGCGAGCGAATCCGTCCGCGTGATTGTGCTCCTGCCGGAAGATCAAGAGAGTCGCGATTGGAACCGGCTCACGACGGAGCAGTTCCTCGCCGGCTACAGAGAGTCCGACAGTATCTATGACTCGCTTTGAGCGCGGCGAGGTTGTCCAGGTTTTGCTCCCTTTCAGTTCGGGTGCGGGAGCCAAGCAGCGAATCCTCGTGCGATCTCGCAATTGAGAATTGAAAATAGGCTGGGCTCCTGGCCGCTTCTTGGGGGCGGCTTCACAAGCTCGCGACGATAGAGAAGCAACTGGTTCGACGCGCATTGGGGAGACTCTCCGATAAGGACTTAGCAGCGGCGCGCGCGACCCTCGCAAAAGTTCCTCAATCTCGTTCGACGAATTCAAAAACTACGGCGCGGCGACCTTTAGAAATGGCCACGATCAACGGCGCGCGAGCGTTTGGCAAGCGCGTTCAGCAATGAATCTAGCGCCGCCGGCGGCTGCGTGAGGGGACTTTCTTCGTTGTCGTTGTCGAGGTGGGTGTCGGCTTCGGCGCGTCGATCGGCGGCTGGCTGATGCTAGCACTGAGGCTAGGGCTGGCACCCATCGAAGCGAAATACGCATCCAGGTCGGTGATCAGCCCGATGGGCCGGGGCAGCGGCGGCAGCTCGCGGAATTGCACCTGAATTCCGAGTGTGCGCTCATAGCGCGCCACATCGCGGCGTTCAAAGGGCGTCACAAAGGTCCAGGACGCGCCACGTGCGCCGGCGCGGCCTGTGCGGCCGATGCGGTGGACGAAGTTTTCCGGCTCTTGCGGCAGATCGTAGTTCACAACATGCGCGATGTCATCCACGTGAATCCCGCGCGCTGCGACGTCGGTGGCGACCAGCACGCGGTAGACACCGTCTTTGAAACCCTGCAGCGCTTCGTTCCGCTGGCTCTGCGAGCGGTCGCCGTGGATCGAGGTCACCTTGAGTCTCCCGCGTTCCAGAAATTTCGTGAGCCTGTCGGCCCCTTCTTTGGTGGCCACGAAGATGAGGAATGAGCCTTCCTCGTTTTTCAGCAGATACTCGAGGAGATCAAACTTGGAGCCCTGGGCGACTTCGTAGCAGAAGAGGTCGATATTCGCGGCCGTTTGTGCGCACGCCTCGACCGCGATCCACACCGGCTCGCGCACGTAACTTGAGACCAGGCCCGCGACGGATTGCTCCATCGTGGCGGAGAAAAGCATGGTGTGGCGTTTAGAGGGAACGTGGTCCAGAATGATGCGCAAAGAGGGCAGGAAGCCCATATCGAGCATCCGGTCGGCCTCGTCCAGAACCACGGTGGCGGCACCGGACAAATCGATCAGGCGCCGATCCAGATAGTCACAGAGACGGCCCGGCGTCGCGATCACCACTTCGGCCCCGGCCTCGATATCGCGCAACTGGTTAGTCTCGCTCATGCCGCCCACAACCACGGCGGTTTTGATGCGCATGCCGTGGGCGAGTTGCCGGAATGCTTCATCGATCTGAATGGCAAGTTCGCGGGTCGGGCTGAGGATCAGGACTTTTATGGTCTTGGTGCGGGGCACGGCGGCGAGCGCTTCAATCACCGGAATGGAGAACGCAAGGGTCTTGCCGGTGCCGGTCTGCGCGGACGCCACAACGTCGCGGCCTTCGAGGAGCGGCGGAATGGCCTGCGCCTGTACGGGCGTCGGAGTGACGAATTCGTTCTTAGCGAGGTTGTTCCGCAAGGCGGAGCAAAGGTTGAGCTCGGAGAAATGCTGCATCAATTGTGTTTGGTTCTTTCAGGATAGCAGCGTTGGGAGGCACAAACGGGGCTAGCGATTGAACCAGCCGATTGCGAACAAGACAAGGGCCGCGTAGATACCGGCACCTACGTCGTCTAGCACGATGCCTGCGCCGCCGGGGATTTTTTCCAGGGCGCGGATGGGCCAGGGTTTCCAAATGTCGAAGAGGCGGAACAGGACGAACGCGGCTAGCCAGCATTCCCAGTCTTCGAGATAGGGCACGGCGGCGAGGGCGATCCACTGGCCGATGACTTCATCGACTACGACTACTTGCGGATCCTTGGAGCCGGTGTCGCGGGCCATGCGGCCGGCGGCCCAGATGGCGGGGGCCAGGCCTACTATGGCCAGCGCGGCGATCACATGGGGGCTCCAGCTCGTGTACGCGGCGGCGGGCCAGGCTACCAGCAGCGCGCCGATGGAGCCTGCGGTGCCGGGGCCTTTGGGGAAATAGCCGCAGTAGAACCAGGTCGCGATGATTCTCGCGAGGCGGCTCACTCTTCTTCCTCAAGCTTGAAGTCTTCCAGCAGCACGGGCTCGGAGATGACGTACTTCTCC
Source organism: Bryobacterales bacterium (assembly GCA_947446025.1). Classification (GTDB taxonomy): domain Bacteria; phylum Acidobacteriota; class Terriglobia; order Bryobacterales; family Bryobacteraceae; genus Palsa-187. Next base: position 40,575 of record CANFEY010000018.1, read on the forward strand.
ATGGCCCAGTTGCCCAGGTCGACTTCCTTGCAGCGTTCGCTGCAGAAGGGCATGAGGGGGTCAGTGATCTGGACGGTTTTCTTGCAGATGGGGCACAGCATAACGTTAGCGGGCGCTCAAGGCGGGCTGGATGTGGATGAACGGGGGCGGTGCGGATTGAGGCGCGTCTATGAGTTCGCCGGAGAGGTCGTAATCGTGGGCCTTGGTGATGCGCATGCGGCGGAACTCGCCTGCGGTTAGCGGAGCCTCGCCGGGGTCCGTGATGTAGCAGACGCCGTCGATTTCGGGAGCTTGCGAGGGCAGGCGGGCTTGCCACACCAGGTCGGAATCAGCGGAGGGGCCTTCGATGAGCACCTGGAATTCGCGGCCCACTAGCGCTTTGTTGTGCGCCTTCGAGATCTTCTTTTGCAGCGCCATGATGTGGCGTTGGCGGCGCTTGATGGTGGCTTGGTCGACTTTGCCGTCGAGCGCAAAGCTTTTGCTGGAATCTTCGTCGGAGTAGGCGAAGACGCCCAGCCGTGTGAACTGCGCGGCTTGGACGAACTGGCACAGCTCTTCGTAGTCGGCTTCGGTTTCGCCGGGGAAGCCCGCGATCATGCTGGTGCGGATGGCCACGCCGGGGATCGTTTTGCGCATGCGTTCGAGCAGCTTCAGGAAGAAGTCGCCGTTGGAGCCGCGCTTCATGCGCTTCAGCACGTTGCCGCTGGCGTGCTGCAGAGGGATGTCGATGTACTTGACCAACGCCTGATGCTCAGCAATGGTGTCGAGCAGCTTCTGCGTGACGCGGTTGGGGTAGCAGTAGAGGAAGCGCACCCATTTCTCGTGGTCGGTCTGGATGTTCGCCAGCGCGGCCAGCAATGTCGCAAGCCCGTCTTTCAGCCCGAGGTCTTCGCCGTAGCAAGTGGTGTCCTGACCGATGAGGTTGATCTCGCGCACGCCTTGCGAGAAGAGGCGCGTAGCCTCGGAGATCACGCTTTCAAAGCGGCGGCTGCGGAATGCGCCGCGGTATTGCGGGATCACGCAGAAGGTGCAGGGATGGTCGCAGCCCTCGGCGATTTTGATGTAGGCGAAATGCTTGGGCGTAGAGAGCACGCGCGGCGTGGCGTCGTGATAGAGGTACGCGTCGAGCGGGTTGGCTTTCGGCGTGACGCCTTCGCACAGCGCGGTGATGTTGTCGAGTTCGTTGGTGCCGATGACGGCGTCCACCTCGGGCATGTTTTTCGTGATGTCGGCGCGGTAGCGCTCGACGAGGCACCCGGCGACAATGAGACGCTGCGCGCGACCGGTCTTTTTGTACTCGGCCATCTCGAGGATGGTGTCGATGGATTCCTGCTTCGCCGGGTCGATGAAGCTGCACGTGTTGACGACGATGACGTCGGCGTCCGAGGGGTGCGGCGTGAGCTCGTGGCCGGAGCTGGTGAGCTGGCCCATCATGACCTCTGAGTCGACGAGGTTCTTGGGGCAGCCGAGACTGACAAATCCGATTTTCAAGAGTGGTTTCTTCCTGGGACGCCGCGCCAGGCGGTTCTTCTATTGTCACATTATGCGGCCACAATCGCACATCCAAAACGGCGGCGGCCTGGTATCCATCGGTGAAAGGAGCGCAACATGCGCACAATACTCAAGAATTTCTGCGGCTTTGGAATGGCCGCCCTGATGGTGCTTTCGATGCCGGCGTTTGCTCAGCAGAAGGCACTCTACGAACGGTTGGGGGGCAAGGGGGCGATTACGGCCGTCGTGGATGAATTTGTGGCCCGGGTGGCAGCGGATGCGAAGATCAATCGCTACTTCGCCGCGGCGGCCGGCGATCCGGCCCGGCTGGCTTCGTTCAAGGGCAAACTGGTCGACCAGATTTGCGCGGCGTCGGGCGGGCCTTGCACCTACGCGGGCAAGAACATGAAGGACGCGCACGCGGGCATGGGGATCACGGGGGCGGAGTTTGACGCGCTGGTCGGGGATTTGGTCGGCGCGCTGGACAAGTTCAAGGTGCCGGAGAAGGAAAAGGGCGAGCTGTTGGGCGGGTTGGGTCCGATGAAGACGGACATTGTGACTAGGAAGTAAGTCAGCGGATCAGCAGCCAGATGCTGATGACCCAGGCGAAGATCAGCACGGCGATTCTGGCGGCTTCGGCGCTCAATCTTCTCACGAGGTGAGCGCCGAGGTAGCCTCCAGTGACGGCGGCGACAGCCATGGGGAGCGATAGTCTCCACTCGACGACGCCGCGTGCGGCGAAGATGCTGACGGCCAGGCCGTTGATGCCGAGCGTGCAGTAGAAGCGCAACGCGGCGGATTGCTGAACGTTGAGGTTCGCGGTGAGCAGGAACAGCACAATCATCAAGACGCCCATGCCAGCGCCGAAGTAGCCGCCGTAGACGGAGATGAGGTAGTGGCCGAGGATGAGCGGGGTCCACCTTGTTTGGCCAACGACGGTGCGGTCGGAGATGTGGGCGGATGCGGCCCGCGCGATTTGTTTCGAGAAGCTGAAGATGAGCGCGGCGCTCAGCATTAAGTACGGCACCAGGCGGGCGAAGCGGGCGCTGGGCGTGAGCAAGACGAGCACGCTGCCAGTGATGCCGCCCGCGATGCTGGCGGCGATGAGCGCCCGGAGAAGCGTGCGGTCATAGGTGGAGCCTTTGCGGTACACCCACGCCGACGCAGCGCCGCCTGGAAGCATGGTCGCGGCGGAAGTGGCGTTGGCGACGATGGGGTCGAGGCCCGTAATCACCAGCGCTGGGAAGACAAGGAACGTCCCGCCGCCGGCAAGAGCATTGGCGAGGCCGCCGATCAACGCGGTTGATAGCAGCAAGAGGAACTGTGGGATGGAAATGTCGGGCAGAGATCTCATCGTAGCAAGCGATACGATGGAGGGGTGAGCGAATCTACTTTTAGCGATCCGCGGGTGGCGTTGAACCGGATTTACACCAAGCAGGGGGATTCGGGCCAGACTAGTCTTGCGGGCGGGCAGCGATTGCCGAAAGACGCGCCTCGGATTGAGGCCTACGGAACAGTGGATGAGCTGAGTGCGTGCGTCGGCCTCGCGTGTGTGAGTTGCGCCGAATCGCCGACGCTGGAACCACTGTCCACAATCCTGCGGCGAGTGCAGCACGAGCTATTCAACCTGGGTTCGATCCTGGCGACGCTGCCGGGGGATGTACACCCGAAGCAGGCGCGTATAACGGCGGCGGATAGCGAGCAACTGGAGCGCGAGATCGATGCGATGAACGCGGAGTTGGCTCCGCTGCGCAGCTTCGTGCTGGCTGGTGGGACACGCATCAACGCCGAACTGCACCTGGCCCGCACGGTTTGCCGGAGGGCGGAGCGGCTGCTGGTAAGCGTGGCTCGCGAAGAGGAAATTCCAGCGGAGGCGATCCGCTATTTGAACCGGCTGAGCGACGCGTTGTTCGTGTGGAGCCGCTGGGTGAATCACGTGCTCGGCGCGCCGGAAGTGCTGTGGGAGCCGAATCAGTCGGCCTCAGGGCGGCAAGTGTGAGGTTCGGATGCTTTCTAATTGGACTGGCGGCGTATGCGCAGCCGTTCTCGTTCGCCTTCATCGGGGACATGCCGTATGGGCCGGAGTCGCTGGTGCCATTCGAGCGCGTGATGGCGGAGATTAACGGCGACAAAGATGTGCGGTTCGTCCTGCACGCGGGCGACGTGAAAGCGGGCAGTGAGCGCTGTGACGATGCGTTGATCAAATCGCGCTTCGTGCAGTTGCAGAAGTTCCGCCTGCCGCTGGTGTACACGCCCGGGGACAACGAATGGACCGACTGCCATCGTGCGGCAGCAGGCGTGTTCAATCCGATTGAACGGCTGGCGTTCGTGCGCAAGACGTTCTTCCCGGACCCGGATTCCACCACAGGCGGCACGAAGATGCGCGTGATCGGCCAGAGTCGCATCCCGGGTTTCGGCGACTACGTGGAGAACGTCTGGTTCAAACAGCGGCAAGTGATGTTCGCCACGGTGCATGTGGTGGGCAGCAACAACGGCTTGGAGCCGTGGTCTGGAATCGACCCAGCGGATACTGCGGCGACGCCCCGTGCGGACCGGCTGGCGGAATTCACTGCCCGGCAGGCCGCCGCGCTCGCGTGGCTGGATGAGATTTTCAAACAGGCCTCGGATTGCCGCGGAGTGTTCCTGGTGATGCAGGCTGATCCGCGCTTTGACCGGATGCCGGGGGATCCTATGCGCGCGGGCTTTGACGCATTCCTCGCGAAGTTGCAGGCGCTGGTTGTGGCTTCCGGGAAAACCGTGATCCTAGCTCAAGGAGACAGCCACGTGCTGATCATCGACCAGCCCTTTCCGACGGTGCGGTTCACCCGGCTGCAAGCGTTCGGCGAGGATAAAGTGCACTGGGTGAAGATCCGCGTGGACCCGAAGGCTTCCAACATCTTTACGATCCTGCCGCGGATCGTTAGCGCGAACGTGAAGTAATTCCGGCAAGAGCGCCGAACACGTCGGGATGATCGAATGTGAACCCCGCACGCACGGCGGCATCGGGGATGGCTCGCTGACTGCCCAGGACGATTTCCGACATCTCTCCGAAGAGCAACTTCACTGCGAATCCAGGCACGGGGATGAACGCGGGCCGATGGACCCCCTCGCCAAGCGCGCGTGTGAACTCGGCATTCGTTACCGGAAACGGCGAGACGGCGTTGAAGACTCCGCGCACCGTTGATCCGTGCAGCAGGAATTCGATGAGTGAGAGCAGGTCGTTGATGTGGATCCACGACATCCACTGCCGGCCGCCGCCGATGGGTCCGCCCAAACCGAGCTTGAAGGGCGGCAGCATTTTCTGCAGCGCGCCGCCGTGGCCCAGCACCATGCCGATGCGGATGCGGGTGACGCGAGCCCCGTGCGACTCCGCTGCGATGGCCTCGCGCTCCCAGCCTTGCGCGACTTCTCCCAGAAAATCGTTCGCCGGTGGTTCGGATTCAGTGAGTACCGCATCGCCACGTGAGCCGTAGTAGCCGACCGCGGAAGCGCTCACCAGAGTCTGCACATGCTGCGCGCGCATGGCGTCAACCAAAGTTCGGGTGCCGTCGACGCGGCTGCTGAGGATGCGCGCGCGGGCGTCGGGAGTCCAGCGCTGTGCTACGGGTTCGCCGGCCATGTTCACCACGGCGTCGATACCTGCGAGGGCGTCCGGAGGAAGATTGCCACGCATTGAGATCGCACGGACCTGGTGGCCTGACTTGCGTAGCCGTTCTGTGAGCGCGCGGCCAACAAATCCCGAGGCTCCTGTTACGCCGATAGTCACTGCATCTCCTTCACGTACGCATCCACCTCTGTCTTGCGTCGCATGCCGGCGAGGTTCATATAGCGCACCATTCCGAACACGGGCCGCTCGGTCCAGGGGCGGTCATGCAGGCCGAAACACCACAAGATGTTGGCGTAGGTATTCGGATCGCGCCCATCGAGCGCGTAGCGGTCATTCAGATCCAACATCACGTCGAGCGCCTCCTGATGGGATGGGGACCATTCGATGATCTTCTTGCCCCAGTACATCCGATAGTAGCCGTGGATGACACCGTCGCGCAGGAGTTCCTTCTGCGTGGCGTTCCACAGCACGTCGTGTGTGGCGGCCCGTTCGAACTGCTGGTGCGAATAGGAATAGTCGCGAGGGTCTGCATCGTGCTTTGCCAGCGTCTGCCGGGCCCAGTTGGGAAGCGCGGCCAGGGTTCGCGGATTGGGGCCATGGCGCGCGAAGTTGAAGGCGAGTTCACGGCGTATGATGAGCTGCTCTTGAAATTCCGGAGAATGCTCGCGCACCGCGAGAGCGACCTCCAGCGAAGAAATGTGTCCAAAGTGAAGATATGGGCTAAGGCGCGAGGTGGCGCGTTGCGTAGGCTCGCGGCTGTCTTGCGCGTAACGTGCGAGGTCGTGTGCGAGGAATTCGCGCAGCCGTTTCATCGCGGCGACCCGCCCGCCGCCGCTTTCGGGTGAGGCATCGACGACGGGAAGCGGGCCTGCCCAGCGGATCGTGGGCACCGCCGTTTCGAGCGGACGAAGGTGAACGGGCAGCAGCCGGTTGATCTTCGGCCGGATGGTGTACGCCGCGTATTCCTGCTTGGTGAAGCACGCCATGGGCACGATGCAACTGGAGTCGACTACATAGTAGGGGATGCCGAGCCGCGCTGGCAGGCGGGCGTTGTGTTCGCGCACCAGATAGCCGGGATAATCGTCCGTCACGAGCAAGGCTGCATCTTCCGCCATACGGTAGAGCGCGCCGCGTTGATCGGAGAAGACATAGCCGAAGCCCAATTGCGCTGCACGAGCTGCGTTGTCCCGCGCTCCGCCCAGGATGAAGGAGTCGAAGCGCGGGTTGGCAAACGGACGATCCCGAGTGAGGCCTTCATAGACCAAGACCGGTAGTCCTAGGCTGTCGGCGCGCTCCACGGCGCAGGCGAGGCCGTGGTTTGAATCCAGACGCCGGCTGGTCTGCGCCCAATACAGCACGTAGGCGGCACCTGACCGCGGTGAAGAGTCATTGAGCAAGCGCACGCGCTCGGGGGCGACCATCCTTTTAAGTATCGCAAATGCGAAGATGGGAGAGCGTTCCTATGCGGCTGTTCAATCGGGCCAAAATTTTGTGGAGTTACCTGCGCGGCGCGGATCGCGTTGAGGGACTGCCTGTGGAGTACATCGTCGAGACCACGGCGAAGTGCAACATCTATTGCCCCATGTGCCCGCGCGAAACGCACAAGCAGCCCAAGGAAGACATGACCAGCGGCATCTTCGAGAAGCTGATCAAAGGCGCGGAGCGGACGGGCGAGCATATGATGCTGATTGGCCTGGGCGAGCCGCTGCTGGACCGCGCGATCTTTGAGCGCATCGAATACTGTGAGCGGCACGGCATCGCCACGCTGCTTTCCACCAACGGCACCTTGCTGGATGAAGAGGCCTCGGCCAAACTACTCGATTCACCCCTGCAGCACATCACCTTGAGCTTCGACGGCGCTTCGAAAGAGACGTTTGAGCACTACCGCAAGGGCGCGCGCTTCGAAAAAGTCCGTGACAATTTCGTGCACTTCTGCAAGATGAAGCATGCGCGCGGGTCCGGCCTGCAGATTGTGGTACAGATGGTGCGCATGGCGGGGAACGCGCACGAGGTGGACGCGTTCCGAGCGTTCTGGTCGGCGGTGCCGGGGGTGGACCAGGTGCGCGTGAAGGAAGACGAGACGAACTTGGTGACGCCGGAGGCTCGCGCGGAAGCAGGCGGCGGACGCCGTTGCCACTATCTGTGGCGCGGCGCGATGTACGTCAAGCACGACGGGCGCGTGTTCCCGTGCTGCCAAAGTTACATGTTAGATGGCGCACCCGTGGGCGATTTGCGCGACGAACCGCTGGAGACGATTTTCAATTCGGACTCAATGCGGGAGCTGCGCAGACTGCATGCGGCGGGCCGGTCCGCGGAGATCGACATGTGCGCGCGCTGCTGCACGGTGATCCCGCATCCGGCGTTGGTCGCCGGGAGTTTACTGCTGCACGGCAAGTGGGTGCGACGCGCCATGCCGGTGGTGGAGCGGCTGGTTTACGGGCGCAAATTGCCTAAGGCCCTGCTGGCTCCGGCACGGGAGGAACTGGTCCAGATTGATCGAAAATGAGCCGGAACGCAGCCGATTACAGTATGATGAAAGCAGGCCAGAAGGACCCTCCATGGAAAAGCAGGCTCAAAATATACAAGAAGCGTTCCTCAATAACGCTCGCAAAGACAAGACCTTTCTCACGATTTACCTGATGAGCGGCGTGAAGCTTTCGGGCAAAATTAAGAGCTTCGACAAGTATTCGGTGGTGCTCGAAACCAACAATCAGGAACAGCTGATTTTCAAGCACGCAATTTCCACCGTGGTTGTTTCGCGTCCGTATCACGGAAGCCATGCGGCCCCCGGCGGAGCGCACATGGTGCCGGGTCCGCCGCAAGTTGACGGCGAATAGCCGCGAGAATGTCCCAGGAAGTCGCGATCCTCGTCGGACTCAAGCTCACGGCGCGAGGCCGGGGGCAGGCGAACATTTCCGCCGAAGATTCTCTTGAAGAACTGGCTTCGCTGGCCGAATCCGCGGGAGCACGCGTCGCTGAGCGTTGGATTCAGACGCGGCCGCGGTCGGATGCGGCTACCTTTATCGGTTCCGGGAAAGTAGACGAACTCAAGACGCAGCTCGCGTTTCACGAGGCGTCCACGGCGATCTTCGATCAAGAGCTCTCCCCCACGCAGCAGCGCAATTTGGAGAAGGCGCTGGAAGTGAAGGTGCTGGACCGCACGCAGCTCATCCTGGATATCTTCGCGCGGCGCGCGCGCACCAGCGAAGGCAAGTTGCAAGTGGAGCTGGCGCAGCTCAACTACATGCTGCCGCGCTTGACCGGCAAGGGTGCGGCCATGTCGCGGCTGGGCGGTGGCATCGGCACGCGTGGTCCGGGCGAAACGAAACTCGAAACCGACCGGCGGCGCATTCATCAACGCATCCAATCCATTGAAAAGGACCTGGACCGCGTGCGCGGCGGACGCACTACGCAGCGCCGGCAGCGGCAGGCAGTCCCGTTGGCGACCGTGGCGCTGGTCGGGTACACGAACGCGGGCAAGTCAACGCTCTTCAATCGCCTCACCGGTGCTGGCGTACTGGCGGATGCGAAAATGTTCGCAACTTTGGACCCAACGGTGCGGCAAATCCGCTTGCCATCGCGCAGACAAGTATTAGTGAGCGATACGGTGGGCTTCATTCGCAGCTTGCCGACGACGCTGGTGCGGGCGTTCCGCGCCACGCTCGAAGAAGTTGTCGAGGCAGAACTTTTGCTGCATGTGGTGGATGCAAGTTCCCCGGCGGCGGAGGAGCACACAGCGCACGTGCTGGCCACGCTGCGCGAGATCGGCGCGGCGGAGACGCAGCAGATTCTGGTTCTCAACAAAGCCGACCTGATCGCGGGTGAGATGGATTCGCATGCGCTCGCGCGCCGCATTCTGGGCGATCCCGAGCATCAGCCCGCCGGCGCGGTGGCTATCTCGGCCAGCACCGGCGCGGAATTTGATCAGTTGCTGGCAAAAATCGACGAAACGCTGTCGCTCGATGCGGTCTCCGAATGCGTGTTCCGTTTCCCCATCAGCGAAGGCGCGCCGCTCCATCTGCTGCATGAATACGCGCGTGTGACGTCGAAGAAGTATGACGAGGGCGCATGCATTGTGGAGGCCGTGACGCCTGCTTCGATCCGGCGGCGGCTGGAGTTGTACCTGGTCTCCAGCAACGCCTGAATCTCCGGGGTATCATTTCAGAGGTAGGATGAATCTTCCTAATTTACTCACGCTGCTGCGCATTTTCTTTGTGCCGCTAATCGTCTCCGCGTTGCTCGCGGAAGACATGGGAATCGACTGGGCGTTCGCCGACGTTGCCATCCCGCGCGAAGTGTTCGCGCTGGCGGTGTTCCTGGCCGCGGCTGCGACAGATATGCTCGATGGGTACCTGGCGCGGCGATGGAGCCAGATTACAACGGTGGGTACGCTGCTCGATCCGATTGCCGACAAGCTGCTGGTTTCGGCGGCTCTTGTGTCGCTGGTAAAGATCGACCGCATCAGCGCATGGCTGGTGATCCTGATCATCAGCCGCGAGTTTGCGGTGAGCGGGCTGCGCCAGATCGCGGCCGCAACGGGGCACACCATCGGCGCAAGCGACCTGGGCAAGACGAAGATGACAGCGCAGGTGGTGGCGATTGCTCTGGTCATCGGCGGTCTCCGCTGGCCGGCGCTTGCGCAATTGGGGTCGATTGCGATGTGGGCCGTGGTCGCGTTCACGCTGATTTCGGGGGCCGACTACTTCCGCAGGTTCTGGCATGAAGTGGACGCCCAGGTGAAGACCCGCCGCCGCAAGGAATTGCTGCAACTAGAGCGGCAGAAGAAGCGGGCCACACGCGCTGATGCCCGCAGCGCAAGAGCCGCCCGGAGCGCGCAGGCCAGCCGCTAGCCGAGTTCGTCAAACGCCGCCTGCATCTGCGCCACGATTTCCTGCGTTGCCACACGCAGGTCTTTCGCGCCGGTGATGGGGCGGCCCACAACCAAGTAGTCGGCACCTGCCGAGACTGCATCATGCGGAGTGGTCTTACGTTTTTGGTCGTCTTCCGGGTAACCGTCGGGGCGAATGCCCGGGGTGATCAATAGCAGCTTGCCCTGCGAGAGAGCCTTGATTTGCTTGGCCTCGAGGCCTGACGCGATCACGCCATCGCAGCCCGCGTCCAGCGCTTTCTTCGCTCTGAAGAGGACAAGTTCTTCCGGCGTGTGGTTGGTGTAGCCCATCTCCGCAATGTCACCCGCGTCCAGGCTGGTGAGCACGGTGACCGTGAACAACTTCAGGTCCGAAGTGCCGCGGCCTTCCACCGCGGCGCGAATCAACACACTGGGGCCGTGAATGGTAAGGAAAGACACGCCCAGCTCCGATGCGCGCGCCACGGTCTTCTTCAGCGTCTCGCCGATGTCGTAGTATTTGTAGTCGAGGAAAACTCGCTTGCCTTCCTTGATGAGGCTGCGGATGAAATCTTCGACGCCCGCGGCCAGCTGCAGCGTCAATCCGACCTTGAAGAAATCCGCGACCCCGTCGAGCTGATCCACCACGGCACGCGCGGCAGCAATGTCCTTGACGTCCAGCGCTACGATCAATCTGTCTTTTGCTTGAATGGCACCCATTTTGGTCAGTCTAACATTGCGCGTATCTTCAGCCCCGAATTCAGCATGTCCAGGACCGGTGCTGCGGCGCGGAAGCGCTTCACTACTTCGGTCTTCAACGTGGGTGAGGTGGCTAGCTTGACGTCCATCTCTTGCCAGTAGAGCCACTGCTTCATCCTCATTAGGTCCGCCGCGGGAGACTCGGCATCGAAGCCCTTCGGCATTCTCGACACGCTTTCGCCCGTGAGCTTTCCCATCAGCTTCTCCGGTGCTTTCGCCGCTTTGCGGAACGCTTCGTGATTGCCCGCAAGGAACGTGCGGACCGCGCGTAGCTCATCGGGACCCGGGCCATACAGCCCCGCCGCGACGCCAACTCCCTTCGGCGAAAGTTGAAAGTAAAATCCCGCACCCGCATGTTTCTCGAACCCCTTGCGCGGAAAGATTGCCGCCAGATGCGTCTTGTACGGCGTCTTATCCGCACTGAAGCGCGTGTCGCGATAGATGCGGTAGATGGCTTTCTTGGGGTCCGTCACGTGCTCCGGCGCGAAGTCCATCAACTCCGCATTGATGGCCTCAATCAGCGTCAGCATGGGAGCTTTCAGCTTCGTCTCGAAGATTTCCTTACGAGCGTTAAACCACTCGCGATCATTGTTGCGGGCCAGACCGCGCAGGAACGTGAGAGCCTCGGATGGGAACATGTCGTTGATTTTCGCACACGTATCTGAAAGAATTTGAAACAGTTCATGCGCAAGCTCACTGTTCCGGCACTGCTGTTCGCCACGCTTGCGTGGGGACAACCCGCCGCGCCTGAGATTGGGACCACCGAAACCGCAGTCACCTTCACCAGCGGCGTCAATTTAGTTCCCGTCAAATTGGTGGTGCGCGATAAGCAGGGGCGCGCCGTGGGCGGGGATCTGAAGCAATCCGACTTCATCCTCCAGGACAAGGGCAAGGAACAAACCATCTCGCGCTATTCGCTGGAGCGCCAAGATCGCATCGAGGCGCAAGTGACCGCCGAGCGTGTGGACGAAGCGGGACGTCCCGTATTCCAGCCACGGCCAGAGCGGCCGGCCGTGATTCCCGAACGGTTCCTGGCGTACATCTTTGACGACGTGCACACCGACATCTCAGACCTGATCCGCGCGCGCGAGGCGGCGGTGAAGCAAATGGGCGAGGTCATGGACCCGTCCACCCGTGTCGCCGTGTACACCACGTCCGGCCAGACGCAGCTCGATTTTACGGACGACCAAGATGCGGTGGCCGACAAGATCCGCAGCATTCGGCGTTGGAGCGCGGATCAGGGAGAGAACGATTGCCCGCCGCTGAACTACTATTGGGCGAACTTGGTGTTGAACGGCAATGATCCGGAAGCATTCAACGCGCTGGTGGAGAATATTCTGGAGTGCATGCCCGGAACGCCGGCCGATGCGGCGCGGCAGATGGCGCGCAGCATGTCGATTGCCAAGCTGGCGCAAGGGCAACGCGAGAGCCGCATGGGCTTGGGCATCGTGCAGGACGTGGTGGGCCGCATGGGAGCGATGCCAGGTTCGCGCAGCATCGTTTACGTATCGTCGGGCTTCATCCTGGATCCGCAGCTGCGCTTCGATGAGCAGCATGTCTTCGACGCGGCGATCAAAGCCAAGGTGGTGGTGAACACGCTGGATGCGCGCGGCCTCTATTCCGCTGTGCCGTCCATGGGCATGGGCGCGGCGTCGCCGTTGCTGCAGCGGTTCACGCAGCGCATGCAGAAGGATCTGGCGTTCGCCACCAGCAACGTGATGGGCGAGTTCGCCAACGCGACCGGCGGCACGTTTGTATGGAACAGCAACGCCTACGATGAAGGCTTCCGGCGTGTGGCCGGCGTCCCGGAGTTCACGCACGTGCTCGGGTTTTCGCCCGCGGGGCTGAAGAACGACGGCAGCTTTCACGAGTTGAAGATCAAGCTGCGCAAGCGCGCCGGCCTGAATCCGGACGACTACGAAATCTTCGCGCGCTCCGGCTACACCGCTCCCAGCGCGGCGGCCAGTGCGGAGGAAACCGTGCGCGAGGAGATTCGCGACGCGGTGTTCTCGCGCGAAGAAGTGGTGGAAGTGCCGGTGGAGCTGAGCTTGCAGTTTTTCAAGTCGGCTCCGCTGGAGGCGCACCTGACGGTGGTCGCGAAGGTGAATCTGGATGGCGTGCAGTTCCGCAAAAAGGAAGATCGCAACACCGACACGCTGACGGTGGTATCGGTGGTGTTTGACCGCAACGGCAACTTCGTCAAAGGCGTGCAGCGCGTGCTCGATATGCGCCTGCGGGATCAGACGCTCGAAACGCTGCTCAACCAAGGCGGCATCAGCGTGCGCAGCCAACTCGACTTGCGGCCAGGGAGCTACCTGGTGAGGCTCGTCGTGCGCGACGCGGAAGGCAAGGCGATGGCGATGCGCAATGGCTCGGTGGAGATTCCGTTTTGAAGCGGCTCACGGTAGCTCTGTTGTTGGTGAGCGCGGCCAGCGCGCAGGTGACGCGCACGGAAGCGCAGTCGGTGCTGGTGGATGTCCTGGTCACGGACAAGAAGGGCTCCTACGTCCCAGCGCTCACGGCCAAGGATTTCCAAGTCTGGGAAGACGGCAAGGAACAGAACGTCGACGGGTTGTTCACGGAGAAGGGCTCAGCGAAAGCGGCGCAGCATTCGTTGCTGCTGCTGTTCGACAACGCGGCGATGACCTCGCGTGAGCAAAACATCGCCCGGCAGGTCGCCATGCAGATTCTGGACCAGGCGGCCGCAGGCGAGCCGAAGATCGCGGTGCTGGATTTCAGCGGAACCCTGCGTGTGGCGCAGACCTTCACCACGGATGTGACGCGCGCCAAGCAAGCCGTGGCGCGGCCCCAGAGTGGTCCGCTGAACGCCGATACGCCCGCGGTCAACGACTTCGCCTTGCGCGATCTGCTGCGTTCGCTCGATGGCCTGGTGAAAAATCTACAGGCGGCGCAGGGACGGAAATCGCTGATCTTCTTCACGCCCGGCTACAACATGACCGGCGAGCTCTCCGTGCGGCTCAAGGATCTGGTGGGTGCGGCGAATCAATCGAACGTGTCCTTTTATCCCGTCAATGTTCGGGTGACGGCCGCGTTCGGCGGGCAGATCGCGGATGTAAGCGCTCCTGCCGCTGCGCCACCGGGCCGTGGAGGCCGCGGAGGCACTGTTACGCTCACCGGCACGCCGACGGGAATGAACGCCGCCGACACCGCGTTGAACCAGGCCGCGCCTCCTAGCGGTCCTGCGCTCCTCGGCATGTTGCTCGACCTCGCCAGCGGCACCGGCGGGTTTGTGGTGCGCCAGCCCGAGGACCGCGCGGCGCTGGTGAAGATCAGTCAGGAGCAGACCGAGTTCTATGTGCTCAGCTACACTCCTCCTGATTCGCCGGATGGGAGTTGCCACAAGCTGCGCGTGAAGGTGAAGCGCGACGGCTTGAACCTGCGCTCGCGCGAAGGCTACTGCAAGCGGACTCCTGGAGATTTGCTGAGCGGCAACGCGGTGGAAAAGACGCTGGAGCGGAAGGCGCAGGCGGCACAGGGCGGCAACATCGCCGCGATCATGCAGGCTCCTTATTTCTACAAGGCCGCGAATGTTGCCCGCGTAGCCGCCGTGATGGAGATCAACCCCGCGAACATCGCGTTCAAGAAAGACAAGAACAGGTTCGTGGGACAGCTGGATATTCTGGGCATCGCAAACCAGGAAGATGGCTCAACCGGTGCCCGCTTCAGTGACGTTGTGAAGTTCGAGTTCGATTCGCAGGCGCTGGTGGATCTGTTCAAGCGCACGGCGTACCGCTACGAGAACCAGTTCGACATCGCGCCTGGGGCATACAAGCTCGCGGTGGTGCTGGGAGGGGGCGGAGAAAGCTTTGGGCGCGTGGAGACGGAGCTCGAGATCGAAGCCTATTCGGGCGAGTTCGCGTTGAGCGGGCTAGCGCTAAGCCGCGAATTCCGGGCGGCCGGCGCGGGACTGGCAGGGCTCGACGAGTTCCTGATCGACGACCGCAAGAAGCTGATTGCCGATGGTGCGGAGATCGTGGCATCACCCCACAGCAAGCTGCACGCGGCCGGGCCGGCTCTGATGTTCGTGGAGATTTACGAGCCCTTGTTGAAGGACCCGGAGTTGGTGGTGGCGTTCCAAATCCGCGTGCTGGACCGCGCGAGCGGCGAACTCCGCGGAGACACCGGCATGCTGCGCCTCGACCTGACCGGTAAGCGGACCGGTACCTCGATTCCGCTGGCGCTCAACCTGCCGGTGAAGCCGCTCGCGCCGGGCAACTACACACTGGAGTTTCAAGTGCTCGATTCCGCGGGCAAGACGGCGAAACGGACGGTTCCATTTGAGATAGAGTAGTCGAGTGATGCGCTACATCCTCTTCCTTACACTGGCGGCTTCCATTTGGGCGCAAGCGCCCGCACCCAACGGGCAAGAACTCTACACCACGCGTTGCGCAACCTGCCACGCGCAACCTACCAACGCCCGCATTCCCTCGCGCGCGGACCTGGCGAAATTGCAACCGCAGCAAGTGGTAGACGCTCTCGAAAAAGGTGCGATGACGGTGCAGGCGCAGGGGCTCAGCGCGGCGCAGATTCGCGCGCTGGCCGCATTTGTGGGCAACGCTCCGGCAGTGATTGCGACAACCGGCCCCGCGAACCAGTGCCCGGTCAACAAGCCCTTCAATCCGGGTCCGAACGATTGGAACGGCTGGGGCCTGAACACGCAGAACACGCGCTACCAGCCGAATCCCGGCCTCAGCTTAGCGGACATCCCGAAGCTGAAGCTCAAGTGGGCGTTCGGATTCCCGGACGACACGCGCGCCGTCGCGCAACCGTCGATTGTCGGCGGACGAGTCTTCGTCGGCAGCCACGGCGGCAAGGTGTACTCGCTCGACCTCGCCACCGGCTGCACCTATTGGACCTTCAACGCTGGAGCCATCGTGCGCGACGGCATCACGTTGGCGCAGGTGGGCACTCGCTGGACCGCATTCTTCGGTGACGCGGCGGCGTTCGGCTATGCGGTGGACGCGCTCACCGGCGCGCAGATTTGGAAGGTGAAGCTCGACGATTATCCCGTCGCTCGCGTCACCGGCACCAGCGTGTTTCACAACGGGCTGATCTATTTCCCCATGTCGTCGGGCGAAGAGTTGGCCTCCGGCGGCGCGAATTACGTGTGCTGCAAATTCCGCGGCAGCTTGTCGTCGCTCGATGCCGCGACGGGGCGCGTGATCTGGAAGACGTACACGATCGATCAGGAAGCCAAGATTTACCGCACCATCGACATGCAGGGCAAGGACAAGTCGGTCACCAAGCGCGACCTGTGGGGTCCCGCGGGCGCGTCGATTTGGTCCGCGCCCACCATCGACGCCAAGCGCGGGCGCATCTACGCATCGACGGGCAACTCGTACACCGGGGTCGAAGTGCCCACCAGCGATGCCGTCGTCGCGTTCGACATCAACGACGGAAAATTGCTGTGGACCAAGCAAGCCACAGCCGGCGACAACTGGCTCCCTGGGTGTCCGAACGGTCCGCTGTGCCCGGAGAACAAGGGCGACGATTACGACCTGGCGAGTTCGCCGGCGCTGGTGACGGCGGGCGGTCGTGACCTGATCGTGGTTGGTCAGAAGTCGGGCACGTTGTGGGCGCTCGATCCGGACAACGGCGGCGCCGTTGTGTGGCGGCAACAGCTGGGCGCGGGTGGAGGCCTGATGGGCGGCATCATGTGGGGTCCCGCGATGGATGGCCAGACCGCCTACGCGGGCGTCGCGGATGGAACGCGCGCCGACGGGATGCCGGGTGTGTACGCGGTGAATCTCGCCGACGGCTCACGCAAGTGGAAGGCCGCCCCGCCGCCGGGACCTGGGAGCTCGACGTCGCAACCCACCGCTCCTTCGCTGATGCCGGGGATCGTGTTCTCCGCCACCTTCGGCGGCCGCCTGCGGGCGCATCAGTCGTCGACGGGTGAAGTGGTGTGGGAGTTCGACACCGCCCGCACGTTCGAGACAGTCAACGGCGTAACGGCCAAAGGCGGCGCGATGGACGGCGCAGGTCCCGCAATCGCCAACGGAATGGTGGTGATGACCAGCGGCATGGGCTTCGCCGGCGGGGCGGCGGGGAATGTCATGCTGGCGTTCTCTGTGGATGGGAAGTAGCGCGAGAACGCGCAACTCTAGCGGCGCGATTCCGCGCAACGAAGCGGGACACTGAGCTTTACGGGGCGATTCTGTGGACACTGAATTGCACTAGCGAATGCGTGCGCCGACTCTTCTTTTCCATTTTCATGGCAGCCGCCGCCTACGCCATGGACCCCCAGCGCGGCGAGCAGGTGATGCGGGAGCAGAACTGCCTCACTTGCCACAACGTCCGCGGCGAGGGCGCGCTGAAGGCACCGGACCTCTCGGCCCGCTTGGTGGACCGCTACACTCCCGCGGCGCTCGCCAGCCTGCTGTGGAATCATCTGCCAGAAATGTGGACGGCGATGAGCAAGGAGCTGGTCGGCCGGCCCCGGCCATCCGAGCGTGACGCAGAGGACATGTTCGCCTACCTCTACGCGGAGCACTTTCTGAATCCGGCTGGCACGCAGGCGCGTGGGGAGCGGGCGTTCGAACAGCGCGGGTGCGCGGCTTGCCACTCGGCCGGACCGGGAAATCCGGTGGAGAATTGGCGCGGCATTCGCGATCCGTTCGCGCTGGTCCAGCAGATGTGGAATCATGCGGGGCTGATGCGGGCTTCGCGCGAACAACGCGGTGTGGTGTTTGAACGGCTGAGTGCCCGTGATCTCGCGGACCTGACCGCTTTCGCCAGCCGCACGGCGAAGCAGGCGCCGTCCACGATGCCGGAGACGGCGCAAGGCGCGTCGCTGTTCAAAGCCAACTGCGGCGGCTGCCATCCGGGCATCGTGAACTTGCAGAAGCGGCTGCAGGACCGGACGCCGCTCGAGGTGGCCTCTGGCCTCTGGAATCACGCGAATTCGATGCAGACCTTGGCGCTGGGCGCGCCCAATGACATGCGCTCGATCGTGGGCTACGTGTGGAACTTGCAATTCCAGGAGTCCGGCGATGCGGTGCGCGGGGCGAAGACGTTCGCGGACAAGAAATGCGCCGGGTGTCACGCGCAGATGAATCGTGGCGAGCGCGTGTTCAGCACGTACTCCATGATCTCGCTATGGTGGGCGCATGGACCGCTGATGCAGGCGGACATGCAGAAGAAAAAGGCCCGGTGGCCTTACTTGGCACCCGAGGATGTCGCCAACCTGGTCGCCTACATGAACACCAAGCCCTAGGCAATGCGGCGGCTCGCGTCAATCTTCAGATACAGCAGCGCCGCGAATGCCGTAAGTCCGCCCGTAACTAAGAAGGGCACATTCCACCCCCACAGCGTCACCATGTAGCCGAGCGCGAAGGACGAAAGCGTCCCGCCCAAGTTGCCGCACATATTCATAAAGGCGGAGATGCTGCCCGAGAAGTCGCCGCCGATATCCAGCGGCACGGCCCAGGAGACACCCACAGTCCACTCCAGAGCGAAGAAGGCGATGGAGGAGCAGATGACTGATAGCTGCACGTTGGACGTGAGCGCAGCCGGTACGGTGGCGGCTGCACACACGAGGAATCCCGCGATGGCTACCCATCGCCGAGCGAGGTTGATATTGCTGGTGCGCTTCAACACCCGGTCCGAACACCAGCCTCCGAGCAGGTCGCCCGCGGTCCCCGCCAGCAGAGGTAGGCTCGCGTAGAAGCCCATCTCCGTCAGTGTCATGCCGCGCGATTCGCGGAGGTACGTGGGATACCACACAATGTACACTTGCAGGCAGTAGTTGTAGCAGAAGTACATCGGGCACAGAAACAGCATTGTGGGCGAGGAAAGAATCTGCCCCCACGGAACCTTGGTCGGCACCGACTTCCGCACCGCGCCGCCGGCATGAATCAGGTCCAACTCCGCGGCATTGACCCCGGCGTGTTCGTCCGGTGAGTCGCGATAGTAGAGGTACCAGGCAACCGCCCACACCAAGCCGAGAGCTCCGAACACCCAGAACGGCACGCGCCAACCGTAGTGCAGAATCAACCACGCAACAATCGGAGGTGTGATGGCCGAGCCCAGCCGGGAACCAGCGTGTGTTATCCCCTGCGCGTAGCCCCGCTCCGCGGCCAGCATCCAGCGCGAAAGCGACCTCGTGGCAATCGGGAACGCTCCCGCCTCACCGATGCCGAACAGGAAGCGTACCGCGATCATTACGGTGGCGGTCCCGGCCAGCGCCGTCATGGAGGTAAAAGCGCTCCACCAAATCACGATCAGCGGCAGTGCCCTTCGCGGACCCAGTTTGTCGCCCAGCAACCCGCCTGGAACCTGAAACAGTGCGTAGCTCAACTGAAACGCAGCCGCGATGCGCCCCATGGTGATCAGGTCAAAACCGAGCTCCTTACGCATATCCGGAGTCGCAGCCGCGAGCACCACGCGGTCCATGTAGGTGAGCATGTAGACGGCGACGGTCATCCACAGAACTACGTGCCGGGCTCGGGTGGGGCGTGCGAGAGTCATGGAATCGTCGATGATAGCACTCCTTATCTGTCCGCTCCCTCACGGTCGCGGTTCGGTGCTGGGGAACCGCCGTGCTGTGGGCGTGCCGCCGTGCTGTGGGGGCACAGCACTGAACCGCGACCGTGAGGGAGCGGACAGACGCCAGAAACGCTAAACTAGACTCGATCATGGCCCTAGCCCCCGGCACCCAACTCGGACCCTACGAAATTCTGGGCGAGCCCATCGGCCGCGGAGGCATGGGTGAAGTATACAAAGCCCACGACCCCCGCCTGCGCCGCGACGTGGCCATCAAGGTCTCCGCCGCGCGCTTCAATGAACGCTTCGAGCGCGAAGCGCGTGCGGTGGCAGCCCTCAACCATCCGAACATCTGCCAAATCTACGACGTCGGCCCCAACTACCTGGTGATGGAGCTGATCGAAGGCCCCACGCTCGCCGAACGCATCAAGGAAGGCGCGATCGCGGTCGAGGAAGCCCTCGTCATCGCCAAGCAAATTGGAGCGGCGCTAGAAGCCGCGCATGAGAAGCAGATCACCCATCGCGACCTCAAGCCCGGCAATGTGAAGATCCGCACCGACGGCGTGGTTAAGGTGCTCGACTTCGGACTCGCCAAGGTCGGAGGTCCGCCGCCCGCCACCATCAGTGAGGACTCGCCCACGCTGTCCATGGCGATGACCGAAGCGGGGATGATCCTCGGAACAGCCGCCTACATGGCTCCCGAGCAAGCCAAAGGGAAGCCCGTGGACAAGCGAGCCGACATCTGGGCCTTCGGCGTGGTCCTCTACGAAATGGTGACCGGCAAGCGGCCGTTCCAGGGCGAGGAGATGGTGGAGATCCTCGCCGCCGTCGTCCATGGCCAGCCCGACTTGAGCCCCGTCCCGCAGCCGGTGCGCCGCCTGATCGGCAAGTGCCTGGAGAAGGACCCCAACAAGCGCCTGCGCGACATGAGCGGCATGGAGTTCCTGCTGCTCGAAGAGGCTGCTCCGGCTCCCGTGCTCGCGGCCTCGCCTCCGCAGTCGAGCAAGCTGCCTTGGATCGCCGCCGCGGCATTCGCCGTGCTAGCCGCGGTCACCGCCTGGATGCTGTGGCCGCAACCGAAGCCGCTGCTCCCGTTGACCCGTCTGGAAGTGGATCTGGGCGACGTATCGTTGGGCGCCGCCAATGGCCCGGACGTCGTCATCTCGCCCGATGGAACCAAACTGGCCTATATCTCAGGCGGTCGAATGTATCTATTGAAAATCGACCAGCCCCAGGCGGTACCCCTCGAACTGACGGTCGCTGGAAACGGCGGACCCGCGTTTTCGCCGGATGGCGCTTGGATCGCGTTCCCGAACAACGGTTTCAGGAAGATCGCCGCGACGGGAGGTGCGTCACAGCTGCTTTTCCCCAGCAGCAACTCACGCGGCGTGGACTGGGGAGCGGACGGCAGTGTCGTCGTTGGCACGGGCCAGGGCCCGTTATTGAAGGTTGCAGAAGCGGGGGGAGAACCGCAGCCGATTACGAAACCGAACGCGGGCGAGTTCCATCGTTGGCCGCAGATCCTCAATGGCGGCCAGGCGGTTTTGTTCACGGCTCAAACAGGCGGAAACACCGACGCAGCCTCCATTGACGTTGTATCCGTGAAAGACGGAACCAGGAAGACCCTGCTGCGCGGTGGAGGGTTTGGCCGCTACGTCGAAGCCTCCGACGGCACAGGCTATCTCACCTACGTGAACGGAGGAACGCTATTCGCCGTCCCGTTTGATTCCGCCAAACTGGAGGTTCACGGTACCCCCACGCCCGTGCTGGACGGCGTCGGGAGCCTCGACTCCCAGGGAGGCGCCCGATTAAGTTTCTCCAGAACCGGAACGCTGGTCTACCGTGGCGGTGCCGCCCTGGGCACTCGGGTGGTTCGCTTCATGAACGCGGCGGGCGCGACCGAAACCATTCTGGAGCGGCGCGACAACTATACCTATCCTCGGCTTTCCCCGGACGGGCAGAAACTGTCGATTGTGGCCACCGAGGGTGGGTCGCCCGACCTATGGGTGTACGACGTGAAAGGCGGCCGGTCGACGCGTTTGACAACGAACGTGGGAGCAACGTTCGCGCCCACCTGGACGCCGGACGGGCGCTACGTCGTGTTTCAAGGACCGGGCGGTATGTTCTGGACGCGCTCCGATGGAGGCAGCCAGCCGCAGCAGCTTACGCAGAGCAAGAACATCCAGTATCCCTATAGCTTCACGCCTGACGGGAAGCGCCTCGCGTACTCGGAGGTGTCGCCTACGACGAGCTTTGACAACTGGACCGTGCCTCTGGAAGTAACCAGCGCGGGGCTGAAGGCCGGGACCCCCGAGAATTTGATGCAAACACCCGTGGAGGAGCGGCATCCGGCGTTTTCCCCGGACGGCCACTGGATGGCGTACACGTCCAATGAGACGGGAAGGTACGAAGTCTACGTGCGCCGCTTCCCGGACACCGGTGGAAAGTGGACGGTTTCGGCGGGCGGTGGACACTATCCCGTGTGGTCGAAGAATGGCCGTGATTTGTTCTATCGGACCGAGGACGGTCAGGTCATGGTGGCACCCTACAGCATCAAGGGAGATGCCTTCGCGGCCGACGCGCCGCGCAAGTTCGCCGACAAGAAGCTGGCGCTCATGTCGGCCAACGGCAGCTACGACGTCGCCCCGGACGGCCGCATCGTGGGCCTGTTCCCCGCCGAGGACGAAGGCTCGGCCCGGGCGCAGAGCCACGTGACGTTCCTGATCAACTTCGCCGACGAGATCCGGCGGAGGGTGGGCACGGGGAAGTAAGGTCGGCCAAATAGTAGGGAACTTCCGTCCGCCCGTGGTGTCTCTATTGATGTAGAGTGAAAGTGGGGTTAGCACCCATGGCAGACACGGTCGTTACTTTCGATACCGAGGTGGTCGGCACAGCAATCGCGGTCGAGGGCGCTTGGTCCGAAGATCGGACGCTCGCGGCCTCCTTGCGGGCAGGCGAAGAGTCGGCGTATGAAGCTCTGATTCTCCGCTTTGAGCAGCCGGTCTTCGGTGTGGTCAGCCGCCTCCTGGAAGACTCCGCCGACGCGCCTGACGTCGTCCAAGACGTCTTCCTCAAAGTCTTCCGCAACATCAGTCACTTCCGCGGCGACAGTTCGCTCAAGACTTGGATCTACGGGATCGCGGTCAACGAAGCCCGCAATCAGCAGCGTTGGTTTGGGCGGCATCGCGGCAAGGAAGTCGGCTTCGACCCCATGGCCAACGAATCGCTCGGCATCGGCGACTGGCTGCCGGACCCGGCTCCCGGCCCGTACGAAGAAGCTCTGGACCATGAAGTGCAAGCCATGGTCGAAGAAGGTTTGAAGCGTATTAGCGCGACCTATCGCACCGCGTTGGTGCTGCGCGAAGTGGAAGAGTTGAGTTACGACGAGATTGCCGAAATTCTGGAGATCTCGCTAGGAACGGTAAAATCCCGGATCTTGCGCGGCCGCGAAGCCCTGCGCAAGGAGTTGACGGCTTTGTCGGCGCCTGCCGCGGAGCGGTCATCAGGGATGCTTCCGCGTTTCGCGGCGCATAAAGGACATTCGCTATGAGCCACGAACTGAATCAGGTATTGGAGAATGACCAAGCCCTGACGCGGGCGTTGCGGAGCTTGCCTCGGCGTAGCGCTCCAGCCGGGATGCGGACATCGCTGCGGGTGGTGGCTTCGCGCGAACGGGAGCGGGCGGTGCATCACTTAACCTGGAAGTCCCAGGTCCAAAACTGGATGGACCACGCCCGGCTGGCCATGCAGAACATCTTGCGTCCGCTTGCGCTGCCCGTGGCGGGCGGCGTATTTTCCGCCGTGACGCTGTTCAGTGTATGGGTGGTCCCGGCCTATCCGGCCTTTGCGCGCACCGGCTACGATGTTCCCACGCAGTTGAGCACGGAAGCCCGGGTCAAGGGATTTGCCTCCACCGGTAGGTCGGGTCAGGATATCTTCATGGATGTTGCTTTGGATGAAAGCGGCTCTGTGGTGGACTACATGATCCTGAGTGGTAGTTACGTGCCCGACGCCGACGGACGCCGCAAGCTGGAAAACCTACTGGTGTTCCAAACCACCTTCATTCCCGCGACCTCATTCGGCCAGCCGACGGCCAGCAAGATTCGTTTGTGGCTTAGTTCCAGCCGCATCGATGTGAAGGGCTAACCCTGGGCCGCCGACTTGGCCAGCACTTCCTGGTCCGCAAATCCGTCCTGGAGAACATCGCCGACGCCGCTTGTAAGAACGACGCGTGTGAACAAGACGCTCCCCTGATCATCGAAATCGGCGCCGGCCGGGGTGCGCTCACCGAATCCCTGTTGGAGCGCGCGCAACGCGTCATCGCCATCGAAGTAGATCCTGTGCTGGTCCACTATTTGCGTCAGAAGTTCGCCGACGCAATTGCGGCGGAGCGCCTCACCATCATCGAAGGCGACATCCTGAAAACCGACCTGGGGCAATGGGGTCCGGCCCCCGTTGTCGGTAACCTGCCCTACTACATCACCTCGCCGATTCTGGAGCGCACATTCGGCACAAAGACCGCCACGCAGGCAGTCTTCCTGATGCAGGCGGAAGTTGCCACACGCGTGTGCGCCAGTCCGAAGAGCCGCGACTACGGGTATCTGAGCGCCGTCGCGCAAGTGCAATCCCACGTAGAGCGGCTCTTCGAGGTCCCCGCCGCCGCGTTTCGCCCGCCGCCGAAGGTTGAAAGCGCGGTGGTGCGCTTCACCCCTCGTGATCCGCTGGCCGATTTCGGCGTCACCGACGTGCCGCGCTTCCTGCGTTTCGCCGGCGTATGTTTCCGTCAAAAACGCAAGACGCTGCGTAATAACTTAGCCGCCACCTATCCGAAGGAAATCGTGGATGCGTTGCCGGAAGCCCGCCTGCGTGCCGAACAGTTGCCTGTCTCCGAACTCGCCCGCCTCTCGCGGCTGTTTGAAATCTAGCGCTGGAGCAAGTAGACCGCGAATGTTCCCAGCCAGTGGCCGCCTTCGTAATGTTCCCCCGTCACTGCCGCCAGTCCCGCGATAGCATGCTCGCCCGCCAGCGCGGCATGCCCGAGGGATTTCAGCATCCACGCGCGGCTCAGATTCAACCCATCGGCGTGAGCAATCTTGCCGTCGCCCCGGTCGCTGGATCGGACGGGACGGAGCGAACTCACATCGGGCAGGAACGCGTTGAGCCAGCGCGTAAATTCCCCAGGCTCTAGCACACGGCGCATGAGGTCAGCTTCCGCGAGCGAGGGCGAAAGGAAGTCCTCGCCGGAGGGTTCCCATCGAACGGGAGCGTCTTCGTCGGCCAGATAAAATGCACGCGCCCGATCCAGCAGCAGAGCCTCAAAGGCGTGCGCTCCGCTGGCCCGCGCCCAATCCAGCATCAACCCCATAGCGAACGCCGTGTTGACGTGCTGCCCGGAGCGGTCCGGATGCCCGAGCTTCGGCAGCCAGCTGGACAAATGCTCCACCGCGATGCCCGCAAGCGCAGGCAGCGGCCATTCCGAGTCGAGCGCCAACAGCCACGCGAGTCCGTAGGGACGCTCGAAGCCAGGGCGCGAACGGAGGTAGTCGGCTTCGCCAGCGATACGCTCCGCCGCCAAGTTCGCGTTCAAAACTCCGCGCGCCTCCGCCGCGAACTCCGCGTTCGGGAACAGCCGCAGTAGCCGCGCCAGCAACCAGTGGCCATGAACGGCGGAGTGCCAGTCAAAGCATCCGTAGAACGCAGGCGTGAGCAGCCGGGGAGGCCTCGCATCCGCGTCACTCGTCATGACGTGCGCAATCTTGTTCGGATACTCGCGCGTCACGCAATCAAGCGCCAGCCGGGCAAATCGCGCGGCGCTCCTGTCGTCCAAATGGAGTTCGCTCACCTTCAAATGTTACAATGTGAGTTTCTATGCGCAAAAAAATAACAGTAGTTGGTGGAGGAAACGTCGGCGCGAGCTGTGCGGTCAACCTCGCTTTGAAAGAATTGGGCGACGTCGTATTGGTGGACGTCGTCGAAGGCATTCCGCAGGGCAAGGCCCTCGATATGCTTCAGATGGGACCGGTGGAAGGCTACGACGTCAAGATCACCGGAGCCAATGATTACGCCCCCACGGCGAACTCCGACGTGGTCGTGATCACGGCCGGCCTGGCCCGCAAGCCCGGCATGAGCCGCGATGACTTGCTGATCGCCAACCACGAAGTGGTCAAGAGCGTGACGGAGCAGATCGCGAAGTATTCGCCTAATGCGATCCTCGTACTGGTGACCAATCCGTTGGACGCCATGTGCTGGACCGCGTTCGCGGCGTCGAAGTTCCCGAAGAACCGCGTTATCGGCATGGCCGGCGTGTTGGACTCGGCGCGCTTCCGTACGTTCCTTGCCCAGGAACTGGATGTCTCGGTTGAGAACGTCACCGCGGTAGTGCTCGGCGGACATGGTGACACCATGGTCCCCATCGTGCGCCTCTCCAGCGTTAGCGGCATTCCGCTCACGGAACTCATCCCGGCGGACCGCCTTGCGGCCATCGTGGAACGCACGGCCAACGGCGGTGCGGAAATCGTGAAGCACCTGAAGACGGGCAGCGCTTACTATGCTCCGTCGGCTTCGGCTGTGGAGATGGTGGAGTCCATCATCAAGGACAAGAAAAAGGTGCTGCCGTGCGCCGCGTACCTCGAAGGCGAATACGGCATCAGCGGCATCTTCGTCGGCGTGCCCGTGAAGCTCGGCTCGAACGGCATTGAGAAGATCTACGAGATCAAGCTCAATGACGAAGAGAAAGCCAAGCTGGCCAAGAGCGCCGCGTCCGTGCAGGAGCTGGTGGACGTACTCAAGACCAAGATGTAGAATGGGGGCCTCTATGGCCCTCAAGCTTTCGACAACAGCGGCGGTCCTGTTCCTGACAGGGTCCGCCGCTTTTTCACAGGTGCCCACGTGTGACCGGGCTTGGCTCAACGGCTTCGTCGATCAGTATCTCGCCGCGCTGGTCGCGAAGAATGCGAAGCAACTGCCGCTGGCCCCGAACGCGCGCTACACGGAAAACGGCGTGGAGCTTGCGCTCGACGATGGTATCTGGGGCATTGAGAACAAGCTGCTCGGCCACAAGCTCTACTTCGCAGATCCGCAGCGCGGGCAAGTTGGATTCTTCGGGACCATCACTTGGAATGACGGCACGGTGCATCCCGTCAACACGCCGTTTGACGAGCCGTTCAGCTTCACCATCGCGGAGTTGTTCAAGATTCTGGGTGGGAAGATGCGGCAGATCGAGGCGCTGGTGTTGAATGTGCCGTACGGGATGCCGACGGGCTGGAAGTAGTGCGTAGGAGTGGTCCTGTCTCTCGAAGCGTTCGATCTACTGACAATCGGCGAGCCGCCCGCGCCCTAACGAAAGGATGTCGGCGCCCCCGCACGTGTCAAGTGTTGGGACGTCGCCTTTTCAAATGCAAAGCCAGCTTCAATATCCCGGCTACAGTCATTCCCAGAACTAAGAAAATCAACCAGGTGATGTCGATCGGGCTCACGAGAGATCGCAGTATCAAACCCGAAGCGGTAAGGGTGCCGACCGTGGCAAGTCTCACGACCTTGTCAAACACCTCGTTTTCATTTAAAGCGATCCAAGTGCCAATGAAGCCAATTGCGAACATGGTCAAGGGAATCCCTCCGAGACGATCAGCAATTTGTATTTCAAGTAGACGTTGAGTTGCATAAAGCCCAATGGCCAAAACTCCAATTAGGTGTGCAACATAGAAATCGACCAGGGAGGCCCGCATGCGGCGCCGTTCCAGGGCGGACTGGTGCCACTCGACGGTCAAGCGGAATGCAAAGTAGAAAACCAGAGCAATGAGCACGTAGGGCACGGCTTGGGGGCTCTTCAAAGTTATCTTGATACTCTCAATCGGTGCATCTTGGAGCTCGATGCCTACGAGTTCCCATGCAAGGAGGAGCGCGCCCGCGGTGCGTGTCAACGACTTTGAGACACTCCGGGATGGAGTTTAGAGAGTATTTTCGTCTGAGCTTTGTGGTTTGTTGATCCAGACCTCCTTTGGAAGGGGCAGCGGAGTAGGGGGCCTGCGGACGAACCTGTCCGGGCGAGCCAAG
>CANFEY010000019.1 GCA_947446025.1 Bryobacterales bacterium
CTACGCTCCCGCCACCCTCGCAAATCCTTCAAACTAAGGCCCATCCACCCTGTGGACTGGTCTACTTTCTCTCCGCCCCACTGGTCTAGTTTTACTCCGCCCTTGACAAAGTGACTTCGAAATGGCCGATTCCGTCCCCCAAGCCGCCCCCGAGTTAGCTACCGTAGTAGCCCAACTGGCGCAGGAACAAGCCAAGCGCAAGTGGGCCGAAATGCGGGTGACGCAGCTGGAAGAAATGGTGCGCCTACTCCGGCTCAAGAAGTACGGTCCTCAGGGAGAGAACCTTGCCGCTTTCTATCTGCCGCTCTTCGATGAAGAGCCCGGTGTTTCCCTCGACGAGGTAGCCGCCGAAGCGGCCCGCCCCGATCTGCCGGAGAAGCCCCTGCGCAAACGGAAGAAGCATCCCGGCCGCCAGTCGCTGCCCGCCGATCTGCCGCGCGTTGAGCGGATCGTCGCTTGCCCAGCGGCGGAGTGCCAATGCGGGAAATGCGGGGCCGAAACGGTCGTCATCGGCTACGAAGAGAGTGAGCGGCTTGATGTGGAGCCGGCCAAGCTATTTGTCACCGTTACCCGCCGCGAGAAGAGGGCCTGCCGGAACTGCAAACAGGCGGGCGTAGTGACCGCCCCGGTGCCGACTCCGATCATCGAGAAGGGTTTGGCGAGTGATCGGGTCGTAATCGATGCGGTAATTGCCAAGTATTGCGACCACCTCCCTTTATACCGGCAGAGCGCGATGTTCCTGCGCGACGCGGGCGTGGAAATCAGTCGGGTGACCATGAGCGGATGGATGATGCGGGTGGGTGACTTACTTGCCCCGGTCGTCGCGGCGATGCGGCGGGAGATATTACAAGGAAGTTACATCCAGGCGGATGAAACTACGGTGCCGGTGCAACGACCGGGGGTGAAAAAGGGGAAGAACCATCAGGCTTACTTATGGCAGTTCGGGAGCCCGGGCGAATATGGAGGGCGGGAGGGCCCCGTGGTATTTCGGTTTGCGCTGGGACGCGGCGGCCTGGTGCCTCGCGGGTTCTTGGGCGATTATGCGGGGCTACTGCAGACCGACGGCTACGCGGGATACAACCACGTTGGCGAGGTGGGTATGGTGCATGCGGGCTGTTGGGCGCATGTGCGGCGTTACTTTATCGAGGCGTTGAAGGTGCGCCCAGAGGATCAGTTAGCGGCGGAGTTTGTGCGTCGGATCGACGAGCTATTTGCGGTGGACCGGGAGGCGCGAGCGGGCGGGTTAACGCTGTCGGAGCGGGCAGAGTTGCGTCGGGAGAAATCGGCGAAGAAAGTGGCGGACATACGGGAGCGCTTGGAGGCGGAGCGTTATCGGGTGTTGCCGAAGAGTAAGTTGGGGGAGGGGGTGGGGTATGCGTTGGGACAGTGGGCGCGACTGACCCCGTTTTTGGATTATGCGGAGCTGGAGTTATCGAACAACTTGGCGGAGAATTCAATGCGACCGACTGTGTTGGGGAGGAAGAACTGGATCCACGTGGGTAGCGTGAGCGCGGGGCCGAAGGTGGCCGCGATCTTGTCGGTGGTGGAGAGCTGCCGGAGGATGGGGATTCCGGTGCGGCAATATCTGCTCAGCGTGCTGCCCGGGATGGGGGACCGAAAGGTGAGCGAAGTGGATGAGTTGACCCCGTCGGCTTGGTTG
Source organism: Bryobacterales bacterium (assembly GCA_947446025.1). Classification (GTDB taxonomy): domain Bacteria; phylum Acidobacteriota; class Terriglobia; order Bryobacterales; family Bryobacteraceae; genus Palsa-187. The sequence continues at coordinate 1,661 of CANFEY010000019.1, forward strand.
CGGCGGCAAAAGGCCTAGCCGGGTTTAAGGACATTCGCAAGGCTGGGGTTGGCCGAACGCTTACGAATGACCAGGGAAACAATGGGAATGGACAGGCTGATCCCATCGCCGAAGAAATAGGGCAGCGGGGTGAGCGAGATCGCCAAGACAGCGCGCATCAGCTTGTCCGTACAAGAGTTCACCAGCAACACAAATACCAGCAAGAGCAAAATCTGATCGCCGAGCCCGGAATGATAGCTCACCAGCAAGCCGCACAGCAGGCTGATCGCGAACAATAACTCGTAGTTCTGGGCCCGGAAACAGATCCACAAAAACGCGCCGATGACCAGCACAACCAGGGCTGTCTCGGCTGGCAAACTCGCTCCCAGCGTGGATGCCAGGCCATGCAGATTGGGCATCATGTCGGTGGCGAAGTTGATCCAGGGATCGCCCAGAGTTTGCACATACCGGCCAGTGGAGTTCGTCCCGGCGAATGCCAGGCCCAGCAGGAAGAGCACCAACGTACCGGTCGTGCCGCCTGCCAGGATGCGCCACCGCCGCTTGATCAGCAGCATGACCGGGACCAGCAGGAAAAGGTGAAACTTGATCGCACACATCGCCAGCAGCAGTCCAGCCAGGAAGTCCCGCCCTTTCCTCATTTGCAGGATCGCAGCACCGGCGAAGAGCAGCAGCAGCGGCGTGTCTTGCCCCTGGGGAATGAACGCGGCCACAGGGATAAAAAACGACGCATACAGCGGCAGCGCGGCGCAGTCCGCCTGGAAACGGATCACAAACCACAGAACGCAAGCCAGACACGTGAAGCAGAACAGCGGCCAGGCGATTCCATAGGGCAGCCAGGAAATCGGTTTGAGAAGGACAGCATAGAAGGGAGCCCGCGTGTACGTCACGCTCTCCATCGTCACGCCCAGCGTTGCTTGGATGGACGCTTGGTTCGCGGCACGCGAATAGAGATCGGGAGTTCCCGCTAGACCGGCTCCGGCATAGAGGGCGGCAAAGTCATTTTGCCCCCGGCTGATTCTGTCCCATTGAAGGCTGGTGAGGAAGGCGAGCAGCGCCAGTCCAATCGCCACGGGGAACCAATCGAGCAGACTTCTCATCTAAAGAGAAATCGGCCCTGCCGCTGCGAGGCATTAGGGCTGAACTTGCAGCAACACAAATCCGGCCAGCTGGGCGGCTTTCCCGTCCTGAAAAATGATCCGCCGCGTCTTGGGGAACGGAAGTCCCGTGCGTAGCGCCTTTTCAAAGAAAGCCACGCGCTTGGCCAGCGTCCGGAAATCCGGGGCAGAGGTGTCTGACACCGAATTCTTCGACAACACCCCGCCGCCCCAGCCTATGGAGAGTATACAAGCATCATTCCGCGACATGAGTTCCGTGAGCTTCGCTTCCAGCCCGTCAATGGTCGCGGCCAGCGGAGCCAAGCCTGTCCACTCCGCATACAGCTTGTGCTGAGCCAACTGCGCCGAGGCGAACCGGTTTGCGGCATGGAACATCTTCGCGCGGTCGCGTTGCGAGGATTCGCTCCACACGCCTTCAAAGCGAGTGCCGGGAGAAGCCATCTCGGCGAATGTCGGCGTGCTGTCGTCGATGCGTCTCGCCTCAGCAGTACCGCGCGCCGACTTCCAACCCAACTCGTATTTGCCCTCGCCCTTTGCGATCAGCGTCGAGGTGCGGAGCATGTAAACTTTCATGCCGGTGTGCGGGATGCTGCCCGAATCGCCGGCCGCAACACGCCGCATCAGACTCTTGCCCGCCCCGCCCAGCACTGCTTCTTCAGCCTTGAGAGCAGGATTGCGCGGGATCCGTTTGCCTTCGGCCTCGTCCGCCTCGATGCGCTTCACCAGGTCGCCCATGGTAGCTTCGCTCCAGCGGTCGAACACCGCCGCCGTGCGTAACGCACCCTTAATCGACGTGGCGGGAAGGTAAGCTCCACCAGTGGCCAACGTGGCGAACGTCGGGATAAACAAACCCGCCGCCGGCATCTTCTCAATCACCGGCACCGCGCTGGCGTGCTCAAACGGAATGCGCCGCCCCGCGTAGTTCTGCGCGAATCCGCCCCACGAAGCAAAGTCCAATTTCTCAGCCCGCTTCAACTGCGCCAGGTACCCCTCAAAGCGCGGACCGTTGGCCAGCAAGCGTAGGATGCGCCGCTGATCCAGCACGTTGACGTGATCCTTCCACACCATATAATCGATGGGCGAAAGCTTGCTGCCATCGCCGACCAGCGTCGGCGTCAAACAGGTGACGCGGTACTTCATGCCGTCACCTTCACAGGAATCGGAATCGTGAGCGCGAACCCCGCCCGATACACCGGATGCGCAAACCCGTCCGGCGCAACATCCGCCGCGCTTCCCCGCGGAGCCGAAGCAGCCACCAACACCGACCCTTCCGCCACCATCCGCGTCAGCTTCTTGCTGTCACCCCACCCCGCGCTACTCTCCACGCGCCCGCCACGAGTAGTCAGAAGGTAATCCCCCCGCTCCCAGTCAATCGCATCCGACTCCGCCGGCGAGTAAACACTCAAGAGCCAATAGCCCCATGCGTCAGCTTGGGGCCTAGAAATCACCAACCCCGGCAACTCGCCCGCCGTAATCTCCGGCATCTCCGACCGCCCCCACCCCCGAGACCGCTCTCCGCCCATTCCAGAATCCGCCAACAATCGGAACGCAGCCGTAAGCGGCCCAGTCCAGCGATCCCGAGCCGAATCATCCGCAAACTCCGCCACAGTCCACAACCCGCAGTCCTGCGTGAATTCCAAACAAGCCGTCGAGTGCGGAGTAACGCTGGCACCATCCCGATCCACTGCCGCGCTAGACCGCACAGCCACGCGGAACGGCCCCGGCACCGACGGATTACGCGAAGGCACCAAGCATTCGCTCTCCGCATCCACAACCCAAGCACCCTCCGACAACGTGCGCCCCGCAGCCAAAGTTTCCACTACGCTCACAGGCACAAACCGCGCACCCTTCCAGCGAACCTTTGAGGATGCCTGCGGTGGCCACAAATTCCGCGGAGGTGCCACCAACAGCGTATCGCCCTGATACGGGAAGCACGACCCAAAGCGCACAGCAGGCTCCACCGCCCGCGCCGTAGCGTCCAGCCAGTCGTCCAGCGACCCCAACTGCGCCATCGCGCTGGACACAGCCGAATACAGCGAGTCGCTGTGAAACACGCGATCCACGCGATCCCGCACACCGGAATCCGGACCAATGCGCCACGGACCCGTAGGCCGCAACTTGATGATGAGTCCCTGAGACATTCTTTGGACGGCAGGCTTCCAGCCTGCGGCGGACCTCAGGCCCGCCCTCCCTTTTTCTAGCTCAGCTTCTCGCCGAACGAAGCATCATTCACCAGCGACTGCACCGCCGCTAGATCCGCGCCCGAAGCCAGTTCCGCTTCCGCCGCGCCCGTCGAGTAGAACGCCTCGCCGCGCCACGTAAGGCCCAGGTTCGCGAAGCGCACACGCCCGCTACCGCGCGATCCGCCGCCGCCCAGCGCGTCATCTTCCAGCAGCCGCAACCCGCCGATCAGCCGCCCAACCAGAGCCTTGTCTTCCTCGCACAACACGTCCAGCACCATGCGCACACGGAACCGCGCCCCCGCCGGCACACGTTCCAGCGTCCGGGGATTCGCCTGCGACGTGATGCGGTCAATCGCGTTCTCGCTCTTGACCTCAGTGATCTCGTCGTCCAGATTCTCGCGCATCTGTGCCGTGATGCTTTCCTGATCCAGCGGCGCATCGTATACGGCCAAGCGTGCAGGACTCGCCGAACGCGCGTCCAGAGCCTCGCCCTCCACGCGCTCCATGCGTCCCGGATTGCGCCCAAACAGCAGGCAGATTTCGTCGTCCGGACGGTCGCTCTGATGGATGCGGACTTCCTGCCCGCGCCGCTTCGACAAGTAAACCAGTTCAGACGGAGACGTCAGCCCCATCGCCGTCTCCAGCAGCGACCGCAGCCGCCCGCGCAGCGAACTGCCCGGAATGTACGGCAGCCCGAAGGCGTCCTTCACCACCGGATTATCCGCGCCGCCGATCTCGAGCGATCCCTTGCCCGCACCGATGTGCAGGCCCGTTTCGCAGTGCAGGTCACCGGCCAGAATCAGCTTGCCAATCAATTTCAATTTCGTTTGAGCAGTATGTTGGCTCATATAGTCTCGCTTATTCGTTGTAAGCCACGATGGCTTCAAACAGATCCTTAAATCTCTCGTATCCTTGTGCGTTATTCTTGCGCGTCACCGCCAGCAGCAGCCGCTCCAGCCCATCCAAACTCCGCAGCGAATGCCGCGCAATGGTGTAGGCCAAGCGAGCCCGCAACATCACGAACTGATGCTGCCGGTCGCTCTCCGGAGCCCGCACCGCGCGCCGCACCGCGTTGAACAAACGCCGCAACTGGCTCTTGGTGCCGCTATCCATATCCCGCATGCGCGCCACCACCGCGTGCGCCTGATTGTCCAGATAGAGACTGTCGCTGATGAGCTTCTCGATGTCGATGTCCATCATCGACTCAAACGGCCGCCCGCCGCGATCACCGCCGCGATCACCACCGGGACGCCCGCCTTCGCGACGTTCCCCGCCACCCGGCCGAGGACCACGATCCCCCGCCGGACGCCCGCCACCCTCCGGACGCGGACCCCGCTCGGGACGCGGGCCACGCTCCGGCCGGCCCTCGCGCTTTTCACCACGCGGTTCCCGCACCTGAGGTTGGTTCTCCTTCGGCGGACGGCCTTCGCGCAAAGCCTGATTCAGCTTCGCCGCCATATCCGCAACCGCCGGAGTGGATGACTGCTCCACCGCCGGAGTTGCTACAGGTTCCGCCGCAGCTTCCGCCGCTGGTTCCGGATTGGGAGTAATGCTCTCTTGATTCTCTTCCATACAAACTCCTCGCCTTACTTCAGGCTTGAGCGGCTGACAGCCTCGCCCATTCTAGCGCCACGCGCCCCGCCGGCCGCAGCTTCACGGTAATCGCGCTACGCCCGATCAAATCCGCAATCAGCGCCGCGCGCGCCTTCTGATATTCCTGCCGTCCCTTGTTGCCCGGACGCGCCGCATTCAAAATCCGCCGGATTCGCCGATGATAGCGCCACGGCCTCTCGCCACCCATCTTGCGCGCCTGCCGCTTCGACACCCGCGACTGCGTCTCGCGATAAATGCCGCACAAGTCGCGCAAGTACTGCGGCGAGCAACCGAACTCCGTCACCATCTTCGACAACGAATCTTTCAACGTCGCGGCTTCCGCGAACTGCTTCCATTCCAGCGTCCGCCCCAGCAGCCAGATGCAGTCTTTACTGGCCGACTTCGCCGCCTCCAGCCGCTGCCCCGCTTCCTCGAACACCGCGCCCAGCGACGCATCCACCGCCGGAGCCATCGCCAGCGCCATCGTGATCGTCTTGCCTTCCAGGCCGTCCAAGTCTTTTAGGTTCGTCTCCGCGAAGCGGTGGAACAAGCGCTGCACCTCGCCTGCCAGCCCGATCAGCGCATCCCACGATCCGTACACCGCGAAGTCGTCTCCGCCCGAATACATCACCGTAACCTTGCGCCAGAACTCCGGCATGCTGCACAACACTTCCAGCTCACCCGCGAAAAACTGCTTGTACATCACCGACAACGAGATGTGTTCCTCAATCGAAGCCGCGCGCTGCATGCGGATCGCGAAGTTGTCTACGTCGCCCCGTAACACGCCCCAAGTTTCCACTCCACCCGCGCGCCCCGCAAGTACCGCCGTCGAGGCAGGCTCGGTGCCGTCTTCGCTGGGAGCCGTGTGCCGCGCAAACGGGATCGAATCCAGCCCCGCCAGTGTCCACGAATGTTTCCCCGCCGACGTAGTCACCCGCCCCGGCGTCTCAGCCGACCAGCAAACCGTCTCCGCGTCACGCAACGGAAACCCAAGTTCGGTAACGAAATATTCTTCCGCCGAAGCATCCGCCACAGTCACGGAAGCGTCAAACCCCGGCGCGCCCCGCCGCCGCTCTAGACCTTCATTGAGACGCTTGCGGACGTCAGTCCAATCGCCCAGATTCTCCGTGGAACTCCAGATCAGCTTCAACGCGTTGCCGCTCAACTGCCCGATCTCCGCCGCCGCCGCAGCCAGGAACGCATCCGCCGCCTCGCGCGACTCAATCGGCAGCAGCATCAGAAACCGCCCACCACCGCTCGATCCCAGCAGAATCTTCGCGAGCCCCAGCTCACTCAGCAGTGCGCGGGGCAGCACTTCGCTCAACAGACTAATCCAATGCGACCGCCCCGTAAACACCGCATCGGCGTCACGTGTGGCGGGAGCCAAGAGACAATCGTCCACTCCCAGGAGCTTACCTTCAAGAAAAATCTGCATGTGCGGGCGAAACCATCACTGTAGCATGCCTGCCACTAGGCCAGCGATGGTATGTGGGTTCGCCTCAACCTCGACGTGCAGTCCAAGCTCCCGTGCTGTGGCCGACGTGATCGGACCAATCGACGCCACCTTCGCTCCCGCCGGCACGCCCGCTGCCGCGACGAAATTCTTCACCGTCGACGAACTGGTGAACGTGATCCATTGCGGCTTGCGCTCCATGACTTCCTTCGCGCGCGCCGCTAAGCCCTCGGGAGCCTCCGTGCGATACGCCTCCACCACATCCACAATCGCCCCGCGCTTGCGCAATTCTTCCGGCACCACATCCCGAGCCACAGCCGCACGAGGCAGCAGCACCCGCTTCCCGCGCAGATCCTCGCCAGCAAGCGCTTCGAGCAAACTCTCCGCTACGTACTCCGCAGGCATACAGTCTGCTTTCAGATGCAGCGCCTCGACGGCGGCCCTCGTCGCTGGACCAATCGCGGCGACTCTCGCACGCAGCTTGCGGATGTCGTCGAGCCCCGCCACGAAGCGCTTCACTCCGTTGACGCTGGTGAAAATCACCCAGTCGTACGAATCCAGCCGCTCCATCGCCCGAGCCATCGGACCCGGGTCAGCAGGCGACCGAATCTCAATCACCGGCAGCGCGATCACCTCCGCGCCCAACGCCTCCAGCGGCTCCGCCAAATCCCGCGACTGCCGATGGTCCCGCGTAATCACAATCCGTTGGCCGAACAGCGGCAGCTTCTCAAACCAACTGAAGCGATCCCGCAGCGACACCACCTCGCCGATCACAATTGTCGCCGGCGGCTTCAGCCCCTGCGCCGCGATCAGACCCGGCAGCGTTTCGAGCGTCCCCACAATCGTCTGCTGATTCGGACGAGTCGCCCACCGCACCACCATCGCCGGAGTATGCTTCGACCGTCCCCGCGCCACCATCTCCCGAGCGATCTCGGCGAAGTTCACCAGCCCCATGAACAGCACCACTGTCTCCGCTGACCCGACCTTGCCCCAGTCAATTGCATCCACCCGATGCCCCGTCACAAACGTCACCGCTGAGGTATGCTCGCGATGCGTCAGCGGCACCCCCGTGTACGCCGCCACGCCGAGCGGCACGGTCACTCCCGGCACAATCTCAAACGCCACGCCCGCCGCCGCCAGCGCCTCAACCTCTTCCCCGCCCCGCGCGAAGATGAACGGATCGCCGCCCTTCAGCCGAACCACAGTGCGCCCGCGCGCGGCATGCTCCACCAACAGCGCGTTGATCTCCTCCTGTGACATCTCATGGTCCGCGCGCTTCTTGCCCACGTAGATCCGCTCAGCCGAAGCAGGCGCATAATCGAGCAGCCGGTCACTAGCCAGCGCGTCATAGAGCACGACATCCGCGCGCTCAAGCACCTTGCGCCCCTTGACCGTGATTAAATCCGGATCGCCAGGCCCCGCCCCAACCAAAAACACTTTGGGGACAGTATACTCAACTCCCGAATTCCCCCCAGACTTTCCCTTAGACCCTCCGCCGACCCGGGGGAATTCGGGAGTTGAGTATACTGTCCCTCCATTCCCTCCATTCCCGCTGCTCATGCCCCGTAGACCTCACTCAAAATCACATCCGCCCCATCATCCAGCAGCGTCCGCCCCAGCGTCTCCCCCACATGCTTGGGATCACGCCCCGCCAACTCCCCGCGCACAATCTCCGCCCCATCCGGCCTCGCCACAATCGCCACCAACCTTACCCCATCCGCCGTCACAGTCGCGTGCGCGCCCACAGGAACCTGACACCCGCCCCCCAGCACCAATAACAACGCCCGCTCCGCCGTCACCGCCGCCCGCGTAGCCACATGATCCAACTTGCGAGCCAACTCCTGCGCAAGCCCGCCGTCATCCCGAGTCTCAATCGCCAGCGCCCCCTGCCCAACCGCCGGACACATCACATCTTGCGGAATCAGCTCCGTAATCCGCTCCGCCCACCCCAGCCTCCGCAACCCCGCCGCCGCCAGCACGATCGCACCATACTGCCCCTCATCCAACTTCCGCAGCCGCGTATCCACGTTCCCCCGCAGCATCTCAATCGAAAGCCCGCGCCCCAGCGCCAGCAACTGCGACGACCGCCGCAGTGAACTCGTGCCAATCTTCATCCCCGCCCGCAGCTCACTCACCCGAGCACCAATTAACGCATCCCGAGGCTCCTCCCGCTCCGGGATCGCCGACAAAATCAGCCCCGCAGGCAACTCCGTCGGAACATCCTTCATGCTGTGTACCGCCAGATCAATCGACCCGTCCAGCAGCGCCTCTTCGATCTCCTTCGTGAACAGCCCCTTGCCCCCGACCTTCGAGAGCGGCACATCCTGAATCCGATCCCCGCTCGTCTTGATGATCTCGATGCGCGCCTCCGCCCCCAGCTCCTTCAAACACGCCTGAATGTGCCGAGCCTGCCACAGCGCGAGTTGCGACCCGCGCGAACCAATAACGATCATTCGTCTCCTAGCCTAAACAGCTTGCGCACCGCATCCAGCACGTTCGAATCCGTCCCCTGCTTGCGCAACTCCGAAATCGGCCCGTGCGCGATCTTGTTGACCAGGCCGCGGGTCATCGCCTCGATGGCTTCTTCCTGCTGCGGCGTGAGCGGGCCCAACTTCCCGCGCACGCGGTCGATCTCGCCCTTGCGCCAGCCGTCGAGCTGCTCCTGCAAGCGCACAATCGTCGGAGCCGCCTCGCGCGTCTTCAACCGCAGCATCATCCGCTCGACTTCTTCCCCGATGATGTCCTCGGCGTCCTTGGCCACCTCAATGCGACCCTTCAGGTTCGCATCCACAACCTTGCCCAAATCATCGATGTCGTAAAGAAACGCTCCGTCAATCTGATTCACCGACGGATCAATGTTGCGTGGCACCGCGATGTCGATGAAAAACATCGGCTGATTGCGCCGCTTCGAAATCGCCGCCCGCACTTGATCCTTGGTCAGGATGTAGTGCGGAGCCCCGCTCGACGCCAACACGATATCCACGTTCGGCACCATCTCTTCAAACCGCTCGTAGTCGATCACTCGCCCGCCGCAATCCTCCGCCAGCGCCTCCGCCCGCGCCCGCGTGCGATTCGTCACCAAAATCTCCGACACCCCTGCCCGCCGCAGATGCCGAGCCGCACTCTCCGCCATCTTCCCCGCACCCACCACCAACGCGCGCTTGCCCTGCAAGGTCCCAAAAATCTCGCGAGCCAACTCCACCGCGGCGTAACTCACAGACACCGCGCTCTGCCCGATCTCCGTCTCAGACCGCACACGCTTCGCCACATTGAAGGCACGCGTCATCAGCAAATCAAGGAACCCGCTGACCGACCCATTCGCCTTCGCCACCGCATACGCCGCTTTCAGCTGCCCCAATATCTGCGGCTCGCCGACCACAATCGAATCCAAACTCGACGCCACGCGGAATAAGTGCCGAATCGCCTCCGGCCCATCGTAACTATAAAGGTAGGGAGTCACCAGCGCCGGATCCACCGCCCGCGCATCAGCCAGGAACCCGCCCACCGCAGCCTCCACATCCACGCCCTCTTCCGCCGTAACCGACACCTCCACGCGATTGCACGTGGAAAGGATCAGCCCCTCCTGCACCCCAGGCCGCCGCTTCAGTTTGTCCAAGGCTTCAGGCAAAGCTCCCTCAGCGAACGCAATCCGTTCGCGGACCTCCACAGGAGCCGTGCGGTGATTCAACCCTGTAAGAAGAAACTTCATGGAGTCAGCGTTGACTCCAGTCCCAAATGCGTCACCCACGTCAGCGCGCTACACCCCAGCACCGCCAGCGCCATCACCGCCGCCTTACGCCCGCGCCACCCCGCCGATTGCCGCAGAAACAGCATGATCAGCAACAGCGCCCAAGTGAACAGCGAAATCGTGATGCTAGGATTCCCAATCCAACTCGAGTTGGAGTAAAAGAACGCCCACATCACCGCGAAGATCAACCCCAGCGTCAGGAACGCAAACCCCAGCCCCAGAGACTTGGTCAACATCCCATCCAGCGTCGCCAGCGGAGGTAATTTCTCCAGCAGCGCGCTCCCCGACTTGCTCTTCAACCGCCGCTCCTGCATCAAATACGCCACCGCCGAAAGCGCCGTGAAGAACAGCGCCGCGTACCCCGCCAGCACCAGCACAATGTGGACCACCAGCAGCACCCCGCGGAACCCCTCGTCCTGCGAAGGCGTCATCGGCGTTTCCAGCGCCGCCACCAACACCATCCCAAACACCAGCGGAAACAGCGCGACCGATGCCGACCCGAACCCGTAGCGCTTCTCCGTAGCCACAAATGCCAGCGCGATCAAAAACGCGCACAAGCTGACCGTCTGGTAGAAGTTGTCCACCGGAATCCGCCCGCTGCCCAGCCCCAACTCGACAATCGCCACCCCGTGCAAAATCACCGCCAGCCGGAACGCCGAAAGCGCCACCCCCAACGCACTCTGCCCCTGCCGCACCGCCGTCAAAAGCGAATGCAGCAGCCCCACGGCATACAACCCCGCCGCAACGCGCAACCAGAATGTGCTGGCTTCAATCATTTTTGCCCTATTCTGATTCTACGCTGTCCATCCGACCTCAGAATAGAACTCCCACCAGATCCTCGACAAATTGAACGAACGCGCAAGCGTTACAATAAGAACGCATGGCATTCGACGACTACAAGGTTGTCCTCTATCGCAACCAACCCGACGGATGGGTTGCGGAAATCCCCGCAATCCCCGGCTGCTACGCCCTCATGCCGACCCGCGAAGCCGCGCTTCACGAACTCTCCGCCATCTTTGGCGCGATTGTCGCAGAGTATCGGGAACGTAACCAGCCATTGCCCACCGATACCACCGAACTCGTGCATGCCTAGCGCGCGAGCCGAAGAATTTCGCCGGGCCGCAACTAAGCTAGGTTTCGCGAGAACCCGTCAAGTTGGAAGTCATGAACGCTGGCGGCACCCGGACGGGCGCTCGGCGACCATTCCGATTCATGGCGGTCAAGAGATCGGTGCCCCGCTGTTTCAGCGAATCCTTCGCCAACTGGGAATTGACGAGCAACGTTTCAGCAAGCTCCGCTGACCCATCGTCCCCCGCCGGCCACACCCGAGCCCCCGCGCTATACTAGCTCCGATGCTCGAGCCTTCTCCCGACGACGTGAGCACCCTGCTCATCCGCTGGAGCGACGGCGACCGCGCTGCCCTCGACCAGCTCATGCCGCTGGTCTACTCCGAACTCCACCTGCTCGCCGCCGCCTACCTCCGCCGCGAGCGCCCCGGCCACTCCCTCCAGAGCACCGGCATCGTCCATGAAGCCTTCCTCAAACTGGTGGACCAACGCCACGTCCGCTGGCAGGACCGCGCCCACTTCTAAGGCGTCACCGCGCAAATCATGCGCCGCATCCTGGTCGATCACGCCCGCGCCAAACACCGTAAAAAGCGCGGCGGAGAAATGGAAACGCTCGCCCTTGACGAAGGCCTCCATGTCTCGCCGCGCAAAAGTGTCCAGATTATCGCCCTCGATGACGCCCTCACCGCACTCGCCCAACTCGACCAGCAACAGTGCACCGTCGTCGAAATGCGCTTCTTCGGCGGCCTCACTCTGGAAGAGACCGCCGAAGCCCTGCGTATTTCCCGCGCCACCGTCCATCGCGACTGGGTCACCGCCCGCGCCTGGCTCATGCGCGAGCTGGCCGCTGCGTAGGACAAGACCGAATCGCCTACTTGGAACCACCGCCGTCGGACGTATCCACGTCCATCTCCGGGTCAATCCGCCAGTAGACAGCCTGGTTGGCGGCATTGTATGCCGAGATCAACACGCTAATCTCGAAGTTCCCTTTGTTGTTGACGGTCACATTGGGACTGTCGTATTCAACCACCCCGCCGACGGCGTTGAAAGCAGGAACGGTCCACGTGACAGGGTTTGGACCTGTAAAGGCATTCGGCCCTTGGCCGGACACTCCGTTCCCTTTCTTGACTGAACTCACGGCGAACGCGAGTACGGGCGGCGGCGTGGGTGCGGTAGCGCCGAAATTCACGGTCGCGATAAACATTAAGGACGGTTTTCGCGGCGGGGGGCCGTCGGGGGCCAAGACGCTCAACGGGCTGGGTACATCGCGGAAACTGCTGTCCCATTCGGCCCAACTGGCGGCGGACTGCGGGATCACCGTCGGATTGTTCGGATCGGTGGAACCCTCCCACCAGTTCATGGTCCATCCCAATTTGTAGCCGGGATAATACGGTTTTGGCATTGTATGCTCCTCTTTTCTGCGTTGTAAGTCGATTTGCGGATTACTTCTTCCCGGTTGCCGTTCCGCTCGTGGCAGCCAGTAACTGGTAGCGCCGGTCTGCACGTAGCGCCACTAATTCCGGTTCGTGCTCAATCTCGTTCAGGGAGTAGCCCGCGCCCAACGACTCCCCCAGTGCAGTCAGCGCTTTGTCGCGCTCCCCTAGTAATTCCCAGGCGATGGCCACGCGGAACATCAGCAGCCCCGACTTGGCAGTGGACGGCAACTTCCCCAGTTCTGCCCGAGACCCTTGCGGATCGCCCAGTTTTGCCAGGTAAATCGCCAGGCGCGAATGCAAGTCTGGGTCGTTCGGTTTCCGCTCCAGTTCCGCCCGGGCCAATTGAGCAGCGCGCGTGTAGGTAGTTTTCGATTTGTCCCGTTGCCCGGGCGCCCAACGGTACGCGTCCCCCAGATTTCCCCAATAGAGGTAGTTCCCCGCGGAAAGTTCCACCGCCTTCTCCAACGGAGCTACAGCATCACCAAAGCGTCCCTGAAAGAAACGTAGAGTACCCAGATTGTTGTAAACCACGGCGCTCGGTTGAATTTCCAGGGATTTCTGAAACTCAGCAGCGGCCTCGTCGTAGCGATTCAACATGTAGAGCGACGTAGCCGCGGTCCTGTGAAGAATTGCGTTGTCCGGCGTCAGCCGTAGAGCTTGATTCAACACCGCCAGAGCATCTCCGTAATCCCCCCTGCGGTAGAGCAGGCTCCCCAGATTCTCTGACAGTAACCATCGGTTTGGTTCCAGAGCCAGGCCAGCCCGCAGTTCCTTCTCCGCTTCCAAACGCTTTTGTTGCGCGGTCAAGAGATTCGCCCTGTAGAGGAAAACCAAAGGGTCCTTAGGATTGTCGAGGAACGCCGCGTCCAATTCCCGCTCGGCGTCGGACAATTGACCCTGCGTGGTCATGACTTTGCCTAGCACGGCGTGCGCCATCCCCAAACTGGGTGCGATTTGCACCGATTTCTCGGCGGACTCCCGCGCCAGCCGAAGCCACTGCGCATCGGGCGCGACCGCGTACCTAAAAACGTAACCTTGGGCTAACCCCGCATACGCCGGAGCCGACTGCGCGTCCAATTGAATCGCCTTCTGGAACGCCTCAATCGCCTTGTCCACATTGCCCTGCCGGTCATACCGCTCCAATAACGTCGCGCCAAGCTGATAATGCTCGTACGCGGTCACCGGGACGGCTACCGACCGCGCGGGCAACAGCGCCAACACCCGATCCGCAATCGCCGCCCGCTGCCAGCCCCCGGCACCCAGCAACGCCACCGCAGCCAACCCCGAGGCCAGCACCGCCGTCGACCACTTACGCGGCACCTCGACAGGAGGAACGGCCACTTCCGGCGCGAGAGTCCCGACAAAGGACGCCATCGTCCCGCCGCCCTCCCCCAACACCCCCGCCAGCGACTGCAACCGCTGATCCCGGTCCTTCTTCATGCACGCGTCAATCAGCGCCGCCACACGCTCCGGCACGGCAGGATTCACCTGCACCACCGGCACCGGCTCGGCATGCACGATCTGCTTCAGCAGCGCCACCGTGTTCGCACCCGCGAACGGACGCGCGCCGCTCACCAGTTCATAGAGAATCACGCCGAACGAAAAAATGTCGCTGCGCCAATCCACTTTCTCGCCCAGTGCTTGCTCGGGAGACATGTACGCCGGTGTCCCCATCACCGCGCCCGCATTCGTGAGCCCGGTTTCGAGGTGCGCGCCCGCGCCCTCACCCTCCGGCTCGGTCCACTTCGCCAGCCCGAAGTCCAGGACCTTCACAATCCCCTCCGGCGTCACCATGATGTTCGCCGGCTTCAGATCCCGATGCACAATGCCCTTGGCGTGGGCCTTGGTCAGTGCCGAAGCGGTCTGCCGGGCGTACTCCAGTAACTTGAGGAAAGACGGCGCGTTTGCCTCCCCCGCCTTCCGCCCTGCCAGCACCCGGTTGAGCGGGGTCCCTTCGATGAACTCCATCGCAATGAAGTCCACCCCCTCCACCGAGTTGTACTCATAAATGGTGACGATGTTCGGATGATTCAGCGCCGATGCGGCCTTAGCCTAGCGCGCGAACCGTTGCCGGTGCTTCGGGCTGATGACCTCGCGCGAGATCACCTTCACCGCCACCTCGCGCCCCAGGTTCACGTCCACGGCCTTATAGACCGCCCCCATCCCGCCCTCACCAATTTTTCCAGTAATCCTATAGTGCGAAAGGACGCGCCCCACCGGGATTTCCGCCACTCCGCCGGGTGGGTGCATCGTCACCGTCCGGTCACCGGCCATAACAAGAGGTTGATCCAAAAAGGCAGACCCCTCCGCCGCGCGCAGCAAGCTCTCCACCTCAGCCCGCAACGCAGCATCATCGGCGCAGGCAACGTCGAGAAAGGCGTTCCGCTCAGCCAGCGGGACGCCGAGCCCGCGGTCCAACAATTCGCGAACCACCGCCCAGCGCCGGGCAGCGGCAGAACCTGAACCATTGTCCATAAAGTAGCTGATTACACCACGTTTGCCCTGGCCACGCAACGGGCCAGCAAACAAAACGCCCAGATCTAATGCCACCCCGGCCATTTCAAAAGCTCCTTCACCTCTACATGCGCCATAGTGGGCGCAATCGTCTCATCACCGGAAAAGTTATTTCGGAGATTCCGGCGATCACGCCCCCTTATTCCGGCTTTCTCACGCAGTACCCACCGCTTGCCCCCAAACCCCAACTCCACGCGGCCCCCGCCATCCTAACCTCGTCCCAGGAGGCAACGGATCACGCGACCCGGCATGGGCTCGCACACACAAAATTACAAAACGAACCCACCGCTGCCTCCCCGCCCGTGCGCCGATCACCGCCCTTTTCAGCCACATGCCGATTCCACTCGCGCCGGCGCTTAAAAGTAAAGTCGCCGCCAAAGTTGCCGATCTAAGGTTACACAAGGAAGTTCTAAGCATTTGGCTGATAGCAGGGAAACGCGCCGTGGTGTACCCAACGTCTAACCAGGCAGAGGGTCCGCGGAATGGATGTAAGAGGAATGCTCCCCCGGCTGTCAGAAAGAACTTTGGCCCGCCGGGTCGAGATCCGGCCCCGCCAGCCGAAAAGAGCAGAAGACAGTCGATCATGGAACGCGGAATCTCAAAGTTCGGGGGAGCATCTAACAAATGGCACTGGAGTTGAAATGGCTTTAAGGTTGCCACAGACGTTATATCGAGAAGAACTCGACGATACCCCGGCGCTGAACCGGCGTTCTGAAGAAGTTCTTCCGCGTAAGAAGGCTCCGTTAGGAGAAAGAGCGATGGATACCAAATTTACTAGGCTCAACATTCCGCTCGACCCGGCACAGACCGGGCGGGACGCGACGCAGCTTGAAAGCGGGCTGCGCAAGCTGATCATTGGGCAGGATGACGCGATTCAACAAATCGTGAACATCTACCAGATGAATCTCACCGGCATGAACGCTCCCGGCCGCCCCATCGGCAACTTCCTGTTCCTGGGGCCCACCGGCTCGGGCAAAACGCGCATCGTCGAAGCCACCGCCGAAACGCTGCTCAAGAACCCGCGCGCTGTCATTAAGATCGACTGCGCCGAATTCCAGCACAGTCACGAAATCGCCAAGCTGATCGGTTCGCCTCCGGGCTACCTGGGCCACCGCGAAACGCACCCGTTGCTTTCGCAGGAAGTGCTCAACCAGTTCCACACCGATGACTCAAAGCTCAGCTTCGTGCTCTTCGACGAAATTGAAAAAGCTTCGGACGCCCTCTGGAACCTGCTGCTTGGCATCCTGGACAAAGCCACGCTTACCTTGGGAGACAACCGCAAGGTCGACTTCTCCCACTGCCTGATTTTCATGACCAGCAACCTCGGCGCATCTGAGATGGCGGCCATGATGGCACCGCGCCTGGGCTTCGGCATCGGCAAATCGCGCGACGACATCGCCGCCGGGATCGCCGACGATAAACTCGCCGGCAAGTTGGCCCGCAGCGGCGTCGAAGCCGCCCGCCGCAAGTTCACCCCGGAGTTCATGAACCGGCTCGACAAGATCGTCACCTTCCAGCCCCTGGGTGCCGAACAACTGCGCAAGATTCTGGATATTGAGCTCAACCAGGTCCAGCAGCGCATCTTCAACTCTCCAATGGACCGGGCCTTCGTCTTCACCGTCTCTGACCCCAGCAAGGATTTCCTGCTGGCCGAAGGAACCGACATGAAATACGGCGCACGCCATCTGAAGCGCGCCATTGAGCGCCTTCTGGTCCAGCCCATGTCCAACCTCATCGCCACTGAGCAAGTCCGCGGCGGCGATTGGGTCCGCATCGACTTCGACTCCGACGCGAAGCAACTCCGCTTCGCCCGGGAAGCCGAAGGCCTCCCGGTGGGCGAAATGGCCCGCCTGGTCGATACCTCGGTCACCATCCCGGCCCTCAACCTGTCCCAGGCCGCCGTGGCCGAAACCGCCAACGCCCTGCGCGCCCGCAGCAACAAACGCAGCTAATCCCTAGGAGAATTTCGCCACTCCCAGCCCACTACTGGGAGTGGCCCCCTCCTACCGCCCCGATATTGACGGCCTTCGCGCCGTCGCCGTGCTCGCCGTCGTCGGCTTTCACGCCTTCCCCACCTGGGTCACCGGCGGCTTCATCGGCGTCGATATCTTCTTTGTTATCTCCGGCTTCCTCATCTCAACCATCCTGCTCAACAGCCTCGCCGCCGGCCGCTTTTCCCTCCTCGACTTCTACTCTCGCCGCGTCAAACGCATCTTCCCCGCCCTCCTCTCGATCCTGATCGCCTGCGCCGTCGCCGGATGGTTCACGCTGCTGCCCGATGACTACCGCAAACTCGCCCAGCACACCCTCGCAGGTGCGGGCTTCGCCTCCAACCTGATGCTGTGGAGCGAAAGCGGCTACTTCGATGCCGACGCCGCCACCAAGCCGCTCCTGCACCTCTGGTCGCTGGGCCTGGAGGAGCAGTTCTACATCCTCTGGCCCTTGCTGCTGTGGGCCGCCCACAAGCTGCGCGCCAACTTGCTGGCTCTGGCGCTGCTGTTGGCTGTCTCCTCATTCGCCTTTGAAGCCGTCCTCATCCGCCAGGACGCGACGGCCGCGTTCTACTCACCGCCCGCCCGCTTCTGGGAACTGCTGGCGGGCTGCATGCTCGCCATGCGCAGACCCACGGCCGGCAACACTCTGTCCATCGCGGGAGCCGCCCTACTCGCCGCGGGATTCGCGCTCACCACCGAGCAAAGCGCCTTCCCTGGCTGGTGGGCCGCGCTCCCCGTCGCCGGAGCCACCCTGCTAATCGCCGCCGGCCCCGACGCCTGGCTCAACCGCCGGGTGCTGGCAAACCCGGTGATGGTCTGGTTCGGACTCATCAGCTTCCCCCTCTACCTATGGCACTGGCCCCTGCTGGCCTTCGCCCGCATTCTGGAAACCGCGCGCCCGTCCTTCGCAACCCGTGCCGCCGCTGTAGCCGCCTCCATCGCCCTCGCCTGGCTGACCTACCTGCTGGTGGAGCGCCCTGTCCGCTTCGGCCAACGTTCCTGGACCCGGCCATTGGTAGCGGCCATGGCCTCCATCGCGGGCGCCAGCTACCTCGGCTACCTGCAGGCCGGCTTCCCCGCCCGCTTCCCGCCCATGGTGCAAGCGGTGACGCAGTTCAAGTACGACCACGCCGCCGACTACCGCGAAGGCTCCTGCCTGCTGTTCCCCGAGCAAGACTACAGCGCCTTCGCCGACTGCGCCTCCGGCGATGCGGACAAGCCCACCCTGCTGCTCTGGGGGGATTCCTACGCCGCGCATCTCTACTCCGGTTCAGTGGCCGTGCTCGGATCGCACTACCGCATCGTGCAGCGCACCTCCGCGTCGTGTCCCCCGATCCTGGACTTAGAAATCGACCAGCGCCCCCACTGCCGCGTCATCAACGACAAAATCCACGAATGGGTGCTGCGCGAGCGCCCCGCCAGAGTGGTCCTCTCCGCCAAGTGGACCAAGTTCACCCCCGCCGAAATCCAGCGCATCACCAGCAAGCTGCAATCGACCATCACCCAGTTGAACGCCGAAGGCTTAACCGGCCTGACGCTGGTGGGACCGTTCCCCGTGTGGCAGGACAGCCTGGTGAAGCAGCTCTACCGCTACGCGCTGCTGCACAAGCCACAAGTGCTCCCCGCGCGCATGGCGTTCGGACTCGATCCTTACTCGGCACAACTTGAGCCGCGCTTCGAAGCAGCCGCGCGCGCCGCAGGCATTGAGTACATCTCCCCCACCAGCATTCTGTGCAACGAAAGCGGCTGCCTCACACGCATGGGAGAAGGCGCGGACACGCTGGCCAGCTTCGACGAAGGCCACCTGACGCGCCTGGCGTCGCAGTATGTAGTGGCGAGATTCCCGTGACCTACGCGGCGCACTCGCCGCGGCCGAGCTTGAGCGAGAAGTTCTCGTTGTCGCCCCAGTCCATGAAGACTTCGGGGTCGGCATCGGCAGCGGGCTTTTCGAGGTCGGCGGTGAGCTTCTTGAACGTCTCCACCTTGAAACGCTTCACGTAGTCGCGGAACGCTTCGCCGACTTCGCGATTGGCGATGAAGTGCGTCAGGATACGATCCACAGCCACCGGAGCCAAACGCGCCGGCAAGCTCTGAATGGTCATTCCGAACTCCTGCTCGGTGCCGCCGAGCATCATCTTGTAATACGGCACTTCCTTTTTTACTCCGTCCGGGCCGTCGATCTTGCGCGCGTTGCCGTAGAAACCCAGATCGCCCACCCAGTGCTGGCCACAGGAGTTGGGGCAGCCGCTGATGCGGATCTTGAGGTCGCGCACGCTGGGGTCGTCATACTTGCGCACGGTGAATGCCAGCGCATCGCCGAGGCCCATGGATTTGGTCAGCGCCAGGTTGCAGCTATAAGCTCCCGGGCAGGTCACCACGTCACTGATTTCGTCGGCGCGATCTTGCGCCAGACCCATTGCGGCCAGCGCTCCGTACACGCGATTCAGCGCACCCACCGGCACATACGCCAGCATCACGTTCTGCGACATGCTCACGCGCAGCATCCCGTCGCCCGCATCTTCCGCGAGCTTCGCCAGCCCGCGCATCTGCTCGCCGGTGAGGTTGCCCTGCTGGACCATCACGGTGACGATGGTGTAGCCGGCCTGCTTCTGATCCCGCACATTGGTCTTGCGCCACTCCGCGAACTCCGGCGAAGGATCGAACATGGGCAGCATCTCGCCGGTGCCGCGCGCGGGAGGCTTCGATTGGAAGCCGCCGAAATTCTCCGGCACCGCGTCGGGCATGGGGATGCCGCCGTTGGTGAGGATGTCCTGATACTGCTCCGCAATGGTGTCGCGCAGCCACTCGAACCCGCGCTCACGCAGAATGAACTTGAGGCGCGCCTTATCCTTATTGCCGCGGTTGCCGTGCTGGTTGAACACGCGAATGACGGCTTCGACGTGCGGCACCACGTCCTCAGCCGGAATGAACTCATGCAGGACTTTGCATTCCACAGGCAACGGTCCGAGTCCGCCTGCCACGGTCATGAGGAACCCGTTGACTCCGTCTTTGACAACAGCGCGCAGGCCGACGTCATTGATGCGCGTCGCCACGGTATCTTCCTCGCCGCCTGAAAACGCGACTTTGAATTTGCGGGGCAACGCGTCCGTCAATTCCTTGTGCAGGAACGCGAAGGCCAGGCGCGCCGCATACGGCTGCACGTTGAACGGCTCATCGGGCAGCAGTCCGGCGAGAGGGCACGCGGTCACGTTACGCACCGTGTTGTAGCAAGCCTCGCGCGTAGTCAGCCGCGCATCCGCCAATATGTGTAGCGCATCCGGGACCTTCAACAACGGCACGAAGTGATACTGGATGTTCTGCCGCGTAGTGAGGTGCCCCTTGCCCCCCGCGACAGCATCGGCAACCGCAGCCATCGCCCGCATCTGATCAGCCGTCAGCAACCCGCCGGGAATTTTGGTGCGGATCATCTGCACGCCTTCCTGGCGCTGCCCATACACCCCGCGCCGCAAGCGCTGCGCCCGGAACTGGTCGTCGGTGATCTCCTTGTTCAGCCACGCGTGCGACTGGGTACGGAACTGCTCGATATCCGCGCGGACAGTGCTATCGTACTCTTGCTCAAGGACTTGCTGGTTCTGCGTAGGCATGATCGTATTCCCTATAGAGATTATACACTAACCGGCGGGGCGGGGACCCTCCCGAATGATAGCACCCGAATTTCACGCAAAGGCGCAAAGCCTCGCAAAGTTTTCTTGGCGGATCTTTGCGCCTTCGCGTGAGAGTTTTCTCTTCCTCGACCCATATAGTTGGGGATGACTGAGGATGAGGCGGCACGCGTGATTGTGGATACGGCTCTGCGGATTCATCGAGCATTGGGGCCGGGATTGTTGGAGAGCGTTTACTCCGCGACGCTTGCGGGGGGGTTGCGGGAACGGGGGCTGCGTGTTGCCTCCGAGGTCGGCGTGCCGGTGGAATTTGAAGGAGAGCGGTTTGAGCTTGGGTTCCGTGCAGACTTGATCGTTGAGGACTGCGTGATTGTCGAGGTGAAGTCAGTCACCGACCTGTCCGCGGTGCATAAGAAGCAGCTGCTTACCTACCTGCGGCTTGGAGACAAGAGACTCGGCCTGCTGATTAACTTCAACGTGGCTCTGATTAAAGACGGAATCTGCCGCATCGCCAACGGGCTCAGTGCGTAAGATCGTACATGACGTAGTTGGAGAGCACTTGAAACGCCGCCTGCGCGAACTCTTGCGGGTAGTAGGGATCATCGGCGTATTCGATGGCGTCGCCTAGATCGGAATTGTGGACCATCACCGCCACCAGGCGCTTTTTCTGGTCGTAGATGCCGCGCCAGTGTGGGATTCCATCGGCCCCACCGCCGCATTCGTCCATGCGACGGCTGCGCGTGAACTGCGCTCCAGGGATCTGTTTGCGTGGATTGAGGTCGAAGACCGAGCGGTTGATCGGGTCCTCATCCAGGATGTCCACAACTTCTGCATCGCCGTAGACCAGATCAAAGCTATTCATGAAGGACTGCCACTGGCCGTCACAGTGGAAATCGTCGACCATGAAAAACCCGCCGCGGTCGATGAACTCGCGCAGTTGCTTGGCTTCCTCGTCATTCAGATTCCAGGCACCTACCTCCACCGCATACAAGAAGGGCCAGTTGTAGACGTCGTCGGTGCCGTCCAGGTCGATGGTCTGCTCAACGGACCGGGTATCGAGCAGCGTGAGCCGCTTGAGGCCCGCCACCAGGATGCGGTCGCCCTTGGGATAGTCGGTGGACCATGCACCATTCCTACCACCGCCGCCGCGCCGTCCGCCGCCTCCACCGCCGAAGCCGAAGCCACCACCACCACCGCCGGAGTAGCGCAGCCGCGCCCATACCCACTCATGCGGTTCTTTGTAATCCGGCGCAACGGGCCAGGGCGTCTGGCCTGGATATTGCTTCCATTCCTTCTGCGCGAACAGCGCGCCGCACGCGGACAGGAATAAGAAGAGCAAGAACGAGCGCACCCTCATGGTGACGCCCAGAATAGCATCAATGGCTAAGCGCGTACACCACGTAGTTGGTCAACACCCGATAGCCCAGCGAGGCGAAGCGCTCTGGATAGAGCGGATTGTCGGAATGTTCCACTGAATCGCCCAGGTCCATGTTGTGGCAAATCGCCACCGCGATCCGCCCTTTGGCATCCCTGATGGCGCGGAAGTGCGGGGCCACGCCGCCTTTTTCATAGGTCACGCCGCTCTGCATGTATTGCGCCGAAGGAATCTGCACCAGCTCATTCACATCGCTCACGGTGTGGAAGATGCCGTCCTTCGCGTCCAAGTCCACCACGTCATGCCCTGGCAGCACCAGGTCCATCACGTACTCGAAGTTGTTCCACTCTTCCTCACTGTGGAAGTCGTCCACCATGAGGAATCCGCCGCGCTCCAGGAAGGTGCGGAGCTGATCGGCTTGCGCCTCGGTGAGGTCCCACATGCCGACTTCGACGGCGTAGAGGAACGGCCAGTTGTAGATATCGTCGGAGCCGTCGAGTTCGGTCACCTGCTCCACGGATCGCGCGTCCACACGCGTCAAGCGCCGCACGCCTTGGGCTAGATGCCGGTCGCCGCGCGGGTAGTCCATGGTCCAGTAAAGGTCGGTGCCGTACTGAAAGCGGGCGACGTCGCGGTACTTGAGGCGCGCGAACACCCACTCGGCCGGGCTGTTCCAGTCGTCAGGCAGCGGGAAGTTGGAGTAGTCCTCCACTGTTTCGCGATACTGCTGGAAGGGTTTCTGAGCGTAGAGTAACACCGACCCCGCCAACGAAGCGGCCACCGCAGCAATTCCCCAACGCATCTTCACATCTTCAGCTTAGCGTGCGGGGTCGGATGGTGTTTAACCGCGCTCGATCTGTGCGCGGAGTTCGGCGGGTCGATGAATCTCAGTGCCCGATTCCTGGGGTCCTATAGCGGCCCAGTAGGAGGCTGGCGCGCCAACCGGGAACGCGTGAGTCACGCTTATTGATTTACGGACGAGAATCGGCGTTTGAACAGGATCTTTAGGGTCTCTCGCTCAATAGTGGGGACGACGTCTTTGACAAAGATCCCAGCCGTCCGGCGCTGGCGCCCTGAACGAAGTTCGTCTTCAGTTGAGCTCAACACCTCTTGGCGGTCTTTGACGGAGAGATTTGGGACTCGATCAAGCAATTCCCGAGCGAGTTCACGCGACGAAACCGGCTTTTGGGAATCGTTTGCGAATCTCGCCAATTCGGCATCGCCGAAATCGGACTGAGCGTACCAGACCAAGCGCAACAAGGTCGCCTGCGTACGGGATCACTTTCCGTGGCCAACCGTTCGATAGCCTGATCCGCCCAGAACGCTTCGCTGGTTGGAACTAGCAGGCCTGCGACGAGATCAGCTTGATCGTACGAGAAACCGTTGAGACTGGGGCTGAAGGAGAAATCCAGGCGCACGTCCGGTATCGCGAGCAATCTAAAAACCGCCAGGCTGACATCCACATTCTTCCTCACCAGCCGAGTAAGGATTGTGTAGTAATCAAAGACGCGAACTTCGCGGAAATCCATGCGAGCCAGCATTCGAACCGCGAAGGCCAAGTTTTCCGGCGCATCCGACAGAAAGAGAAGAGTAGCGGTTCCATGGGGAAGCATGCGTGCTCGATCACGGCTGTCTTCCAGTTGTGCGCGGAGCGCTTCCACATAGTCCGGCAAATTCGGCTTGTTCTTGACGACGGCAAAGTACCTGGCAGCGCGCGCGAGGTCGGTGTCGTTCTTCAGATCGACCGGAGTGTAAAGGGCCAGGATCTCAGCGCGGAGCTTGTCGGTTTGCGCTCGACCGGTCCCCACCATAACCAGAAGCAAGATGAGACTCTTCAGCATGCGGCAATCCAATTATAGTTTGTCGCGAGGCGAGATCTCGTAGAACATCGCCGTCTTCTCCCGCCGGAACGTAGCGAAGCCCATGCGCTCGAATAAGTGAATCTGCCCCGTGACGGCGAAAATCTCCTTGATGCCGCGCTCGCGCGCCCGCTGGCGGCACTGCTCTACCAGCTTGGTGGCCGCCCCGTGATCCTGAAAATCGGGGTGTACGGCGAGCGTACGCACCTCGGCGATGCGCTTCGAGTAGATCTGCAACGCGCAGCAGCCGATGACTTGGCCCTTGGCCACCGCGACAAAAAATGAAGTCACGCGCGGGAGATCTCGCTGCACCAGTTGTTTCGGGAAGAGCCGAACCAGCGCCCGGATCGCGGGCATATCGGCCCGCGTGGCTGGACGAACTTCAAAGCGCATCGACCTCATCGCAGTGGCAAGCTCGCCGCGCCGTAGAGCCCTCCGTCGCCGCCGAGCGTGGCGCGCTCGATGCGTGTGGTCGCGCGGGTGAGGCGGTAGGTGAGCGACCGGCGCTCCACTTCGGTCAGCATCGCGGGAGCGAAGTGGTCCCATGCCGCGGAGACGCCTCCGCCCAGAAGGTACAGCGGGGCGTTGAAGATGTTGATGAGCGACGCCAGCGCGATACCCAGACTCTCGCCGGCGCTGCGGTAGACGGACCGGGCGCGTTCGTCGCCTTGGGCGGCTAGCTCCGCTACGTCTTGCGCGGTGAGGTTGGCTCCCAGGCCCAGGTTGCGGGCCATCGCGCCGATGGCGGTGGCGCTGGCGTGTTTCTCCACGCAACCGCGGTTACCGCAGCCACACGGATTGCCGTTCGGGACCACGGTGATGTGGCCCAGCTCCGCTGCCATGCCGATGTGGCCGTGCAGGATCTTGCCGCGTGAAATAATGCCGCCGCCGATGCCCGTGCCCAGCGCCAGCATCACCAGGTCGTCAACACCCCTGCCGGCGCCCATCCACTGCTCTCCCAGTGCCGCGCAGTTGGCGTCGTTTTCGAGGATGACGGGGGTGCTGAGCCGCTTGGCGAGTTGGTCGCGCGTGGGGTAGCCGTTGAACGCCGGGACGTTGTTCCAAGCCAGAACCGTACCCGTCTTCATGTCGATGTTGCCGGGCACGCCGACGCCGATGCCGGCCAACGTATCTCGACCGAACTCGGCACGCAGCTGTTCGGCGGAACGGGCCATATCGGCGATGACGGATTCTGGCCCCGCTTCCACCGGGGTGGAACCCGAGACCTTCTTCAGCAGCTGGCCGGATTCGCCAATGGCCGCCGCTCGCAGGTTGGTGCCGCCCAGGTCAATCCCAATCGAATAACGCATCTGCTGGATTCTAACATCTGGAACCGCATCAGCCGATGACACATCTAAGAGTGCAGGAGTCAGGGCCGATAAGAAAGGCGGTGCTCCATGTTGGGTTTACGGAACAGCATGATGGTAGGCGACAGAAAGTTTGTCGAGATCCCGGGCGGGAGGCTGCATGAGTTGCCGCCGCTGCTGGTGCGCATGTCGGCATCGGTCAAGCGGCTGGACCGTGTGATGGAGATGGCAGAACAGCTGGTGGAGCAGGAAGACATTCTTCCTCCCGACCCGTTGGCCACGCCGCTGGATTTCGAGCGCCGCCGCATGGATCTGGCGGTCAACCTTTCTGAGCAGTACCTCAACTTCGTGCTGCATTGGAAGTGGGGCGACGACGTGCTGGAATGGATCCGGCAGTGCGAAACCACCTTCGGCACGCAGAGTGACCTGCGCAATCTGCTGCGCGCGGACTTGTGGCCGCACGCGGGACGATCGAGCTTCGTTACTTTGCTCGAAGACAAGCACGTGGATACACACGGGGTGGGAATTGAGAAAGCCGTCGGCATGCGTCTGACCTTCCGGCAGCCGCCGCCGCTCAAGTGCTTCTCTGACCAGTTCCTGCTGTACCTAAACAGCTCCATCGCGGACACCGCGTATCACACCTGGGCGGGCATGAGCCCGGATTCGGCCAGTTCCCTGCCGCCGGAGCGCTTCCATTTCGACGTGGTGAACATGAGCCTCCAGTAATACGTACGTACGTATTATTGACACATACGTACGTGCGTGTTAGCGTCGAGACATGGCAGTCAGCGCAACCCAGCTCCGGCAGAACATCTACGCGATCCTGGACGAGGTTCTGGCCACGGGAAAACCCGTCGAGATTGAGCGCAAGGGTAAGGTTCTGCGGATTGTGCCAGGAGCGGCGTCATCGGCGGAATCGGGCGAAGACGACCTCCGCGAGTTCCCGCGGCTGGCGCGGCTGAAGAACCACCACCTCGTCATCGGCGAACCCGAAGACCTCGCCAGTTTGGAGTGGAACCATGACTGGACCGCGCTTGTGGCCAAGAAGCCGAAGAGGAAACGCGCGTGATCTACCTCGATACGCACGTACTGGAAGATGTCTGCCAGCGGAGTCTCCGCCTGCTGAGCAAAGAAGCCCGTCGGTTGCTGAATCGTGAGACGGAGTACCGCATCTCTCCGATGGTGCTGCTGGAACTTGAGTATCTGAATGAAATCGGACGCATCCGGCTTGGGGCACGCGACGTGCTCACCAGGCTGGGTCCGTTGATCGGCCTGCGGGTGTGTGATCGCCCGTTCCAGGACGTTGCACTGCAAGCCGCGTCAGAGAGTTGGACGCGCGACCCGTTCGACCGCATCATCGTCGCGCAGGCCCGGCTTGCCAAAGCGGTGTTGGTCACCCGTGACGGAAATATTCTGGCGAACTACAACAGGGCGGTCGGCTAGCGGTCAGGCGAAGAGATCGTCCACGCTGTTCGAGGACGGCGGCACTTCAATCACCAACGCCGCGGGGCCTTCCAGATATCCGTCGGCAGGCGTGCGATCCCACCGCTCCGCGGACACCAGCGCAACGTCAGATGCTCCGAACCCGCCGCCGGACGAAAGCCGATCTCGGTTGCCGCCACCCAGTCCACGCCGCGAGCGGGGTCAGCAGCCGCTGGATCGCGGGTCGGGGAGTTGCTCGAACTCGGCGAACGCCATCAGCCGGGTGGGTGTGGTGGCCATGGCGCCTTTGATTCTACTGTGGTTTCCAGTTGAGGATGACGGTGCTGGGTGAGGGAGCGTTCTGGGTCACGGTCTCGCCGATCAGAAACTTCTGTCCGTTGGCGGAGGGGATGAAAGGGGCACTCTGGTTCGGTGGTAGCGGGAACAACTCCGTGGGCACGGACGCTTCGAATGTGGCTCCCGGGCGGGTGGCGGAGGCCATCCGTTTGGACTGCGCGCCCTGGAAGTAAAGTTCCTTCCCGTCGCGCCGCCACTCCGGGAGGGTGCCGCCGTCTACGGAAACCTGCACACGCTGCCCGCCAGAGATCGCCTGTACGTAGACCTCGTAGCGTCCCGACTCGTTCGAATCGTAAGCGATCCAGCGGCCATCTGGCGAGAAGCGGGCATCTCGCTGGTCACCGTTGGCGTTGGCGAACACAACCGGCTTGTGCTCGCCTTCCATCGGCAGCAGGTAGAGGTTTCTCCCAGTAGCTCCGTCGGATTGCAGGTAGACAATCGTTTTGCCGTCCGGGGCCCAATCGTTCGGTGCAGCATTAGGGCCGCCGTGCAACACAAGTTCTTCCTTGCCCCGCCCGCTGACAGCCCTCCGCAGCAAATCGCGGCTGGCGGCACCCGTCCGCGCGGAAAAAAGCACATGGCTTCCGTCCGGCGAAAACCCTGCCAGACCGATTTGGATGTTGGCGAGCGATGTCAGCTTCGAGCGGGTCCCGCGGGACGCATCCTGAACCCAAACGTCCTGGGTCCCGGTCTGTCGATCTATGAGGACTAGGGCTAGCTTCGACTCATCTTTCGAAATGATGGCTTGATTGATCGGAGCAGGTCCCCCAAGAGCACTGCCTTTGCGGCCCGAACGGTCAAACCAGAAGAGTTGGCTTTCGCTCTCCGCGATTTGGTGGAACGCGATGGAGCCAACATCGGAGGCCGAAAACCCAGCGCTCCCGATGTTGAAGGCGTTACTCACCCGCTCCGCGACAACCGACGCTACGCTGCTCAACTTCAGCGTAACGGGATCGAACGGTTGCATCATCAGCGCGTTGTCGCGGCGGAAAAGAAGTTGGCCTGTGGCCGCACCCGGCTGATGAAAGTAGGCGGCGCTGTAGTCGGGTAACAACTTTAGCGGCGTATCTCCGTCGAGAGAACCCAGATAAATACCCTGGCGGTCGGTTGTGTCGCTGCTCACGGCGAATAGGAAGTGTAGTCCGTCGGGGAGAAAGGATGGGAAACCGTTCTGCGTCGTGGCGTCAGGATTCTTATAGAGTACTTTGATCTCGCCTCCGTCTGAAGTGGATCGGAGCAGTCCCTCGCGATGGGAAACTACCAGCGACCGTGTCGTGCTCCAGGCGGCTCCCCAGCCTCCGACGCCGTCCCGCGCGATGACGACTTGAGGCACACCTCCCGCAACTGGGACGCGCTGTAGCTTGCGCGACGCCTGAAATCCGATGAACGCGCTGTCAGGAGACCAGAAGTATTGCTGGGCTCCTTCGGTGCCGGGGAATGCGCGTGCCTCGGCGGAGTTCAAGTCGCGCACCCACAGTAGATTCTTCGAGAAAAAGGCAACGTGCTTCCCGTCGGGGGAAATCGTTGCCCCCTGCATGATCAACCCGTTGTCCGGCGGCATGAACTCAAACCGGATCTCAGCCGCCTCAGCCGCAGGACGCGAGTACAAGTAAGCAACCCCTGCCAGTGCAAGCGCAGCCACCGCCCACCCCACAAGCCCCACCGCACTGAACCGCGACGGTAACGGAGCGGACAGACGCTCCACCGCCGGCATTCCCTTCTCCAACAAAATCCGAGCCTCGCCGATCGACTGCAACCGCTGCCGGGGGTCTTTCGTTAAGCACCGCTCCAACAACCCCCGCCAGTTTTCCGGCACGGCATCGAGCTTGGACTCTTCCTTAATCACCGATGCCAGAACCTCTCCGGTCGATTCTCCGGTGAAGAGGCGCTTGCCGGTGAGCAGCTCGTACAGCACTACGCCGAAGCTGAAAATGTCGGCTCGGCGGTCCGCGCGCTTGCCTTTGGCTTGCTCGGGGGACATGTATGCCGCGGTGCCGAGGATCATGCCGACCTTGGTGGCTTCCATGGTCAACGTCGGAGAATCCGGGCCGGGCGGCAGGGTCGTTACCTCGTCGTTCTCCAGCGCCTTGGCCAAGCCGAAGTCGAGCACCTTCACTGTGCCGTCTTCGCGACGCAGGATGTTGCCGGGTTTGAGGTCGCGATGAATGATTGCCTTGTCGTGCGCGGCTTCGATGGCGTCCACAATCTGCTTGGCGACGGCCAGCGCCTCGGCATGCGCCAGTGGACCCTTCACAGGCTCGCCGTCGACGAACTCCATTACAAGGTAGTCGGGGCCGACGTCGTACAGCGTCGCGATGTTGGGATGATTCAGCGCCGCAATCGCCCGGGCTTCGCGGGTGAACCGCTCATTGAACCTCGCCTGCGAAGTCTTGATGGCGACGATGCGGTTGAGCCTGGTATCGCGGGCTTTGTACACATCCCCCATACCGCCGTGCCCGATATGGGCCAGCAGCTCGACGTGTCCTAGAAGTGTGCCGGGGGCTAGCATGGTCAGGAGAAGATGTCGTCCACCGCAAGTGTGCCGCCGAAAAAGAGGGGGACTCTTTGACCTGCGTGGTAACGGACACTGCGACCGTCAGGCGTGAAGACAGCTACCGTTTTTCGGATCGGACTCACAACCCAAAATTCCCGCGCGCCCGCAGCCAGGCAGGTTTCGCTTTTCTCTTCCATCTCCGTGGCGCTATTGGAAGGAGAGAGCACTTCAATCACCAGCTCGGGTGGACCCTGGATGTAGCCGTCATCACGGCCCTGCATGTACCGCTCAGGGGAGATCGCTCCAACGTCGGCAGTCCAGAACTCGAGCTCAGGCCGAGGTCGAAAGGCCATTTCGATGTCGATTTCCCAGTGTCCACCAGCTGAAGCCTCCAGCAGGCGCCGCAGTCGGCGTTGCAGATCATAGTGGCCCATCTTTGGTGGAGGCATGTGTACCAATTCTCCGTGGTGCAGCTCATAGTGCCCTTCGCGCGGATCGGGGAGTTGCTCGAACTCGGCGAACGTCATCAGCCGGGTGGGTGTGGTGGCCATGGCTCCTTTGATTATAGGGCTTAGGCTGCCAAAGACGAAGGCAGCTCGGGAAGCTGCCCCGCATGTTAACATTGAGGCACTCATGTTGTTAGCGCTGGAAGCTTCGTCTGCACAAATCCAGCGGATCGTGCAAAGCAAGGCGTTCCGCACCTCTGAAGTTCATCGCAACCTGCTTACCTACCTGGGGGAAAAGTCGCTCTCCGGCGAATCCGACAACATCAAGGAATACACGGTGGGCCTGGACGTGTTCGGCAAGCCTGACTCCTACGACCCGCGCCAGGAATCCACGGTCCGCATGCATGTGGCGCGGCTGCGCCAGAAACTGGCCGACTACTATCGCACCGAAGGCGTCGACGATCCCATCTTCGTGGACTTGCCGAAGGGCGGCTTTCGCGTCACCTTTGAGCCGCGCGCCGTCGCCGCCGTGCCCGACCCGGAGACCCCCGTCGCCGCGCCGAAAGACCGCACTGGGCGGTACTGGCTCGAAGTGGTCCTGGTGGCGGCTCTGTTGGTGACCGTTGGAACCGCGCTGTACTTCGCCAACCAGCTGTGGAGCTTGCAGACTCCCGAAACCGTCTCCGTCGAAATGACGCCCGAACTGCGCCAGCTGTGGGAGCCGCTGATCAACTCCGCCCGGCCACTGATCGTCGCGGTCTCCACCGCCAAACCCGAGACCTCAGGAGCGGGTCCAGCCAGCGGACTCTTCCGCCTGGGAGAATTTCTCGGCAAGCTGAAGGCTAGCGTTCAGGTGCTGGAGAGCAATCAAATTGAAGCCCCCGAGGTCGCGATGGGCAATGTGGTCTACCTGGGCCGTATGGATGGCGACAACCGCCAGATGCAAGCCATGGTGGAAGGACGGCCGTTTGTGCTCGACGCGCAGGGCATCCACAATACCCAGCCGCTATCGGGCGAACCCGCGCTCTTCGCCGACCGCCTTCCGGCTGATCCGTCGGACACCGAGGAAAGCTTCGCCCTGATCAGCCGCGTGCCCGGTCTTTACGGGAATGGCGAGGTCCTGTACCTTTCCGGCAACCGCGTCGGAGCCATTACCGGCGGGGTGCAGGCGTTCACTGACCCCAAGTTCGCCGCGACTCTGGTTTCGGAGATGAAGGACGCTACCGGCAAGCTCCCCCAGTATTATCAGGTGGTGCTGAAGGTTCGGGCCATGGATGGCATGCCCATTGAAACCCACTTCGTCCTGCACCGGGCGTTAGTCCGCGAAGCCAAGGCCAAATAGAAAACGCGCCGGACTCTTTCGAATCCGGCGCGTTTATACTGCGAAGTAGCTTACTGGATGTCGCTATCCACCAGCCAGCTGGTCCAACCCTGGGTCCAATCGGTGTCGCCGAAGGCACCGGTGAAGCGGACCTGATCAAAGAACCCGTCGTCGGGAGCGTTGACCCAACCGGTGCGGAAGATCGGGCTGCTGAAGAGACCGAAGAAATCCGGATCGCTATATTCGAAGGGGCGTTGGATCAGAGGATCGGCCACCACGAAGTTCTTGCCGGCCCCGTTGCCCTTGAGTCCGTTGGCGTAGTCGCGGCTATAGGCAGCGGTGATTTCCCCAGTCAACGTGTCGGCTGAGTTCGCCGTACCGCGGTTGTTCTTCCAGCAGAGGATGCCGTCCATCTTTACGTTGCCGAGGTCGGCCTGCGCCTGGGTGGCGGCATCGCTGACGTCCACGCAAGGGCTGGAGAAGTTGGAGATCACGATGTTGTTGAAGGTTCCACGAGAGCCGCGGCGCAGGAAGAGGCCCGGCGAAGCAGCTTCGTCGAAGCCCGGGCTGCCGCTGCCGAAGAAGGTCAGGTTGTAGAACGTGGGGTCAGAGAAAGGCGTCGCAGCGGCGTTGTATTCGCTGTTGTCGCCTTCGACGCCGCGGTTGCCGCGTGAGTCCGGGCTCTGATAGAAGATGCCGAACTGCACCTTGCCGGTGGTACCGAGCTGGAAGTCAACGTAGTCGTCGGCGCTGAGGCCGCCCACCAGGTACTTGGTGTTCATGGTGCCGCCAAACCACTCGAACGCATCGTCGCCGCCGAAGATGGCTTGCAGGTGATGCGCGGTGGTCTGGGTGCCGCAGCCGGCCCAAGTGAAGGAGTTGGTTTCGTTGTTGGGCGAGAGCGTCACACCCGAGTATTCGGTGCGGACGTAGGTCATGGTGCCGCAGTTGTGCGCCGGATCGGTACCGCCGTACAGGCCGTCCGGGTTGGTGTTCAGACCTTCAATGTAGAAGGAGCCGGCCGGGTTGTTGCAGGTGGTGCCCGTACCGCAGGTGGCGCCGCCGCTGATGTTGGCGCCCGTGTTGACCGGAGCCTTGCCGAGGACCAGGAGACCGCCCCAATCACCACGTTGGCGCTGGCCGAAGGGACGTGAGCTGGTGAAAACGATCGGGCGGGCTTCGGTTCCAGCCGCTTCGATGCGGCCTTCACGCGAAATCAGCAGCACGGAGGCGGGCTGCGAACCGGGCAGGCCGTAGACGAAAGTCCCGGGCTGAATGGTGAGGACCGCGCCGTTCTTGACGGTGGTCAAACCCGATATCTGCCAGGCAACGTCATTGGTGAGCGTCCGGCTGGTGGTGATGTCGCCCGTGAGCGTCGTGGTGGTCGAAACCACGCCGACCTTCATGTAGGACGTCTTCAGCGGGCGCGTACCGGTGTAGTCACGCAGTTCCACTACAAAGGTGTGCATGCCGAGTTCGTTGGGCATGGCTACAGCCGGTGCGATACCGCCCGCACCCAACAGGTTCGCCTTTGACCTATCGGTCAAACGAGCCGCCGCGAAACCTTGCGCCGGTGTGTTGCCGTTGATGTCGGTAACCGCTGCGGTTCCAGCCGGGTAGTAGGTCTTGGCTCCGGTCTGATTGTTCTGGCGATAGACGAACGTCGTATAGGGATACAGATCGTTGTTGGTCTTCACCGTCCACTTGAGCGTCAGCGCTTGACCAGCGGTGTAGGTGTACTTGTCGCTCCAAATAAACATGGAGGCAGCGACGCGGGGACCGTTGTAGATCTGGGCCTCGCGCTGCGATGCAGCGACCTTATCTTGTGCCATGGCCAGACCGGCCAGACACACTCCGAGCGTGAGTGTTGAAATAAATCGCATGTTCTCTCCTAAAGAGTCGTTCTAGAAAAATGTGTAGGTCAAGCCGAGCTGGAAATTCCGGCCCAGAACGTACTGCCGCTGCGTGAACGCGCCTTGCGTCCAACGGAAATCCGTGTTGGTCAGATTTTCACCTTCCACACGGTAGACCCATTGGCCGCGCTCTCCACGCGTGTACTGGTAGACGAAATCCACGTTGGGTGTCGCTTCCTGGTAAATATCGGGAAGGTTGAAGGTTCCCACGTCGGTGATGCGGCGCGAAACGTAGCCGGCGAACAACCGCGCGTCACTGTGCCAGCGCGGGCGGGCCCACTGAATCGACCCGTTGTAGATGACGCGGGATTGACCCAACAGAGGCCGGTTCTGCGACGTAAGAATCGCAGCGTCCTCCGGCTTGATCTGGATATTGGAATCTACCATCGTGAAGTTACTGGAAAGTGAAAATTCCTTCAGCGCGGACCACATCTGCCCCAGGTCCTGGCGCATTTCCAATTCGATACCCATGTTGCGCGCACCCTTGGCGTTGATGAAGCTTTGCCGCAAGTCGTTGGAAGGCAGGATGGTCGATTCGATGGGGCTGTTGAACTTCTTCAAGAAGAAGCTAGCGGCGATCAGCTGGTTGCCGCCAGGGAACATCTCCCAGCGGAAGTCGTAGTTGTTGATCGACGCGCGTTGCAGGTTGACATTGCCCACCGTCACAAAACCGCCCAGGACGTTGTTAAAATCGAACGGAGAAAGTTCGCGGAAGTCGGGGCGCGACAGCGTGCGGCTGTAAGAGACGCGGAAGTTCTGCTTTTGCGAAAAGGCGTAGATGAGGTTGACGGCAGGAACCGGGTCGCGGTTTTGCAGAGCGGCCCGCACAGGAATGGAGCCGGGAATACGGTTGTCCACCGTGACCACGTTCTGGTTGGCATCTTCCACGCGAATTCCGCCGGAAACGCGCCATTTGCTGCCGAAGTTCAGGTCCAGCATCGCGTAGCCGGCGTAGATGTCGCCGGTGGCGTTATAGGCGTCGGTACCGCGCGTGAACTCCACCAGCTGAAAACCGTCGGGCCGGATGTTCTCGGGCGCGAAGAGCTGATTGCTGGGCAGCAACAGGTTGAGCGTGCTCAAGCGCTGCGGAATATAGCGGAAGCGCCGGGCTTGAAAATCGCGGCGGCGGATGGTGGCACGAAAGCCGGTCTTGAACAGGCCCGTTACTGCTCCCTTGAAGAAGGGGACGCTGTAGTCGGCTTGCGGTTCGTAGATGCGATCCTTCAGATCCGAGAAGAAGCGGACAGCGGAGCTGCCGAGGGCCGCGAACTGGTAGTCGCCGTTCTGCAACTGGCCCCGGAAGACCTCGCGCAAGTCGGGTTCGTTGCGGTTGGAGCTGGAGTAGGTGAACTGCCAGTGAACCAGACTGTTGTGCAGGTTCGCGAAGGAATGCTCACCTTCGACACCGCTGGAGAAGAGAGACCGTTCGACATAACGCAAGCGCTGGGATTGCAGGTTGGTACCCGTGCCACCGTCGGCGCCCGAGAACTCACGGGCGTTCTTGTCGGTGTCATGCGTGTACATATTCTTAAAGAGGATCTTGTGGCTCGGGGCTAGACGGTAGGCTCCGTTCACCACGCCGCCTAGGCGGGCGCTTTCGGTGTACTCGCGGAAGTCGTTGTACTCAGTGAAGATATAGGGAGTGCCACCATCCTGGCGAATGTAGCGCTGGGTCTCGTTGTGATAAGAGGGCTTGTTAGAAAACGTCAACGCGCTAACCAGTCCAAGCTTGCCCCAAGTGTTGCCGCCGTTGATGGACCAATCCGCCGCGGGCCGCTGAGAGGCGATCTTGGTGGGTTCCCAATTGTTGGCGAACGCCCGGCCGTAGGTTTGCAACTGTTCCGGAGCGACGTTGCCTTGAAAGAGGCGCTGATCGGGTCCGATGATGCTGGGGAGAGCGCGCGAGCCGGAGCCGAAGCCCCAGAAATCGCCGCTGCCGCCGCCGGGATACGTCAGGAACGGGCTGCGAGTGGTCTGCGTGTTGAAGCCCGCCTTGTAGGAGACGCTGAGGTGCGCCTTGGTGGGAAATTCCATGGAGGTGATCTGCACCAAACCGCCGGAGAATTCACCCGGCAGGTCCGGTGAGTAGGTCTTGGCGATCTTGATGTTGTCGATCATCCCGGAGGGGAACAGGTCCAGCGGCACCACGCGCTTTTCGGGTTCCGTGGTGGGGATCACCGCGCCGTTGAGTTGCGTGGCGCTGTAGCGCTCACCCAAGCCTCGAACGTACACGAATCCATCGCCCACAACGCTTACACCCGTGACTTTTTCGAGCGCACCGGCTGCGTCACCCGCAGCGCTTGCCGCCAGTTCCTGGTGCCCGATGCTATCACTGACTACGCTGGAGAGCTTGCGCTCCATCAGCATCGCTTCAGAAGTCGACGTTACCGCATCCAGTTTCTCGATAACGTCAATCGAGGTCACCAGCCGTTCGTTAGTCATTAAGGTGCTAGCCTCAACGACCTCCCCCGATACGACGATGACTTCGCGAATGTCCACTGGCTGGTAGGTATCCGCCGTGAACTTCAAAGCATGTTTCCCCGCGGGAGCGGAATATGTGAATCTACCGTCGGCACTGGTGGAATTCTTGGGGTCCGAAACTCCGTCCACGGAGATGGTCACACCCAGGATGGGCCTTCCCGTCTGACCGTCATAGACGGAACCGGCAATGGTACCGGGAGCAGACTGCGGGAAAAGGCTGGCCGCCGCGGCCAGGAAAACAAAGAGCAATTTCTTATTGAACAAAGATGGTGACCTCATTGGAATTCACGCCATCCATGAACACCACCACCGGCACCCGGCCAGTGACGAAGGACTGCGTGGGGACTTTTACGTTGAGCTGCCAGAGCGCAGCAAAGTTGGGGGCGAGGCCAGTGAACTGAACCTCAGCGGGAACGCCCGCGATAAAGACCTGCGGTGTGGACCGGGTCGTATTGGGCGGGCTCGAAGGTGCCGCGCCGCCATCGGTGACGGCTGCGGTGAACGCGCCCGGACCGGTCCCGAAGATCTGGACGATGTCGCCGCGCAGAGCCGGGTTCGTGGCGGTATTCAAGCTGGAATTCTGGTTGAGCACTGCGCCCTTCGGAGGGGTGGCTGCGTCCTGGGAGAAAAGGCCGGGTGCCGCGCTGAGGACCCGGATCGTCGAGTCAAACGTCGCCGAAGCCGTCTTCACCTGCAAAGGCTGGACGCCCGCGACCGTCGCGGCGGGGACAATAAAGTTGATCTGGCCAGGAGATACAAAGTAGACGGGAGCGGCGGTGCCGCCGACCGTGACCGTGACTCCAGCCAGGTTCGTACCGACCGGCGTCTGGCCTAGCGTTTGCGTAACTCCAGCAAACGTGCCGAACAAGGTGGCCCAGGAACCCGCGGCGATCGCGGGTCCGAAGCTGGCCCCATTTTGCACCGAACTGACCTGCGCCTGGAGGGCTCCGCAGAAAATGAGGATGGGTAGAAACGTTCTGATTTTCATGAGTAACAGTTGCTATGTTACGGAGGCCGTGTGTCAGACAGGTGAGGGAACTGTGAATTATCGATGACGGCCGGACAGACTGTTCCCCCAACCATCGCCTCCATTGCAGCTATCTCCTTTTCCTTCATAAGCTTGAATGCGTACTCACCCGCGGCGATCCAGGTCAGTGACCGGCACCTAACCTTCCAGCAGGTGTAACCCCTCTCCATCTGTGTTACGTTTCTTGTGTGAGGGTACACACTATGAAAAAGACACTGGCAGGCATCCTGGCCATGGCCGCGTTGGCGCTGCCAATGGCTGCGCACCACTCCTTTGACGCGGAATATGACCGCACCAAGTCGCAGAACTTTGAAGGCAAAGTGACGAAAGTGGAGTGGATGAATCCCCACGCCCGCTTTTACATGGACATCAAGGGCGCGGACGGAAAGACCGTCAACTGGGAATTCGAGCTCGGCAGCCCCAATGGCCTGATGCGCGCCGGCTGGACGCGCAACTCCATCAAGGTCGGGGACGTGATCAAGTGCAAGGGCAGCTTGGCGAAGGACGGTTCGGCGTTGGCCAACGCCAGCGCTTTGACGCTTGCGAACGGCACTGTCGTCGGCGCCGCCTCCTCGGGCGACACCAAGCAGTAACTTTCTCAACCTTTTGAACTGTGACGCCGCCCGTTGGTCGCTACCGGCGGGTGGCTTCTTATTTGATCAAACACGCATGATGGACTTACAAATGTTCTCCGAGTGGGTGCGCGATACGGAACTCAGTATCGCCATCCGCGAATCGATTCTGATGTTCCCGATCATCGAGGGAACGCACTTGTTGGGCATTGGCGCCTCGGCGGGAGCCATCGCGATCTCTGATCTGCGTATGTGCGGGAAGATTTTCCGCAAGGAGCCGGTCTCCGACGTGTTCGAAGCCGTGGCCCCATGGATGCTGATCGGCTTTATCGTTATGACGATCACCGGGTTCCTGCTGATGTGGTCCGAGCCGGTGCGGTGTTATGAGAGCATGTGGTTCCGCTACAAGGTGCTGTTCCTTTTCTTAGGGGCGGCGAATGCGGGGTTCTATCACAACACGATTTACCGCAGGCGGGCGCAGTGGGACCGCGATCCGGATCCGCCGGCGCAGGTAAAGTTCACCGGCTGGGCGTCGATTTTCATCTGGGCGGTGGTGATTATTACGGGCCGGACCATGGCGTACAATTTTTAGGGGTGATGAGCGTTCTGACGGCTCCCTTACGGTCGCCGTTCAGTGCTGCCAGTAGCCCCAGCAATGAGCGGCGACCGTTAGGGAGCTGACAGGCAGGAAACGGTAGTGAATCGAGGAATCTATGTGGGAAGCATCTTATCCATTTTTCGAGTGGAACAACGCCAGCTGGCTAGGCCAGGCGATCTCCGACTCCATCTGGTATTTCCCGGCGATTGAGACGGTCCACATTCTGGCTATGTGCATCATGTTCGGGGCCTTATTGGTCCTGAACCTACGCTTGCTAGGGCTGGGGATGACCAAGCAGCCGCTGCCGCTCCTGGCCCAGACGCTGATGCCGTTCGTCAACTGGGGTTTGGTGCTCATGCTGATCTCCGGGTACGCCATGTTCACCTCGGAAGCTCTCAAGGACTTCTCCAACGACGGCTTCAAGTTCAAGATGGCGTGTTTGGCTGGTATTCTGGTCTGGCAGTACACGGTTTACGGCTGGCTCCTGAAGCAGGACGACGCCAAACGCAGCCGAGCGCTGGGCGGACTAGCGGCCATCGTCAACTTCGCTCTCTGGTTCGGCGTCGGAGCCGGCGGGCGCGCCATCGGTTTCGTGTAAACCTAAGCAACATAGGGGGATTGACACCCATATACCCAACGGCTTAAACTGTCTTCAATGACTCCGGGGTCGACCCCGGAGACGCTTTGGAGGTAGTGGATGTATCGTATTTTGCTTTGTTGTCTCTTTCCGCCGCGCTGTCCTGGGGCCAAACTGGTTTGGCCACCATCACCGGCACGGTAAACGACCCCAGCGGTGCCGTTCTTGCGAACGCGCCCATTTCGGTCCGCAACACGGAAAATGGCCAGGTCTTCTCGGCCGCCAGTTCCGCCACCGGTAACTACACCCTCTCGCAATTGCCCATCGGCGATTACGACCTGACGGTTGCGGTAGCCGGTTTCAAATCGTACACCCACACCAAGTTCCACTTGGCCGCGGGCCAGACCATGCGCGAGGACGTCACCCTCGAAGTCGGCCAGACGACGGAATCGGTCACGGTAACGGCCGAGGCCTCGCTGCTCAAGACCGAGTCCAGCACCGTGGCGCAGAACGTGACGTTGACGCAGCTGAACAACCTGCCCGTCCTCACGGTGGGCGGCAGCAACTCCGGCTTCCGCGATCCCTACAATTCGGTCCGTTTGGTTCCGGGCGTGCGCTATGCCGCCGGTGCCAACATTGCTTCCGGCACCCCGGCTGCGGTCACCCAAATGGTGATCAACGGTACGCCGGCGAACACCGTCCAGGCCCGCTTGGATGGTATGACCACCAACCCGACCGGCCCGCGCCTTCTCGGTGCGCAGCAGCAGACGCAGCCCTCGGTGGACGCGATTGAAGAAGTCTCCATCGAAACCAGCAACTTTGCCGCCGAGTTCGGCACCGCCGGCGGAGCCATGATCAACATGGTCAGCAAGAGCGGCACCAACGAGTATCACGGCAGCGTGTACGACTACGGCACCAACGAAGCCATGAATGCCCGCCAGCCTTACACCGGTATCCGCAACGTTGTGAAGCAGCACGATTGGGGCTACACCATAGGCGGTCCGGTCCGTATTCCGTTCCTCTACAACGGCACCAACAAAACGTTCTTCTTCTATAACTACGAACAGTTCCGCGTGAAGAACATCAACGTCAGCAACTCCACCACCGTGCCGCTCCCGGCCTACCGGACTGGTGACTTCACCAACTTAATCAGCGCGGAAGCCCGCTTGATGACCGTCGCCGCGACCGGCGGCGTTTGTCCGGCGAACTCGGTCGCCTCCGGCACGGCGGGCAGTTGTAACTACCTGGACCCGCTGGGACGCACGATTCAAAGTGGTACGATTTTCGATCCGAACTCACAGACAGTGGCGCCTAACGGAAACACCTATCGGAATCCCTTCCCAGGCAACCAGATTCCAGTGGCCCGCTTTGATCCCATCGTCAACAAGATCCTGCCGTTGATCCCTCAACCGCTCGGCATCAACGCTTCCCGCGGGCAGGCGCTGAACAACTATCAGGGAACGTTTGACTCCAGCCGCCGCTCTTCGATTCCGTCCATCAAAATCGATCAGAATCTGGGCAGCAAGGGCCGTCTGTCGTTCTATCATCAGTACACGACGACCAAAGTTCCGCGCACGCCCACGGGTGCCGACGCGTTTACCCCGCCGCTCACCGGCTCGGTCGCATCGTTCTCGTCCGGCCGGACGCTGCGTGTGAACTATGACTACACCATCACGCCGCGCCTGCTGTTGCACCTGGGCGCAGGTTACAACGACAGCGATTTCGCGCTGCTTGCGGAACTGAACAACTTCGATGCCGTCAAGGAACTGGGGCTGAGGGGCCAGACCGCCGCCCGCTACTTCCCCTATCAGATCATCGGCACCGAGACGAACACCGCGATCGGCGGCAGTTCCAACTTCGGTATGTCGGGATTCCCGACGAACTCGCTGGAACGTCGTCCTTCCGGTATCGTTTCCGCCAGCTACGTCACCGGCGGCCACACGATCAAGATCGGCTCGGATTGGCGCATGGAGAGGTTCCCGAACTACATTGATGCCAACACGAACGGCACCTGGACCTTCGGCACGAACTATACCGAACAGCCCTCGCTGTTGGGCACCGTGACGAATCAAGGGTTCGACGGCTTCCAGTTTGCTTCCTACCTGTTGGGCGGCATGAGCCAAAACTCGCTGAACTCGACCATCGCGCTGAGCAACTACAAGTACCAAACGGCGCTGTATGCTCAAGACACCTGGAAGGTGACCCGCAAGCTGACCTTGGATTATGGCGTGCGCTGGGACTACGGGACCTATACAAAGGAACAATACGGACGCTACGGATCCGTCGGTCTGGCGATCCCGGACCCGGCGTCCAACGGACGGTTGGGGGCAACGCAGTTTGAAGCCACCTGCAACTGCAACTTCGCCAACAATTACAAGAACGCTCTGGGACCGCGCTTAGGCCTGTCTTACCAGATCAACTCTAAGACGGTTCTTCGCGCCGGCATTGGCGTGGTTTACAACTCCACGGGCACGCCGACGCTGAATCAGTCCAATAGCGCCGCCACCACGGTATTCCCGGGAAATTCGGGCCAGATCACGGGCCTGTTCAAAGACGGTATGCCGGCCAGCGTCCAACCGGCGTGGCCCACCTTCAACCCCAGCGTCGGGCGCAGCCCGGGCTCGGTGGTTGCGATGCCGCAGCTGATGGACCGGAACGCGGGCCGTCCCGCGCGCCTCTTGCAGTGGAGCATCGGACTGCAGCGCGAAATCAACCGCAATCTTGTGGTGGAAGCTTCCTACGTCGCCAACCGCGGTGTCTGGTGGACCGCCAATGGCTTGGCCACGCTGAACGCCTTAAGCCAGAATGACCTGCGACGCGTCGGCTTTAACGACTTCACCAGCGCGGCCGAAGCGCAGCTGCTGACCAGGACCGTCTCGGCCCTGACCCCGGCACAGCGCTCTACGCTTGCGGCACGCGGGATCACGGGTCTTCCCTATACGCTCTTCCCGTCCTCTCAGACGGTGCGGCAATCGCTGCGGGATTATCCGCAGTTCAGCACCAGCGGGCTCTTCAACGCCCCCCTGGGCACCACCTGGTACGACTCGTTCCAGTTAAACGTGACGCAACGCTTTAACCATGGGGTGAGCTTCAACATGAACTACAACTTCTCCAAGTCGATGGAGATCACGGGTACCCAGGACCTGTTCAACCGCTCCATGGGCAAAGACGTCGGTGCCTTCGACCGGCCGCACAACGTCCGCCTCACGCTTCAGTACCAAGTGCCGGAACTGCGGAATTCGGGCATGGCGTTGCTTTCCAGCAAGATCGGTTCCCAGATTTTTTCAGGTTGGGGCGTAGGCACCTTCCTGAACTACGAGAGCGCCGCCCTTGTCACTCGGCCGACCAGCAATGGCACGACGCCGATCAGCCAGTTCCTGGGTTACGGCCCGGGCCCCGCTCAGTTGAAGACGAACGCCGACGGGAGCTACATGAGCCCCTGGTCAGTGGACTGGGTGGACAACTCCGGTGCGCGCCGCACCGATCCGCTCGACATCAACTGCCGTTGCTTCGATCCGACCAAGACGGTTGTATTGAATCCCAACGCGTGGACCAACATCCCGGACGGCCAGTTCGGTGCGCAACAAGCGTCACTGCGCTTCTATCGCGGCCAGCGTCAACCGGAAGAGAACGTCAACTTTAGCCGCAACTTCCGGTTCAAAGAAGGCCGCATCAACCTGAACGTTCGGGCGGAGTTCAACAACATCTTCAACCGGACGCGGTTCTCGAATGCCGCCGGCACTTCGGCGATCGTGACGGCGGGGAACTTCGCAAGTGCTCCGACGAAGTTCACCAGCGGCGCCAACAACGGCTTGTACAGCGGCGGTTGGGGCACGATGAACGTGTTGGGCGGAACGGGCGGTCAGCGTTCCGGCACCTTCGTTGGACGCATCACCTTCTAGTCCTGTTCGCGATTTCTCCAGGGCCACCCGCAAGGGTGGCCCTTTTTCTTGTTCGTATTCCGTGATATAGTCCCCGTGCCAATTGGCATAGGGGGCTTAGACATGAATCGATTTCTGCTCGCAGCTTTTCTGCTTACCGCTTCTTTCGGCTTCGGCCAGGGCGGCTCGGCCACTGTTACCGGAACCATCGCGGACGGCACCGGAGCCGTCCTGGCGAATGCGCCCATCGAGGTCAAGAACCGCGACAATGGACAAGTCTTCAGAACCACCAGTTCTGAAACCGGCAACTACTCCATCTTGCAGTTGCCCATCGGCGACTACGATCTGGTGATCGCCGTGCAGGGGTTCAAGACCTACAACCACGCGAACTTCCATTTGGCGGCTGCGCAGATCATGCGCGAGGACGTGGCGCTGGAGGTCGGCCAGACCTCGGAATCGGTCACGGTCACCGCCGAGGCTTCGTTGCTGAAGACGGAAACCACGGAAGTTTCGCAGAACGTGACGCTGGCGCAGCTCAACAACCTGCCCATCCTCGTGGTAGGAGCCAGCAACTCGGGCTTCCGCGACCCCTTCGCCTCGGTCCGCTTGGTGCCGGGTATCCGTTACTCCAATAGCGCGGCCACTGGCGGCAACGCGGTGAATTCCATGGTGGTGAACGGTACCCCGGCCAACACCTATCAGACGCGCCTGGATGGCATGACGATGAACCCCACCAGCCCCCGCTTGTTGGGGGCGACGATGCAGACGCAGCCCTCGGTGGACGCACTTGAAGAAGTCGCGATCCAGACCTCCAATTTCGCCGCTGAATTTGGCGCGGCGGGTGGTGCCATGATCAACATGGTGACCAAGAGCGGCACCAACACCTACCATGGCGGCGCCTACGACTACGGCAACAACGAAGGCTTAAACGCGTACGCGCCTTACAGCGGACTGCGCGCCAAGGTGCGCCAGACCGACTACGGGTTCACCCTGGGCGGGCCGGTGTGGATTCCGAAAATTTACAACGGCAAGAATAAGACGTTCTTCTTCTTCAGCTTTGAGCAATTCCGCCAGGCGAACACATTCAACACTCCCGCCACGGTCCCGACGGCAGCGTATCGCGGCGGGAATTTCGCGAATCTGATTAGCGTGGAAAACCGC
Source organism: Bryobacterales bacterium (assembly GCA_947446025.1). Taxonomy (GTDB): domain Bacteria; phylum Acidobacteriota; class Terriglobia; order Bryobacterales; family Bryobacteraceae; genus Palsa-187. The sequence continues at coordinate 45,178 of CANFEY010000019.1, forward strand.
CTGGTCACCACGACGTCCGGAAATGTGACGGATCCTCTGGGACGGACGATTCAGAGCGGCACGATCTTTGATCCGGCATCGCAGACGCTTGCGGCCAACGGGACGTCCTATCGCAATCCGTTCCCCGGCAACCAGATCCCGGTGGCGCGGTATGACCCCATTGCCTCCAAGATTCTGCCGCTGGTCCCGAACCCACAGGGCTCGAACTTTGATCGCGGCTTGCTCACAGGCAACTACATCAATCCCACCGACTCCACCCGCCACTCCAACATCCCTTCGATCAAGGTGGACCAGAACCTGGGCGACAAGGGCCGCCTGTCCCTCTATTTGCAGGAAACCAACACGCTGGTGAATCGCTCTCCGACGGGGCTCTCCCCGCTGCCGGACCTGCTTTCGTCCGGATTCTCATCGTTCTCCTCGGGCAGCACCGCGCGTTTGAATTACGACTACACCGTCACCTCCCGCCTGTTGCTGCACGGCGGTATTGGATGGAATGACAGCGACTTCAAATTGAATGCGCTAGTGGAAAACTACAACGCCGTGACAGCACTCGGCTTGAGGGGCGCATTGGTGAACAAGTATTTCCCGATCATCATCACCAGCGCGTCCACCAACAACGCGATCGGCGGTATGTCTCAGTTGGGTACCGGGGGTCCAACGGCGTCGTATGAACGGCGGCCCTCCACCACCGTTTCCGCCAGCTATGTCACCGGCAGCCACACGATCAAAGTGGGCCTGGATTACCGCAACGAGAAGTTTCCGCAGGTTATCGACGCTCTTTCCCAGGGCCAGTACACCTTCGGCAATTCGATGACCGAACAGCCCTCGCTGCTCGGTTCAACGCTGAACAACGGCTTTGTGGGCTTCCAGTTTGCCTCTTTCCTATTGGGCGGTATGAGCACCGTCCAGATGAACGCGCCGATCGGTCTGGCGGCAATCAAGTCGCAGACGGGCATCTACGGGCAGGACACCTGGAAGGTGACCCGCAAGCTCACTCTGGATTACGGACTCCGCTGGGATTACGGCACGTACGCGAAGGAACAGTATGGCCGCAACTCTTCCATCGGGCTGCTGATTCCGAACACCTCGGCCGCCGGCCGTTTGGGCGGCGCGCAGTTTGAATCCACGTGCAAGTGCAACTTCGCCTCCAACTATCCCAACGCGTTTGGTCCGCGCGTGGGTGCTGCCTATCAGATCAACTCCAAGACGGTGCTCCGCGCCGGCCTCGGCGTGGTGTACAACGCCACGGCCAACGCTTCCGGTTCGCAAGCCAATACGTCGCAGACCAGCGCGGTGCCGGCGAACTCCGGCCAAACCGTCGGCCTGCTGGTCAACGGCATTCCGGCCACCGTTCAGCCGGTGTGGCCATCCTTTGACTCAGGCGTCGGTCATCCGGTTGCCGGCGTGATCGGTATGCCAGCGTTGCTGGACCCCAATGCGGGCCGTCCCGCGCGCCTGTTGCAGTGGAGCATTAGCCTGCAGCGGGAAATCAATCGCAACCTGGTCGTGGAGGCCTCCTATGTGGCCAACCGCGGTACCTGGTGGAGCGCCGCCGGCCTCGCACCGCTGAACTCGATCAGCCAGGCGACGCTGACCAAATACGGTTTCACCAACTACGCCAGCACGGAAGAAGCGGCGATTCTCACCAGCACCATCGCCGGCCTGACGGCGGCCCGCCGTTCCGTGCTCGCCAGCCGGGGCGTGGTCCTGCCCTACTCGAACTTCCCCACCAACCAAACCGTGCGTCAGTCGCTGCGCGACTATCCACAGTACAACAACAGCGGTCTCAGTAGTTCTCCGCTGGGAAACACTTGGTACGATGCGTTCCAGCTCAACGTGACGCAGCGTTTCTCCCACGGCTTGAGTGCGAACGTAAACTACAATTTCTCGAAGAACCTGGACTTGATCAGCTCGCCGGACGTCTTCAACCGGAGCCTCGGTCGCGACATCTCCGGCAACGACTTGCCGCACCAGTTGCGCATCACGGTGCAATATGTGGTTCCGAAGTTGTTCTCGAACCGGTTTGTCTCCTATGCGCTGTCCGATTGGGGGCTGGGCGCGGCTCTCAGCTACCAGAGCGCCCCGGTTGTGGCCCGTCCCACCAGCAACGGTGCCACGCCGATCAGTCAGTTCCTGGGCCGCGGCCCAGGTAGTGCGCAGTTGAAGAAGGACTCCAACGGGAATTATATGAATCCGTGGTCTGTGAACTGGGTGGATGACGCTGGCAAGCAGCGGACCGATCCGCTGGACATCAACTGCAGCTGCTTCGATCCGACCAAGACTGTGGCTCTGAATACCGCTGCCTGGGAGAATATCCCGGATGGTCAATGGGGTGCGCAGCAGAGCACGCTTCGCTTCTACCGTGGTATCCGCCTCCCGAGTGAAAGCGCCAACTTCAGCCGCAACTTCGCGCTTGCTAAGGAAGGGCGCGTGAATCTGAATGTGCGGGTGGAATTCACCAACATCTTCAACCGGATGTTGTTGACTGCCGGTCCAGCGTCGGCGCTGGTGACCGCCGGCAACTTCGCCAATCCCGCGACGCGGTTTACGAGTGGCTCGAACGCCGGCCTGTATAGCGGCGGCTTCGGTACGTTCAACGTGCTGGGCGGCCTCACCGGTCAGCGTGCCGGGTCCTTTGTGGCTCGCATCAGCTTCTAAACAGTTCTTGATTTTCGCCGAAGGGCCACCCGAAAGGGTGGCCCTTTTGCTTATCCGCAATGAGTGCTATCATCGCCAGAGTTGTTTTCCTTAAGGGGTCCACATGAATCGAATTCTGATCGCAGCTTTCCTTCTCTCCGCGTCTCTCAGCTTCGGCCAAACCGGCCTGGCCACCGTTACTGGAACCATCATGGACGCCACCGGAGCCGTGATGGCCAACGCTCCTATCGAGATCAAGAACCTGGACAACGGACAGGTCTTCACGGCCGCCAGTTCCAACAGCGGGAACTACACTGTCTCCCAGTTGCCCATCGGCGACTATGACCTCTCCGTCAAGGTGGCGGGATTCAAGACGTACACGCACACCAGCTTCCACTTGGCGGCGCAGCAGACCATGCGTGAAGACGTGGTGCTCGAGGTCGGGCAGACGACTGAGTCCGTCACCGTGACCGCCGAAGCCTCGCTGCTCAAAACCGAATCGAGCCAGGTAGTGCAAAACGTCACCCTATCGCAGCTGAACAACCTGCCGGTTCTGGTAGTTGGCGCGACGGCCACCGGTGTCCGCGATCCCTTCGCGGCAGCCCGCTTGGCACCCGGGATCCAGTACACCAACGGCCAGCCCGGCGCGGTTGCGGTGATCGCACAAATGGTGGTGAACGGGACGCCCGCGAATACCTACAACACCCGGCTGGACGGTATTACCACCAACCCAACCGGCCCGCGCAATCTGGGAGCGCAGCAGCAGACCCAGCCCTCCGTCGACGCCATTGAGGAAGTGGCGATTCAAACGAGCAACTTCGCTGCCGAGTTCGGCACGGCGGGCGGAGCCATGATCAACATGGTCAGCAAGAGCGGCACCAACACCTACCACGGCAGCGTTTACGACTACGTGGTCAATGAGGCGCTCAATGCGTTCCAGCCGTACCTCGGCACCCGCAACAAGATCCGCCAACACGACTGGGGCTTCACCCTCGGCGGTCCCTTCATCCTACCGAAGGTTTACAACGGCACCAACAAGAGCTTCTTCTTTTTCAACTTTGAAAGATTCAACCAGCAGAACGTCGTGGTGTCGAGTTCCAGCGTCCCGACTGCCGGCTATCGCGCGGGCGACTTCAGCAGTCTCATCACCGCGGAGAACCGGCTGATGACCACCGCTCAGGGCAATGCCACCGACGCGCTGGGCCGCACCATCGCGAGCGGCACCATTTTCGATCCCAACACGCAACAGATCAACGCAGCCAACGGACGGGCCTACCGCGATCCTTTCCCGGGCAACCGGGTTCCGGTGTCGCGTTTCGATCCGATTTCGGTAAAGGTGCTGCCCTTGGTGCCGCTGCCGCAAGGACCCAACTTCGAACGCGGTATCGCCACGGGCAACTATACGGGGACCTACGACAGCAGCCGCACGTCCCGCATTCCGTCGGTAAAGATCGATCAGAATATCGGGTCCAAGGGACGATTGTCCTTCTACTTCCAATACACCCAAACGACCACGCCGCGAACGCAGGCCGGGGCCGATTCGCTGCCCGACCTTATCACCGCGGGCGTGCTCGCGATGGCGGACGGATACACCTCGCGTCTGAACTATGACTACACCATGACGCCACGGCTTCTGCTGCACGTGGGCGTGGGCTGGAACGATGCTGTCCTTTATCTGGAGTCGCCGGTCAACAACTACGATTCGCTCAAGGAACTGGGCCTGACAGGACAAACGTTAACCCGGTATTTCCCCAGAATCGTGACGGGCGTCAACGCGAACACCAACATCGGCGGGATGTCGAATCTGGGCACCACGTTCCCCACCAAGTCCTATGAGCGGCGTCCGGCCGCCAACGCCTCGGTGAGCTATGTGACGGGCGGGCATACCTACAAGTTCGGCCTGGATTACCGGCTGGAGAAGTATCCGAACTACGTGCTCAGCAATACCAACGGCACCTACACCTTCGCGGAGAATATGACCGAGCAGCCTTCGCTGCTGGGTGTTGCCACCAATCAGGGCTTCGACGGCTTCCAAGTCGCCTCGTTCCTGTTGGGCGGCATGAGCGCGAACTCGCAGAACGCGCCCGTCGCGTTGAGCAACATTAAGTCGCAAACGGCGCTCTTCGCGCAGGACACTTGGAAGGTGACGCGCAAGATCACGTTGGACTACGGCATTCGCTGGGACTATGGCACCTACTCGGCCGAACAGTATGGCCGCAACGGGTCCATTGGTTTGGCGGTGCCGAATGCATCGGCAGCCGGAAGGCTGGGTGCCACGCAGTTTGAGGCCACGTGCAAATGCAACTTCGCCGCCAACTACCCCTACGCCATCGGGCCGCGGGTCGGCGTAGGGTATCAGATCAGCCCGAAGACCGTGTTCCGCGCGGCTTTCGGAGTGGTGTACAACGCGACCTCGACGGCGGTGGGATCGTCCTCGAACTCCGCCGCGTCCAATGCGTTCCCCGGCAACTCCGGCCAAACCACGGGTCTGTTCCGTGACGGCATGCCTGCCAGCGTGCGCGCGGTGTGGCCGTCCTTCGACGCCAACGTCGGACAGGGTATCGGCAGCGTGGTGGGAATGCCCGCCCTGCTGGACCCGAACGCGGGACGTCCCGCGCGCCTGCTGCAGTGGAACATCGGCATGCAGCATGAGATCAACCGCAACCTCGTCGTGGAGGCGAACTACGTCGCCAACCGGGGTTCGTGGTGGACAGCAAACGGGCTGGCTCCGCTGAACGCACTGAGCGAGAGCCGGCTGCGCGCGCTCGGTTTCAATGACTTCACCAGCACCGCCGAGGCGTCCTTGCTCACCACGCTGGTCTCCGGCCTGAGCACGGCGCAGCGGTCCACGTTGGCCGCCCGCGGCATCACGGGCCTGCCCTACTCGAACTTCCCCAGCAATCAGAACGTGCGTCAGTCGCTGCTGGATTACCCGCAGTACACCGGCAGCGGAATCACCGGCGCCCCGCTGGGCAACACCTGGTACGATTCGCTGCAGATCACGGCGACGCAGCGCTTCAGCCGCGGCCTGAGCTTTAACGTGAATTACAACTGGGCGAAGAACCTGGACACGATAAGCTTTATCTCCGACACCTTCAACCGGGGTTTAAGCAAGAACCTTTCCAATAACGACCGGCCCCATGCGTTGCGTTTCACAGTGCAGTACGAAGTGCCGCAGCTGCGCAATTCCGGCAACGGATTCCTGGCGAATCGATGGGTGTCCCAGGCTCTATCGGGCTGGAGCATCGGAACCTTCATGAGCTATTCGAGCGCCGGTTTGCTGGCGCGTCCCACCAGCAACGGAACGCTGCCCATCAGCCAGTTCCTGGGCCGCGGCCCGGGCAGTGCGCAACTGAAACGCAACGCCGACGGCAGCTACATGAGCCCGTGGTCAGTGAATTGGGTGGACAACAGCGGGGCGCAACGGACCGATCCCATCGACATCAACTGCCACTGCTTCGATCCGACGAAGAATCAGGTATTGAATCCGCTGGCGTGGGAGAACATTCCCAACGGACAGTGGGGAGCGGACCAGAGCGCGCTACGTTTCTACCGGGGAACGCGGCTGCCGGATGAAAACGCAAACTTCGCGCGCAACTTCCGGTTCAAGGAAGGCCGCATTACGCTGAACGTGCGGGTGGACTTCAACAACGTGTTCAATCGGATGCGTTTGCCGAATCCGTCGGTGGCGGGCAATTTCGCCACGCCGCCGACGCGGTTCACCACCGGTGCCAGCGCCGGCCTGTATAGCGGCGGCTTCGGAACCTACAACGTGCTCGGCGGGCTCCTGGGCCAACGCAACGGCACCTTCGTCGCGCGCGTTACTTTCTAGGCCGAACGGAAGCCTCTAGTCCCCCCCCAAGGGCCACCCGCATGGGTGGCCCTTCTTCTTGTGAACATTTAGTGATATGCTAGATGCGCTATTGAAAGATGGGGGTCTACACATGAGTCGAATTCCGCTCGCAGCTTTACTGCTTTCCGCTTCCCTGGGCTTTGGACAGGGCGGCTCGGCCATTGTGACCGGAACCGTAGCTGACGGCACCGGCGCGGTGATGGCGAATGCGCCCGTCGAGGTCAAGAACCGCGACAACGGACAAATCTTCAGAACCACTAGTTCCGAAACCGGCAACTACTCCGTTCTCCAGTTGTCTATCGGTGACTATGACATGGTGATCGCGGTGCAGGGGTTCAAGACCTACAACCACGCGAACTTCCACTTGGCGGCTGCGCAGATTATGCGCGAGGACGTGACGCTGGAGGTCGGCCAGACCTCGGAATCAGTCACGGTCACGGCCGAGGCTTCTTTGCTAAAGACGGAATCCACGGAGGTCGTGCAGAACGTCACCCTGTCGCAGTTGAATAACCTGCCGATTCTCGTGGTCGCCTCGACCGGCTCCGGCTTCCGCGATCCGTTCGCCGCGGTGCGGCTTGTCCCCGGCATCAATTACGCCAACGGCACCAACAGCGCCGCAGGCAACCCCGCCGTCACCACCTCCATGTCGATCAACGGCACCCCGGCAAACACCTACGGCACGCGGCTGGACGGCATGACCATGAACCCCACGGGACCCCGCTTGATCAGCGCAGTGATGCAGACCCAACCGTCGGTGGACGCGATTGAAGAAGTGGCCATCCAGACCTCGAATTTCGCCGCCGAATTCGGCGCCGCCGGAGGAGCCATGATCAACATGGTCACCAAGAGCGGCACCAACACCTACCACGGCAGCGCCTACGACTACGGCACCAATGAGTGGTTCAACGCCCGCACGCGGTACACCGGGTTGCGCAGCAAGATCCGCCAAGCCGACTTCGGCTTCACCTTGGGCGGCCCCCTCAAGATTCCGAAAGTCTATAACGGAGCCAATAAGACGTTCTTCTTCTTCAGCATTGAGATCTTCAAGCAATCGAACCTGGTGATCGGGAACAGCAGCGTTCCCATCGCGCCCTATCGGGCCGGCGACTTCAGCAGCCTGCTCAGCGCGGAAAACCGCTTGATCACGACGTCGGGCGGCAACGCCCTGGACACGCTGGGCCGTACCATCTCCAGCGGAACGATCTTCGATCCCACCACGCAACGGGCCGTTGCGGGCCGCAATGACGTCCGCGATCCTTTCGCGGGCAACCGTATTCCCGTGTCCCGCTTTGACCCCATCGCGGTCAAAGTCCTGGCGCTGGTCCCCAATCCGCAAGGCGTGAATTTCGCCCAGGGCCTGGTTTCCAACAACTACACTGGGACCTTCGATACCAGCCGCACATCCAAGATCCCGTCGATCAAGCTCGACCAAAATCTCGGCGACAAGGGACGCTTGTCGTTCTATCTCCAGGAAACCAACACCCGGTCACCAACCAGCACCTCCGGGGCCGATCCGCTTCCGAACTTGATCTCCGGCGGCAACACCACCTTTTCTTCCGGCACTACGGTGCGTCTGAACTACGACTACACCATCACGCCCCGCCTCCTCTTCCATATCGGCATCGGTTGGAATGACAGCGACTTCCGGCTGGACGGAAAACAAGACGCGCCCTACAACGCCTTCACAGAGCTGGGCCTGCGGGGGGCCTTGGTCAATCGCACCTTCCCAAGGATTAACACGGCCGTCAACGCCAACGCCCAGATCGGCGGCATGTCTTCCCTGGGCCAGACCGGCGCCACCGCATCTTTTGAACGGCGTCCCTCCGGCACCACCTCGGTTAGCTACGTGACTGGTAAACACACTTACAAATTCGGCCTGGACTACCGCATCGAGAAATTCCCCAATGTGATCGACGGTTCCTCGACGGGGACCTACACATTCGGCGCGAACATGACCGAGCAACCCTCGTTGCAGGGAATAACTACGAATCAAGGCTTTGACGGCTTTGAGTTTGCTTCCTTCCTCTTGGGCGGCATGAGCGCGAATTCGATAGCCGCTCCTATTAACTTGAGCAACAATAAATCCCAGACCGGAATCTACGCACAAGATACGTGGAAGGTCACCCGCAAGCTGACGCTCGACTACGGCCTGCGGTGGGACTTGGGCACCTACGCCGCCGAGTCCTATGGCCGTAACGGCTCCATCGGACTAGCGATCCCCAATCCATCCGCATCCGGAAGGCCGGGGGCGATGCAATTCGAGCAGGTCTGCCAATGCAACTTCGCGTCGAACTACGCCTATGCCTACGGGCCGCGCCTGGGCCTGGCCTACCAGATCAATACCAAGACCGTGCTGCGCGCCGGTGTCGGCTTGGTTTACAACGCGACCTCAACATCGTCCGGCTCCTCTACAGCCGGGGCGGCCACGGGCGCGCTTCCGGGAAACTCCGGCCAGACCACCGGCCTATTCAAAGACGGTATGCCGGCCAGCGTCGTCGCGGTGTGGCCCTCGTTTAATCCGGGTGTCGGGCAAACCCCCGGCACGGTGATCGCGATGCCTCAGCTACTGGACCGGAACGCGGGCCGTCCCGGGCGTCTGCTGCAATGGAACATCGCGCTGCAGCGGGAGATCAACCGCAATCTAGTCGTCGATGCTTCTTACGTCGGCAACCGTGGTGTCTGGTGGACGGCCGCCGGCTTGGCTCCGCTGAACTCCATCAGCGAGGCTACGCTTCGACGCTATGGCTTCACTGACTTCACTAGCTTGGCCGAAGCCAATTTGCTGACTGGCCTGGTTTCAGGTCTGGCCACCAATACGGCGGCGAGGACGACTCTGGCTTCCCGCGGCATCACGGGCTTCCCCTACTCCAGCTTTCCCAACACTCAGAATGTTCGCCAATCGCTGCGCGACTATCCGCAGTACAACAGCAGCGGCCTGGGAGGCGCTCCGCTTGGAAATACCTGGTATGACTCCTTCCAGTTGAGCGTCACCCAGCGCTTCACCCGCGGTCTCAGCTTCAACATGAACTACAACTTCGCGAAGAACCTGGATCTCATCAGCGCCACCGACGTGTTCAACCGTGCCAACGGCAAGAGCTACTCCGGCAACGACATCCCGCACACTCTCCGCCTCACCGTGCAGTACGTTGTCCCGAAGGTGCAGGCGAACAGCGTCGTGTCCTACCTTTTGTCCGATTGGGGCTTGGGCGCGTATGTGTCGTACCAGAGCGCGGGCGTTTTGGCCCGGCCCAGCAGCAACGGCACGGTACCGCTCAGTCTGTTCCTGGGCCGCGGTCCGGGCAGCGCGCAGTTGAAGCAGAACGCCGACGGAAGTTACATGAATCCGTGGTCGGTGAACTGGATCGACAACTCCGGCGCGGTGCGCACCGATCCTCTCGACATCAACTGCCATTGCTACGATCCGACCAAGGTGCAGGCGCTGAATCCAGCCGCGTGGACCAACATTCCCGACGGCCAGTGGGCCGCCGATCAAAGCGACCTCCGCTTCTTCCGGGGCATCCGCCGGCCGAGCGAGAACATGAACTTCAGCCGCAACTTCCGCCTCAAGGAACGCGTGACGCTGAACGTGCGCGTGGAGTTCAACAACGTCCTCAACCGGATGCTGCTACCGAGTCCCTCGACCGCCGGCAACTTCGCCCAGGCACCGACGAAGTTCACCACCGGCGCCAGCACGGGCCTCTACAGCGGCGGCTTCGGCACCTACAGTGTGCTGAGCGGCGTCGGCGGCCAGCGGACGGGTACCTTTGTCGCCCGCATCTCGTTCTAGACTCAAACCAAGTACGTCGCACAAAAGGGCCGCCCACAAGGGTGGCCCTTTTGCGCATTTTGAACCCTGTAAACTCTCCTGCTCTCGGCTTGCGATGGAGTATTCAGGAATAAAATTCTTGAACTATGCAGGCCATTGGCGCTGTGCCTTTACGCGACGATCTCGGCGGATGCGTAGACGGTTAAGCAGGTGGACTGTTCCAAGAGAAAGAGCATTGCCGCGGCTGTCGATAATTTAACGAACGACCAGGCCTACATCCTGGAGATCGTGGGCACGCCCAGCGCCATCATCAACGGACTGGCGGTGGTTCCGCCGGTTGCGGCGGTACACGTAACCAATTCCCGCGCGGTCCGGATCGCAAACTTCACCATCAACGGCGCGCTGACTCCCCGTTCCCGGGCCGACGACGGGGAACACCAGTGCGATGATCATGGGGGCGTGCCGGAGCTGCGCGATTCAGGACATAACGGTGAACCATGACCGCTCCGGCATCACGTGGCTCACCTCGCAAGGCAGCCAATCCAATGTCACGGGGATCGTGGTGGACGCCAACAGCCGCCTGCGGCAGGTCTACACACGGTGGATAAACAGATCAAGAACTTCGTCAACGGGATCATGGCGCGCAATGGCGCGTCGGTCGAAGGCGGCGGAACTTACGAGGCACCGCAACGCGCGTGCCTGCAGATCCGCGACAGAAAGCAGCGCGACTGCGATGATGGGTCCGTTGGTGGACATCACCGGGAGCACCGCCGTCGGCGGCTCAGCCGGCAATGGCCTGACGGTTACGCACAATTCCCACGCCTCGTTCCTATCCCTCGCCCCTCCGGGCTTGCCGAACAACATCACCAGGCGCGGAATTTCCATCGCTACCGGCTCGTCGGTTATGCTGAGCGGCTTGGCCGGGTCCGGTCCCAACAACGTGACCGGCAACTCGAGCCCGGAGGCTCCGTGGTGAGCTGCGTAAACTCGCAAGCGGCACCGATTCCGCTTCGCTAGGCGCGGCAGCAGTAACGGGGTGGCCTACGGGCCGAGCCACCCCTTTCTCACGGGTGCAGGTAGTGCTATGATTGCGTGGCTGTTTGATAGAAGGGGGTCTACCTATGAATCGACTTATGCTCGCCGCGGTCCTGCTGACTGCGTCGCTTGGCTTCGGCCAAACCAGTTTGGCCACTGTCACCGGAACCATCGCCGACGCCACCGGAGCCATCCTTGCCAATGCGCCCGTGGAAGTCCGCAACCTGGCCAACGGGCAGATCTTCAAGGCGTCCAGTTCCGATACCGGGAACTACACGCTTTCGCAGTTGCCGATTGGCGACTATGACCTGAACGTCACGGTGCCCGGGTTCAAATCGTATTCCCGCACAGGCTTCCACTTGGCGGCATCGCAGACCATGCGCGAGGACGTGACCCTGGAGGTCGGCCAGACCACGGAATCGGTGACGGTGACGGCCGAGGCTTCGCTGCTTAAGACCGAGTCGAGCGAGGTGGCCCAAAACGTGACTCTCTCGCAGCTGAATAACCTGCCGGTGTTGCAGGTGGGCGTCAGCGCGCAAGGCTTCCGCGATCCGCTGATCGCGGGCCGCCTAGTCCCCGGACTCCGCTACGCCAACGCCGGCTCGGTCGGAACGATGGTGGTCAACGGTACACCGGCGAATACCGTGCAGATCCGCATGGACGGCGCATCCGCCGTCCCCACAGGCCCGCGCCTGATTGGTGCCACGTTTGAAACGCAGCCTTCGGTGGACGCGGTGGAAGAAGTCTCCATCCAGACCAGCAATTTTGCCGCGGAATTTGGCACCGCGGGCGGAGCGGTGATCAACATGATTTCCAAGAGCGGCACCAACGCCTTCCACGGCAGCGCCTACGACTACGGAAACAATGAGGCCCTCAACGCTTATCAGCCCTACACCGGCATCCGCAACAAGAGCCGCCAGTACGATTGGGGCTTCACCCTCGGCGGCCCTGTCAAGATCCCGAAACTCTATGACGGCACCAACAAGACCTTCTTCTTTTGGAGCTACGAATCCTTCCGCAACAAGCAGATTGTCGCCAACGGTGCCACTACAGTACCGATTGCCGCCTACCGGGCTGGTGACTTTAGCAACGTGCTCACCGCGGAAAGCCGCTTGATCACCACCGCAGGTGGAAATGCAACCGACGCGCTGGGCCGCACCATCGCCAGCGGCACGATTTTCGATCCCAACACCCAGCAAGTCGCCAACGGCCGCGCTTACCGCGATCCATTCCCGGGCAACCGTATCCCGGTGTCTCGCTTTGATCCCATTGCCCTGAAGGTTCTGGCCCTCATTCCCCAGCCGCTGGGCCCGAATTTCCAGCGCGGACTGATCACCAACAATTTTCAAGCTCCGTATGACACCAGCCGCAAGTCCGACATCCCTTCCCTCAAGCTCGACCAGAACCTGGGCAGCAAAGGCCGCCTGTCGTTCTATGCGGGAGAGACGCGCTCCACCACGCCCCGGACCAACACAGGCGCGGACGCTTTCCCGGACTTGATCACCGCCTCGGCCGCTTCCGCCACCGCGGGCACCACCATCCGCCTGAATTACGACTACACCATCACCCCCCGGTTGCTACTGCACCTTGGTTCGGGTTGGAACGACACCGACTTCATGCTGGAAGCCGCGGTAAAGAACTACGATGCCTTCAAGGAACTGGGGCTCGTCGGCGGAACCACGGCCCGGTACTTCCCCAGAATCGTGACGGGAGTGAACGCGAACCAATCCGTGGGCGGGTTGAGCACGATGGGATCCCTGTTCCCAGCACTCTCCTTTGAGCGGCGTCCTTCCGGCAATGTCTCCGCCAGTTACGTCACCGGCGGCCACACGTATAAGTTCGGAGCTGAGTACCGGCTGGAGAAGTACCCCGCCTACAACCTCGACAACACGCAAGGCACCTACACCTTCGGCGCCAACATGACCGAACAGCCGTCGCTACAGGGCATCACCACCAATCAGGGCTTCGACGGCTTCGAATTCGCCTCGTTCATGCTGGGCGGCCTGAGCGCGGCCAGCGTGAATGCGCCCATCGCCCTGGGCAACAGCAAATCCCAGACCGCGATCTACGTGCAGGACACCTGGAAAGTCACCCGTAAGCTGACGCTCGACTACGGCCTCCGCTGGGACTATGGCACCTACGCGCGCGAACAGTACGGACGCAACGGCTCCATCGGACTGGCCATCCCCAATCCATCCGCGGCGGGCCGCTTGGGTGCCCGCCAGTTCGAAGCATCCTGCAAGTGCAACTTTGCCACAAACTATCCCTACGCCTTCGGGCCGCGCTTGGGCATGTCGTACCAGATCAATCAGAGGACCGTGCTGCGCGCCGGCATCGGCGTGGTCTACAACGCTACCTCCACTGCCTCGGGTGCCTCCACCAACTCGGCAACCTCGAATACGCTGCCCGGAAACTCCGGCCAGACCGTGGGCCTGTTCAGGGACGGAATCCCGACCAGTGTCCGCGCGGAATGGCCCTCCTTCGATCCAGGTGTCGGTCAGGCCGCCGGCACGGTGATCGCGATGCCTGCGTTGCTGGACCGCAACGCAGGCCGGCCCGCGCGCCTGCTGCAATTCAACGTCGGTATCCAGCGCGAACTCACCCGCAACACCGTCGTCGAAGCATCCTACGTCGCCAACCGCGGCGTGTGGTGGACCGCGAACGGTCTGGCACCGCTCAACTCGCTCAGCCAAAACACACTCACCGCGAAAGGCTTCAACGACTTCACCAGCCCAACCGAAGCGGCGTTGGTCACCACGCTGGTCTCCGCCCTCACCCCGGCGCAACGCTCCACTCTGGCGGCGCGCGGCATCACCGGTATCCCCTATACCAACTTCCCCACCGGGCAAACCGTACGGCAGTCGCTGCTCGATTACCCGCAGTTCACCGCCAGCGGCCTTGCCGGAGCCCCCCTGGGCAACACCTGGTATGACTCGCTCCAGGTCAACGTGACGCAGCGCTTCAGCCACGGCCTGAGCTTCAACCTGAACTACAACTACTCCAAGAACCTAGACACCATGACTTCCGTCTCCGACGTGTTCAACCGGGCCAACAGCAAGAACCTCTCCGTTTGGGATCAGCCCACGCAGCTCCGCGTCGCCGGCCAGTATGTGGTGCCGCAACTCCGCAACTCCGGCCTCGGGTTTGTCTCCAACCGCTTCGTCTCGCAGATCCTGTCGGATTGGGGCCTCGGGATCTACCTGGAATACAAGAGTTCCGTGGTGCTGGCCCGCCCCAGCAGCAACGGCACCACCCCCATGAGCCTGTTCCTTGGCCGCGGCCCCGGCGGCGCACAACTGAAGTCCGGCGCCAATCCGTGGTCCGTCGATTGGGTCGACTACAGCGGCACCCGCCGGACCGATCCTATCAACGTCAACTGCAAGTGCTACGATCCCGCCACCACGGTGGTGCTGAACCCGGCTTCCTGGGAGAACATTCCCAATGGACAGTGGGGTGCGGACGTAAGCTCCATCCGCTACTTCCGCGGCGTCCGCACGCCGCTTGAGAGCGCCAACTTCAGCCGCAACTTCCGGCTCAAGGAAGGTGTGAACCTCAACGTCCGCGTGGAGTTCGCCAACGTCTTCGGCCGGACACAGCTGCCGAACCCGTCAACAGCCGGCAACTTCGCCACCCCCGCCACGCGCTTCCCGGCGGGTAACCCGAACGCTGGATTGCTCAGCGGCGGCTTCGGTACGCTGAACGTGCTCAGCGGCACCGCGACCCCGCGCGCGGGTACCTACGTGGCTCGCATCACGTTTTAAATTCTTCAAGGCCCGGGCTCACGCCCGGGCCCAAATCGGGTCTCAGAATTCCAGGAGGTGGTTGAATGTCTCGTATTCTCTCTCTTCTCACTCTCTCTGCTACGATGGCCGTGGCCCAGACAGGTCTCGCGACGCTGACCGGCACCATTACCGACCCCAGCGGCGCGGTGATGGCCAGCGTTCCCGTCAGTGCGCGGCACGTCACCACCGGAACGATGCTCTCCGCCGCCACCTCCAGCACCGGCAACTACACCCTCGGGAACATGCCGATCGGCGAGTATGAAGTCACCATCGAACAACCGGGTTTCAAACGCTACGTCCGCGAAGGTCTTTCTCTGGCGTCGCAACAGGTGCTGCGGGTGGATGTAACTCTG
Organism: Bryobacterales bacterium; assembly: GCA_947446025.1. GTDB lineage: Bacteria > Acidobacteriota > Terriglobia > Bryobacterales > Bryobacteraceae > Palsa-187. Next base: position 60,604 of record CANFEY010000019.1, read on the forward strand.
GAGGTCGGCGCGACCGGCGAATCCATCACCGTCACCGCGGAGACTACGTTGATGAAGACGGATAGCGGCCAGGTGGTTCACAACGTTACGATGCGCGAGATCCAAACTCTGCCGCTGATTCCCGTGACCGACCGCTTCCGCGACCCCTTCGCGGTGGCGCAACTGCTGCCCGGCGTGCAGCGGTACGTTACGCAGAGCACCATGGTGATAAACGGGCTGCCGAACGGTTCCGTGCAATTCCGTATTGAAGGCCAGGTCATGGGCAACGCGCGCCAGGGCTTCCAGGCCATCACCGGCCAAGTGCAGCCGAGCGTGGATGCGATTGAACAAGTCGCGGTGCAGACCAGTAACTTCTCGGCGGAATTCGGCTCCGTGGCCGGCGCGCTGTTCAGCGTGACCATGCGCAGCGGGACGAATCAATTTCACGGCAGCGCCTTCGACTATGCGGCCAACGAGGTCCTGAATGCGTACGACCCAGCGGTCCATCTGCGTGATCGCGTGCGGCGCCACGACTGGGGCTTCACCTTTGGCGGTCCCGTAAAAATTCCGAGGCTATACGAAGGCAAGAACAAAACGTTCTTCTTCTGGAACTGGGAACGCTACAACCAGAACCTGTTCACGGTGGCCAATGCGAACTCCCCCACGGTACCGATTCAAGCCTACCGCGACGGCGATTTCAGCCGCCTTTTGCAGCTCTCGGGCAATCGTAACCTCACGGTCGGCACCGGCGCCGCGACCCGCGATTACAAGGACCCTCTGGGCGGTACGCTGCCGCTAGGCACGCTTTTTGATCCGCGCTCCAGCAGGCAAGTGACGTGTAATACGGCCCTCTCCGTGGATTGCGGCACGAATGGCGCGCTCCTCGACTACCGCCTGCCCTTCCCGGGCAACCGCGTGCCTGTGACCTTGTTCGATCCGGTGGCGAAAGCGATTCAGGACAAATACATTCCGCTGCCCACGGGCCCGCGCGCCGCCAACAACGAAGTGATCAACAACTTCCAGGTGCCGGTCAACAGCCGCCGCCTGTCCATCATTCCATCCATCAAGATTGACCACAATATTTCGACCAACTCCCGCATCAACGGCTACTGGCAGTGGACGCAATCGACGGCTCCGGTACAAGCCATCGGAGGAGCGGAAGGCTTCCCCGACCCGATCACCTCCAACCGCGGTACCTATCAAACCTCCAACAGTCTCCGTGTGAACTATGACCACACCCTGAGCCCCTCCACGCAGTTCCATCTTGGTTTGGCGTATTCCATCTTTGACTGGGCGGACAAATCGATCATCACCGACTACAACGCCGCCACCGACATCGGCTTCCGGGGCGCAACGTTGATTCGCAACTTCCCGCGCTTTGCCGCGAACACACAAACCACGGCCACGGGGCTCGGTCTGGGCGGCATGAGCGCCATGGGCCCATCGCCCCAAGGGACCAACCCGGAACGCAGGCCGGCCGTGAATACCACGCTCACCTGGACCAAGGGCAACCACACCGCTAAGTTCGGCGCGGAATGGCGCTTGGACATGTTGCCCACCGGCACCTTCACCAACACCGCCGGGAACTTCGGCGCTTTGGGCAATGGCATTACCTGGCAGCCTTCGCTGCTTGGCGTGACTCTAAGCGGCGACGCGAACGTCGGGTTCCCTTACGCCGAATTCCTGATGGGCAGCGTGCGCGGCTTTACCTTGAGCGTACCGATCAATTACCGGATTTCGAAACATCAATGGGGCGCGTATGCGCAGGATAGCTGGCGCGTCACCCGCAACCTGACAGTCGGCTACGGCCTGCGCTGGGATTACGGGACCTACACGCGCGAGGACTACGGGCGTAACGGCGCGCTCAGCCTGACGGAGCCGAATCCTTCGGCCAGCGGGAGGCCCGGCGCAATCATTTATGAAGCTACTTGCAAGTGTTCCTTCGCGCGAAACTATCCGCTGGGCATCGGTCCGCGTGCGGACTTCGCTTACACGTTGAATCCCAAGACGGTTTTCCGAGGCGGTTTCGGCGTAGCCTACGGGTCCACTGACACCTTCGGCGGTAGCGCCCAGAACAGCGCCACGACCGCCAATCTGGTCAACGGCCAGGACGCTTTCAAGATGCGCGACGGCGTGCCGGCGGACATCCGCCCAGAATGGCCCGTGTATAATCCCGCCCTGGGGCATGCAGTGGGAACCGTGCAGGCAACCGTGCCGGCGTTGCTTGATCCCAACGCCGGGCGGCCCAGCCGCACCTATCAGTGGAACCTCAGCCTGCAGCGCGAGATCACGCGCAACCTGGTGATTGAAGCGTCCTACGTGGGCAACCGCGGCATCTGGCAATCCGCCGCAGGCCTGGTCAATCACAACTCCGTGTCCCCCGATCTGCTGTCCAGGTACGGCTTCCGCGTCGGAGATCTGAATGACGCCACGCTGCTGAACAAGACCCTCGCCAACCTGACGACGGCGGAGCGGACCACTCTGCAGTCCCGCGGCGTCAGTGTGCCGTATCCGAACTTCCCCACCAACCAGACGCTGTTCCAGTCCCTGCGGCCCTTCCCGCAGTACAACGGCTTGATCACCTCCACCTCCGCGCCTTTGGGCCGCAGCTGGTACGATGCGCTGCAGGTTTCCGCCAACAAGCGCTACTCACACGGCCTGCAGTTCAACGCCAACTTTACCTATTCCAAGAATCTGCAATCCCGCGCGATCCAGGACGTGTTCAACCGCAATTTCGGCAACAAGGACGTGGATGCGAATAACCTGCCCTGGCAGGTCCGCATCGCGGTGGATTATCAGGTGCCCAAGCCCAACGCCGGGCTCCCCGTGCTGGGCCATCGCTGGGTTGCGTCCGCCATCGGCGGCTGGGGCCTGGCCACCTCGCTCACCTATCAGCCAGGTTTCTACCTGGGACGGCCCGCCAACGGTGCAACCAACTCTATCACCCGATGGCTGCAACGCGGACCCGGCGGCGCGCAGCTCAAGAAGAACGCCGACGGCAGCTACATGAGCCCATGGTCAGTGAACTGGACGGACTCGAATGGCACCAAACGTACCGATCCGCTGGACATCAACTGCCATTGCTTCGATCCGGAAAAGAACACCGTCTTCAACCCGGCCGCCTGGGAAGCGGTTCCCGATGGGGTCTGGGCCACGGACGTGCAGCAACTCCAGCAACTGCGTGGTCCCCGCCGGCCGCAGGAAAACGCGAACTTGAGCCGCAATTTCAAGTTCGGGCCCGAGGGCAAGTATGGGCTGCAGATCCGCGTAGAAATGCAAAACGTGTTCAACCGCAAGCTCCTACCTAACGCTCCAAGCATCGCGAATCTGAACTTCAATACTCCGGCGACTCCCCTTGCCGACGGACGCTACACCTCCGGCTTCGGCACCTTCGGAAACCTCCGCGCCGCGGGATCTTTCGGTCCCCAGCGCAGCGGCATTTTCGTCGGACGCTTTACATTCTAAGCTAAGAACCCCAACCCCCTTGACGAGGCCGCGCGGCAAATGTATTCTAATATACCGAAGGCAGGAACACCTGTCAGATGAATTTGGGAGGCTACATGAAGAAGAAACTCGCAGGTTTATTGGTCCTGGCGGGCCTGGCGCTGCCGCTCGCCGCGCACCACTCGTTCGACGCTGAATATGACCGCACCAAGTCGCGTGACTTCACCGGCAAGGTGACCAAAGTGGAATGGATGAACCCCCACGCCCGCTTCTATATGGACATTACGGAGAACGGGAAAACCACCAACTGGGAATTCGAGCTCGGCAGCCCGAACGGCCTGATGCGTTCCGGCTGGACACGCAACTCGATCAAGGTCGGGGATGTGATCAAGTGCTCCGGCAACCTGGCCAAAGATGGCTCCAGCTTGGCCAACGCCCGCAACCTGACCCTGGCCAACGGCACCGTCGTCGGCGCGGCGTCTTCGGGCGACACCGGCAAGCAATAACTCTCTCCAATTCTGTCTTCGTCAAGACCCCACTGGCTTCGGCTGGTGGGGTTTTGTTTTTGTGTGTAAGAAACGGCGGGCTGAAGGGACTACCTGTTGCGAGTGGGAAATGTAGACCATAGAGCCGCCTATGAAAATCTGTTGCGGCGTTACCTTCCGGCGCTACGAAGGTTGGCGTGGTCGTATGCCCGCGGCGAAACGGAGCGCGAGGATTTGCTACAGGAGATCGCGCTGGGCTTGTGGACCGCCCTGCCCCGTTTTCGCGGCGATTCCTCAGAGCGGACGTGGCTCTACAGGGTCGCGCACAACACCTCGATCAGCTTCGTCGCCGGCGGCAATCGGCGCAAGAAACGGGAGAAGGCTGGTGAGCCTCTCGATGTGCCCTCCAGCCCGGAATCGAACGCCATCGAGGAACAGCAACGCGCCCGCATGCGAACGGCAGTGGAAGAGCTTCCGATGACCGACCGGCAAGTCGTCGTGCTGCACCTCGAAGGCTTGTCGGCTGCGGAGATAGAGGACGTAACGGGCCTGAGCGCGGGCAATGTGGCGACGCAGCTGACACGGGCTCGGCAGAAGTTGGTCGCGCGAGTAAAGGGGGACGCATGAATGACGAATTGATGCTCCTCTGGCAACAAGGAGCTTCACAGGAACCTGACGCGGCGGAGGTCGCAAGATTGGCCGGGCGCGCATCGGTGGTTCGCTTTGAGAAACGCATTTTCTGGCGGAACATGCGGGAGTACTTAGCGGGAGCGGTTGTGTTGATCGCGGGTATCCGCGGCCTGTGGCGGGGACCCTACGTTGCTGGGCCGATCTCCATGATTGCCGGCGTGTTGTTCGTCATGGTGTACCTCTGGCGCAGCCATCGAAACGACGTCCCACTGGACGCCGCAGCCGATGCGCGCGCTTACCATGCAGCTATGCTTGAGAAACTGGACCGGCAGATTCTCCTACTCTCGAAGGTCCGTTACTGGTATGTCTTGCCTTGCTACCTGCCGATGCTGGTGTTTACCCTTTCGAACCCGAATCCGGTCGGACAAAAGGTGGTCGGCCTAGGCATCGCGACGTTGTTTTGCGGCTTCGTAATCTGGCTCAATGAGCGGTTCGCGGTCGGCAAACTAAAGGTACAGCGGGAAAAGATCGAAGCACTCTATAAGGAGGAACAATGAATAAACCGCGTAGCGTTCAG